>NZ_JBQEPX010000003.1:0-476240 GCF_052046015.1 Agrobacterium sp. 22094 | reverse complement strand
AAGCCGAAGAGCTTCAGGCGAGCATCGCCTTCTTCAAGGTCGAACGCGCCGATGCACCTGCGGTTCGTCCAACGCCTGTCCATCAAGCATCGCCGGTGACAGCAATGCGAAGTGCTGGAAAACCCGCAACGCCAGGCCGTCGCCTTGCCCCGACAAGTGCGGTCCATGCCCAACAAGCGCGTGCCAAAGGTTTTGCCTTGGACATGTCCATGGGCGGCCCGGATGAGAACGACGGCGATTTCCGCCATGCTGGCTAACGAACACTATAGATGCGGGCCTCAAGCCCGCCTCCCCTGACCTGACGTAACAACCGCTCAATCGGCAATGTCGACCAAGACTTCTGGAGAAGACGCAAATGGCGAGCCCTACATCTACCATGCAATACGTGACGTTCAGCCTTGGCGAGGAAGTTTTCGCGGTTCCTGTGGACGTCGTTCGTGAAATCCTCGACCACGAAGAAGCCTTCAAGATCCCACACGGCCCTGATTACCTGCTCGGCCTGAGGGATGTACGTGGACAGGGCGTTCCGGTGATCGACCTTCGCCTGCGCCTTGGCATGACCAAGACCGTTAAGACCTCGCACACGCGCATTCTGGTGCTCGACATTCCTTTCGTCGACAAGGTGCTGGCGCTTGGTCTGGTTGCCGACAAGGTCTTTGAAGTCGCGCCTTTCAGGCAGGACCAGATCGAGACGGCACCGGATATCGGCATTCGCTGGAACTCCAGCTACATCGCCGGTGTCGTTCGCCGCGAAAGCGATTTCGTCGTCATCATCGATCTCGCAAAGCTTTTCTCTGGCGATGCCGGTGAGCTCGCAAAGGTCGACAACGGCCCGATGCGCGCAGCCTGAAAGGACGAGTCATTGAGTACCGCTGTTAGCGTCAACTTCGAAGATAGTCTGAGCACCCGCGATTTCCGCCAGCTATCCAGTTTCATTTATGATTATTGCGGGATCAAGATGACGGACGCCAAGCGTTCGATGCTGGAAGGCCGTCTGCGCAAGCGCTTGCGCGCAACAGGCTTTCGATCCTTTGGCGACTACTGCGAATACCTGTTCCGCCAGGACGGTCTGAAAGACGAGGTCATCTATCTCATCGACGTGGTGACGACGAACAAGACGGACTTCTTCCGCGAACCGAACCATTTTGATTTCCTCGAAAAAACCGCTCTTCCTACGCTCGCCAAGCAGGGGATCAGACAGCCCCGCACGTGGAGCTCCGCCTGTTCGACGGGTGCTGAACCCTACACGATGGCGATGGTCATGGCCGAAGCCGTCGAAAAGGGTGTGATCTCCGATTTCAGCATTCTCGCGACGGACCTCTCGACAGACGTTCTGAAGAAGGCGCATTCCGGCATTTACAATCGTGACCTTCTGGAGCCTGTACCCTCCGCCATGCAGCGCAAATACGTGATGCAGGCACGCGACAAACATCGCAGCGACGTCAGGATCTCGCCGAAGCTGCGCGCCAAGGTCGGCTTCGCCCGCATGAACCTTATGAACCCGTCCTATGAGATCGGCGCGCCGGTCCATGTCATCTTCTGCCGCAACGTGCTGATCTACTTCGACAAGAAGACGCAGACCCACGTGCTGACCGAGCTTTGCAAGTGCCTGGCGCCGGGCGGTTACCTGATGATCGGGCATTCGGAATCTGTCACCGGCATCAATCTGCCGGTCAAGCAGGTCGCCAACACGGTTTTCCTCAAGCAGTAGGTTATCATGGTCAAAAAAGTACGCGTCCTCATTGTTGATGACTCTGCCAGCGTGAGACAGACGCTGACCGCGGTGCTAGAGGCAGATCCTGCGATCGAGGTCATTGGGGCAGCGTCTGATCCGTTCATGGCGGCGAAGAGGATCCAGGAAGACCTGCCCGACGTCATCACGCTCGATGTCGAAATGCCGCGCATGGACGGCATCACCTTCCTGCGGAAGATCATGTCGCAGCACCCGATCCCGGTCGTCATGTGCTCCTCCTTGACCGAAGCAGGCTCCGAAACGCTGATTCAGGCGCTGGAAGCCGGTGCCGTCGACGTCATTCTCAAGCCGCGCATCGGCGCTGCCGATCATCTGGCAGAATCCGCCTTGCGCATCTGCGAAGTCGTCAAGAGTGCGGCACATGCGCGCGTCAAGAGCGTGCGCGCCCAGCCTCGCGGGTCGAGCTCGCTTGGCACCCAGGCCAAGTTGACGGCAGATGCCGTGCTGCCGCCGCCGTCCGGCAAGGCGATGGCGCGCACCACCGAAATGGTGATCTGTGTCGGCGCCTCCACAGGCGGTACAGAAGCTTTGCGCGAAATGCTGGAGAGACTGCCGGCAAACTCACCGGGCATGGTCATCGTCCAGCATATGCCGGAAAAGTTCACAGCGGCATTCGCCAAGCGCCTGAATGGTCTTTGCGAAGTCGAGATCAAGGAAGCGGAAGATGGCGATCCGGTTTTGCGCGGCCACGTGCTGATCGCACCGGGCGACAAGCACATGCTTCTGGAACGCCAGGGCGCGCGCTATCATGTCTCCGTCAGAAACGGCCCGCTCGTCTCCCGGCACCGACCGTCGGTCGATGTTCTCTTCCGCTCCGCCGCCCGCTCTGCCGGGTCTAACGCAATGGGCGTGATCATGACGGGCATGGGGGACGATGGCGCGCGCGGCATGCTGGAAATGCATCAGGCCGGGGCCTATACGATTGCGCAGGATGAAGCCTCCTGCATCGTCTTTGGTATGCCCAAGGAAGCGATTGCGCACGGCGGCGTCGACAAGATCGTTCCACTCGATCAGATCGCCCGTGAAATCATGGCGGAAGACCACAGACGCTGACTTCTCGCACTTTCTCTTCAGACCCTGTTAACCATATTGTTGAATGATCGAACCGCACCATGAGATGGGTGCGGTTTCCTGCGCGATGATCGCCGCCTCCCTCTTTTTACGCTCGGGTTCATCATGGCAGTCATCACGTTCGCAAACACCAAGGGCGGTGCAGGCAAGACAACCGCAGTTCTTCTCTTGGCATCGGAGCTTGCGCGGCGGGGCTTGCGCGTCTGCGTGATCGACACCGACCCGCAGCGCTGGCTCTCGAAGTGGCGCGATAATGCCGATCACCGCATTGACCTTACGGTCATCACCTATGTTTCGATAACCACACTGCAACAGCATGTGCTCGACAACCGCAAGAAGTTCGACCATGTGATCGTCGATCTGCCGGGCGCCCAGTCCCCGCTTCTGGCGACGGCAGTTGGCCTCTCCAATCACGTCATCATCCCGGTTCAGGGCAGCACGATGGATGCGCAGGGCGCAGCACAGGTGCTGGAACTGCTGCGCTATCTCGACGATCGCGCAGGCATCAAGATCCCGCACTCCGTGCTGTTGTCACGCGTGAATTCCATGGTCACCACGCGCGCGCTGCTGGCAGCGAAGGCGCTTCTGGCCAAGCGCGACGTCAACGTCCTCAACACACCGATCATCGAACGTGCCGCCTTCCGCGACATGTTCGAGTTCCGCGGCTATCTCCACATGATGAACCCGTCACAGGTCAGCAACCTCGACAAGGCGCTTCAAAACAGCATGGCCTATGCCGATGAAGTGCTGAGACTTCTGCCGGCACAGGGAACTGTCAGGCTGTCTTCCGCAGCCTGATCCGGTCCACGTTCCAAGACGCTGATGCCTAATCCTAATCGCGCTTGTAATCGTCGTGCAGGCGGACGATATCGTCTTCACCAAGATAGGAGCCGGTCTGGATTTCGATCAGTTCCAGCGGGATCTGACCCTCATTCGCGAGGCGATGCGGCTTGCCGATCGGGATATAGACCGACTCGTTTTCCGTCAGAAGGCGGGTCTGGTCTTCAATCGTGACCGTCGCGGTACCGCGAACGACGATCCAATGCTCCGAACGATGATAGTGCTGTTGTAGCGAGATCCGGTGGCCAGGCTCGACCTTGACGTGGCTGACACGATAGCGGTGGCCGGAATCCGTCTGCTCGATATGACCCCATGGACGGTAGGCGCGCTTGTGCCGCTCCGTTTTCAAGGAATGATCGCCACTTTTCAGAGTTTCCACCAGGCCCTTGACGTCCTGAACACGATTCTTCGGCGTTACGAGAACCGCATCCTTCGTGGCAACAACGACGAGGTCCTTGGCGCCGACGACAGTCGTCAGCAGGCCGTTGGAATGCACGAGGCAACCTTCGGAATCGATAATGATCCCTTGCCCCTCGATCGCATTATCAGCGCCATGCTTGTCGGCAATCTCCCAAATGGCATCCCAGCTACCAATATCGGACCAACGGAAATGCCCCCGCACGACGGCCATGCGTTTGGTGTTCTCGATGACAGCATAGTCGATCGAGTTCTTCGGCGAGGACTCAAAGCTTTCCTTTTGCAGGCGAACGAAACCGAGATCGACTTCCTGGTTCTCCACGGCAGCCTGAACTGCGGCCAGGATCTCGGGTGCATGGCTACGCAACTCCTCGATCATGATGTCGGAGCGAAACAGGAAGTTGCCGGAATTCCAGAGATAACCCTTCTCTACGTAGCTGACGGCACGCGCCTCATCCGGCTTTTCGACGAAGGCTTCGACAACGCAAAGGTCGGGATTCCCGTTGATAGCTTCGCCAGGATTGATGTAACCATAGGACGTACGCGGCTCGGTGGGCGTCAGGCCGAAGACCACGATGTTGCCCTGCTCTGCCGCTTCCGCACCCAGCCTCACGGCATCGGCGAAAAGATCATTGTCCAGCACCACATGGTCTGCCGCGAGCGCCAGCACGAGCGACCCCTTCTCGCGGCGATCCGCCAGCAGTGCTGCAGCAGCCATGGCGGCAGCGCTGTCGCGGCGCGCCGGTTCCAGAACGACGGTTGCTGGCAGATCGATCTCTTCGGCCTGTCGTCTTGCGAAGAAGCGAAAATCCTCGTTGGTGATCACCAGCGGTTCCGCATAGAGGCTTTTGTCGCTGACGCGCTTTAAGGTCTGCTGATATGTCGAAAGCTCTCCGACAAGAGGCTGGAACTGTTTGGGCAACTGATCCCGTGATACTGGCCAAAGTCTAGATCCAGCGCCGCCTGCCAGAAGTACTGGGGTGATCTTTCGAGATATTTCCTTCACAAATAAAACCTTTCCAAGCTAAAAATGCCTGCGCCGAACCATATAGATATTTCCCAACATCGCTATGACCGTTCTTGGGCGAATACGAAACTTATCAGCCCAACCCGTCAATAGTCTGTTGATCGAAATGGTTACTGCCCGGCGCGGGGCACCTAACGCCCTCTAAAGTGAGCGGTTCCGGCGGTATCCTGCTCTCCAAAACACACGAACCCGGGATTGCTCCCGGGTCCGATCGTCATTCAGTGGATCTTGGGGTCATCATTCCGGCAGCGCGTAAGCGATGACGTAATCGCCGCGGTCGGGAGACTGGCGCGCGCCGCCAGCCGAAATAACGATGTACTGCTTGCCGGTCTTTGGCGACTTGTAGCTCATCGGGCCGCCCTGGCTGCCCACGGGAAGGCGGGCTTTCCAGACTTCCTTGCCGGTCGCGGTGTCGAAGGCGCGCAGGTAGTAATCCTGCGTTCCGGCGATGAAGACCAGACCGCCCTGCGTGGCGAGCGTACCACCAAGAGTCGGCATGCCAATCGGGATCGGAAGACCCATCTTGATCCCGAGCGGGCCGGTATCTTCGACAGTGCCGACAGGAACCTGCCACTTGATCTGCTGTGTCTTCATGTCGATGGCGGTCATCGTGCCATAGGGCGGCGCCTGGCAGGGAATGCCGAGTGCGGACAGGAAGCGGTTCTTGTCCACGGCATAAGGCGTTCCCTTCATCGGCACGAGGCCCATGCCGGTATTGACGCTTTCGCCGCCGCTTGGTGTCGCCTTGGTCGGCGCAGCTTCCTTCATCTGGATCCACAGGCCGAGACGCATGTCGTTGACGAAGATGGTGTTCGTCGTCGGATCGGTCGATAGACCGCCCCAGTTCATCCCACCAAGCGAGCCCGGGAAGCTGAGCGACAGGTCAGTGCCAGGCGCGGTGTAGAGGCCGTCGTAGCGCATGCCCTTGAAAGCGATACGGCACAGAAGCTGATCGAATGGGGTCGCGCCCCACATATCCGCTTCGGTGAGCGTCTGCGCACCGATTTGCGGCATGCCGACGGAGCGTGGCTGTGTTGGTGCGTAACGCTCGTTTGGAATATTGGCCGGCTTGACCGGGACGTCTTCCACCTTGGTTAATGGCTGACCCGTGGCACGGTCGAGGACGTAGATTTGGCCAGCCTTGGTGCCGAAAACGAGAGCAGGCACGGTCGTACCATCCGCCTTCGGGAAGTCGATGAAGCTTGGCTGCATCGGCACGTCGAAATCCCAGAGGTCGTTGTGAACCGTCTGGTAAACCCACTTCTCACGACCCGTTGTGGCGTCAAGAGCGAGCATCGATGCGCCGTATTTATGGTCGAGCGGCGTGCGCGTTGCGCCGTAAAGATCGACGGAGGGGCTGCCGACCGGCATGAAGACGGTGTTCAGCACCGGATCATAGGACATTGCGGCCCAGACATTCGGCGTGGAGCGCGTATAGGTCTGGCCTTCGGGCGGCAGCTTGGTGATCTCGGGGTTGCCCGGGTCGAAGGCCCAGCGCAGCTCGCCGGTGATCACGTCGAAGCCACGCATCACGCCACCTGGCATATCCACCTGGACGTTGTCGGCGATACGACCACCGACCACGACCGTGGTGCCCGCAAGCGTTGGCGCGGAGGTCAGCACATATTGCGGATCAGGTGCGTTGCCGAGCCCGACCTTCAAATCGACGCGACCATTGGTGCCGAAGTCTGGGCAAAAAGCACCAGTATCGGCATCGAGCGCAATCAGTTCAGCCGTGATCGTGTTCATCAGAATACGGCGCTGGCAAAGCGCACCGTCTGCAACGGTCACGGGCGTGACAGGGGTGGAGCCAGGTACGGTCGGCTGTTGCAACGGTGCCTTAGCATCGAAATAGGCAAGACCGCGGCAACGCATCCAGACGGACGACTTGGCGTTGATGTCCGTCTTCCACTTCTGAGCACCCGTATCGGCATCGAGAGCGATGACATTGTTGTGGGGTGTGCAAAGGAAGACAGTGTCGCCCACCTGTAGCGGCGTTTCCTGATCTTCCGCACCGTTTGCACCGGGGCTGATCGGCGTATCGCCAGTGTGATAGGTCCAGGCGACCTTGAGGTCTTTGACATTGTCACGGGTGATCTGATCCAGAGCCACGAAACGGCTGCCGCCTGCGGTATTGCCGTAATGCTCCCAGTTCTTCTGCTCATCGCCAGACGTCACCGGAGTCAATTGAGCCGCCTCGCCCTTGAAGGCGACAGTTGGATGCGCCACGAACATGCCGGCGAAACCGGCACCGGAGGCAATGGCCAAGATGGCAGCAATGGCAAAGGAGGAACCATAGGCAGGTGTCTTACCCTGCGCGCGCCGCAAAAGCGGATAGGACAGCGCAACCACCGTTGCACCGACGCCGATCGCCAGCAAACGCGAGATCAGCGGCCAGAAGTGTAAGCCTGCTTCCCACACCGCCCAGATGGCGGTGCCGATGAAAACAAGGCCGAAAAGAAGAGCGCCGGCAGGCTTGCGCAGAACGATCAGCAGGCCCGAGATGACGAGCGCTGCACCAGCCGTGACGAAATAGGGGCTGCCGCCAAGCGAAAAGAGCTTGCCACCGCCGATGGCGAAGAACAAGCCCGCGGCCAGGATGACCACGCCCAGCACCAACAGCCATAATCTGGCTGGAAGTGAAAGTGAATTTGCAGATTTATTCATAGAGTCAATATCCGGTTGGAGAGCCACCGAAAAAAGGAAGGCTCGATAATCGTTCGGTTTCCGGCACCGCCGGGACAGTTCGCAGGAAGAGTTTCTGGACGGAACCTCGATGAGGTTGGCGCAACCGAACAAGGAGGATTGAGGGGAAAGACGTCCGCCGTGACAGTCATATCGATCCATTCATTGCATAGATCGTCGCCGACCCTGTGGCCGACGACCAAAATACCAGAACAAATCCTCCCAGGGTTCGGAGGACGAGACATTGCCGTCATCCAAAACCACTACCGGCGGTATAGCGTCGTCTGGGCCGGAATGACAATGGCGAAAGAGTCATTTTCATAAGGAGGACTTATCAATAGTCCCGCGGACAGAAAAGCCTGTGAGCCGGCGTAAACCACAAACTCCCGATGGTGTGGACGCGACAGCAGCACAAGAGCGGCATTGCCCTCCCCCGTTATCCACACTGCGCCCGGCGTCCGAACCAAAGATTGACAAGAAGAGTTGCAGACTAATCGATTGAATCTGTCTCCGTGGTCCTCGTCTTCAATTTTGCTGCAGTGAACAACATTCAGTCCTTGGCACCAGCGCCGAAAATACAATAACTACGGCAAAGATTTTATACTGTTGATAGACGGAAAGTACCGCAAGCTCATGTCAGACTCGTCAAGGCCCGCCAGCACAAGAACATCGGTTACGGATCAGGAAGCCCTGGATTTCCATTCGGAAGGCCGTCCCGGCAAGCTTGAAATCGTTCCGACCAAGCCGATGGCAACGCAGCGGGATTTGTCGCTGGCCTATTCCCCCGGCGTCGCAGTCCCGGTGAAGGCGATCGCGGAAGATCCTGCCACCGCTTATGACTACACCACGCGCGGCAACATGGTGGCGGTCATTTCTAACGGAACTGCCATCCTTGGCCTCGGAAACCTCGGCGCGCTGGCGTCCAAACCGGTGATGGAAGGCAAATCCGTCCTCTTCAAGCGCTTTGCCGATGTCGACTCCATCGATCTGGAAGTGGACACGGAAGACGCAGACGCCTTCATCAATTGCGTGCGCTATCTGGGCCCCTCCTTCGGCGGCATCAACCTCGAAGATATCAAGGCGCCGGAATGTTTCATCATCGAAAGCCGTCTGCGCGAACTCATGGACATTCCGGTGTTCCATGACGATCAGCACGGCACCGCCATCATTGCCGCTGCCGGTCTCATCAATGCCATCGCGCTGACGGGTCGCGACTTCAACACCACCAAGCTCGTCTGCAACGGCGCAGGTGCGGCGGCGATCGCCTGTATGGACCTGATCAAGGCCATGGGTTTCAACCCTGCCAACATCACCATGTGCGATACCAAGGGCGTCATCTATCAGGGACGCACCGAAGGCATGAACCAGTGGAAGTCGGCTCATGCAACGAAGACCGACAACCGCACACTCGCAGAAGCGATGAAGGGCGCGGATGTGGTGTTCGGTCTCTCGCAGAAGGGTGCTTTCACCGAAGAGATGATCCGCTCCATGGCACCGAAGCCGATCATTTTCGCCATGGCCAATCCCGATCCGGAAATTACACCGGAAGAAGTCTCGCGCATTCGCGATGACGCCATCATGGCAACGGGGCGTTCGGATTATCCAAACCAGGTCAACAACGTTCTCGGCTTCCCTTACATCTTCCGCGGCGCGCTCGATGTGCGTGCAAGTCAGATCAATGACGAGATGAAGATCGCAGCCGCCCAGGCGCTCGCCGATCTCGCCCGCGAAGACGTGCCGGACGATGTGGCTGCTGCCTATCAGGGCAACCGTCCCCGCTTCGGGGCGCAATATATCATCCCTGTTCCCTTCGACCCCCGCCTGATTTCGGCGATCCCGGTCGCCGTCGCGAAGGCTGCAATCGAGACCGGCGTTGCGCGTCGCGTGCTCCCCGATCTCGATGCCTATGCCCGCGAACTATCTGCACGCCGCGACCCGATGGCATCCACCACGCAGCGCCTCTACGAGCGCATCCGCCGCTCGCCAAAGCGAGTGGTCTTCGCTGAAGCCGAAGAAGAGCAGGTCATGCGCGCGGCGATCTCGTTTACCGCGCAAGGGCTTGGCACTGCCATTCTTCTCGGTCGTGACGACATCATCAAGGCTAACGCCGAGCGCGCTGGCATTGATCTCGACCGTCCGAACATTAAGATCACCAATGCGCGCCTGTCCGAGCGGGTCGATTCCTACATCGATTACCTCTACGCCCGCCTGCAGCGCAAAGGCTTGCTGCTGCGCGATGTCCAGCGCCTGATCCACAACGACCGAAACCACTTTGCGTCCTGCATGGTGGCGATGGGCGATGCGGATGCTATGGTGACCGGCACGACGCGAAACTACTCCACCGCGCTTGAAGACGTACGCCGCTGCATCGACGTGAAGCCCGGCCACCGCGTCATCGGCGTCTCTCTTGTCGTCTCGCGCAATCGCACCGTCTTCGTCGCGGATACGGCCGTTCACGACATGCCGTCGGCCGAAGATCTGGCGGATATCGCGGAAGAAGCGGCAGGACTGGCGCGGCGTTTCGGCTACGAGCCGCGCGTTGCGATGCTTGCCTATTCCACCTTCGGGCACCCCGTCGGGGAGCGTTCCGACAAGGTTCGCGAAGCGGTTCGCATTCTCGACAAGCGCAATGTGAGCTTCGAGGTGGACGGTGAAATGGCGGCAGACATCGCCCTCAACCACCAAAAGATGCAGAGCCAGTATCCGTTCGCACGGCTCTCTGGACCGGCCAATGTTCTCGTCATGCCGGCAATCCATTCCGCGTCGATCTCGACGAAGATGCTGCAGGAACTTGGCGGTGCGACTGTGATCGGTCCGCTGCTGGTCGGTCTCGACAAGTCGGTACAGATCACCGCCATGGGTGCAAAGGACAGCGATATCGTCAACATGGCCGCGATCGCTGCCTACAACGCCGGACGCTAATGCCAAGGGGAGTGCCCGGTGGGCCGGGCATCCTCGCTACGCAAAAGATCCTCTAGAATTTTCTGTCTCGAAACCGTGATTTTTCACGCGCAAAATAATTAGGCCATGCTAAAACGCCCCCGCAAACATTCGCCAGTCTGGCGAATGCGCATCACGAAAAGCTGGATCCACTATGGCACTCTGCACAGGTCTGGAGCATAGAGCGTCGGGCATAAACAGTCTCTACAAGCGGCTCACAAACTCTCTGGTGAACAATCCGAACGCGGTGATTGCCCTTTTTGGCGTCTACTTTCTCATTCAGATCGCCGTTCGCCTCCTGCTCCCTCCGGCACTACGTATAGACGAAGCACAGCAGGTGCTGTTTGCCCAGTGGCTGGCGCTCGGCTATGACGCCCAGCCACCGCTCTATAACTGGTACCAGCAGGCAATCTTTGCGATCTTCGGCACCTCTGTGCTGGGTCTTGCTGTTGCCAAGAACCTCATTCTTTTTCTGGTATTTGCGACCTATGTGAAACTGTCCGACCTTGTCTTGAGAGAGAAGTCTCTGGTCCTGGTTGCGTCACTGGCATTTTTCGTGAGCCCTCAGCTGTTCTGGCAAGCGCAGCGCGATCTCACGCACACGACGATGCTGATGCTGACCAGCCTGTGGGCGATCTATCTGAGCGTCCGGCTTCTTAAGACGCCAACCACGATGGGCTATGTGCTGACCGGAGTTGCGGTCGGCCTTGGGATGCTGTCGAAATACAATTTTGTCCTCATCCTTCCCGCGATCCTCCTTGCCGTCTGGCTGCATCCAAAGGGGCGCGAGCGCATCTTCGATTGGCGCATTCTGCTGACGATCGGGATCAGCCTTCTCGTCTTCCTGCCGCATTCGATATGGCTCTTCGACAACCTGCAATTCGCCTCGGATGTGACACTGCGGCGGATGGCGGAAGAGGCGCCTGAAAGCCGGTGGATGCAGATTCTGACGGGCATCGCGCACGTCTTTTCTGGATCGGCGATTGTGATGATCCTGCCTGCGCTGGTTCTCATCGCATCGCGTGCCAAGAGGACGGACACCAAAGCAGGCGAGCAACAGGTCTCGCCTTGGCTCCGCTTCTTCCTGCATTACTTCATCGCGCTTGCGGCAGTTCTCCTCGTCGTCATCATAGCAACGACGATGACGGAGGTGAGAGACAGATGGTTGCTCCCGCTCGTCATGCCCTTCCCGATCCTCGCAGCCCTGTGGCTTGAACAGAGGTCATTCGATCCGGCCGTTTTCGTTAAGAAGGTTCTCCCCGTCTGCCTCGTCGTCATAGCAATTTTGCCCGTCGCTTTGATCGTCTCCGTGCCGGTCCAGGCGATGCTCGGCAAGACATCGAGATCCAACAATGACTGGCAGGTCTTCCGGCAGCACATTCAGGAGAAGGGAATCTCGCCTTCCCTGATCGTGACCTCCGACTGGTACACCGGTGGAAATCTGCGGTTTGTCTTCCCAGACACCACGGTTGCCACCACCACCTATGACGACTTCGATCCGGCCTTCGCGCTGTCGAGCGATCATCCCGTGTTGTTTGTCTGGGTTACCGGACGCGACCAGTCGGCTGGCATGGTGGATTGGCTGCAGGCGCAAATGGGTGTGACGTTGAACGACATAAGCGTCAACACATTCGGGGCGCCGATGTACTTTCCTGTCGAAGGTAAGATGCAGCGGTTCAGCTATGCTTTGATCACGCCGGACAATGTAGTGAAATCCTCGAAACAGCCATGAAGCACGACGCGGTCTCTTGAAGTGCTTGGCGTGGATTCTCACGAAACGCCCCAGTCGACAAACAATATTCAAAAATGGTAGGCAAGCGACGGATTTGCGATCGGCGCTTATCTCGTTCGGAATGGATGAGACATGGATAGAAACGGCTCTCTGGGCAAATGCGAAGTGCTGGTCATCGGCACGGGGATCGTCGGCGTCATGTCGGCGCTTTATTTGCAGAAAGAAGGGAAGTCCGTCACGCTTCTGGAGCGCGGCGAAATTGCCCGCGGCGCCAGTGCCGGCAATGCCGGCATACTGGCCTTTCCGGAAATCATTCCGATGCCAGCCCCCGGGATTATGAAGAAGGCGCCGAAGTGGCTGATCGATCCGCTCGGCCCGCTGAGCGTTCCGCCGGCCTACGCCCACAAAATCGCACCTTGGCTTTGGCGTTTTTGGAAGGCCAGTTCGCCGCGCATGTTCGAACACGGCATGCGGGTGCAGACGCGGATGATGGCGCTTGCCGCATCCGAGATGCAGCATGTGGCCGCGATGCCGGAACTGTCCTCCTTCATCTCCAACACCGGCACGCTCGATCTCTACGATACGAGCGCGAGCTTCGATGCGTCCAGCCATCACTGGGATGAGAAGGCCAAAGCCGGCTTCGTCTTCTCCAAAATCGGCCGTACCGAGATCGATGAGCTGCAGCCAGGGATCGCGTCCCAGTTCAAGCATGCGGTCTATACGCCGTCAGGCCTGCAGGTCAGCGACCCTCACGAGTTTACCAAAGCCATAGCCGAACTGGTGATTGCGCGCGGTGCGAGCTTCAGAAAAGGTGAGGCCGTAAAAATCGAAGCGGTTGGCGAAAGCACCATCGTGACGCTTGCCAATGGCGACAAGATCGACGCTGACAAGGTGATCCTGGCAGCCGGCGCCTGGTCGAAGCCGCTTGCCGCATCTCTTGGCAATGACGTTCCGCTTGAAACCGAGCGTGGATACAACACTACCCTTCCCGCAGGCAGTTTCGATCTGAAACGCCAGATCTACTTCAACGACCATGCCTTTGTCGTCACGCCACTGTCGAGTGGCGTGCGCGTCGGGGGTGCTGTGGAACTCGGCGGCCTCGACCTGCCCCCCAATTTCCGCCGCTCCGAAGCGATGCTGAAAAAGGCAAGTCGGTTCCTGCCCGGGTTGAAAACCGAAGGCGGTCAGCAATGGATGGGTTTCCGCCCCTCGCTGCCGGACAGTCTTCCGGTGATCGGGCCGTCGCGTGCCGCGCGCTCCGTCATCTACGCCTTTGGCCACGGCCATCTCGGACTGACGCAATCGGCGGCCACAGCACGTCTTGTCACGGAACTGGTCTGCGAGCGCGATACGTCGATCCCCGTCGACCCTTTCCGCGCCAATCGCTTCTCTTGAGCGACAGCATTGTGAAGTAAGGCGGCCTTGGTCCGTCCAACACGGCGCAGGGCGCTCTAAACGCAAAAGGCCCGCTTCGACAGCGGGCCTCTCATCATATGCTCTGATAGGATCAGAACGGCGAATCCGGGAAGTAGAAGTCCTTCGCGTTGTCCTTCGTCACCAGCGTGGCATCCAGAATGTAGGTGCCGCGAACCGGAACCTGATCGTAGAAGTTGGCAGCGGTCAGCTCCATGGCGGTTGCCACCATCGACGGCGGATAAAGAACGTCGACCGGGATCATCTTGTCGCCATCCATGACCTTCTTGATCATGTCCTTGGAGCCTGCACCGGCAACGACATACTGAATGTCGGTGCGCTTGGCCTGCTCGATGGCCTGCAGAACGCCAACAGCCATGTCGTCATCCTGGCACCATACGACGTCGATCTTCGGATACTTCGTCAGATAGTCCTGCATCACCTTGAAGGCATCGTCGCGGTTCCAGTTGCCGAACTGGCGGTCGAGAACCTTCACCTTGGAGCCAGCAATGCCCTTGTCGAAACCGTCCTGGCGCTGCTGATCGATCGGGATCGGAAGACCGCGAATGATGACGACCTCGGCTTCCGGTGTCTTTTCCGCGATGTACTTGCCCGCGACTTCGCCGAGTGCCGGGTTGTTGCCGGCGACATAGAGATCGCGCACGGTGTCGTCATTGACGCTTGGAGCGCGGTCGACGAGGGCGACGAACTTGCCGTTGCCTTTGACTTCCTTGATGGCGTTGACCAGCGGATCAGGATCGGACGGCAGGATGACCAGCGCATCGATGCCCTGGGTCTCGAGATCCTGTACCGCATTCGCCTGCGTTGCGGCATCGGGCGATGTCTTGACAATAACGTTGAGGCCCGGATGCTCCTGCATCAGAAGCTTGGCAACACGTTCAGCATGAAACACCACGCCCGATGTCCAGCCATGGTCGGCGGCCGGGATCGAAACGCCGATCGTGACCTTCTTGTCCTCCGCATGTGCTGCCCCCGCCAGCGCCACCATGGCGACAGCCATTCCCAACAGTCTTTTACGCATGTGTCTTCCTCCCAACAGATAAGGTCTCGATTCCGAAGCCGGGCGACCTCTCGACCCGGTGTTTCCGGAGCGCTTTGCGTCCGATGGACAATCAAAAGCACTCCAAGGCTTTGAGCACGCCGCCCCGCCTTAGGGCAGCCAGCTGTCACCGCTGGCGCATCAGCGAACGCTGTACCAACATGGCGATGATGATGATCGCACCCTGGATGGCACCGATCAGATACTCGCTGATGAAGTTGGAGAGCAGCATGATGTTGCCGACGAGTTCGAGAATGAAAGCGCCGCAAATGGTGCCCCATACGCGGCCTGCCCCGCCCTTCAGCGCCGTGCCACCAACGACGACAGCCGTAATCGCCTGCAATTCCCACATCATGCCCGTCGTGGCGGACGTGGAGCCAAGCCGCGGTACGTAGAGAAGAACGGCGATCGCGACGCATAGTCCCTGGATGACGAAGGCGATGGTGCGGACGCGGTTGACGGCGACGCCAGAATATTTGGCAACGTCGCGGTTCGATCCGACTGCGGTTACATGCCGGCCATAGCGCGTGCGGTAGAGGATAAAAGCCGCAATCGCCGTCACCGCGAGGATGACGATGATCGGAACGGGAATGCCGAAGATCGTACCGAAATAGGCAGGTCGGTACATGCTCTGCAACTGTGGTTCGCGCAGCGTGATCGCGCCACCCTGGGACAGCCATGTCGTCAGGCCGCGAAAAACGCCCATTGTGCCAAGCGTTGCGATGAAAGGCTCGATCTTGCCGACCGTTGTGATCAGTCCGTTGGCAAGGCCACAAAGCGAACCGGCAATGACGGTGAACACAATCGCCGCTGTCAGCATTAGTGCGGGGTCAGTAATCGTGCCGGAATTCATCAGCAGGATCATAAGGCTTGCAACGAAGGCAACCATGGATCCGACCGAGAGATCGAGGTCTCCGGCGGAAATGACGAAGGTGGCGCCGACGGCGATGATCGCAATGAAAGCGCTACGGGTTGCGACATTGGCCAGATTGTTGATGCTGATGAAGTTCGGGTTGACCAGCGCGCCGACGATCAAAAGCAGTAACAGCGCAACGAAGGGCGCCACGGCGCGCAGATCCACGTCACGAAAGGATCGCGACCGGCGGACACTCTTTTCCTTGCCGTCTTCACTTACACTCATACCCACAACAGACCTCCCGTCCTGCCCCTGTTGCCCGCGACGACCCCTCAATTAACAGGGTCGTTCAGGCGGCTGTTTTTGTTTTCAATCCGGCGGCATAGCGCATGATTTCGTGTTCGTTGATCTCGTCACCCTCGAGCATGCCGACGATCCGGCCTTCGCGCATCACCGCAACGCGGGTGCAAAGTCCGATGACTTCCTGCATTTCGGAAGAGACGACGATGATTGAATGACCGTCTCGCGCAAGCGCCGAGATGAAATGATAGATTTGCTGCTTGGTACCGACATCGATGCCGCGTGTCGGCTCGTCGATGATGATGATCTTCGGCTCGGTCTCCATGACTTTCGCCAACAGAAGTTTCTGCTGGTTGCCACCGGACATGCGGCCCACCATCACATTGCCGTCTCGCACACGAATGTCGAAGCGACGGCGCGCCTTTTCCAGCGCTTTCGCCTCACTGCCGGAGCTGAGATAGCCGAAGTGGCCATGGCGGTCGAGCGATTGCAGGGTGAGATTGAGCCCCATGCCCGAGCCCAGCAACAGGCCCTTGGATTTCCGATCCTTGGTCATGTAAGCCAGCCCCGCATCGATCGACGCGTGCAGATCATGCGATGGCAGCGTGACACCATTGGCCTCCACCTCTCCCGCCTGGCTTGCCTTGATGCCGACAATCGCCTCCATCAACTCGGTTCGGCCGGAGCCGATCAGACCGGAGAAGCCGAGGATTTCGCCTTTGCGCAGTTCGAAACTGGCGTCCTTCACATAACCCGTGGAGAGGCCTTTGACGTTGAGTACGATCTGTTCGTCGACGTCCGGCTCGCGTTTTGCCGGGTAGAGGCTCGAAAGCTCACGCCCCACCATAAGCTGGGCGATCGCTTCGCCATCCAGCATCGAGGTGGGTGCAGTCTTCACCCAATGGCCGTCGCGAAGCACGGTCACCCGGTCGGTCAGTTCCATCACCTCATCCAGCTTGTGCGAGACGAAGACAAAACTGGTCCCCTGGTCGCGCAGCTTACGCACCTGTTTGAAGAGGTAATTCGTCTCCTCACGGGAAAGAACGGCGGTCGGCTCATCCATGAAGACGATGCGCGCTTCGCGGCTAATGGCTTTGGCGATCTCCACCATCTGTTTTTCCGCGATGGAGAGGCTCGAAATCATTGCGTCTTCATCGACATGACAGTTGAGGAGATCGAGAATGCGCCGCGTCTCCGCCCGCATGAACTTTCTGTCGAGCACGCCGAAGCGGGTCACCTCGCGACCGAGGAAGATGCTTTCAGCCACGGTCAGGTGGTCCGCGAGGTTGAATTCCTGGTGAATGATGACAATGCCGAGCGCCTCTGCGGCGCCGTTCGGCGGCAGCTTCACCGGCTCTCCGTCCAGAAGGATTTCACCGGAGCTCGGCTGCTCGAAGCCGGAGAGGACCTTGACCAGTGTCGATTTACCGGCGCCGTTCTCACCCATCAATGCGTGGATCTCGCCTGCCTTCAGCTCGAAATTGACGCTGAAGAGGACCTGAACTCCATTGAACGATTTTGAAACCCGGCGCGCGCATAGCACAGCATTGCCGTTCTCGACGGTTTCCATCCCACTCCTCCATGCGGCTCCCATTCCGCAAGGCTGGTGTAAACCTTTACATGATCGATGTAAAGGTTTACATTCGCAGTTGTTACACAGATGTGATCAATCCATTTGACGCAACGCGCGGCGTGTGTAGTGTCCGGTCGCAGATAGACCCGAGGCTTATCTTTGTCCAATTCGCCACCAGCCACGATAGAAGATGTAGCCCGTATTGCGGAGGTATCGATTGCCACCGTATCGCGCGCCATCCACAACCCTGAAAAGGTTGCCAATTCTACCCGGTTGAAGGTCAATCAAGCCATTGCCGTCACAGGCTACACCACCAATGCGGTCGCGCGTAGCCTGAGACTCGGCCGTTCCAACATGATTCTTGTGGTGGCACCCGATATCGGCGACCCCAACTTTTCCAATATCCTCATCGGTTTGGAGAATGAGGCACGGGCCCACGGCTATGGCATATTGATCGGCCACACCCAGAACGATGCCCAACGCGGTCTGGAATATCTGAAATTCCTCAACGCCAACCAGACGGCCGGACTCATCCTTTTTACCGGGATATTGCCCTTCGGCCACCAGGCCATGACGGCGCGTCTTCCGCCAAGCGTCGGCGTTTTCGAGCCGATCTTCAATGGCGGCATTCCCTATGTCGGCGTCAACGATGCCGCCGGCGCTCGAAAAGTCGTGGATATGCTGATTGCCGAGGGCCACGAGCACATCGCCTTCATTGGCGATTCCAGAGTCCGCCTTGCCTATATGCGCAGACGCGCAGGGTTTGACGAAGGGATGGACGCGGCTGGACTTCCCAAAAGTAGCCGCATGATTCTGGAAGGTGATGGGACACTGGAAAGCGGCAGGCTGGCGGTGGAGCAGCTGTTCATGCGCGACAGGTTGCCGACGGCCTTCATGTGCGTCAACGACCAGACAGCGATTGGCGTCATGATCGGCCTCTCAGCCCGCGGCTATGATGTGCCGGACGATTTTTCGGTCACCGGCTTTGACGATATTCCGCAAGCCGTCTTCATGTCGCCGCCGCTCACAACCATTCGCCAGCCTCGCAGCGCCATTGGCAAACATGCAATGGCGCTTCTGTTGCAGCTTCTCAACAATGAAGAGCCGACCCAACAGGAAGTGTTGCTGACACCCGATCTGGTGGTGAGAAACTCCGTCGCAGCACCTTCACGGCGCAGCCACAAGTCGCGCGATAAAAGCTAGACGTGGTTGGCGGGTCGCCAGACGCTCTTTAGTACGTGTCGCGGCGTGCGGCTTCTTCGGTCTGGGATTGCGCCCAGAGCTGCGCCTGGACCGCGTTCTGGAATTCCATGACCTCGTGGCGCATGGCTGTGTCGTCGTAGCCGAGTTCCGTCAGATGCGCAGCAAGCGCGCGGCACTCATCCCGCCAGAACCGATTGGCCTGATCCCCTTGGAGGGTCTCCAGCATGTCGACGCAACGCTGAATGTCGCGGATGCGATTTTTGACGGGAAACGCAATTACTTCGGAACGCTTGGACACACGTACACCTGACAGCTTGAGAATCGGTTCCCAAGTTTTACGGGCTACATAGTTAACGAAGTCTGCAGAGGCGAAGCGGAACCGGTTATCGGCAACTCGACGCCGAATTTTGCGTAGGATTCCCGCAACGGCCTATCGCTCGATGGCGCAGTCTCTGATTCGAAAATATCCTTGTTGAGTAGATTTTTACTTTGAAACCTTACCTGAATTTCATGTTCGGCGGGGTATTTGAGCCTATTACTTGGTTGAAACGACGCCAATTTGCCCATATATTTTATGGAAAAAGAACCGATGAAAAATTGTATCCCACAGATCGGGATAGCATCAGGCGAGGAGAGAGACATGTACGCGCCCCGCGTTTTCGTCAGCATGATCTGCGCCTTGCTGGTGTTCGCAGTGGCGACCTATTGGATCCATGGCTCCTTCTACACGACGTTTATACAGACGGCCATCTCGCTTGTCGTCATTCAGATCTGCTACTTCATCGGTGTCGTCTTCATGGTATCGCGCGAGAAGAAGCGCATGCGCAAGACACTGGAATTTCAGAAGGATCGACCTGCTTCAGCCGACCAGGCAGGCCCGGAAGCCATCCCGGCCGTCAGTCGTCATCGCCCGACGCTGAAGGATATCTGACCGCGCTGACCTCCTGAAGCGCTTTGAATATATTTCGCAGGTGCGAAATAGCACTTCCCTCTCCTCATCCCTGACATGTTTTCTCTCCAGTAATCGTATCGAATGCTGAAGAACGGGAGCGAAGTCATGGGCTCACAATCCATCTGCGTCATCATAGCGGCTAAAAACGCGTCATCGACGATCGCCGAGGCGATCCGATCAGCGCTGGTGGAGCCGGAAGTCTCGGAGGTCGTCGTCATCGATGATGCATCCACCGACGACACGTTCCAGGTTGCGAAGCAATGCGATGATGGAACGGGGCGGCTGATCGTCGACCGCTTCGACGTCAATCGCGGCCCGTCCGCCGCGCGCAATCATGCGATCGGCATTTCCTCTGCGCCGCTGATCAGCATTCTGGATGCTGACGATTTCTTCTTCAAAGGGCGCTTTGCCGCAATGATAGTGGAGGACGACTGGGATCTGGTGGCGGACAATATTGCCTTCATTCAGCAAGGGTCACCTTCGGCCACCAATATCGTTCCCCGTCGCTTCGCTCCCCAACATCACTTCCTGACGCTCACGGAATTCGTGACGGGAAATATTTCCACGAGGGGTATCGAGCGCGGTGAAACCGGCTTTCTGAAACCCGTCATCCGCCGATCGTTTCTCGACCGGCACCAGCTTCGCTATGACGAAGCTCTGCGGCTTGGTGAGGATTACGAACTCTACGTTCGGGCACTTGCCTCAGGCGCACGATACAAGGTCATCTGCAATTGCGGTTACGGTGCCATCGTGCGCGGCAATTCCTTGAGCGGACGACACAGCACGCAGGATCTGAGGCTGCTCTACGAGGCCGATCGCAACATCCTCGCCGACTACGCTCTCTCTGCGGAAGAACAATCGGTGCTGAAGGAGCATGAGCGGCACATTCGGGAGAAGTTCGAATTGCGGGATTTCCTCGACGCCAAGTCACAGCGTGGCTTGGGTGGCGCCATGGTTCATGCATTGCGACGCCTTCCCGCCGTTCCTGCCATCACCAACGGGATTTGGCACGACAAGACAGCCCGCTTGCGCAAGAAGCCCACTCAGCCCGCCGATATCCGTTATCTCCTGAAAGGAACGCCGCTGTCTTCCTGAAGGAAAAAGCGGCGTGTTTTGTTTCAGAAGTAGTCGCGCTTGACCGTTTCCAGAACCGCCTGAAAGCGCTCCTTACGTTCTTCCAGCCGTCCGTCTGGGCTCAATCTTGGTTCCGCACGGCTTGCCTGCCATAGCGCCAGAATCGACGGAGCGGCGAGAACCTGCTTTGCGAGTTTGCGCAGCGGGCGTTGGGTCTCGGCACGGACAAGCACATCGCCATCGTCATGCGGCGCTGCAGAGGTGTGTTCGACGATGACCGGCGGGGGCGGAGGCGGAAAGCTCATGCCCCAGAACTTCGAACCCTTCTTTGCAGCTTCTGCGCGTGTGGAGACGGGAATGTAACGAGGCTCGTAGGTGACGCCGACACTTCCTGCCCAGTCACTCCACTTGAAGCTGTTGATCGATTGCGAGGTGCTGACCGCTACCCAGGGAACCCGAAACGCATCGGCAAGGATCGCGCCATGCATGGATTCGGCCACGATCATTTCCGACTGGGCAATCTGCTTGATGACCGATTTCGCCTCTCCTCTCGGATCGAGATAGGTGAGACCAGCCGGTTCGCACACAGTGTCCCACATGCCGAACTCCGCCGATTCCCAATGGGGAACGAAGGTCTTCTTGTAGATCTTCTGCAGGTTCTGGAACTCCGGCATCTCCGTCACCATCACGGCGGGATCGACGATGCCCTTCTGGGGCGCCAGTCCAAGCTTGGCAGCGGTCATTTCACCACGCACGCAACGGATATCCCAAAGATCGGGGTTCGATGTATCGGGCACGGCCCCGTAGCCATATCCGCTGCCGATCACCAGCTTGCGCTGGCCGGGAGGGAAGAGCACATCGTTGAGAACGGTGCCGACGCCGACGAGCAGAACATCCGGATGAACGTCGCGAAGCCCCGGCAGCAGGAAATCCCAGAGCCAGAGATTGAGGTCGTCGCCGAAATTCCCGTGATGGGATTCCCAATGGTAAGGTTTCATGGATTTCTCCTGAGTGAAAAAAGGGCCTGAAAGAAAGCCGCGAAAGAGACGATCACTTCGAGCGGACGATCTTGCCGGCCCCAAGTTCGAAGGCTGCACGCAAGATCGCAGGATCACGCATCATCCATTTGAACAGAAGGCCAAGCTCCGGCGCCTTGCGACGCTTCAGCTTGCCGGCCTGGCTCCAGAGCGCCTGTCTGCGCGCCGTATTCTTGTAGGAGGCGATGGAAGCCACATCGGCGGGACGTTTGGAGAAACGACTTTGCAAGGTGTCGAGCGCGACCCAGGTGTTGAACTGCTGGCGCAGGAATTCCGGCGAGGTGTTGTCGATGCTGTGGAAGATGTTCACGCCCATGCCGCGTGCAGCACCGGCATCGTCACATAGAAGGGTGCGCCTGGATGCAAGAATGCAGTCGCAGAAGAAGAGCACGTCCTCTGCAGCCAGCCGAAGGGCGGGATCGAAACGGATCTTTTCGAAGAGCGGCCTGCCGATGACCATGCAGGAAAGATGCAGGAAGCTCCAGTTGCGCAGCATGACGCTGGCGAGATCCGGCAGCTCGATGACACGCGGTGATTCGCTCAAGCGGGCTGCGCCCTCGTTCTTTTCGAGCTCCGACATGGCGAAGTGATAATAGAACTCATCGCTTGCCTGCATGGACGCCCAGTAGCATTCGCCTTCGAACCGATCGAGGCTGAGCTCAGCATTTTTCAGGTGCTCCGGCGTCCAGATATCGTCCGAATCAAGAAAGGCCACATAGCGCGTTTCGGGGGGCACATGATCGAGCCCGGTATTGCGCGCACCACCTGGACCGGCATTCGCCTGCTTGACCATCTTGATGCGGTTTTTCTGCTCTTCAGCCAGCTCCGCCAGTTCATTTTCAATGGGATACGGCGATTCGTCGTCGACAATGACGAGATCGAAATCCTGGCACGCTTGAGAAAAAACTGATGCGAGCGCTCGACCGAGTATGCCATGCTTCTTCTGGTAGTAAGGAATAACGACTGTAAATTTCGCCATTGTTTCGCCCCTTGTTTCATCAAGAAGTGTCGGGCCCGCCGTAGACTCACGGCCCCGATGAGTGGCAACCCTCCCGCCGGCTCCACGATTTTCGCCGGCCTCCAGACACAGGATGGACCCATGCCTCCAGCCCCAAGCGTCAAAACCATCACGGCCAATGTCGGCTGGAGCGTGCTCTCAAAGACAGGCACATTCGGGCTTAAATTTGTCACAGTCCCGATTCTTGCACGTTTGCTGACACCGGAAGAATTCGGCGTTGTCGCTGTCGGGCTCACTGTTGTGCAGTTTTTGACGATGATTGCAGGCGCTGGTCTGACCTCCGCTCTGATTGTGGAAAAGGAAGAGGATATGGATACGATCCATACGGTCTTCTGGGCCAATCTGGCGATTTCCTGCACCATGGCAGCCATCCTCTACTTTGGCGCAGAGTTCTTCGGCGGCCTCTTGGGTGCCGTGGAAAGCGCCTATCTGCTGCGCATCATGGCCTTCCTCATTCCGCTGCAACTGGCAGGCGATGTTGCCTATTCGCTTCTGGCGCGGCGGATGAACTTCAGCAAGGACGCCATCTGGAGCATGACGTCGGAAAGTGCTGCAGCCATCCTCGCCGTCGTCTTGGCCTTTGCCGGCTTCGGCGTGTGGGCTCTGATCATCCAGCTTTTCGCCGCAGCCCTCATCCGGCTTGTCGGGCTTTATGCCGTGTCGCGCTATACGCCGCGCCTCGTCATGAAGCCGAGACGCTTGATCCCGTTGCTCGGCTTCAGCTCCGGCCTGATGGGCTCGGAAATCGCCAACTTCGTCACCTTCCAGTCGCCGATGGTGATCATCGCCCGCTATCTCGGGCTTGCCGATGCTGGCGCCTATTCCGCCTCAAACCGTTTTGCCAGCATTCCCAACCAGGTCGTGCTTTCTGCCGTTATGGGCGTTCTTTTCCCGGCCTTCAGCCGCATGATGGACGACCGGCAGCGGCGGCGCGAAGCGCTGATGTTCAGTACGCAGGTGTTGACCGTCATCCTGGCACCGATGATGTTCGGCCTTTGGGCCGTTGCAGAACCGGCAATGCTGGTGATCTTCGGCCAGAACTGGGCCTATGCGTGGCCTGTGCTCGGCCTTCTCGCTCTGTCGAAAGCCATCCTCACCCCATGCAGCACCTTCATCCCCTATCTGAAGGGTGCCGGCTATGGGCGCGTGCTGTTCTGGTCAGCCACGATCCGCGCCGTCGTGACCACCGCTGCTGTCTGGGCTGCCGCGGTTTATGGCTCGCTTATCGACGCGATGATCTGGCTCTGCATCGTCAATGCGGCGACGCTCATTGCCTATTCCTGGGCCGTGTTCAAGGCGAGCGAAACCCCCTTCTTTTCGGGCCTCTATGTCAGCAGCCGGCCGATGATCTCGGCCTTCGTCATGGCTCTTGCGGTCCGCTACATTCTGCAATGGACGGGCGACGCGCTGCCGCACGCATACATGCAGGTGCTCGTCGGCGCTGTCGCTGGCGGTGTGATCTACGGCGTCCTGATCCTGCTGACCGAACGCGCATTGCTGCAAAAAATCATCGGTCTTGTGAGATCGCGCAAGGACCAAGGCGCCCCTGCCCCGATCACCAGCTGACGGGGCGGCACGGGCTGTCGAGGCGATTCTGTCCGCACTGCCGTGAGAAAATACGGCGAACTCGCGAGTTTATTTTGCAATGCAGCATTGCGGCTCTTTTCTTCTCAGCCTCAGGACACACTCATGACAGCGGCACGATAAGAAAAATAAGTGAAACAAAATCATATACTTAAGAAAAATAATTTGTTTTAGTAAAGTAGCATCCAGACATTTACCCCTCATATCTTGCGGCGCGATTTTCCCGCGCTGCCACATTTTGCCCTTAAGTGAAAACCAGACTTTTGCGCACGGGCTTCAAGTTCGCTCTGTGTGAAACGCGGTGAGGGGAGACACCGCCCAACTAGGGTAACTGATGTGACTGTTGATCAGAACCTATCTTCCCGTATCAATTTGATGCGCATAATTTTAATATCCGGCATCGTGTTCGTTCACGTGCCGCACGATCCGGAGACAAGTCCGTTTCTGGGTCTTTATGGATTTTTCGACTGGGTCCGGGTGTTTCTTGGTGATGCCCTGTTCCGCATCGGTGTGCCGTGCCTGAGCGCGATCTCGGGCTATCTGCTGTTCCGACGCGGCTGGAATGCCTTCAGCTATCCGGCGACGATCAAGTCCAAGACCAAGACCGTGCTTCTGCCATTCCTGCTGTGGAATGGCGGGCTTTTCATTGCGGTCATGCTGCTTCAGCGTGCAGGTATTGGCGTTGGCTATTTTCCTGACCTGTGGAACGCCAGCCCGCGCGAAATGCTGAGCCATGGCGTTGCGGTGGAGGAGCTGCCGGTCAACGTGCCGCTCTACTTCCTGCGCGATCTTTTCGTCTGCATTCTGCTGTCGCCGCTTTTGGCGCTGCTGGTTCGTCGGTTTGCGCTACCGACGCTTGCCATTCTCTTGCTCCTGACGGCGATCCCGGATCTCAGTCTGCTGATCGTACAGAAGAAATCTATTCTGTTCAGCTTCACGCTCGGCATTGCGCTTGCGCTTTATAAGGTCGACCTGAAGATGCTCGATCCTTATGCCAAGCCGCTGACGGTGGTCACGCTGATCGTCGCCGCCGCGCTTGCCACCGCGCTCTATTGGACCGGCCCGGAATTTACGTTCGGCCTCAATCTCATGCGCAATTTGCTGGCGGTGTTCGGCGTGCTGGGCTTCTGGGTCGCCTCGTCCCTGCTCGTGCAGAACCGTCTTGGCCAGCGTCTATCGCAAACCGGCAGCCTGAGCTTCTGGATTTTCTGCGCCCATTATCCCCTCCTCGTCATCCTCTGGATGGTGTGGAACAAGGGGGATCTCGACTTCTATCCCGCCTTCTATATCGGCGCAGTGGCTTTGACCTTCGTGCTGCTGATCATCAGCAATGCGCAGGTCCGCGCCCGGCTGCCCTCGCTCTATGCAGTCCTGACCGGCAGCCGTAGCGGCAAGCCGAAGCCCCTTGCCTATAACGACGCGACGGAAGCTGCCACCGCTCGCCAATCTTCTGCCAATCCCGCCTATACGCAACGACGGAGGTAACACATGACCTACCCCGCCCTATCTCAGCCGCGCATCGTGGCTGCCGCACTGATCGCCATCACGTTCGGCGCATCTCCCGCCTTTTCCCAGGAAGAGAACGGCAAGTCCTTCATCGAGAACTTCGACAGCATGGACCGCTCTTTCTGGTACGTTTCCGATGGCTGGAACAACGGCCCGCACCAGAACTGCACGTGGTCCAAGAAGCTGGTCGCCTTCGAAAGCGGCCATCTGGAACTCGGCTTCAGCAATGAAAAGGCCGGGGACCGCAACTATTCCTGCGGAGAAATCCAGACCAAGGGCCGCTATCGCTACGGCACCTACGAAGCGCGCATCAAGACCGCGCCGGGCTCCGGCCTGAATTCGGCTTTCTTCACCTATATCGGGCCAACCGATAAGAAGCCGCACGACGAGATCGACATGGAGATCCTGGGCAAGAACAGCAATCAGGTCCAGCTGAACCAGTATATCTCGGCAAAGGGCGGCAACGAAAAGCTGGTGGATGTGCCGGGTGGTGCCGACAAGGGCTTTAATGATTACGCCTTCGTCTGGGAGCCGCAGCGACTGCGCTACTACGTGAACGGAAAGATGGTTCACGAGGTCACAGACCCATCGAAGATCCCGCAAAACGCCCAGAAAATCTTCTTCAGCCTATGGGGTACCGATACGCTGAAAAGCTGGATGGGCAAGTTCGACTATTCCGGTCCGGTGACCATGCAGGTCGATCGCTTCGCCTTCACCGCGCTCGGCGACAAGTGCCAGTTTTCGGAATCCGTCGCCTGCCAAACCAACTGATGCAGACTGCCCAAAGTCAGACGAAGCTGAACGGATCGGACATGACCCACATTCTCTATTTTGCGCATGATCTGGCAGACCCTGCCATCCGTCGTCGCGTCATGACGCTGCGGGCCGGTGGCGCGACCGTCAGCCTCGCGGGTTTCAAGCGCGCGGATAACGGGCTGGCCGACGTCGATGGCCTTGCCCCGATCGATCTCGGACAAACGGCGGATGGCCGCTTTGCCCAGCGGATCGCCTGCGTGGCAAAAGCAAGCCTTACGCTTGCGAGCAAACTATCGTCCGTAAAAAAGCCCGACGTCATCATCGCCCGCAATCTGGAAATGCTGGCGCTTGCCCGGCGCGCCGTGAGCCATTTCGGTGCGGATGTCCCGGTCGTCTACGAGTGTCTCGACATCCACAGGCTTCTTTTGAACGACGGGCTGCCTGGCAAACTGCTGAACGCTGTTCAGCGTGCGCTTGGCCGGAACGTCAAACTCCTCATCACCAGCTCACCGGCATTCATGGAGAATTATTTCAAGCCGCGTTCCGGTCTTAACCTTCCCGTCCTTTTGCAGGAAAACAAGGTCCTGGCGTTGGATGGCGACGACATGAGCGCCCCCTCCCCGCGCCTGCCGCAAGCGGGAGAACCGTGGAAGATCGGCTGGTTCGGGGCGTTGCGCTGCCGCAAATCACTAAAGATCCTGGCCGACTTCGCCGCAAAGATGGACGGCAAGGTCGAAGTGGTCTTGCGCGGCCGCCCGGCCTATTCCGAATTCGATGACTTCGACGGCTTCGTTGAACGCGCGCCTCATCTTTCTTTTCATGGCCCCTACAGAAATCCGGAGGATCTGGCGTTGATCTACAACGATGTCCAGTTCACATGGGCCATCGATTTTTTCGAAGAAGGGCAGAATTCAAGCTGGCTCTTGCCGAACAGACTTTATGAAGGTTGTCTCCATGGTGCCCTGCCAATTGCGGTCGCCGGTACCGAAACCGCGCGCTTTTTGCAGCAGCGAAAGATCGGGCATGTTCTCGAGACGGCCGACGTCGCCTCGCTTGAAACGCTGTTTTCCGAATTGAGCGACGCCTCCTATCTCCAAAGCTTCCAAACGCTGGCAGCAATCGACCGGCAGCAATGGATCACGGATCGAAACGACTGCCGCGAGCTTGTCCGCGTGCTTCAATCCTTGACCATGCGAACCGACGGTCGGCCGGTCGATGCAGTTCCTTCGATGGCTTTAAGCGGGAGGACACCATGAAATCAGTCTCTATTCCCGGTGTGAAGACTTTGATCGTCATTCCCTGCCTCAACGAGGCACGAACGATCGATGATCTGCTGTTGAAATTTTCCAGCACGTTGAACCATCCGGAAGATCGCATCATCGTCGCAGACGGCGGCAGCACGGATGGGACGCGTGACATCGTTGCCGATTTTTCCCGGCAGGATCAGCGCGTCATTTTGCTTGCCAACCCAAAGCGCATCCAGAGCGCGGGCATCAACCTTGCGGTCGAAGTCTTTGGAGAGGGCTACGACTATATGATCCGTATCGATGCGCATGGCGACTACCCTGACGATTATTGCCATAGACTGCTGGAAGATGCCGTCGCGACGGGTGCGGATTCCGTTGTTGTAGCCATGGATACGGTCGGCCATGGCACGTTCCAGAAGGCCACGGCGGTTGCGCAGAATTCCAAGCTCGGCAATGGCGGTTCGAAGCATCGCGAAGGCGCCAAGGGTCGCTGGATCGACCACGGCCACCATGCCCTGATGCGGATCGAGCCGTTCAAGGCCGTCGGCGGCTATGATGAAAGCTTCAGTCACAATGAAGACGCCGAACTGGACCATCGCTTGCGCAAGGCGGGCTTTCGTATCTGGATGACCGACAAGACGCGCATGACCTACTACCCGCGTGCCAGCATCGGTCCGCTCTTCCGCCAATATATGGCCTATGGCCGAGGCAGGGCGAAGAACCTCTTGAAGCACCGCACCATTCCAAAAATCCGCCAGATGATCCCGCTTGCGGTGCTGCCTTGTGCCGCCCTTGCGCTCTTCTGCTTTGTCCACTGGATCGCCCTTATCCCGCTTTGCCTCTGGATTGCCGCATGTCTGGCTTATGGGGTGTGGATGGCAATTGCAGAGAAGAACCCCTACGGGCCGCTTGCGGCCGTCTCGGCTATGACCATGCATCTGGCCTGGTCGACAGGTTTCTGGCGTGAGCTTCTGGGCTCCATCACCACGCCCCAGCCACTGGCAGGAAAGGCTGTCTCGTGACGTATGATCCCACAACTCCTGTAAAAGTCGATATTGGCATCTGCACCTATCGCCGCCCGACGGTGATGGATACGCTGCTCTCGCTGTTTCGGCTTGACGTTCCGCAGCGCGTGTCGGTGCGCCTGATCGTGGCGGATAATGACGCCGAACCCTCGGCGCGCGCGTTGATAGACGCGTTGCGCGAGCGTTCACCCTTCCCGATCCATTACGTCCATTGCCCGAAGTCCAACATCTCCATTGCCCGCAATGCCTGCCTCTCCGAATGCGAAGCCGATTTTCTGGCCTTCATCGACGACGATGAAACGGCGCCGGCAAACTGGCTGACCGAGCTTTTGAAGACGGCGCATGAGACGCAAGCCGATGCCGTGCTCGGTCCTGTGACAGCGCTCTATGCCGATGATGCGCCGGGCTGGATGAAGAAGGGCGACTTCCACTCCACCCGGCCTGTCTGGGTGAGTGGGGAGATCATCACCGGCTACACATGCAACACACTGCTGCGCATGGCGTCTCCTGCGGTGAACGGTCGGCGCTTCGCCCTGTCGCTCGGGCAGAGCGGCGGGGAAGACACGCATTTTTTCACGAATATGCATCTGGACGGTGGACGTATCGCTTACTCGGAAAACGCCTTGCTGACAGAACCCGTGCCCCAAAGCCGTGCCAGCTTCATGTGGCTTGCGAAGCGGCGTTTTCGCTCGGGCCAGACGCATGGACGGTTGCAAGCGGAGCAGAAGACAGGGCTCCGGCGCTTGCCGCTGATCGTTTCGACGGCGGCGAAGATCACCTATTGCGCCGCCGCCACGCTGGTCACCGCTTTTGATCCCGTCCGTCGCAGCCGTTCGGCTCTGCGCACCGCACTTCATGCCGGATCGCTGAGCGGCATCTTTGGCGTTCGTGAAATCCGCCAATACGGCGCCGTGGAGGCTGCATGAGCGCATTGCAAACCGAACCTGATGTGACCTTCGTCATCGCGGCTTACAACGCCGCCGACACGATTGTCGCTGCCATCGACAGCGCTCTTGCGCAAGACAATGTCACGCTTGAGGTCGTCGTGGTGGATGACTGCTCGCCGGACGATACGCGCGCTGTCGTACAGGCAGTTGTCGAGCGCGATCCCCGTGTCAAGCTGATTGCCCTCGACAACAATTTTGGCCCCGGCGGCGCGCGCAATGCCGGGATCGATGCTGCGCAGGGGCGTTGGATTGCGGTGCTCGATTCCGACGACGTGGTCTATCCGGATCGCATGGCGCAGATGATCATGCGTGCTGAAAAAGCCAATGCGGATATCGCCGTCGATAACCTGGATGTCGTTTACAGCGACGGACGCCCGCGCGAGACGATGTTCGAACCCGCCTTTCTTGAAGCGAAACGGGTCCTCACACTTGAAGACTTCATCCGCTCCAACATCCTCTTCAAGTCCACTTTCAATTTTGGCTACATAAAGCCGATTTTCCGTCGTGATTTCCTCAACGACCACGGCCTTCGCTTCCGCCATGACCTGCGCATCGGCGAGGATTACCTTCTTCTGGCGTCAGCGCTCGCGTCCGGTGCCTCCTGTGTCATCGAGCCGATGCCGGGATATGTTTATAATATCCGGCAGGGCTCCATTTCGCGCGTGCTCGAACTCCATCATGTCGATGCGATGATCGCCGCAGACAAGGAATTCCTGCGTCAGTTCACGCTTCTGCCGGCGGCGAGGGATGCGCAGGCCGAGCGAACAAAAAGTCTTATTCAGGCGAGGCACTTCCTGATGCTGGTCGACAGCATCAAACGGCGCTCCGTCTCAGACACGATCAGGATCGCGCTTCGCGACCCTGCCGCACTCAAACACCTCCGCATGCCGATTTCCGTCAGACTGCAAAAGCTCAAGAAAACGCTTCTTCCTTCAGCCTTATCTTCGGCAACGCCGGCCAGAAACTGAACGCTGCGGTGACCAAGCGAGGCAACAAAATGCCGCGCGTCCCGCGCCCATAAAAATGACAAGGTAGGTCCATGAACCAGAAAACCTTTAGATCGAACGGCCATTTCCCGGACCCTGCAAAGGATTCCGACACCTTTATCGACCTCGACCGCCTATGGGCTGCTGTGGTGCGCCGGGCCAATATCATTGGCGCTTGCGTCGTTGCAAGCATGGTGCTGGCTGGGCTTTATCTCGTTCTGGCAACCCCTGTTTATACCGCGATGACTCAGGTCCTTCTCGACGAAAGCCTGTCTCGCTATGCCGAGGAGGAAAGCCCTGTCCCTGCGGCCCAGGTGATCGACAACCGGATTGCCAGCGCTGTCGAAATCCTAAAGTCGAAAGAGATGGCTCTGACGGTCGTGGACAAGGCAAGGCTTGACGAGAACGACACCATCGTCAACCCGCCGACCGGCCCGGTCGATCTCGTCAAATCCTCCGTCAAGGCCGTGGTCGATCTCGTGACACCGAGCGACACCCCCGCGTCGGAAGAGGCGATCCGTAACGGCAAACGGGAAAAGGCGGCTGCCGTGATCCAGCAGGCTTTGACGGTGGAGCGCGTCGGCCGAAGCTCGGTCATCGCAATCTCGATCCGCTCCACGGACCGCCAGCTTGCCGCCAACATCGCAAAGACCTATGCGAATTCCTATCTGACCGAGCAATTGAACGCCAATTTCGATGCTTCGGAACGCGCTTCGGTCTGGCTGCAGGAACGTCTGACGGATCTCAACCAGCGCGCACAGGCCGCTTCTCTGGCGGTCGAGAAATACAAGGCCGACAACAACATTGTATCCTCACGCGGGGAGTTGATGTCGGAGGGTCAACTTGCCGACTTGAATGGGCAACTCATTGCTGCCCAGGCCGATGCGGCGACGGCACAGGCCCGCTACTCTCAGTACAAGTCGATCATCGATCAGGGCCCGGACAATGCGGTCAATAACGCTGTGGTCTCGGCACGCGACACGGACAACACGGTCATTCAGGATCTGCGCAAACGCTACATCGGCATTTCGGATCGAGAGCGCGGCGTGATCCAGCAATTTGGCAAGGATCACCCGCAGGCCATCGCTCTCGAAGCCGAGAAAAAGGATCTGGCGGGCCAGATCTACCAGGAACTTCAGCAGTTGACTGGTAGCTTCAAGAACGAATTCGATGTCACCCAGTCACGTGTACAATCGCTGCGCGATAACATCGACCGCGTTGCCGGCCGCAACTCCCAGACCAATATGACAATGGTCAAGCTTCGGGAACTGGAACAGCAGGCAACCGCGCTGAAGACACTCTACGAGTCCTATCTCGGTCGCTTCGAAGAGGCATCGCAGAAGCAATCCTTCCCGATTGCCAAGGCGCGCGTTATTTCAGAAGCCGGTCTGCCGACATCGCCCTCCAGCCCGAAGAAGACCATGACGATGGCGCTTTCTATCGTGCTGGGCCTGATGCTGGGTGGCGGTCTGGCGGCGGTGCTGGAATTCCGCGATCGCTATTTCCACACCGGCGCCGACGTGCGTGACAATCTGCGGATGCGCTTCCTAGGCTACCTGCCGTTCATTGGTGAGAAGGGGGTCGAGACCGGAAAGTCGGAAACGGGCGCCGCCACACCGGATGTGCCTGATACCAATATCGAAGACAACGGGCAGGTCTCTTTCCAAAAGATGCTGAGGCTTGCGGTCGACAGCCCGCGCTCCAGCTTCACCGAGACGCTGCGCAACGTGAAACTGACAGCCGATGTGGTGATCCAGGAGCGGCAGTGCCGCGTGATCGGCGTGATCTCCTGCCTGCCGAATGAAGGCAAGTCGGTCGTCGCACTCAATCTCGCGGGTCTCATTGCCACCACTGGCAAGCGCACGCTGGTGGTGGATGCCGATATTCGCAATCCTGGTCTCAGCCGTATGCTGACCACGCGCCAGTCGGCCGGTCTTGTCGAAGTGGTTCTCGATGACGTTCCTTGGACCAAAGCCGTCAAGGTCGATAGCCGCACGAAGATGGGCATTCTGCCAGTCTCCGTCAGCAACCAGTTTGCCCATTCGAGCGAGTTGCTGGCATCCGCGGGCATGCGTAAATTCATGGAATCTGCGCGCGAAGCCTGCGATTATATCATCGTCGACTTGGCGCCTGTCGTTCCGGTGATCGATGCCAAGGCCTTCGCCTCGCAGGTGGATGGCTTCGTCTTCGTCACCGAATGGGGCAAGACGCCAATCCAGATGGTTCAGAACCTGATGAACCACGAACCGGAAATCGCCAGCAAGACGCTCGGCATCGTTCTGAACAAGACGGATATGACAGAGCTTCAGCGCTATGCGGACCCGGGCGGCTCGGAACATTACCACGAGCAGTTCGGCGCCTATTATGGCGACGCCAAAAAACCAGTGCCAGAAACGGTCTGATCAAGCAACAAGATGCCCGCCCCTCAAGCGGGCATTTTTTTGTTTCCAAGCGCTATCGCGGGGTGGATTTCTAGTTATTTTCGACTTTATGTCGGCTCAGCCGATCTCACGCAGGATGATGACCATGACCTCCCCTATCGCTTACGTTTCTCGCGCAGCCGATGACGAGGAGGCGACTTGGATCGACACCTTGGCGAAGGCAATGCCGAACGAAAAGATCGTCTCCATTCGACAGATGACGGACGCCGAACGTCAAGCCGCCGAGGTCGCCATCGTCGCCAATCCTGATCCAGCCGATATCGCCAGGCTCCCCGGATTGACATGGATCCACAGCCTGTGGGCGGGCGTGGAGCGGATTGTTTCGGAACTCGGACCGACAGCGCCGCCCATTGTGCGTCTGACCGATCCTGAACTGGCGCGCGTCATGGGAGAGGCGGTGCTCGCATGGACCTATTACCTGCATCGCGACATGCCCGCCTACCGCCGGCAGCAGGAAAAGAAGGTCTGGAAAGATCTAGAATACCGCCATCCGAAAGACGTGACGGTTGGCCTTATCGGGCTAGGCCTGCTCGGCACCGAATCTGCAAAACGTCTGCGGGGCGCCGGCTTTGATGTCATGGGCTGGAGCCGCTCGCTCAAAGACCTGGAAGGTGTGACAACACTGTCTGGTGAAGATGGGCTGAACGAGCTTCTCGAAAAAAGCGATATCGTCATCTGCCTCGTTCCGTTGACCTCCGAGACCCGCGGCCTCATCAATGCCGACCGTTTGCAGCGCATGAAGGCAGGCGCATCGATCATCAACTTTGCCAGAGGCGCCGTTCTCGTCGCCGATGATCTCTTGGCATCGCTTGAGAGCGGTCATGTCGCGCATGCCGTGCTCGATGTCTTCGAGAAAGAACCGCTCGACGAAGGTTCACCGTTCTGGAGCCATCCGAGCGTTACGGTCCTCCCCCACATCTCGGCACCGACCGACCGCAGTTCCTCTGCCGCAATCGTCGCGCAGAATATTCGCACCTGGCGGAGGACGGGGGAATTGCCGACGACGGTCGATATGCAAAAAGGCTACTGACGCAGGCAAGGCATCGGCCTCAAGCGTATCGCGATCTGAAAGACCGCGATACGCGCTCATGACGGATCAGGAGTTGCTCATCGCCTGACCGATGGCATAGCGCACATCGTTTTCGTTGTAAGGCTTGCAAAGCAGGACCGCACCCGCTGGCGCATTCTTCGGCAGGAAATTGTCCCCCGTGGCGAAGACCACGGCGATTTCCGGCTTGCGCTGTTTCACCAGCACGGCAAGCTCCGCACCGCCCATATCCGGCAGCCCGAGATCGGTCACCAGAATGTCGATCTCTTCCCGATCCAGCAGGTCGAGCGCCTGCGTTGCATTCGCGGCTTCGACCACCGCGTGGCCGACTTCGGTCAGAATGTCCGTGGTGTTCATGCGGATCAGGTCGTCATCCTCGACCAGCAGGACACGCAACGCGTCCTTGGGCTCTACCTTGGCAGTCGGCTCGCTCGCCACCGCCTGATCAGGAGCTCGGTCACGGGTGGATTCGGCTCTCTGCTTTTGGTTCGCAATCACGTGGCGCAGTCGGCGTGCTAGTGCTTCGCGCGTATAGGGCTTTGAGAGGAGCTCGACGCCAGGATCCAGCTTGCCGCCATGGACAATGGAGTTTTCCGTGTAACCGGAGGTAAAGAGGATGGCGAGATGCGGCATGCGCTCCTTGACGCGGCGCGCCATCTCGCTGCTCTTCAACGGCCCAGGCATGACCACATCGGTAAAGATGACGTCGATCGGCACGCCGCTTTCGGCAACCGTCAAACCGGCCTGCGCGTCGCGCGCTGTCAGAACCCGGTACCCCAGATCGGTCAGCATCTCGACGACGGTGCCGCGGACTTCGTCATCGTCCTCCACGACAAGCACCGTTTCCGAGCCGCCGACGACAGGCCCGTTGTGAACGACAATCTCTCTATCTTCGTCCGCCATGGAGCGCGGCAGATAGATGCGCACCGTCGTGCCCTGCCCCAGCTCCGAATAGATCTTCACATGGCCGCCCGACTGCTTGACGAACCCATAGACCATCGAGAGGCCAAGGCCCGTGCCCTTGCCTTCCGGCTTGGTGGAGAAGAAGGGTTCGAAGACGCGATCAAGGATTTCCGGTTTCATGCCGGAGCCGGTATCGGTCACCGCAAGCATGACATACTGGCCAGGCTCCACCTCCGCATGGTTGCGCGCATAGTCCATATCAAGCGAGGCATTGCCAACTTCGATCGTCAGCTTGCCTGTCCCTTCCATGGCGTCGCGCGCGTTGATCGCAAGGTTGAGAAGTGCGTTTTCGACCTGGGTCGGATCGGCATAGGTATTCCACAGGCCACCAGCGGTGATGACCTCAACCTCGACGGCCTCGCCGAGCGAGCGTCTCAAAAGATCGTCCATGCCAGCGACGAAGCGACCGACATTGATGACGCGTGGCTCAAGTGCCTGACGACGACCGAAGGCCAGAAGCTGACTTGCAAGCTTTGCACCGCGGCTGACGCCAGCAAGCGCATTGCCGACGCGGCGTTCTGCCCTTTCATTGCCGGCCACATCCTTGGCAAGAAGCTGGAGATTTCCGGCAATGACCTGCAGCAGGTTGTTGAAATCATGCGCGACGCCGCCGGTCAGCTGGCCGATCGCTTCCATCTTCTGCGCCTGCTGCAACGCAAGTTCCGTCTGACGACGCTCGGCAATTTCCTTTTCGACGCGTGCCTCAAGACCTTCGTTCAGCTGACGAAGCTGGTCTTCGGCGCGAATCCGGTGACGGATTTCGCGCTCAAGACTGGCGGCATGCTCCTTCAGCGCCACCTCGGCGCTGCGCTGCTCGGTAATATCGGTATGAACGCCCACCCACTCGGTGATCTCGCCATGCGCATCGATGATCGGCACGCCGCGAATGGCAAAGGTGCGATAGACGCCATCACGCCGGCGGACGCGATGCTCCCAGACATAAGTTGCCTTGGCTGCGACGGCGCGGTTCCAGCTGTCGATCGATCCTTCACGATCTCCAGGATGAACTGCTTCTGCCCAACCGAAGCCTTGATATTCGTCGTAGCTTTGACCGGTCAGTTGGGACCAGGCAGGCTGTTCGCCGCTCATCCGGCCTTCTCGGCTGTTCGTCCATAGAACACCGTGGACGGCCTCGACGGCAGCCTTGAACCGACTGTTGCTGAGGAGGATTTCGCGCTCCGCCCGCTTCCTCGTCTCGATATCGATGATGAGGATGTAACAGCCGTCCACCTCGCCCCTGTGGTCGCGTCTCGGCACGTATCGGATTTCAGCCGCATGCCGCGCCCCATCCGGGCGCTGAATGCTGGTGTCGGAGACGATATGCTCGCCAGCCATGGCGCGCTGAATAAATGGCTTGCGCTCGTTGAAGAATGCCTCGCCCACGACGTCCACGACGCGCTTGCCAAGCACGTCTTCCGGTGCCCAGCCGAACCATTCGAGATAGCCCTGATTGGCAAAGCGATAGGTGTAGTTGAGGTCGATAAAACCGACGAGGATCGGCAAGGCAGAGGTGAGACGGCTGAGTTCTTCGCGGCTAGCGGCCAGTGCCTGAACGGTCTTCACCTTCTCGGTGTTTTCAAGAACAGTGCACAGGACGCCTTCGACGATGCCGACGTCATTATAGATCGGCGTATAGAAGAGATCGAAGACGACCTCCTCCGGCATACCGTTGCGGTTAAGGACCATTTTCTGATCGCGAAAGGACTGCACCTCTCCGCGAAAACCTGCCTCCAGGATCTTTTCGTTCCAGTCCCAGATTTCCGGCCATATGCCGTTGACCGTGCCGCCGAGTGCGTGCGGATGATAGTTCCCGGCAATTTCAGTGTAGCCGTCATTATAGATCATCACATGATCTGGCCCCCACATCAAAACCTGGGGGATGGGCGAATTGACCACCGAGTTCACCTTCAGGCGAAGGATCTGCGGCCATTCGGCAATCGGCCCGAGCGACGTCTTCGACCAGTCAAAAGCGCGTACCAAGGCACCCGCCTCTCCGCCGCCGACAGGCCAACTCGCAAACGCACCCATATCAGTCATGCAAATTCACCAACAAGAACTTCGACTTGCCACGCCAAGTCTTGAACACAGGAAATGGAAGCAGGCTTTCGCTTATCCATTTGAATGGACTTATCAAGCGCTTTTTCATGTGCGATGCAAGAGGTATGACGATCATATGACTAACCGATGTCTGTCAACCGGTTCAGCAGACCTCTGGCTGCCGCCTTTCCTGTGGCAAAACAGGCTGTTAGGAGGTATCCACCAGTGGTTGCCTCCCAGTCCAGCATCTCGCCTGCGACGAAGAATCCCGGCAAGGATTTCAGCATATAATTCTGATCGATACTTTCCCAGCGAATCCCACCAGCACTTGATATCGCCTCGGCAATTGGACGAGGTGCGGAAACAGCAAGTGGAACCGCCTTGATCAACCGAGCCAGCTCGCTGGCGGACATCTGCTGTGGTGATGCGCATTCGCGCAACAGCGCGACCTTGACGGGAGACAGCCCCACGCTTTTACGCAGCCTGTTCGAGAAACTGTCCTTGCTGGATGCCGGCGCCAGATCCCGCGCGATGCGCTCCTCCGAGCGACCAGGGGCCAGATCGATCGTGAGGACAGTCCGACAGCCTTCTCGCAGACTGTCTCGCAAGGCGGCCGCGTGCGCATAGATAAGAGCACCCTCCACCCCATGCCGGGTGATGACAAACTCCCCTTCGAAGCGCCCCGCATCGGACGAGGTGACAACGGATTTGAGCGGCTCGCCGGCAAAGCGCTCGCGAAAATGCTCGCTCCAGGCGACGTCGAACCCGCAATTGGCCGGCTGGAAATCCGCAATATCCACGCCTGCCTCCCGCAAACCCTGCACCCACTCACCCGTCGAGCCAAGCCTCGGCCAGCTTGCGCCACCGAGCGCAAGCAAAACAGCATCCGGCTTGATTTCGATTTGCCCATCCGGCGTATCGAAAAGAAGCGCGCCGTCACGCAGCCCGGCCCAGCGATGGCGCACCTTGATCGCGACGCCCCGCTCTGTGAGGCGGCTGAGCCACGCCCGCAACAAAGGCGAGCCTTTCATCGCCTTCGGAAAGACACGGCCAGAGGTTCCGACGAAAGTCTCCTGTCCCAGCCCCTCCGCCCAATCGCGCAGCATCTGCGGTGTGAACGTGTCCAGCGCGCTTTTAAGGCGGGCTTCTGAAGCGCCGAAGCGCGTTGTGAAGCGGGCGTAATCCTCGCCATGGGTGATGTTGAGGCCGGACTTTCCAGCCATCAGAAATTTGCGTGCGACGGTCGGCATCGATTCATAAACAGTGACGTCCATGTCCGACGTGGATAGTTCCTCGGCAGCCATCAGACCTGCCGGGCCTCCACCGATGATCGCAATCTGTTTTCTTTGCATTGCCAACTAATATCCTTCGCCCGTTCGGCCCTCTTAAAGCATGTCGCGCAAAACTGTGCAGCGGTTTTGCGAGAACGACATGCGACAAAACAACGAAGGCGTGAGGGGTGAATCTCACAGATCACCACGTGCTTTCGAACGTTTGCCGCAACGCGTATATGCGCTATTGAGGCGTCATGTTCACGCTTATCCGGACGGAAACTTTCGAACAGGACATCAAGAAGAGCCGCTTTATCGCGACGGCAGGTTCTGTTGCCAATGAGGAAGCCGCAAGACGCTTCATCGCCGACCATTCGGACCCGGCAGCCAACCACAATTGCTGGGCATGGCGCATCGGCCAAAGTTATCGCTTCAACGATGATGGCGAACCGTCAGGAACAGCGGGCAAGCCAATCCTCCAGGCGATCGACGGGAACGAACTCGACAGCATCGCGGTCGTCGTCACACGCTGGTTCGGCGGAATTCTGCTGGGCAGTGGCGGACTTGTGCGCGCCTACGGCGGAACGGCGGCGTCTTGTCTGAAGGATGCCGAGAAGACCGCCATCATTCCTGCCTATCAACTGACTTTGACCTGCGGCTTTTCCGACCTCGCGTTGGTCAAGTCCCGCCTTCTATCCGTTGAGCATCTGGTCATCGAGGCCGAGACATTCACGGGCTCGGGGGCAGACCTCAGCGTCAGTGTACCATCAAGCGAGGCGCAACGCGTTGCGCGCATGATCCAGGACATCACCAGTGGGCGTGTCCTTCTGCCGCTGCCGGAATAGGCCATCTCGCGCCGCGCTGGCGTGTGGCGCAAATCATGCTATGAGGCTTCGCATGGCTGGCCAATTGCACAACCCGATCTATAATCCACCGCTGGAACCCAATATCTCGATCATTCACCGGGATGAGAGCCTGCTGGTGCTGGACAAGCCGAGCGGTCTGCTGTCGGTACCAGGGCGAGATCCCGCACTTGCCGACAGCCTCGCAACTCGCGTTCAAAAACAGTTCCCCTCTGCCTTGATGATCAACCGGCTCGACAAGGATACCTCCGGCATTGTCTTGATGTCGTTGAACAAAAAAGCTCATGCTGCCATCGCGAGCCAGTTCGAAAGCCGGACGACGAAAAAAATCTACCAGGCAATCGTCTGGGGCGAAGTGACGGGCGAAAGTGGTGAGATCGATCTTCCGCTGGCGATCGACCCGGATAATAAGCCGCGGCACCGGGTGGACCAGGATAATGGACGTCCGTCACAGACACAGTGGCGCGTTCTGGAACGCCTGCCGCTGCCCGCAACACGTCTGGAACTCCGTCCTCTGACCGGCCGCACGCATCAGCTGCGGGTGCATCTGAAGGCGCTTGGTCATCCTATTCTTGGCGATGAATTCTACGCCAGCGGCGAGGCCCTTGCCGCATCGGAGCGGCTTCTCCTGCACGCCGAAGAACTGAGCTTCCAACATCCGGACGGTCACGATGTGACCTTTCACGTCCCCGCGCCCTTCTGAGACGAGCCATGGCAAGGAAAGATGAAAGTCGAGAATTTGTCGTTGATTTCGTCGGCGGAGCAGTTGGTCACCGATTGCGCTCGGGTGAAGGGCGGGGACAGGCTTTGCCGAAGGCCGCCGGTTTCACCAAAGGCCGCACGCCCACAATCGTCGACGCGACGGCGGGTCTCGGCCGCGACGCGTTTCTGCTTGCCTCGCTTGGCGCGCAGGTCACGCTGATCGAGCGGTCGCCGGAGATGCATGCCCATCTGCAAGATGGAATTGCCAGAGCGCTTGCTGCAGGCGGCATATATGAAGAGATCGCCTGCAGAATGACGCTTCTTCACGGGGACTCCAGAGAGTTGCTGAAGACCTTGTCGCCGGACGTGGTGGTGGTCGATCCGATGCATCCGCCCCGCCACAACAGCGCGCTGGTCAAAAAAGAAATGCGGGTGCTGCGCGATGTGGTGGGTTCAGACCCGGACCAGCTGGAACTGATGGAAGCGGCTTTGCAGTCCGCAAACAAAAGAGTGGTCCTGAAGTGGCCGCTTCGGGCGGCGCCTATGGAGGGGCTTCAAAAGCCCTCCCATCAGATTTGCGGAAAGAACACGCGCTATGACGTGTTCATGGTGTTCAAAGCTGAGATTTCCGACGATTAACGGAACACCGGCTTGCGCTGCGCGTTCATCAAAAGCTCGTGACGCGAGGCAAAATCACCGAAAAGTTTGCGAAGACGCTTCTCTTCGGTCTCATCCAGTCGATAGCGACGGCAAAACTCCATCACGCTCAAAATTGGCTTGACCTCGGTAGTGTCAAGCTCGTCCTTGTCCAATCTTTGCATAATGCCCTCCTAACCGACGCAGCTAAACGCCGCTCGCAGAAGAACGTTCCAAGGTAAATCGTGTGGACGAGAAATTACATAAGACTGTACACGCGCCGATCAAGTTTTCTTGACGGACGTTGATGCAACTTAAAAAGCGCCGAAATGTTCCCGGTCGGCTCAATTAAACCGGAAGGGAGTTCCATGCCGCGCGTTCGACACCTGCTGACCACCACACTTCTGTCTGCCATCCTTGCCGTTCCCGGCTACGCCTTGGCGCAATCTGCGAGCCCTGTAGAAACGAACCCACCGCATGGGACGAACCAGAAGCCCGCTTTTGAAGGACAGACACGCGCACCACAGCCGGACAAGATGCCGTCGCTGCAAAAGACCGTTGTTGCCGATGACCTTCCCCATCTCTGGTCGATGGCTCTCTTGCCAGATGGCCGGATGCTCGTCTTGGCGAAGGAAGGTGCGATGCACATCGTCAAGGATGGCAAGGCAGGACCTGCGATCGAGGGCGTGCCCGAAGTCGCCTCTGACGGCCAGGGTGGTCTTCTCGACATTGCGTTGGCGCCTGATTTCGAAACGTCAGGAATGATCTACTTCTCCTTTTCAGAGCCACGCGATGGCGGCAACGGCACGTCGGTGGCTTCGGCAAAGCTGGTGGAGAAGGATGGCACGGCAGCGCTTGAGAACACCGCAGTCATCTTCCGTCAAACGCCCACCTATGACGGAGACAAGCACTTCGGCTCTCGTCTCGTCTTCGGAAATAATGGCGAGCTTTATGTCACCGTTGGCGAGCGTTCCGACAAGGAGCCACGCGTCCAGGCGCAGGATCTCTCCAGCGGACTGGGCAAGGTGTTCCGCATCGACACCAGCGGCAAGGCGCTCCAGGATAATCCCTTCGTCGGCCGCGAAAACGCCCTGCCCGAAATCTGGAGCTATGGCCACCGCAACATTCAGTCTGCAGCCCTCGACGGCGAAGGACGTCTTTGGACCGTCGAACACGGTCCGAAGGGCGGTGATGAGTTGAACCTTCCAAAGGCCGGACTGAACTATGGCTGGCCGGTCATCACCTACGGCATCGAATATAGCGGCGACAAGGTCGGCGAAGGCGCGACCGCCAAGGAGGGCATGGAGCAGCCCACCTACTACTGGGATCCGGTCGTCGGCCCCTCCGGCATGGTCTACTATAATGGCGATGCCATTCCGGAATGGAAGGGCTCGTTCCTCATCGGCGGCCTGGTCACCCAGGGTCTCGTGGTGCTGAAGATGGAGGGCGACAAGGTCGTGTCGGAAGGCCGTCTGCCGCTGGAAGCGCGCATCCGCGATGTCGAGCTCGGCAAGGACGGCGCAATCTACGCCGTAACCGAAGAGCGCGGCGGCGGCAAGTCACAGATCATCCGTCTGGCGCCGGACGCCTGATCGCCCGGAGTCTGATCAAATTCACAGGAGCGGGCATGTCCCGCTCCTTTTTCTGGAACGGACACCTGTTCAGCGCAGTTATTTGAGAAAACTCGAAGGCAGCGCCAAAATCATGAACCAGCATCCCGCCCGGCTCCTCAAGAAAATCGGTTTAACCTATGTCAGCGACCAGGAACCCGGCATCGCCCGTGAGCGGCGTGGCAAGGGATTTTCCTACCGGCTTCCAGACGGAACGCTGCTTTCCGACAAGATCGAAATCACACGCATACGGTCACTTGCCATCCCGCCCGCCTATCAACGCGTCTGGATCTGCATCGAGCCCTCGGGCCATCTTCAGGCGACCGGCTTCGATGCGAGAGGGCGAAAGCAGTATCGCTATCATGTCGACTGGCACGCATTTCGCGGTGAAACCAAGTTCTTCCAGTTGAAGTCGTTCGGCGAGGCATTGCCCGCCATTCGCCGCCGGGCGCTCTCCGATATCGAGAAGGACATCAACAGCCAGAACAGAACGCTCGCAGCGTTGGTTCTTCTTCTTGACGCGGCCTACCTGCGCGTTGGTAACAAGACCTATCTTGAAAGCAACGGCACCTATGGTGCAACGACGCTTCTGAAGCGCCATGTGTCGCTCGGCGAGACGATTGAACTTCGTTTTATCGCCAAGGGTGGACAGAAGGTGCGCCGCAGCCTTCGGCACCCAAAGCTGCAAAAGATTCTGGAAGAGATCGCTGATCTGCCCGGCAAACAGCTTTTCGTTTGGCAGGATGAAAACCACATGGTCCATCCCATCGATTCCAGCGCACTCAATAGCTACCTGTCCGAAACAGCGGGCGAAGGCATTTCAGCCAAGACCTTCCGCACCTGGGGCGGCACGCTGGCTGGCTTTTGCCACGCTGCAGAGCGCCTCGCGAGCGGCAGCGCGCCGACCATCAAGAGCATCTGCGAAGCAGCGGCAGAAGAGCTTTCCAACACGCCAGCCATCTGCCGCAAAAGCTATGTCCACCCATCCGTACTGGATCTTGCCACCGAGCCGAAAGCGATCAAACGGCTTGAGACCGTTTTGGAAACGCCGACAAAAGCCATATCGGGGCTAAGGGCAGACGAGCGTCGGCTTATCTCCTACCTCACCTAATTAAGCACTATCTTGATAACCAGGTTGAACCGTTCAGCCTCGTGTCAGCAAATCTCTCCAGAAGGCCTTCATTAGCCGGAAAAGTAAAAAGCGCTCATGCGCGCCCGGTACACTGATTGGCACGAGGAGAATGGGCGCGTGGCACCATTGACGGATCACCTGGACAGCAGCAAACTTCGCCGTCCTGAAATTGGCAGCATTACATTGAGCATTATCACCGCTCTGTATTTGCTGTTCTTCATGAACCAGACATTCTGGTCGAAGGTGAACACCCATCTGTCTGCCTATCCCGTCGCGATCTACGCGCTCTATGTGGCCATGGGAGCGCTCTTTGCCGCGCTCCTCATCACCTTCTCGGCGAAGTACATCATGAAGCCGGTTCTGATGGTGGTGATCGTCATTTCCGCGCTCTGCTCCTGGTTCATGGATCGCTTCGGTGCGGTGATCGACCGCGACATGGTGCGCAATGCCTTCGAGACCACCACCGGCGAAGCAAACAATCTGATCACCTCCGCCTTCCTTCTGCACATGGCGATCTACGCACTGCTTCCCATCGTCCTTCTTGCTTTCGTGCGCATCCGCCACCGGCCGATCCTTGGGAAGCTGTTCTGGAATACGCTGAGCGTCATCGCCTGCCTCCTCATCATTGGCGGCATGGCCGCGATGAATTCTAAGACCTTTACCACAGCGATCCGTCAGCACCGGGATATCGTCAAAAGCCTCAATCCAATTTCGCCGATGTTCGCCACGGCGCATTACTTCCAGATCGCTAATAAGGAAGCGCAGTTGACGGTAACGCAGACCGGTCTCGACGCGAAGGTACAGCCTCCCGTCGTTGCGGTCGGCAAGCCGCGCGTGACCGTGGTTGTGGCAGGGGAAACCGCGCGTGCTGCCAATTTCTCGCTGAATGGCTATGGCCGCGAAACCAACCCCGAACTCAAAAAGAGAGATGTGTTCTATTTTCCGAGCACGGTCAGTTGCGGCACCTCCACGGCCATCTCACTTCCCTGCATGTTCTCGAAATTCACGCGCTCGGAATATACTCACAGCAAGGCGCTCTCCAATGAGAACCTCATGGATGTTCTGGTGCATGCCGGGGTCGACGCGCAGTGGCTGGACAACGATACTGGAAGCAAGGGCGTAGCGGATCGCATTCCCTATTTCGACCTCAGCGCCACCCGCGATCCCACCTTCTGCAAGACCGGCGAATGCAGTGACGATATCTTCCTCGACAGGCTCGACAGCTGGCTCGACCGCGTCACCAAGGACAGCGTCATCGTGATCCACCAGCTTGGCAGCCACGGTCCGTCCTACTACCTCCGTTATGGCGACCAGTTCAGGACATTCACGCCGGATTGCCGCACTTCGGAACTCGGCAATTGCAAGGACGAAGAGATCGTCAACGCCTACGACAATACGATTCTCTATACCGACCATTTCCTCTCTGCCATCATCGACAAGCTGAAGGCCCGCTCCGACAAGCTTGCGACCGGAATGCTCTATGCATCCGACCATGGCGAGTCGCTTGGCGAAAACGGTCTCTATCTGCATGGTGCGCCTTACATGCTGGCACCGGCAGAGCAGACCCACGTGCCCTTCCTGGTATGGATGGACAATGACTTCGCACGTTCCATGGGTGTGGACCGGGCCTGCCTTGCCGATGAGGCAAAGGCTGGTGGCAAGTCCCACGACAATTTCTTCCATAGTATTCTTGGGATGATGAACGTCTCCACCTCCGTCTACGACTCGTCGCTCGACGTGTTCCACGCCTGCCAGTCGAAGCCCACGACATGATGCGCCTGTGCCTTGACGACGAACCGCACGAAGCGATACGCATTGGCAGTTCGGGAGTGAGGTCGGTGTGCGCGTTCTGCTGGTTGAAGACGATCATGTGCTGGGAGAAGCACTAAGGGATCACGTGGCGGCAGCAGGGCATGCCGTGGATTGGTTCAAGACATTGGGCGAAGCCATGGCGGCGACCGAGACCGTGAGCTATGGTCTCATCCTGCTGGACTTGCGTCTTCCCGATGGCGAGGGGCTCAGCCTCTTGCGGGCATTGCGCAAAGCGAACAATGCCGTCCCCGTGATCATCCTGACTGCCCATGATCAGGTCTCCGACCGGATCGAGGGCCTGAATGCCGGGGCGGACGACTATCTGGTCAAACCGTTCAATCTTGGCGAACTGACAGCCCGGATGCTTGCCGTGTCCCGCCGCTATGAGGGACGCTCGACGCCGATCGTCAGATTGCCCGGTATTGAAATCGATCAGGCGGCGAAAAGTATTACGGTCAACGACCGCTCACTGACACTGAGTGCGCGGGAATGGGCGGTGCTGGAAAAGCTCGTCGAGAGACCGGGCGCACTGATCTCGAAAGCGCAGCTGCAGGAAACCTTGTATGAGTTCGGTGCCGAAATCGAGAGCAACACAGTCGAGGTCTATATCAGTCGGCTGCGCAAGAAGATCGGTTCGGATCGCGTGGAAACCGTAAGAGGGCTTGGTTATACAATTCGCTGATCTCATACCGTTTAGAACGGGGCCTCGTAAAACGAGCATGACGCGCCGGATGGTGCTCGCGCTGGTCAGCGTGCTGGCTATTTCCTGGATGGTCGCATCTGCCCTTGGCGTGATGGTCATGGAGGAAGAGTTTGCGGAAATCTTCGACAGCGGCGTCCAGGAAACAGCCGACCGGCTGCTGCCGCTCGTCGCAGAGGATCTTCGCGAACGCAGCCCAGAAGCGCAACGGCGTCTCGGCCAGCCGACGACCGGCTCGGAATATCTGACCTATCAGGTGCGCGATCGCGACGGTGCTGTTTTGCTGCACTCTCATGAGAGCGCCAGAGAAGGCTTCGATGTACCACTGAGGCCGGGTTTTGCCGATACGGATACCCAAAGAATCTACACCGTGGTCACGCCGGAGGGGGATCTCTATCTTCAGGTGGCCGACGCTTTCGCCAATCGCCGCGAAGCGATTGAGGAAGCATCCACAGCACTCATTCTTCCCGTCCTTGTCCTCATCCCGGCCAGCATCATTGCCGTCATTCTCGTCATCCGTCGTACGTTGGTGCCGATCCAGACGCTGAGAGACGACATTGCCCGCAAGGATGGCGGCAATCTCGCGCCGGTCGATTCCGATTGCCTTCCGACCGAACTGGATCCGATCGCCCGCTCGGTCAATCTGCTGCTGGAGAGGTTGCGTTCAGCGCTGGAAGCAGAGCGTTCCTTTGCCTCCAACAGCGCGCATGAATTGCGAACGCCGATCGCCGGAGCGCTTGCCCAGGCGCAACGCTTGAAGGCGGATATTCCACCGCACCTTGCCCCGCGCGTCGATCAGATCGAATTGTCGCTCTCCAATCTCGCGCAACTGTCCGAGAAGCTTTTGCAGATGTCGCGCGCGGAGGCCGGTATCGGCATCTCCGATACGATCATCGATCTTCTCCCAGTGCTGGAACTCGTGGTGGAGGATATGAGCCGCTCAGAACTTGGCGCCGGACGCATTCACTTGCATCTTCCAGAGGACGGGCCGCTGAAAGCCAAGGTCGATCCGGACGCTTTCGGTATCGTTATTCGAAATCTCCTGGAAAATGCGCTGACGCATAGTCCCGAAGATTCGCCGGTCGATATCTATGTCGATAAGAACAGGTCCATTCGGATCGTCAATGACGGAACGGCGATCGATCCAGCACTTCTGCCGAGACTGACAACCCGCTTCATGCGCGGCCAAACCCAGGCGTCTGGGTCTGGCCTTGGCCTTGCGATCGTCGACAATCTGGCAAAGCGGATGAATGCGCTGCTCACTCTATCCTCGCCCGCCCCAGGTCGGGAACAGGGCTTCGAAGCGAAGATCGATCTGCCGAAGCAGGCGTGAGGCCCTGGAGACAGCTCCAAGCCTCTTAGACTTTAATCTTCTTGGATGTAAACATCGGTTGAAAGTGAACAGCCAGGATTGCTTTCATTCCGGTCTGTCCTTTAAGTGATTCCAATGACCTATGAGTTCTCTTTATTGAAAGCCACAAGGCTCCTGCAGTCCCTGACGCGGGCTGGCGAGGCTTTGGCGCGTCTCGATGAAAGGGTCAGCCGATCTCCGATCAGAGACGGATTTCTGCAGCGACAGAATTTCCACGATGCCGTTTCCTCGCTTTGGGTCGATGGGGAACTGGTCCATGTCGAGGATCTCGTCTTGCACGATGCACGTATGGACATTCGCGCTCCGACGAACGAGATCGTCAATGCCCACCGTATTCTGAGGGCAAGGCGGCTGATGGAAAGTCATCCGGCGCAATGGGCGCTGAGCGATCACGGCATCGATCTCCTCCGCGGGAAAAACGTCCAGCCGCAGGCCGCCCCATCAAACCTGGTTTCGGATGGCGAAGAGGCGGACTTCGAAGAGCCAGACGATGCGGACAAAGCTCTTGCCGATGAGTTGGCTCAGATGGACGCCGTGCTGTCACGCAGCACCGCCCTTGTCGCAGATGCCTTGAGCTATCGCAGTCAGTCGGAGACGTCGATCCACAGCCCTGCCGTCGAACACTCCGATGAATATAGCGAGGAAGAAAGACTGCATCTGTGGCGGAAGCTTGTCGATCGCTATTCCAACTATCCGGCGCCGCTGCAGGCTGCCATTCTCCTCGATGCCTGGCGCGATATCCAGGTGTCGGACCGAAGCCCGTGGCTGGGTCGGCAACTCGCAGCCGCATCGCTGCGCGCCAATGGTTTGACAATCCTGCCGACGCTCAACAGCGGACTTCGCGCCATTCACAGAGAACGGCGCCATTCGCGCGATCAGGAAGAACGACTGGTCGCGATCCTCGATGGAATGATCGAAGCGGCCGAACTCGGCATGAAGGAACACGACCGTCTTTTGAACGGCAAGAGCCGGATGGAGAGACGGTTGGTCGGAAAGCGGTCAAATTCGCGACTGCCGGATCTGGTCGAACTGGTTCTGGCAAACCCAGTCGTCTCCACATCCATGATCGTCAAGGAACTTGGTACCACGCCACAGGGCGCGATGGTCCTTGCCAACCAGCTGGAGCTGCGCGAAATGACAGGCCGCGGACGTTTTAGGGCCTGGGGGATTTTGTAAGCCCTTTGCCACTACGGCATCGGCCCGAAAATCGGAACCGATTTCTGGAAAGCACGATGCGTCGGGTCAAAAAGATAGAGCCCCGTGCGTCCCAAGGGATGCAAGGGGCTCTCGTTTCTAAATCGCAGATCAGCTCGCCATGGCGTAGCGTGCGTGGGACGGGTTCGAGGCGAGCCTCGTATCTCCGCTGACGCGGAAGCGTCCCACCATGCTGGCCAGGTTTTCGGTTTCCTGCGACAGGCTTTGAGCAGCAGCGGTGGTTTCTTCCACCATCGCTGCGTTCTGCTGCGTAACCTTATCCATCTGATCGGCGGCCGACGAGACTTCCTTCAAGCTGACGGCCTGCTCACGGGCGCCGGCTGCAATCTGGTTGATGGTCTGGCTCATGCCGAGAACCTGTTTGACGATCTTGCCAAGCGAATCGCCCGTTTCTTCAACCAGATGAACGCCGGTTTCGACCTGGCTGGACGAGGTGGAGATCAAGCCCTTGATCTCCTTTGCGGCATTGGCGGAGCGCTGCGCCAGTTCACGCACTTCCTGCGCAACCACCGCAAATCCCTTGCCTGCTTCGCCAGCGCGTGCGGCTTCGACACCCGCATTCAGCGCCAGAAGGTTCGTCTGGAATGCGATTTCATCGATGACGCTGATGATGTTGCCGATCTTGCTGGACGATCCCTGGATTTCGGTCATCGCTGCGACGGCGCGGGCAACGACGTCGCCACCCTTTTCAGCATCCGCCCTGGCGCCATTAACGGTCTTTTGCGCATCCGTTGCACCATCGGCGGTGTCGTTCACACCACGAGTGACCTCGCTTAGGGCTGCAACGGTCTCTTCCAGAGCGGCGGCCTGCTGTTCGGTACGGCGAGCCAGATCGTTCGACGCGGTGGAGATTTCGCTTAGACCGGAGCGAATCGTGTAGACTGCGCTCACGACATTGCTGATCGTCTCTTCCAGCGCAGATACCGAGATGTTGAAATTCTGGCGGATCGTGTCGAATTCAGGAGCGACCTTCTCGTTCATGCGAACCGTCAGGTCGCCGCTTGCCAGAGAATTCAAGCGGCTCTGAACCAGCTCGACGAAGTGTCGAAGATCTTCAGCCTTGGCATTGTCGATGTCGCTTTGACGCTTGCGATCGGTTTCGACCTGGCGCTGGAGTTCTTCCTGCTCGGCCTGAACGTCTTCGCCGCGGGCAAGCGCAAAACGGAACTTTTCAAGTGATGCGGCCAGATTGCCAAGTTCATCCTGCTTGCCCGTCTGGGCAACCTGATCCTTGTAATTGCCATTGGCCATCTTGCCGACGGAACCCAGAACGGATGTCAGAGGCTTCTTGATCAGGATCTGCGTGGCAACGAGGATCACGCCAAGCGTCACTGCGAGAATGATCAGGCCACCGATCAGCATGCTATAGATCTGCTGCCAGACTGGCCCGGAGAAGACGGCCGAAGGCACATCCAGGACCGTCGCCCAGGTGGTGTTCATGCCGGGTGCCGTGAAGGGGTAGACGAGACGGACAGAACCGTCCGGGAGACCCTCGATCACACGCATCTTGCCGTCGGCCAAGGCCTGCTTGACGAGATCGGCGCCGACATCGGAATAATCCTTCATCAGATTGTCGGCGTTGTCGTGGGCGAGCCACTTACCGTTGTTCGCGACCAGCATGACGTCGCCACCTTCGAACGGCTTGATCTGCGCCAAGCTCTTCGTCAGATCGCCGAGCTTGATATCAACGCCTGCGATGCCGACCATCGTTCCTGCGGCCTTGACTGGCACGGAGACGGACGTGACGAGCTGCTTCGTGTTGGTCAGATAGGGCGAGGTGATGAGCGGTTTACCGGTCTTCACCACACCGCCGTAATATTCGTCCTCTGGCTTGATCTTCCAGGTTGAGAGACCGATCTTGCCACTGTCGTCCTTTGTCCAGTAGGGCGTGAAGATGCCCTCCTCGTTCAGAGCTTCCTTGCCGACCGTCGGCTTCGGGCTCTTGCCGTCGATCAGTTCACACATCCACGCGCCAAACACGTTCGGATATTGCGGCGCGACGGTCTCGATCATTGAAACGATGTCGGCGCGGCTGCGCGAACCGTTTTCGATGAAACCACCGATCGTGGCAGCAAGCGTTGCGCCTGCGGATGTTGCGACGGAGATGTCTCCAGCGATCTTCTCGCTGACTGAAGCAGCCTTCTCGGTTGCGAGCGCCATCACGTCACGCTCGGTCGCTGACTTCACGTTCATCACGTTAACCGCCGTGTAAGCAATCATGATGCCGGCAATAGCTGTTCCGGTAGCTAAGATAAGCTTTCCGGAAACGGAATTGAGAATCTTCTTCATGCGACGAGCCCCTCTAATTTTGGGGCGACGTTAATGTAAGATTTTAAACAATTCGCAAACAAACCGCGAAAAGAATAGTGCTGTCTGGCATTTAGGAATTTTGCACGATCGCCTCTGAGCTTAAGCGAAACGCGCGATTCTCTGCTTGAACTCTATTCCATCGCGATCGGCAAATCAGTTTCCGCGTCCGGGTCTGAAATAAAAAAGAGGCGGCCGTTGTCTGGCCGCCTGCTAGATGTTTGAACCGTAAGGTATAGCACGAAGAACGAGACTTGATGCACAGCGCAATTCTTGGCAATCGCGTCATGCGTCGAAGTCGGTAGTAGTCACGCCGAATAACGCGATGCGTACCAGTTTTGGAACAAGGTGTATTGGCTTTCCAGATGACGGCGCTGCGAGGCGCTCAATTCATCCGTCTCGTTGAAATGCAGCGTGTATTCGGTATCGCCGTTCAGAACCATCAGATACTTGTAGTGCAGAACGAGGTCAGGACCTTCATCATAGGTCGAGAGCACCGTCAGCGCCTCTTCCAGCTCGCGCGCTTCAACCCGTGCCGCTGCATCGCCCTTCGCGGCCTTTTCGCACAGAGCGACCAGATGCAGCACTTCCTTTGGCAGCGCGTTACCGATGCCGGTGATGGCACCGCCTGCACCGCAATTGACGAAGCCGTGGTAGACGCCCGTATCGACGCCGACCATCAGCGTCAGATCATCGTCACCGGCGGTAATGTTTTCCGCAGCGTAGGTCATGTCCTGCTTGCCGCCGAATTCCTTGAAGCCGATGAGGTTCGAATAGCGCGAGCGCAGATCGAAAAACAGATCAGCGCGGGTCGCAAAGCCATAATAGGGGCTGTTGTAGATCACCGCCGGAAGACCGTTTGCCGCTTCGAGAATGGCGGAAAAGTGCGCCTTCTGCGCAGAAACGGAAGACCCGCGGGAGAGAACGCGCGGAATGACCATCAAGCCCTTGGCGCCCACCTTTGCAGCGTGAGCAGCGTGGCTGACGGCCGACTTGGTGTTGATGGCGCCGGTGCCGACGATGACCGGAACACCCGCTTTAGCAAGACGCTGCACGCCTTCCTGGCGCTGCTCGTCTGTCAACAGCGGCCAATCGCCCATGGAGCCGCAATAGACGACTGCCGACATGCCGGCCGCGATGAGTTCCTTGCCCTTCTTCACCAGCAGGTCGAAGTCAGGCGTTCTGTCCGCCTTGCAAGGCGTCATGAGGGCGGGGATGCATCCGGTGAAGATCGTGCTGGCCATGGTTTCCAATCCTTTTGCGGCACCATAGCCGCCTGATATGCAGCCCTTGTAGCATTGGATTTCGATCTTGTCGACAAATAAAATACATGAAATCTGGGCGCAAATGCTGGGCGTTCCGCCAAAGGCGCTCTTTTTGAATTTAAAGGCTGAGATTGGCGCTTTGGCGAGTATCGGCCGTGATGTAGGAGCGGATCTGTGTGACGATCTGATCGGCATGCGCCCTGGCAAGCGCGTCCGCCTTTTCGACGTCCCGGTCGATGATCGCCTGAATCATGTCTTCATGCTCGCTGACATACTGGTTGGGCAGGACATCATTGAACGAGGAGTAGTAGAGGCGAAGGATGCGCCGTCCCTCGTCGAGCAGCCGAGTGAAGAGCTCGACATAGTGACGGTTGCCGCCAGCCTGCGCGATCGCGACATGAAAATCGCGGTTGGTGGAAATCATCGCAAGCGCGTCGCGTTGCTCGACAGCCAAGGCAAAGGCGCTTTGCAGGGTGCGGATCTGCGCGATATCAGCCTCTGTATGATTGGCCGCAGCAAGCCGAGTCGTAACGCGATACATCAGGGTCAATGCGTCGAAGAATTCCGGCAATCCGAGAAAATCGATCTGCGAGACGATGGTGGCGCGGTTGGTCAGCGTCGTGATCAGCCCTTCGGCGGAAAGACGGACCAGCGCCTCACGAATGGGCGTGCGCGACAGCGAAAAACGTTCGGAGAGTTGCAGTTCATCGATCGGACTGCCGGGCGCAAGCCGCAATTCGATGATCTCGTTGCGTAGCGTCTCGTAGACGGTGGAAACGCCAAAGCCTCTTCGGTGGGTCTGTTTTTCCCGCTCGTCCGCCTTCTCCACCTCTGCCATCAAACCATCCTTCAGTCTCGATCAAGACAGGCTTAGTCCAGAATCGCGCCTGATGGAAAGATCAAACCGCCCAACGATAACGCCGGGACAGTGCCCGGCGTTATCTTGATCGAGTTAGGCAGCGCGAAGCGACGCGCTCAATGGAATTTCGACATCGATTTCCAGAAGCGACATATGCTCGTCGCTGTCCATTTTGACATGGACCTTATCGCTATCGATCTGCACATGCTTGGCGATCGCCGCCAGAATTTCCTCACGCAGAATGACGACCAGATCCGAACCCTGATTGGTGCGCTCATGCGCAAGAAGGACTTGCAACCGTTCGCGTGCGACGGGTGCGGACTTCTGTTTGCGGAAAAGGTTGAAGATGCTCATGCGGCCCTCCCGAAAATCTTGGCAAAGATGCCGCGCTTTTCGCCAGGAATGGAAACCGGAATGTCTTCGCCCGACAGGCGTCGTGCCGCATCGAAATAGGCCATGGCTGGCGCCGACTTGGCGTCAGCCAGCGTGACCGGTGCACCGACGTTGGAAGCGCGCAGCACGTCCATGCTTTCGGGAATGATGCCGATCAACGGAATGGAGAGGATTTCCAGAACGTCATCGACCTTGAGCATGTCGCCGCGCTCGGCGCGGGCGGCATCGTAACGGGTCAGAAGCAGGTGCTTTTCCATCCGCTCGCCCCGTTCAGCCTTGATCGTCTTGGAATCGAGAAGGCCGATGATGCGGTCGGAGTCACGCACAGACGAGACTTCCGGATTGGTCACGACGACGGCGATATCAGCGTGCCGCATGGCAAGCGTTGCGCCGCGTTCGATACCCGCGGGACTATCGCAGATCACCCAATCGAAATGCTTCTTGAGTTCGGAGATGACCCACTCGACACCTTCCGGCGTCAGATTGTCCTTGTCGCGCGTCTGGGAGGCCGGCAGCAGGAACAGCGTATCGAGACGCTTGTCGCGGATGAGCGCCTGCGTCAGCTTGGCGTCGCCCTGAATGACATTGACCAGATCATAGACCACACGACGTTCCGCACCCATGACCAGATCGAGGTTACGAAGACCGACGTCAAAATCCACGACGACGACCTTTTCCTTGTTCTGTGCCAGCGCTGCACCGAGGGCTGCGGTCGACGTCGTCTTTCCGACGCCTCCCTTTCCGGAGGTAACGACTACTACCTTCCCCATCCTGATCTCCTGTTTCCTGCCGCTTACGGCTTAATTGAGTTTGTCCGCCTTGATCGTATCGTTTTCCAGCCAGAGCTGGACGGCCTGTCCCCGAAGCTTCGGGTCGATATCTTCCGCAACCTTGTAAACACCGTCGATGGCAAGAAGCTCGGCTTCCAGCTTCTTGCAGAAAATGCGTGCCGAAGCGTTGCCAAGTGAACCCGCCATTGCGCGTCCGCGCAGCGCGCCATAGATATGGATCGAACCGCCGGCAATCACTTCTGCGCCGGAGGCGACAGAACCGACGATGGTCACATCGCCTTCGGGAAAGATGATCGACTGGCCCGAGCGCACCGGCTCGCTGATCATCAGCGACTGCACGACGCTGCGGATTTCCGTCACGGGTGCTCTTTGCTCCGCCGGCGTTTCCACCTCGGCAAGCGCCACCGGCTCAACCTCGACATCGGAGGCCGGCTTTCCGCCCTTCAGCGCTGGCGGCATGCCGGTTTCGATCATCGAAGGGCGTGCGCCCTCGATGCCCATGATGGCAACGTTGCGATTGTAAAGCTCGGCAAGCAAGGACTTCAGGCCTGCCTTGTCGAGCTTCAGATCCGCCACATCCAGCACCACCGGACGTGACAGAAAGAACCCGGCAGAGCGCGCTGCCAGATCGTCCAGCCGCTCCAGCCAGACATCCAGCGGCGACTCGGGAGAAAGAACGACCGCCAGAAATGAGCGGCCCTTGATACGGATCGAACGCGAGTCTGTTAGCACTTTGGTCATCTTGGTAAAGAAATCGTTGATAGAGAGGTAGCGGTGATTTGGTTAACAAATGGTTAACGCACGCCCTTAGCCACGGCTAAAATTAACTTCGATACCCCCTTGACCAAGCACCGGACTGAGTCGGTCGATCCCTCTGAAAAAGCCTGCGTTTGCGGCTGCGGGAACCGGCCTTAATCCAGAAGGTTATACGCCTATTCCGGGGGGATAAGATGGCCGATAGCGCGACGCAATATTCATCGAAGGAACGGGAGTTTCTGGTTGGCCTCGCGCGTGGCGTGGGCGGTGCGCTTCTCTTTGCGCTTCCCATGCTGATGACGATGGAGCTGTGGTTTCTCGGCTTCTACATGTCGCGGGAAAAACTGCTCCTGCTCTGCGTTCTCAACATCCCGCTTCTGGTGGTGCTGGCAAAGCGTGTCGGCTTTGAGAAAACCTCCTCCTGGATCGAAGTCATCCGAGATGCGGTGACGGCCTACGGCCTTGCAATCATCGTCAGCGCCGCCATTCTTGCCCTCTTCGGCTTGATCAACGACCAGGCGACGACGAGCACGACGGTGGCAAAGATTGCGCTTCAGGCCGTCCCTGCCAGTATCGGCGCGCTTCTCGGCCGCAGCCAGCTTGGCATGCATTCCGAAGACGATGACGAAGGCGACGACGCCCAGACGGAGACCAGCTACTTCATTGAGCTGTTCATGATGCTGGTCGGCGCCCTCTTCCTCGCACTCAATGTCGCGCCGACTGAGGAAATGATCCTGATCGCCTACAAGATCACGCCCTATCAGACGCTGCTAACAGTACTCCTGTCGCTCACTCTGATGCATGGGTTTGTCTATGCTCTCCACTTCAAGGGCGGGCACGGCCATGCAGAAGATAGCGCCTGGTGGCACACCTTCATCCGCTTTACCATGCCGGGCTATGTCATCGCGCTTGGCATCAGCCTCTACTGCCTGTGGAGCTTCGAACGACTGACGGGAACATCCCTGTCGCAGATCGTCGGAGCCGTCGTCATCTTGAGTTTCCCTGCAGCCATCGGCGCTGCTTCGGCCCGCCTCGTGCTATGAGAACGCCATGACCAAATCCTCCGCAGACGGCCATATGGAAACATCCTCGCCCCACTGGATCGAGTGGGTCACCGGCATCATCTCATCCTTGCTCGTGATAGCACTGCTCGGCTGGATCTCATGGGACATCTATCGCTATGACGATGCGAAAGCGGATTTCGAACTGTCCGTTGTCTCCATGGAGCCCGCCAGCAACGGCTTCAGGGTGAACTTCGATATCCACAATGTCAGCCAGACAACCGCCGCAACGGTGCATGTGGTCGGCACGCTGCGCAGCGCAGACGGAACAACGGATACGGCGGATGTGACCTTCGATTATGTTGCAGCCGAATCCCATGACAACGGGACGCTCTTCTTCAAGAGCGATCCGAAATCGGGCACGCTGGATCTGCGCGTTGGAGGCTTTACCGATCCTTGAAGATCAGAGCCGCTGTTCGGTTTCATGGTCGAACAGATGCAACGACGCTGGATCGATATTGAAGCCGACGCTGTCCCCCGCTTTCACATTGCTTCTTCCCTGAAGCGCCACCGTCATTTCCGGTTGCGTCGCCGTGGTCACGGTGGTCGCGGAGCCTGTGGTTTCCACAATGCCGACCGGCAGGGTAATCGTCGACGATCCGGGCGGTGCGAGCGTGATATGCTCCGGCCGGATACCAACGGTGACACGTGCGCCCGGCGTGAAGGCAACGGGGGACATGATCGTCTGAGGTTCAGACTTTCCACCAAAATTCAAAACCAGCGTTCGCCCGTCTTCCGCAGCGATCGCCGCTACAAAGTTCATGGCCGGAGAACCGATAAACCCTGCGACGAAGAGGTTGACCGGTCGATCGTAAAGCTCAAGCGGCGCGCCCTGCTGCTCGATCACGCCGGCGCGCATGACGACGACGTGATCGGCCATGGTCATGGCTTCGATCTGGTCGTGTGTGACATAGACAGACGTTGCTCCGAGGCTGTTGTGCAATTTGCGAATTTCAGCGCGCATGTGAACGCGAAGCGCCGCATCGAGATTGGACAGCGGCTCGTCGAAGAGAAACGCCTTGGGATTGCGGATGATGGCGCGCCCCATCGCGACGCGCTGGCGCTGGCCACCGGAAAGCTCGCGCGGATAGCGGGCAAGGAGCGTGGTGAGGCCGGTGATCTGGGCGATCTCCTCCGCCTTGCGGCGTGCCTCGGCCTTGGAAACACCCTTCAACCGCAGCGAATAGGTGAGGTTCTTTTCCACTGTCATATGCGGATAGAGCGCATAGGACTGAAACACCATGGCGATATCGCGCATGCGCGGCGGCTGGCGGGTGATATCTTGGCCTTCGATGCGGATCATGCCGCTCGAGATCGTTTCCAGCCCCGCAAGGGTGCGCAGCAACGTCGACTTGCCACAGCCGGACGGCCCGACAAGCGCCACGAACTGGCCTTTCGGAATGGCGATATCGATGCCGCGTAGCGCATGGTAGGCGCCGTAGTGTTTCTGGATGCCGGACAGTTCGATCTGCAATGTCATTTGAGCGCTCCGGATGTCAGGCCGCTGACGATGCGGCGCTGAAGCAGGACGAAGATGATGAGAATGGGCGTTACGTAGATCGCCGCGAAGGTCATGATGCCGGTCCAATCGGAGGCATTCGGCCCGACGAAGAACTGCAGGCCGACAGTCGCAGGCTGGAAGGCCCTGTCGGTAATGAGCGAGCGCGAATAGACATATTCGCCCAGCGACTGAAGAAAGATGAGGATCGCCGAAACCAGTATGCCATTGCGGGCAAGCGGCACCGAGATGCGAAGGAATGCGCCAATGCGGCTGTTGCCATCCACCAGCGCCGCCTCTTCGAGCTCGCGCGGCACCTGGGTAAAGGCTGCCCGCACCAGAACGATATAGAGCGGCAGCTTGTTGGCAGCCGTTGCCAGGATGACGCCAGTGCGCGGCCATGACAGCAGGCCAAGCTGACTGAAAGCGACGAAGATCGGCGTCACCATCAGGGATGGCGGCAGGACCTGCAGCATCAGAACGAGGAAGAGTGCCAGATCCATCCAGACCGAGCGGACACGCGCCAGAGCGTAGGCGCAACCCGTGCCGAAGAGCACGACAAGCGAGACCGTACCGAAGGCGATGACCAGCGAGTTCTGGATGAAGGTATCCATGCCCATGTCGCTCCAGACACGGGTAACCTTCAACTCGGGATGATGCGGCCAGAGTGTCGGCGGGTTGGCGAAGGTCTCGGTGTTAGTCTTCAGCGCGGTGACATACATCCAGTAGAGCGGGAAGAGGTAGATCGCGACGATAGCGACGGCGATGGCCAGCAGGAGCCAGCGTTTCCAGGGGGTGCTAGACAACATGTTCGTGCCTCGTCGAGCGGACATAAGCGGTGGCGACGACGATGACCAGAAGGGTCATCACGACGGAAACGACCGAGCCATGGCCGATGCGGTATTCGCGGAAGGCAAGCTCCCAGGACCAATATTGCAGCACGTTGGAGGCATTCGACGGACCGCCTTGTGTCAGCGCCGCGAAAAGGTCGAACTGCTGCAGGGTGAAAATGATGCCAAGCGAAATGACGGCACCGAGCTGCGCCCGCATCATCGGCAGGGTGATGGTGAAGAAGCGCTGCAAGCGTGTCGCTCCATCCAGTTCCGCCGCCTCGTAGACGTCATCGGGGATCGAGGCGAGACCGACCGACAATAGGATCATGTTGAAGGGAACGCCGAGCCAGATATTGGCGATGATGACGGAGTAGATCGAGATCGATGGGTCGGAGAGCCAGAAGATTTTCTGCTGGGTGATACCGAGTGATTGCAGGAGCCAGTTCACCACGCCGAAGTCACCGGCCAGAATCCAGCCCCAGATGGCACCGACCACCAGTCCCGGCATGATCCAGCCCGCAAGGAACAGACCACGCAGCCAGGATGCGCCCGGAAAATCGAGCCGGAAGAACAATGCAAGCGCCAGGCCGATCCCCAGTTGGAAAATGACGGACAGGAAAACAAACAGAAAGGTGTTGCGCACGATCGGCATGAACAGCGGATCGTCGATGATTTCGCGGTAGTTATCGAGACCGACAAACGGGCGGTCGAAGGTGGCAATGGTGAAGAGATCGACGCTCTGGAACGAGATGACCAGATTGTAGATCAACGGGAAGGCGGAAAAGGTAACGAGATAGGCGAGCGCGAACAGAACGAGCGCGCTGTCAAACCCACCACCATCGCGGAAAACTCGATTGAAACGGAGCATTTCGCCTCCCGACATCTCATATGCGCGTTCCACCAGGTCGGACCGTGCGCTTCATAGTTTGGAAACTGGCTGCGGACGTGAACGCGCCCGCAGCCTCTCGATCAAAGGACCGGATCGTCCAGCCTATTTGAGGATCTTGTCGATCGACTTCTGTGCTGTCGTCAGCGCATTTTCCGCCGTGGCCTGGCCGGTCAGCGTCGTCTGGATCGCGGTCTGGATCGCCTTTGAAATCTTCGACCAATCGGGGCTGGGGCCGCGATTGCGCGCAAACTTCATTGACTCCTCGAACACCTTGTACGCCTGTGGATATTTCGGATCCTCGACCTTCACCGGATAGGCGGGCACATAGCCGAAGTCGTTCCAGACGCGCGGCATCTGCTCATACATATATTCGATGAACTTGAACGCTTCCTTCGGGTGCTTGGAGTTGGCAACGATGACGTTGTCGCCTTCACCCAGAGCCGAAGCATGCGGTGCTCCTTCCTTGGGAACAGGCAGGATCGCGACGCGATAATCGAATTTCGCATCTTTGCTCATGCGCGGCAGTTCCCATGGGCCGGAAATGCTCATGGCGGCGTTGCCGGCATTGAAGGTACCGGTCGAATCCCACTGGCCACGGATCAGCGTGTCCTTGGAGGCAAGCCCCTCATCGATGAACTTCTTCCAGAGTGTGAGCGCTTCCACACCGCCCGGAACATTGACCTTGTTGTAATCGCCGCCGGCCATTTGCAGCCATGGCAGGAACTGGAAGGTACCTTCTTCGGTCGCTGCGGCGGAGAATGCCAAGCCATAAACGCCCTTATCAGGCTGCGTCAGCTTCTTGGCGGCATCATAAAGCTCGTTCCATGTCTGCGGCGGCTTGTCCGGGTCGAGCCCTGCGGCCTTGTACATGTCGGCATTGTAGTAGAGCGCGATGGTGTTTGCGCCGCGCGGAATGCCGTAGACGCCATCCTTGTAGGTCACGGAGGCTAGCGGGCCAGGCAGGATCTGATTGAGCTTGATCACCGAGCTTTTGTCGATCATCGGCTTCATGTCGAGCAGCAGCTTGCGCGATGCAAAGAGCGCGACATCCGGGTTGTCGATATAGGTGACGTCCGGCGCTTCGCCTGTCGCCATGGCCTTGGCCAACTCGTTGACCATGTCCGGAAACTGGACCGATCGGACGTTGACCTTGATATCCGGGTTCTTGGCGGAAAATTCCTCCGCCATCTTGTAATGATATTCGCCCGGTCGATCGACGGTCCAAAGATTGATCTGAACCTGCTCGGCCCATGCGGGCGTCGACAATGCGGCAAGTGCAACTGCACCCATTAGCTTTGCAATAGTCATGATACTCCTCCTTTGATCATGATTGCGATGCCGGTTCCCCCCGGCTTGAGTCTTACAAAAGCGACGGGTCGCCGCCTCCATATTCTGCGGCGAGATCGACGAAGGACCCTCCCCGGCTATGCTTCAGATAGTTGAGCGCATGAACCTGGCCCGTCATTTCCAGCTGATCGCGATAAACCGGATCATGCCAGCCTTCGATGTCGATGGAGCCGGACCAGCCTGCCAGCCGAAGCTCGGAAATGATGTCGGTCCAGTTGCTGTCGCCGAAGCCTGGCGTGCGCATGAAGACGAAGGGATGCTTGCCAAAGATGCCATGCTCCTTGATCACATCCCAACGGATGGTCGCGTCTTTGCCGTGGACGTGGAAAATCTTGTGCGCCCATTTGCGGATCTGCGGTAGCGGGTCGATCAGATAGACCATCTGGTGGCAGGGCTCCCACTCCAGACCGATATTATCATCCGGCGTCTCGTTGAACATCAGTTCCCAGGCATCCGGATTGTGGGCAATGTTCCAGTCACCCGTTTGCCAGTTGCCGTCCATGGCGCAGTTTTCAAAGGCGATCTTCACGCCCTTGTCGGCAGCGCGCTTCGCCAGCTCGCTCCATATTTCCCTGTAGCGCGGCAGGCTTTCCGGCAAAGGCTTGCCGCGGACGCGGCCGGTAAAGCCTGCCACGCAGGTGGCGCCGAAATGATGGGCGTTGTCGATGCAGTCCTTCCAGCCTTGAAGGGTCTGGAGGTCCATCTCCGTCTCTTCCAGCGGATTGCCGAACATGCCAAGCGTCGAAATGGTGATGTCGCGGTCGCCGATGGCTTCGACGCAGCGTTTGCCAAGTTCCGCAAGATCCTGGCCATTGGTCGTCTGCCAGAAAAACGGCTCGAAGCTCTCGAATCCAAGGTCGCCGATTTCCGAGATTCGCTCGGCGGCATCCCCTTTTGTGGCACTGACCATCGTGCCGATGCGGACGGATTTTGCTGGATCGCTCATATTAGACCTCAAATCTCGATGAGAACACGCTGACCGGTGCGGGCGCTTTCAATCGCGCCCATGACCATGGCCAGACTTTTGATATTGTCGGAGGAGACGGTCTCTGGAACCGTCCCATTTTCGATGGCACGCAGGAATGACAACAGCACGCTCGCATGCCCTTCCGTCTGCTCTTCATTCACGTTTTCAGAAACGTTTACGGCAGAAGTTCCGCGCAGAAGCCCTTCGTCGCTTCCCGCTACGTTTGCCGAGAAACCATCCTCACCATCCCAAAGGATCATGCCCTTCGATCCGACCAGCCGCCATGTGCTTTCCCAGCTTGTCCGCTCGCCTTCAGCGCACCACGAGCCGCGATAGGTGAAGACCACATCATTTGAAAGTTCGAAGATGGCGTTGGCCGATGCTCCATGGGCGTACCATGAGCCGGCTGGATTTCTCTCCACGCAATAGACCGACAGCGGGTTTTGATCGGCGACGAAACGCGCTGCATCGAAGGTGTGGATCGCCATATCCAGCAGCAGCACATTTTGCATTTCCTCACGGAAGCCGCCAAAGTGCGGCGCCAGAAAGAAGTCGCAATGAATAGCAGTCAACTCACCGATAACACCATCTTGAACGGCGCGATGCAAGCGGCGTATCCCTCTGATATAGCGTCTGTTTTGAACAATGGCGTGGATTTTTCCAGCACCTTTGGCAAGCTCCAGCAGCGTCTTCGCCTCTTCCAGGGAAGGCGCCATCGGCTTTTCGCTCAACACATGGCAGCCAGCCGAAAGGCCAGCGGCAACCACGCCGAAACGGGCATCGGGGATGACGACGTCGAAAACCACATTAGCTTTGGTCTTGGTAAGAACGTCTTTGAGATCGCTGCCGATAACGACGTCTTGGAGCACGAACTCGTCGGCCAGCGCCTGGGCGACGTTCTCGTTCAGATCGACAAGACCGCATATGCGGATCGACGATTGCAAATCTGGATGTGAGGCGATCGCGCGCAGCCAGCCTTTGGCCATAGCTCCGCACCCGCACAAAACGGCATTCAATGTCACATTGTCCTCCCTGCTGCCCGCAAACTCCTCTTTGCGGAACCAGCTTTCGTAAACGTTTACGAGACTATGCTTAAGGTGCTAGATGTGTCAAGACCGTAGTGAAAGGCTTCTCTGGTTTGGAGCCGGGAGGACATGCATGAAGGGTATCCGCCAGCTCGCAGACTATCTGGACATCTCTATCGGCACCGTATCCCGCGCCTTGAATGGCAAGCCGGATGTGAATGACGATACCCGTCGCAGGGTGCTGGAGGCGGCAGAAAAGCTGGGCTACGTCGCAAACCAGTCCGGGCGCAGCCTGCGACAGGGTGCCACGAACGTCATCGGCCTGATGACCGGGTCCGACACGCAAGCGGTCGAAAACGCCGACAACTTCTTCCTGGGCGTGACGGATGGCTTGCAGAGTGTTTTCTCGACCCACAATCTCGACCTCATCGTCCTGCCTTGTCCTGCGGAAGAGGATCCCGACGAATATTTGAAGCGCATGGTGGCAAGGCGCATGGTGGATGCGATGGTCATTTCGTCCACCAGCCGGATCGACAAGCGCGTCGATTTCCTCAAGCAAACGCGCCTGCCCTTTGTCACCCTAGGGCGAACGGGCTCAAGCACCGATCACGCCTGGATCGATCTCGATTTCGAAGGTGTGGCAAGAACCGCCGTGGCTCGCCTTGCGGCCGCCGGCCACCGGTCGATCGCTGTTGCAGCACCCGACACCGACATCAATCTCGGCTACATTTTCCTGGAAGGCTATCGCAAGGGTCTGGAGGACGCGTCTCTCCCCTATGACGAAAAACTCATCATTCGCGCCAGGTCCAGCGAACAGGGTGGCTATCACGCGGCAAGCGAATGGTTGCAGATGCGGCCACGCCCCACGGCCCTGATCCTGATTTACGAGTTGATGGCGATCGGTCTTTACCGGCGCCTTGCAGAGGTGAAACTTCGCGCCGGACAAGATCTCGCTGTCATCGGATTTCGCGAGGGCCCGAGCGGCCAGTTTCTCGAGCCGAGACTGACGAGTTTCCGTATGTCATTGCGCGATCTCGGCGTCTCCGTCGGCAAGACCCTGCTGTCGACCATGCCGGCCTATAGCAGCTTCTATCCGCAACAGCCCAAACACATCGTCTGGCCGATGCAGCTCATTCCGGGCGACAGCGATATCACCAACCTGAAATCCAGGTGACATCCGGCCGCGCAGTTTCCGCGGCCGGATATTTATGATCAATCAAGCTTCCAGCCAGCGCACCTGCTCAGGCGTGAGCTTGATGTCGAGCGCCGACAGGCTGTCTTCCAGCTCGGCAATGGTGCGCGGGCCGATCAGCGGAATGACGGGGAAGGGCTGCGCGATCACATAGGCGAGCGCGATGTGGATCGGGTGACGGCCAAGCTCCTTGGCAAGCTCGATTGCCCGGTCGCGGCGCTCGAAATTGCGCTCGGAGTACCAGACGCGCACGATCTCCTCATCGTCCCGCTTGTCGCGGCCTGCCCTGTCGGTGAAGAAGCCTCGGCCCTGGCTGGACCAGGCGAAGTTCGGGATCTGGCGCTCTTTCGCCCATTCTTTCCAAGGCTCGTCGGAGGCTGCGACACATCCGGCCCAGATCGGGTCCAGCATTTCGGCCAGCGAGAAATTGTTGGAAAGCGCGCCCGGCGCGGTCTTGCCGGTCTTCTCAGCATAGGCGATTGCCTCGTCCATGCGCTGGCGCGTCCAGTTCGAACCGCCGAAAATGCCGCGAATGCGCCCTCGCTTTACTTCTGCATCCATCGCATCGACGAACTCACCGACGGGCACATCGGTATTGTCGCGGTGCATGAAATAGATATCGACGTAGTCCGTCTTCAGCCGGTTCAAAGACTGGTCGAGTTGCCTGGCAATCATATCGGGATAGCAAAGCGGCGAATGCGCGCCTTTGCCGATCAGCACGATCTCTTCGCGCAGTACGTTGCGGCTGGTGTGCCAGTCGCCAAAAATCGCCTCCGTCTTGCCGCCGCCATAGACGAAGGCGGTATCGAAGAGATTGCCGCCGGCCTCATAGAAGCTGTCGAGGGTCAGCGATGCGGAAGCAAAGTTCGGGAAGAACTCGAAACCGAGCGCCACGACCGATGCGGGCTTGGCGACGCCCGGAATTTGACGCGTCGGTACGGAATTGCCCGGCGCAACCTTGCCGCCTGCAATGTTGAGAACGCGCTTGGCAGCACTCTCCACGCCATATTCGAGTCCAACCGAGGCGCGCCACTGATCCATGACCCGCAGATTTCCGAGCGTGTCGGCCCAGCTCATGCCGGGGTAGGCGAATTCCTGGGACTGGTTGCGAATGGCCTCGCCTGCCGCATCCACCTCGAAGGAGTAGAGATAACGATCTTCGGCAACCTCAATGGTCTGGCGGTCCTTGCCCTTGATCACGTCGATCTTGCCTACCCCACCCTTATGGCCGGAAGCAAACCAGAAGTCCTGCACTTCAATGCGGCCTTCCGACCCGATGATGCGCAGCACGTTGTCCTGGTTCGCCATGATCGAGCAGGACACTTCGGCGATGATCTCGTTCGGAAACTTCAGCACGGCCGAGGCCCATTCATCGACACCCGATTGACCGAGATGCGCTACGCCGGAAACCTTGGTGGGCTCCAGAAACGGCTGACCTGAAACGGCACCGGCAATCAACCTAGCCATAGAAACCGGATAGCCGCCGACATCGAGAATGCCGCCGCCAGCACTCTCATTGGCAAACAGGCGGTGATCGGCGCGGAAGCTGCCCATGCTGAAGCCGAAGCTGGAGCGGATGATCCTCACCTCGCCAATCGCGCCGCTCTTGACCAGCTCGACGATCTTGGCGGTCTGCGGATGCAGACGGTACATATAGGCTTCACCGGCAAAAACCCCTGCCTTCTTCGCCTCGTGGAAAATGGCGTCGGCATCGTAAGCGGAAAGCGCAATCGGCTTTTCCACCAGCACGTGCTTGCCGGCCCGGATCGCCTTGATCGCCCATTCGGCGTGGCCGGTGTGCGGTGTTGCGATATAGACGGCATCGATCTCTGCATCGGACAGCAGCGCATCGTAGCCATTGACAATGCGGGCACCGGGGAAGCCATCGCTCAGGCCCGGACGATCCGGATTGCGCGTTGCGATCGCCACAAGCCTGCCGGTCGTCGAATGGGCAACGCCCTCGGCAAAGGTCTTTGCGATGGTGCCGGGTCCGATAATGCCCCAGCGGATAGGTTGAAGGTCGGGCATGATATTCCTCGTCTGCTTTGGATGTGAAATGGGGTTTAGCGCAGGCGCGTGCCGTCGCTATCGAACAGGAAGGCCTTGTTGGCCGGAACGGAGACGGTGAGCCGGTCGAGCTTGCCCACATGGCGGGACTCGGGGCGCTCGATGATCAACGGCAACTCTTCCGCCAGATGTGCATAGACGTAGCTGGTATTGCCAAGATGTTCGGCGACATCGACGGCAACCGTCAAATCTGCAGCCTTGCCGGCATCCTCGAAATGCTCCGGGCGAATACCGAGCGTGATGGGCGCGCCGATCCCAGGCCGCGCCGCAACCGTCAGGGTCAATGAGAAGGTCGGCGCGTGGTCCAGGGTGATCGTCACGCCTTCAGCGGCCTCGTGAGCGACCTTGCCCGGCAGAAAGTTCATTTTTGGCGATCCGACGAAGCCTGCCACGAAGCGGTTTTCGGGATCGTCATAGAGATCGAGCGGCGCGCCGACCTGCTCGATCTTGCCGCCGCGCAGCACCACGATCTTGTCGGCAAGCGTCATGGCTTCCGTCTGGTCGTGGGTCACGTAGATCATCGTCGTGCCGAGCTGCTTGTGCAGCTTGGAGATTTCCACCCGCATCTGGACGCGCAATTCCGCATCGAGATTGGAGAGCGGTTCGTCGAAGAGAAACACCTGCGGTTCGCGCACGATGGCACGTCCAATGGCAACACGCTGCCGCTGACCACCGGAGAGCTGCTTTGGCCTGCGCAGCATCAACTCGTTGATCTGCAGGATTTCGGCGGCACGCTGAACGCGCGCTTCCGTATCAGCCTTGGGATTGCCATTCATGCGAAGGCCGAAGGACAGATTTTCTTCGACCGTCATATGCGGATAGAGCGCATAGGACTGGAAGACCATGGCAATGCCGCGATCGGCTGGCTCGGCATCGTTGACGACTTTGCCGCCGATCTCGATCTTGCCATCCGAGATATCCTCAAGACCAGCGATCATGCGAAGCAGGGTCGATTTACCGCAGCCTGAGGGGCCAACGAAAACGACGAATTCGCCATCCTGGATTTCCAGGTTCGCGCCGTGGATAACCTCCAGCGAACCATAGCGTTTGACGACGTTTTTAAGTGAAAGTCCCGCCATGCGGCTCCTCCCGGATTACTTGACGGCGCCGGCTGAAATGCCGGCGATGAAGTGGCGCTGCAACACCACGAAGATGACGAGAATGGGCGCGGTCAGCAGCACCGCTCCGGCCATGATCCCGCCCCACGAAACCTTGGTGAGACCGATCAGCGTGCCGAGCGCCACGGGTGCGGTCATCATTCCTGGACGGGAGTTGATGAGCAGCGGCCAGAGATAGTTGTTCCACGAGGCGAGAAACAGGATGATCGAAAGAGCGGCCATGGTGGGGCGCGCCAGCGGCAGCGCTATGCGCAGAAAGATTTGCCACTCTTTCACCCCTTCCACACGCGCGGCGTCGAACAGCTCGCCTGGCATCATAGAAAAGGACTGGCGCATAAAGAGTACCCCGAGCGAGTTGAAGAGAGGCGGGACGATCAGCGCCACCCATGTATTCCCGAGCTTGAACTCTCGGGCCACCATGATGAATTGCGGAATGACGACGACCGCATAGGGCAAGGTGATGGTGCCGATGATAATCGCAACCACCACCGAGCGTCCGGCGAAGCGATAGCGTGCCAAGGACCATCCTGCCATCGACGTCAGCATGACGGAGAGGACCGTGTAGATCACTGCCACCGTGATCGAGATGAACATCGCGCGCAGAAAATCGGTGTCTGCCTGCAGGTTCTGGAAGTTCTCGATGAAATGCGTCGACGGGATCAGCTCGATATTCGGACTGAAGATGCCGTAATCCGGCATGGTCGAGAAGACGAACATCATCCACAGCGGGAAAAGCCAGATCAGAGCAAGTGGCGTGAGCGCCGCATGTAGCGCGATTTTCTGCCAGAGAAGCGATCTCGATTTCGATCTCATTTCTGCTCCCTCCCGACCCAGAGATTGAAGAGCGATATGACGATGGCAAGGGCTGCGATCGTGTAGGCAATCGCCGAGGCATAGCCGAAGTTGAGCGAGGTGAAGCCCTGGCGGTAAAGGAAGATGCCGAGCGTCTCCGTGCCACCACCCGGGCCGCCACGATTGGTGATGAGGAACGGTTCGGTAAAGAGCTGCATCGTGCCGATGACCGAAAGCACCATGCAGAAGATGATGATGGGTTTCAGAAGCGGCAGCGTGATGTGGAAAAACTGCTGGCGTTTGCTAACCCGGTCCAGCCGCGCCGCCTCATAGACGTCGCCGGGGATGGATTGCAGTCCAGCCAGGATGATGATGGCGTTGTAGCCTGCCCATCGCCACGTCACGGCGATGATGATCAGCGCCATGGCAGCAGTCGCATTGTCGAACCAGGAGATGGGCGAGAGACCGACATTCACGAGCATCTTGTTGATGATGCCGAAATCGGCACTGAACATCAGGCGGAAGACGGCGGCGTAAGCGACCTCACCCACGACGACCGGAGCGAAAAAGGCAAAGCGATAAAGCGGCCGTGCTTTCAGAAGCGGCGAGTTCAGCAGCACGGCCATGATGGTGGCCAGTGCGATCATGATCGGAACCTGAATGACGAGAATGATCAGCGTGTTGTAGAGCGCATTGTAAAAGGCCGGATCGCCGATCAGGCGCCCCCAATTCATCGACGGCGCGAAACGCCATGGATTGACGCGCGTGTTTTGGAACGACAGCAGAAACGAGTTGATGATCGGCCAGAGCCAGAATGTCGTGAAGATCAAGAGATAGGGCGCAAGAAACGCATAGGCGACCCTGGTTCTGATGGGCATCTTCACCTCCCGAACGATAATTTACATGAGGGCTGACCCTATCCGGGCGCCCCTTGCACGGGGCGCCCGGCTCTGGTTCAGCTTGGGAGATCACTGTGCAGCGGGAAGACCCGTTGCGGATTCGATCTGCTTGGCGGCATCATCGAGTGCCGTCTTGGCGTCCGGGTAGCCGCCTGCCAGATATTTCGTCTGGACGGCGCGGTAGATCCCTTCCGCATCGGACTGGTAGGCCGTGCCTCTGCTTGGCTTGATCTTCGGCAGAGTCGCCAGAATATCCGTCCACACGGCCTGGCCGCCCCAATAGGGCTGCGGCTCCTTGACGAAGGGATCGTTGACGGCAGACAGAAGCGAGGGAACGAGACCGAACGACTTCAGCATCATGACCTGGCCTTCATTCGTCGTCAGCGCATAATCTACGAACTTCCAGGCCGCTTCCTTGTTCTGGGAAACGGAACTGATGGCGAGCGACGAGCCGCCAAGGTTTGCCGCACGTGGACCATCTGCCGTCAGGCTCGGCATCGGATAGACACCCCACTTGCCGGAAAGGTCCGGAGAGCCGGAGCGGATCGAGCCTTCATACCAGCCGCCATACATCTGGCTTGCGACCTTGCCGGCGGTATTGGCCTGGATCTTTTCATCCCAGATCGCGGCGGTGATGATGCCCGCATCCTTCATCTGTTTCAGCTTTTCGAGGGTCGCAACGCAGGCCGGCTGATTGATGGTGATGGACTGGCCATCTGTCGAAAAGTAACCGCAGCCCTGTTCGTTGGAGATCATGCGAAACCATTCGCTGTCGCCGTTGAAGTCGGCCTGCGTCATGACCACGCCGGGATTGGCCTCCATGACCTTCTTGCCGGCGGCAATGAAATCGTCCCAGGTCTTGATGGTGGCCGGATCGACGCCGGCCTTCTCGTAGAAGTCACGACGGTAGAAAACGGCAACCGGACCGGAGTCCCACGGAACGGCGTAGGCAACGCCATCGACTTCCAGTTCGGTACGCTTGAATTCGGGGAAAAGCGCCTGCTTTTCAGGCGTGTAGCCAAGTGCCTTTACATCGGTGAAACAATCGGGGAAACGGCTCCAGAAGACTTCCGCCTCAAAGTTTTCAACGGTTACGATATCCGGCAAGCCTTCGCCACCGGCGGCGCAGGCGGCGAGCGCCTTGTCATAAACCTGGTTGTTGCCAAGATCTTGGACATCCACCTTGATGTCCGGATTGGCTTTGTTGAAGCCTTCCAGAGTGGATTTCAACGCCGATGCGGCGACGTTCCAGCTCCAGATTGTGATGGTGGTTTGGGCAGACGCGGGTGCAGCCGCAAGCAGGGCAAGCGATACCGCCACGCCCGTGATTTTAAAGCACATTGAAAACCTCCCTTTTTCAATTGCCGTTCTTAAGCGAACATGTGCAGAGTAGCGGGGTGGCGAAATCTGTCTCGTAAAATGGGAACGTGAATTTGTCGAAAAGTAAGATCGAGGAAAAAGCCGTCTATCAGCCGGGTGCGAGCAGCATCGAGGGTTGGCCGACGACTCTGCAGTTTTTTTACGCCCACCCACCCGTCATGCTGATGCCCCACTGGCACGCGCAGGTGGAAGTGAATTACGTCATGTCCGGCAGCGTTCACTATCGCATGGGCGACCACACGTTCCGTATGAGCGCGGGACAGATGTGCCTGTTTTGGGGCGGACAGCCGCATCAGATGGACGAATCCTCTGACGATTCCTTTTACGCCGGCGCACATCTGCCGCTCTTCCACTTCTTCCGCATGCGTCTTCCACCCGCCGTCTCTGCCATGCTGATGGGCGGTGCCACCATGCTGACGGAGGTGACGGGAAAGGCAGATGATGAGAACTTCGCCCGATGGCGGGATTATGCGAAATCCGGTGACATCGCCAAGGCCGAGAATGCTGTCCAGGAGCTGATCCTGCGCGTCGAGCGCATGTTCATGGAGCCTTACGATGTCATTTCCCCAGCCTCCTCGGCCTCGAAGACGACCAGTCAGGACAATGCCGCATCCGTTGCCGTGGCACGGATGTGCGATTTCATCGCCGCCAATTTTCTGGAAGATATCGATGCGACGGACATCGCCCGGGTGGCGAACCTGCACCCAAAATACGCGATGAACGTCTTTCGCAAGTCGACCGGCATGACGCTGATGAAGTATCTGACACTTCTCCGGCTCTCCCGCGCCCAGGCCATGCTCGTCAACGGTAAGGACAATATTCTCAGCATCGCGATGGAAAGTGGCTTCGGTTCGGTGAGTGCCTTCAACAAGGCCTTCCGCCAGATTGCCGGCATTCCGCCATCGGGATTTCGCCGCGGCTCTAGTGCCTACTTCCAATGAGTTACCAGACATCGCCATTGCAGGCGTGCGACAATCTGACAAAGGCATATTCGTTAATCGCAATTTAACTATTGCAAGCGCGGCAAAGATGACTATTTTCCCTGCTGCGCTGCAACATTCATCTCTCCTTTGCAGCGCAGTCGCATGCAATTCAACGCGACGGCATTCGCCGCCGGCACATTCAGTGTCCATTCTTCTAGGGAGATTTATTCATGACGATTTCCGTCTCGACACCTTTTACAGGACATGAAACCAGCGCCCCTTTTGCAGGCAAAATCGCCTCGGCGCGTAACGCTGCAGGTTATACGGTCGATCAGTTGGCCCTGACCTGCGGGCTGACCTCGCAGGAAATTCTGGCTCTCGAAACGGGCGCAGACAGCGACCCCTCGCGACTGAGACGCGTTGCGAACGCGCTTCAGCTTCCGTTGACCGCCGTTCTCTAAAACGATCCTTCAAGATCGAAAAAGGGCGCCTGCCGGCGGATGCCGCATGCAGGCGCCCTTTTTTATATCCAATATTTCTTATCCTCCCCGCCCTTCCATTTTCCGTTATGATGCACCAAATGCCCTGCATTGAAGTGGGAGCGCTGCCGCCTCTTCAATCACGCAAAGGCGGAGAGGCGAGCACATGGCTCTTGTGGAAACCGTAGATATTCCAAACCCTGTCGAAGAGAACGCGCTGTGGCCACATCAGCGAAGCGATGTGCTCGACTGGCTGGTGACTGGGACGAGCGATAACCGCTACATCGACAATATTTTCGTCGAGATGTGCGGGCGATTGAGAAGCCAGGGCATCTCGATTGCGCGGGCATCGATGAATTTTCTCGTGCAACACCCGCAATGGCGCGGCGCGCGCATCTTGTGGAACCGGGGCGAGAAGGAAGCGGAGTTTGCGACCTATGCCTATGGCAGCGAAACCACGGCAGAATATCTGAACAGCCCGCTCTATGACATCCACAAGGGCGCAGACGAGGTCCGACAGGCGCTTTATCTGCCAGGCCCGATCGATCCGGACTACCAGATCTATCGGGATTTGCGCGAAGAAGGCCTGACGGAATATGTCGCCTGGCCGCTTGAGCACACATTCGGCAAACGCCACGTGGTCACCTTTGCCAGCGATCGTGCGAGCGGATTTCTTGAATCGGAAATCGAGCAGTTGAAAAGCCTGGTGCCGGCCATCTCTCTCGTCTCGGAAATACGGCTGAAGAACCGCATGGCCCGCACATTGCTGGAAACCTATGTCGGCCCGCATGCCAGCCAGGAAATTCTCGAGGGCGCGACGCGAAGGGGTAGCGGCAATACGGTGAGCGCGGTGATCATGATCTGCGACCTGCGCGACTTTACGCGCATCTCCGACCTTTGGCCGCGTGACGATGTCATCGAATTGCTCAACGGCTATTTCGATGCGCTGGCGGAGCCGATCGAGAAGCACGGTGGCGAAATTTTGAAGTTCATGGGTGACGGTCTGCTGGCCATCTTTCCGTTGAACAATGCCGATGCAGGACCAAACCTTATCGCCGCCATTCGCGAGGCGCAGACCGCGCTTGAGGAATTGAACACCAGCAATATCGACAAGGGCCACGAGCCGTTCGGCTATGGTATCGGCGTTCATGTCGGCGATGTCATGTATGGCAATATAGGCTCCAAGAGCAGGCTCGATTTCACGGTGATCGGCCCGGCGGTCAATATTGCCTCGCGCCTGGAAACCCTGACCAAGACGGTTCGCAGGCAGGTTCTGCTCTCCGAAGATTTCGTCGCAATGATCGACAACGAGAGCGAATTCGACAGCATCGGGCCGCAACTGCTGCGCGGCCTTGAGCATCCGGTGGGGGTCTACGCCTTGAAGAACCTGCCGCACGAGGCGTCGCAGACCTGAGATGAGTGACGAGCCGACCGAGACCGCTCCCACAAGCCGCATGCTGACATGGGCCAGGAACTCCACGATCTACCGTCTAGAAAGACGGATGATGACGGAGCGGCAGCTTTTCGATGCCATTTCCCGCAAGGCCAAAGAGAAATTCGACGACATCTCCGCAGAACAGATCCGCGCTTTGGCCGACTCCGCGGTGCGGTTTGCCTATGAGATCAAGGCACTGGACGATAATGCCTTTGCCGAAATCACTACTCGCTCCGCTGTGCGGAGTGGAAAATCCAGGCGGGCGATCGCGCAGAAGCTCAATCAGAAAGGTGTCAGCAAGGACATTGTAGAACACGCTCTTGAAGCGAGCGACGATCTCTACGCGGCCGTCGTGCTGGCACGGAAGAGACGGTTCGGGCCGTTCCGGCGTGAAGACGAGGTGGACGAGAAGCGTATGAACAAGGAGATCTCGGCTTTTGCCAGAGGCGGTTACAGCTTCGAGTTGGCGAGCCGTGTCTATTCCATGGCTCTCGATGAGGCGGAAGACATTCTCGCCTCGCGTTGATAACTGGCTCAGGGAGCCGGTTTTGTCTTGAGATAGGCGATGATGTTGTCGATCTCCGTTTCACTCCAGAGGCCGAAGAAACGCATCGCAGTGCCCGGCACCTTCTTCTTCGGGCTTGAGAGAAACTCCCGTAACGCCTCTTCATTCCAGACAAGACCACCTGCCCCAGCATCCTTCATGGCCTGCGAGTAATGCGGATAGTCTGCAACGGAACCGGCCGGCCTTCCCACAACGCCCATCAGATGTGGTCCAAGACGCGTCCGGGGCGTATCGACGTTGTGACAGTTCGAGCATTTGCCAAAGGCGCGTTCACCCGCCGCCGGATCGCCATCGGCATACGCCCCCGTGGTAAAAAGCAAGACGAGCGAAACGGCAAGCGACACGATTGGCTTCATGGGATTTCTCTGGTCCGGTAACGAAAACGCCCTCCCCGCTATATAGCGAAGAGGGCGATTGTTGCTCATGCGGCATTTTGACGTGGCCGAGATGATGCCGATCAGCCGTTAGCTGGCGTCAAGGTCACGGATGTGCCGGTCGCAGCAAGGTTCAGACCAACCTGGCCGGTGACGCTGACGGTCTGCAGTTGGATCGAGCCAGCAGTACCGCCGACCAGGATGTTTGCACCGACGCCAAGGCCAACGGTGGCTTCAGCCGTTGCGCCCTGGTAGAGGCCGGACAGCGAACCGCGGTGATAACCAGCCGTCGGGGCGAACACTGCCCAGACCAGCTTGCCCTGCGTGGTGAAGCCGAGGTCTACCCCCATCTTGCGGATGACGCCCGTGTAGCTGTCGGTGCGGCGCGCGCCGACGGTGGACTTGAACGTGCATTCCAGTTCCTTGGCCGAACCGATCACGTAGCCAACACCGCCGCCAACGTCGCAGGTCAGATAGCCGATCTTAACGCCATTACGGTCGTCGCTGTCCTGGTAGGTTTCGCGGTACGGCGCCAGATCGGCTGCGACTGCGCTGATCGGACCGCTCAATCCAAGTGTCATGGCAGCAAAAGTAACGGCAAAAGTCTTTTTCATCTGTTTTCTCCTGTTTTATTCTGTGACCCAACAGCCCTGAAGTCTTTGTCGGACATTCAATTGCGCACACCCAAAATGGTTCCAACGATTTGATCCAAAGCCTTCAAGCAGGTAGAGAATCTCGTCCATCGCCCCAGCACAGATGATGGAGTAGAAGTCCAATTGGGCGGGATGATGGCACCCAGATACCGCATCTCAGAGGGAAGCGTCAGTCGGCTCTATCGTGTCGACCGGGGAGTTGAACGTGGTGTTGGCAAAGCATCGCGCCCAGCGTCACGGAGCGGGCGCATCGTTGCACGTTCGAAGGAGTGCAGCGATCTAGCCAGCAGCCGACATCTTGAGAAGATCCGTATTGATCGTCGCTTTCAGCGGCAGGTGATCGGAGGCAACACGCGCCAGCGCGCTATCATGGGCTTCAACCTTCTCGATCATGCCTTCGCGATTGGAAATGATGCGATCGAGCGCAAGAACGGGAAGTCCGGAGGGAAAACTCGGCACCGCGGGCGGCAAGGTCCCAAAGGCCTCGCGGAAGGTATTGAGCGATGAGCCATTGCCCAGCCGCCACTCGTTCAAATCGCCCATCAACACCGTTGGCTGCGCTTCGCGCTTGTTCAGCAACTCCACCAGGGCCTTAGCCTGCTGAGCGCGGGAATGCCGCAGCAGGCCGAAATGCGCAGCGATAATGCGGAGTGTCCCCGCGAGTTTCAGGTCCAGCTCCACTACGAGTGCGCCGCGCGGCTCTAACCCAGGCAGTTTGACCGTGTGAACATCGCGGACCGCGCCTTCACGGAACAGCACGACATTGCCGTGCCAGCCATGCGCCTTGCTGGCACCTGCCACCTGCACCGGCGTCAGCCCGCACTCACGTTCGAGCCGCCCGAGATCGAGCAGGCCCGTCCGCTCGCCAAATCGACTATCGGCCTCCTGGAGCGCAACCACGTCGGCTCGCAGTTCGTGAATGACCCTGCATATGCGATCGGGGTCAAACTTGCCGTCGCGACCGATGCATTTGTGCACATTGTAGGAGGCAACGACCGGAGAGGTCTCCTCGATCGAGACCTCGTCTATACAGCGCCGGTTCTTGCGGTTGCGCAGCGACGAAATGAAAACTGCAGGGAGACTATCGTTTTTCGGTCGCATCGTTTTCCTGTCGTAAGCGCCGTGCGTCTTTGGGACGCACAAGGGACGCTCTAGTTCCTTCAATTGACGCGTGGTCGCGTCATGGGTTCAAGCCGATGCCGATGTCAAAGGTAAGGCGAGGCCAACCACAATATCCGTTCCGTCAGACGAACGAGGAACGGCCTTGCCCTCAACTCTTCCAGCTTCACCGGCGTTGCATTCTCGAGTGCCAGACCTATCCGCTCCGACACTGTGTTCGCAAAGCCTTCATCCAGAACTTCCATATCCACCTCAAAGTTCAATCGAAGCGAACGCGGATCGAGATTTGACGAGCCAACATAGGACCAGCGATCATCGATCACCAGAAGCTTGGAGTGATTGAATTGGCCGGTGGCGCGCCATATGCGGCAGTAACTCCTCAGCAACTGATCGAACTGTGCCGTCATGGCGCGATCGACCAGCATCAGGTTGTTGGTCGCCGGAACGATGATGTCGACCGCGACGCCTCGACGCGCGGCCGTCGTCAGGGCGGAGATCAGTTCGCGATCCGGCAGGAAGTAAGGCGACATGATGCGGATCGAGGACCGGGCGATGGAGAACGCACCCATCAGCATCTTATGGCTCGTCTCAATGCTGTTATCCGGTCCGGAGGCCACCGCACGCATCAGGATCGGCTGACCGGGAACGCCATCGGGAATGGTGATATCCCACACAGGTCCGTCCAGACGCTCGCCGCTGGCAAAGCGCCAGTCCTCCGCTGCGACCGTGAAAAGATCGGCGACCACCGGGCCCTGGACCTTGAAATGCGTGTCGTGCGACTGCTTGTCTCCATGGAACTCGCGGGTGAAGCCTTCGCGAATATTCATGCCGCCGGTAAAGGCGATCTTGCCATCGACGATCAGGATCTTTCGGTGCGTGCGCAGATTGGCATAGGGCAGCCGCAGCCCCATGATCACATTGCCATTGAAGACCGCGGATTTGATCTCTTCCAGCCGCAGTTTGGAGAGGATGCTTGGTACTGAGTATCGCGCGCCGACAGCGTCGACCAGCACACGAACCTCGACACCCCGTTCTTTGGCGCGGGCGAGTGCCGCGACGACGCGAAGCCCGATCCGGTCGTGATCAAGAATATAGGTTTCCAGGATGATCGACCGGCGCGCATGACCGATGGCGTCAAGCATGGCCGCATAGGCCTCGTCTCCATCGGACAGGGTCTCAATGGTATTGCCTGTGGTCAGCGCCGCACGCGTCACCCGGTCACCCACGGTCTTCATTGCCACAAAGCGTCGGCCGAAACGCTCGACGACAAGGGCGTTGTCCGCGTCGAACCGCGCCACCCTGTCCATGATCGTGCCATGCATCAAAGACCGCTGTTGCCCAAGGTTGCTGCGCCTGATCCGGTTGATGCCTGCAATGGCATAGAGCAACGCGCCAATGATGGGAGACAGCACGATCACGCCGACCCAACCCAGCGCTGAGCGCACTTCCTGTTTGGTCATTGTGGCATGGACCGCAGCCACGGTCCCCATGACAAGCGAGAGCAGTGCGAGAACGTGGGGCCAGTAGGCTTCGAACAATGCGATCATGACCTGAATATAGCGATCAAGAGCAAAGCCGCAACGACCTGAATCACGAGAGAAAACAACTGACTTGTAATCAAATTCAATTTACCTTACGAGCATTAGACATCATGCAAATCGGTATGACGCCCATGCGTTTGAGACACATCGCTCTTCTTGCCTGCGCCGGTCTAATGCTCGCGGGCTGTAACGAAACGCTCGAAACCGTCGAGCGTGACGTGTCTCATGTCAAAAACAAGGTCGATTATCCCCTCGCCCCCACCATCCTTGCCGAGATGGACAAGAAGAACATGGATCGCAATGCGCCGATCATGATTCGCATCTTGAAGGAAGAAGGCAAGCTGGAAGTCTGGAAGGCGCGACGCGACAACCGGTTCGAGGTCATTGCGTCCTACGATATCTGTGCCTGGTCCGGCAAACTCGGACCGAAGGTCAAAGAGGGGGACAGGCAGGCGCCTGAAGGGTTCTACAGCCTTTCTCCCGGCCACATGAATCCCTATTCGAACTACTATCTTTCGATCAATACCGGCTTCCCGAACCGCTACGACCAGGCGAACGGCCGCAACGGCACGAACCTGATGATCCATGGCGCTTGCTCGTCATCGGGCTGCTACTCCATGACCGACGCGCAGATGCTGGAGATCTACGCTTTCGCGCGCGACGCCTTCAAGGGTGGCCAGAAGACGATCCAGCTTCAGGCCCTGCCATTCCGCATGACCGCGGAAAACATGGCACGCCACCACAAAAGCGAGAATTACGAATTCTGGAAGATGCTGAAGGTCGGCTACGATCATTTCGAAGTCACCAAGCGTCCGCCCGAGGTGAATGTCTGCGAGAAGAAATACGTCTTCAATCAGCAGGCACAGGGTGGGCAGTTCAACGCTGCTGCAACCTGCCCCGCCATGAGCACGCCGCCGGCACTCGCCAGCACAATGGTTAGCTACAACAAGACCTACGACCTTGCCTACGACAAGGCGATGAAGAAGTTCGACGGTATGGTCTGGTATGATCCGACCGAGGCCGAGCGCAAGGTTCTGGTTGCAGAAAAGCGCAAAGGTCGGGAACCGGCTTACGCGCCCACCGGCTCGGCGCTTAAGGCCGGTAAGCTGATGAAGGAAACCGAATTCGCCGCACTGATGGAAAAGAAGGCGGCAAAGGGGATTTCCGCAACCGGGGCTACCGCCATTGCCTCGGCCTCTGGTTCAACACCGCGCACCACCGCTCCGGCATCGCAACCAGCGCCATCCCAGCCTGCGGTCGCTGCCCGCCCGACATCCGTCATGCTCGCAGCCGCGGCACAGGTTCAGACGCAGCCAGCGCCAGCGGTTGCGACGCAGGCCATCCCCGTTCCCGCCGTCAACCCGCTCGCATTTAGCGCAACGGCACAGGAAGAACCGGCTAAGAAACCGTTCTGGAAGTTCTGGGCCAAGGAGTGACCTTGGCAACCGACGCCGTTTTTGATCTGAAGGGGCTGAAATGCCCTCTTCCGGTTTTGCGCAGTCGCAAGAAGCTTTCCGCCTTGCTCCCTAATGAAGACCTGGTTGTCGAGACGACCGACCCTCTGGCGGTTATCGATATTCCCCATATGTGCCGGGAAGATGGTCATATTCTTCTCGAGACAATCAAGACCGAGGACGGCCACCGGTTTCGCATTCGCCGAGGTGAGCAAGTAAGCCGCTCTTAAAAGGATGGTCCACGCAAATCGTGCAGCGGTTTTGCGATCCCGGCATACGACAAAACAAAGGCTTGAAGCATCAGGACCTAATCTGAGAGATTGCGACACGTTTTGGGCTGTTCCACGATCCAATAGAGGTATCCTGGAACCAACATTCGCGCTTTCGTGTTTCCCACCCGAGTTCATGAGGGGAAAATGACGGAAAACGGCGCAAGTCCCAACACATCAAAGAGACAAATCTGGTCGGCGTCATTTGGCAGCTCACCGATCATTGGCACCGCGATCCATGACGGTCATCTTCTGCGCGATGATCTCCTCGATACGGTGGCGCTTTCCGATGCAGAACGGCTTTATGAGGAAGATCCTTATACCGGTGAGATGATCAGCGGCCTGACAAACAGGATCATCGGGCAGCGATCACGCTTCGAGATCGACCTCAATCGCGCAAGGGACGCCGCGATCTATCTCACGCCGGAGCAGTCCTGGGGACTGGAGGTCTGGCGCACGCGCCCATCCGACGCCGCTATTGCGGCATCGCTCGCCGTTCATGACGACTATTACGCGATGCTGTCGGCCTTCTTGGATCGGATCGAAAGGTCACATGGCCGCTTTATCCTGTTGGACGTTCACAGCTACAATCACCGCCGCCAGGGCGCCGATGGACCTGTCACTGCGCAGGAAAAAGCGCCCGACATCAATATCGGCACCATCTCCATGGATCGCAGCCGCTGGGCCTTTGCGGTGGACGCTGTGATGGAGCACTTTGCCTCGGCTGAGATCGGTGGCCGCAAGCTCGACGTTCGTGAAAATATTGCATTTCAGGGACGCGGCGAACAAACGCGCTTCGTTCATGAGACCTATCCGGACACAGGGTGTGCCATTGCCATCGAGTTCAAGAAGATCTTCATGGACGAGTGGACCGGAGAACCGGACACACGGGTTGTCGCCGATATTCGCCGCACGATGATCGCGTTGGAAGCGCTGCTCGAACAGTTGCTGCGAGAGCGCCAATGAGCAATGTCTCCCAGATCAAGCAGGCAAAAGAAGAGCCGCTGCTGTCGCAAATTTCAACTGCTTTGTCTGAGGGACAGGCAATCCGCAAGGATGTCGGCAAGGATGGTCGTCTTCATATCGACAGGCCGCTTCCGTTCCTGTGCCTGCATTTGACCTACGGAACAAAGAACCTTGCCGCGCGCGACATTGCCTCTGCCAATGCATCCTACCTCATCGCCTCGAGCTTAAGCGAAGCCGCCCCGATCATCCAGGCGATCGGTGATGAGATGGTCAAGCGCTTCGGCGCCTTCGTCGTCCTCGATATCGGTGAGCTGGAGCACGATATCCTGCTGGCTGACGACTCCCCCTTCCTCCCGCATTACGAAGTCGCCGTCTCCGCGACCACGGAACCCGAGACGCAGAATGCCCGAAAAGCCTTCATCAAGGCGATTTGCGATGCCGAGATACGGTTCCGCACCCCGCGCATCACGCGGCCAGAACCCGCACAGGACCCGATCTTGCGGCTGAGAGAGGCTGGTATTTCTTTCCCCTGCATCAGCGTTCGCTTCGCCCCCATCTATCGTCAGCCGGAATCAGGTACCGACTATCCCGGTCTTCGCGAAACCATGATTGCCGATCTCTTCGATGCAGGGCTTCGCGCTTTCTCAGCCTTCGCGACAGAAACGAACACGCTTAAGATCACCACACATCGGGCGCTTGGGCGAAAGGCGTTTGTCGATGCGGTGCGCCGTGCCGATCGCTCGGTTGATGAAATCGCTCAATCCTTCGATTTCCTCCTGTCGGTCACACCGATCAATGCGCGTCAGGCCTTCGAGGAATTCAAGCAAAGCGATTTCGAGTATGCGCCGCATTTCCTCTATCGCCCGCTGGGCGTCGACGTGGAAGAGCAGAAGCGCAAGCTCTATTCGGTCGCCTTCGACCATCTGGAAGACCCGGTCCTCTATCATCTTTACCGCGAGAAGCAGCAGGAGATCGACCTGCAGCTGACGATGCTTGCCCACTTGCACAAGCGGCAATATACCGATTTCGGCCGTGCGCTTTACAGTTCGGTCGAGCCGGAACTGCTGACGCTCGCGCTCGATGTCCTCGCGCGTTGTAAGATGCCTGCCAATGAAGATGATATCCCCATGGTCGGCTGCTACGAAGTCGCGCAAAAGGCACGCGAGATGGTCGACGCCTATCATCAGGAGGAGGCGAGCTTCAAGGCGCGCGTCGAAATCCGTGATGACCTTCCGCCGGGCCTGATGGTGACTGGCGAAAAGCTGCTGATTTCCCGCCATACAGTCATGGAACAGCGCCGCCTCGACGCCTTGCTGCATCACGAGATCGGGGTCCACCTGCTCACCTACTTCAACGGTTCGGCTCAGGGACTTCGGCTCTTTCGCAGCGGCCTTTCCGGCTATGAGGGCGTGCAGGAAGGCTTAGCTGTGCTGGCCGAACATCTTTCGGGCGGCATGACACGCCAGCGCCTTCGCCTCGTCGCCGGACGTGTCGTCGCCTGTGCCGCCATGCTCGATGGGGCAAGTTTCGTCGAGACCTATCGACTGGTCACGGATGAGCACCATTTTGATCAGGCGAATGCCTTCAACATGGTGCTGCGCGTCTATCGCGGCGGCGGGCTGCCGAAAGACGCCATCTATCTTCGTGGGCTGAGCGAAATCCTCCAGCATCTTCGTAAAGGCGGCGCTCTTGATCCCTTCTGGATGGGCAAGATTTCGGCGGCTCATTTCCCCATCATGCAGGAGCTTTCGCTCCGCGGCCTGCTGCGGCCGCCCGGCATCCGGCCGGCCTTTCTCTCACTGACACGCGCCAATGAACGGCTCGAAAAAATACGATCAGGACTTTCCATCGCCGAAATGGCCACGCTTTAAGGAGGGGACCATGCGACTAGCGTTCTTTGTCAATTCAATCGAAGGCGAACATCCAAGCTACGCCACAGGGCTTCTGGCCATGGCCGCGCTCAATCGCGGCCACGAGGTCATCTATCTGACGCCTGGGGACTTCACCTTGCGCCCGGATGACACGCTTGTCGTCCATGCGCTCGTCATGCCGAAGCAAAAATACAAGAAGGTGGAGGCTTTCCACGCGGCCCTGCAGGAACGGCAATTGCAGCGCGAGACGATCGATATCGAAGAGATCGACGCGTTGATGCTGCGCAACGACCCGTCGCTCGATCAGACCGCGCGGCCTTGGGCCGTCCACTCCGGCATTCTCTTCGGACGACTGGCGGAGCAGCGAGGCGTTATCGTCCTCAACGATCCGGAAGGTCTGGCGCTGGCTCAGAACAAACTCTACTTCCAGAGCTTTCCTGAGATCGTTCGTCCGACAACGCTGATTTCGCGCAACGTTGAGGAAATCCGCGCCTTCGCCGATGCCCACCCCAAGGGCGTCATCGTCAAACCCTTGCAGGGTTCCGGCGGCAAGAACGTTTTCAAGATCGGCTCTTCCAAGGAAACCAACCTGAACCAGATATTCGAGGCGGTCAGTATCGAAGGCTATCTCATCGCCCAAGCCTATCTGCCCGCGGCGAAAAACGGCGATATCCGCTTCTTCATGATGAACGGCGAGCCCTTGATGCGTGACGGGGCCTATGCCGCACTTCGTCGTGTTCCGGCCAAGGGCGATCTTCGTTCGAACATTCACGCCTCCGGCACGGCGGAAGCGGTCGAGGTCAATGACGATGTGCTCGCGCTTGCGGAAATGATGCGGCCGAAGCTCGTGGAGGACGGCATGTTCCTCGTCGGTCTCGATATCGTCGGCGACAAGATCCTGGAGGTGAATGTCTTTTCCCCGGGCGGCCTCGGCCATATCCGCGAACTCACCAATGTGGATTTCACCGATACCGTCATCGAGGCAGTGGAGAAGAAGGTCTCCATGCAGGCGGCCTCAGCCGGGATGTTGAGCAACCGGCTGCTGGCAACGCTGTAATGCGACTTGCGGTACCATTATTCGGGAAAATCCATTTGACCGAATCCAGGGCCTTGCCTAACTGTTCCGGCATCATCCCTCTTGCCGGAACGATCCTTGCCATGAAACCGGGCCAACTCGCCGCCTATCTCTTTCTTGCCGTGGCGTGGGGCTTCTCCTTCATGCTCGTGCTTCATACGGTCGGCGCTTTTGGCTGGGTGGGGGCCGTCTCGCTCAGATGTTTTATCGCCAGCATCACGCTCTATCTCGTCGCCAAGGCAATCGGCCGTCACCTGGATTTCTCCGCCGGATGGCGCGCCTTCGCGATGGTGGGAGCAACGACCGTTGCTGGCCAACTGATTGGCCTCTCTTACGCCACACCACTGATCGGTACGGCAATGGCGGCCATTCTCGTCGCCAGCATCCCGCTGTTTTCCATGCTGATCGGCCAGTTCTGGGGCCTGGAGAAGATATCCGCGCAGTCGCTTCTCGGTATTGCTTTCGGTATCCTCGGCATCGTTATCCTGGTGGGCTTCCCTGCCGTTCCGGTCACTCAAGCATTCGTGCTCGGCTGCATTTCGTGCATGCTCGGCTGCCTCTGCGCCGCCTTCGGCAGCAATTATGCGAGCCGCTACCTGAAAGGAACCGGCTCTTGGGAAATCACCATCGGCTCGTTCTTCGCCGGTGGCGTCGTTACTTTGCCCCTGTTTGCCGTGGTGCCGGTCACCACCATGCCGTCTCTCCTCGATATCGGCTACCTCTTCGCCCTCGCCATCCTGATGAGCGCGCTGACCTACATCACCTATTTCCGACTTGTCGCCACGATCGGCGCGACCAAGACGATCAGCGTGGAATTCGTGGTGACCGTCATTGCCGTGTTCATCGGCGCATTTGTGCTGGATGAGCCGCTATCGGCAGCGCAATTTGTCGGGGCCGGTATCATCATCATCGGTTGCGCTCTGGTGCTCGGCGTTCTTCCTCCCCGCAAACGCGCGCCCGTCGTTCCAGATTTATGATCATATGCGAATATTTCGTTTTAGACGGCCCTCAACATCCGTCTGATTTCGATATATGATGAGGACGTTGTGATAAATGTGCGCGCCCGAGGATTTGTCGCTGGTCCCTTTTGCCTGAAACCAATTAAAGTACTGAAGCTGCTTTGGCTTTTATGGTAATCCTACATCCAGCAATGGTATAGAAAAGCATGGCAAGCGACCCAAACAATCCGGATTTCAGCGAAAATCGATTCGCCATGGTGAAGACCTCCGCTGAATTGGAGCGACCTGAAGCCGATAGCAGTATCCGCGTCGGTCGCGAAGGTCGTGAGTTTTGCATCTATCCCGGCCAGCTCGGTTACGACCTTCAGGAAGAACTCGATTTCCTGTCCAATCGCGTCATGGAGCCGAACGTCTTTTTTACCGGGCGACTGCTCGCACCAGCCATGCCGCGCATCGATGACCGTTCCGTTCGCTTCGCTCTGATGCGGGATGAAAATGGCACGCGCAGCCGCATGCGGTTTCTCATGCCTTTTACCGTCGAGAAACCCGGCTTCTCCGTCGGCCCATCCATCTTGCGGGCCTGGGCCAATCCGTTTGGTCCGCTCGGAACGCCGCTTGTCGATATCGAGGGCGCGGGCGAAACGATCGACAATCTTATCGATGCCTTGATGCAGGCGGAACTGAGACTGCCCAAGGTGCTCGTCCTTCCGCTGGTTCGGCTGAATGGCCCCTTCGTGCGGATGATCCGCACGATCGCCATGACGCGCAACCTTCCGGTTGCAACCGCCGAACGTGACAGACGGCCGCTTCTGGAAAATGGTCCGGATGCCGACAGCTTTCTTCACAACCGGCTTTCGTCCGATGAGCGGGCGCTTCTGAAGGCGAAATGGTCTGATCTGGAAGCAATGGGAGAGGTCACCTATGACGTCGCCCGTCAGGCGCGGGATGTGCGCATGCGCATGGAAGAGTTTCTCGCGCTCGAGGCGCATGGCGCGAGTAACCGCAAGCGCAATGCGCTCGTTACCGACCGCTACCGTACCGCCTTCGCCCGCGAAGCCATCAACAACCTGGCTGAGATCGACTCCGCGCGTATTCATACGCTCAACCTCAACGGTGAAGCGATCGCCTCCGTCGTCATCCTCATGGCCATGGGCGAGGCCTATATTTGGAAGGCGGCGTTCAACGCCCGCTACGCCAACTATATGCCGGAGCGGCTTCTTGCCCATCGGCTGACCGAATGGCAGCTTGATGATGCCAACATCATTCGCACCGACAGCTGCGTTCCAGACGACGAGCTGCCCGTGAACAAATTGTGGGGCACGGATGCCGAGATGGGAACGCTCGTCATCGGCCTTTCGGAAAACAGCGACCGTGACGTGCGTCAGGTAGCAGCCCAGGTGCATATGTACCGAAATACCCGCAATCTGGCCAAGGCACTGCGCGAACGCATCATGTCGCTTGGACGCAAGGCATAGACTTGTTCGATCGTAGCGGTTGTTAATTCATCGATTGCTTTCTAACCTGTACATTCCGCCGCATTCAGATGCGACCGGATGGAGAGATGAACGTTTTTGTCTTTGCAGAAGCGGCGCCCGGAAGGGCGCAGCCACCGGCGCAGGACATAACGCAACAGGGAGACAGGCATGACGGAGGAAAAGTCGGCGATGGATTGGGACAAACTGGCAGAGAAAGAACTCAAGCGGTCCCCCGACACATTGACCTGGCAGACCCCCGAGGGCATTGCCGTCAAGCCGCTCTACACCGCGCAAGACCTGGAGAAGGTCTCCCATCTCGACAGCCTGCCCGGCTTCAAGCCCTTCGTCCGTGGCCCACGGGCGACGATGTATGCAGGCCGCCCCTGGACGATCCGCCAATATGCCGGCTTCTCAACCGCTGAAGAATCGAACGCGTTCTACAAGCGCAATCTGGCCGCCGGTCAAAAAGGCCTTTCCGTCGCCTTCGATCTTGCCACCCACCGCGGCTATGACAGCGACCACGAGCGCGTGGTCGGCGATGTCGGCAAGGCGGGTGTCGCGATCGATTCCGTCGAGGACATGAAGATCCTGTTTGACGGCATTCCCTTGAAGGACATGTCGGTCTCCATGACGATGAATGGCGCAGTGATCCCAATCCTCGCTTCCTTCATCGTCGCCGGTGAAGAACAGGGATGCGCACGCGCCGAGCTTTCCGGCACGATACAGAACGACATTCTCAAAGAATTCATGGTGCGCAACACCTATATCTACCCGCCGGAACCCTCGATGCGGATCATTGCCGACATCATCGAATATACGGCGCGCGAAATGCCGCGCTTCAACTCCATCTCAATTTCCGGTTATCACATGCAGGAAGCCGGTGCGACGCTGGTACAGGAACTGGCCTTCACGCTGGCAGACGGTCGCGAATATGTGCGGGCCGCTCTGAAGAAGGGGCTGAACGTCGACGATTTCGCTGGCCGCCTCTCCTTCTTCTTCGCCATCGGCATGAATTTCTTCATGGAAGCAGCAAAGCTTCGCGCTGCCCGCCTTCTCTGGTCGCGGATCATGGAGGAGTTCAAACCGCAAAAGGCATCCTCGATGATGCTGCGCACCCACTGCCAGACCTCCGGCGTGTCGCTTCAGGAGCAGGACCCGTTCAACAACGTCATCCGCACGGCCTATGAGGCGCTCTCCGCCGTGCTTGGTGGCACGCAATCGCTTCACACCAATGCACTCGATGAGGCGATGGCGCTGCCGACCGATTTTTCCGCGCGCATTGCCCGCAACACCCAGCTCATTCTCCAGCACGAAACGGGTGTCACCAAGGTGGTCGATCCGCTGGCGGGCTCCTACTACGTCGAGAGCCTGACGAACGAGCTTGCGGAAAAAGCCTGGGCTCTCATCGAAGAGGTGGAGCAACTGGGTGGCATGACCAAGGCTGTCGATGAAGGCTTGCCCAAGCGGCTGATCGAAGAGGCTGCGACAAAGCGCCAGGCCGCCGTCGACCGCGGCGAAGAGATCATCGTTGGCGTCAACAAGTTCCGTCTGGAAAATGAAGAACCGCTCGACATTCTGGATATCGACAACTCCGCGGTTCGGGCATCACAGATCAAGCGCTTGGAAAGTGTGCGACGCCAGCGCAACCCGAAGGATGTCGAAAGGACCTTGGCGACGCTCTCGGACATTGCACGCACGGGACAAGGAAATCTGCTTGAAGCAGCTGTCGAAGCAGCGCGTGCGAGGGCGACCGTCGGCGAGATTTCCGACGCCATGCGCGCAATCTTCGGAGATCATTTAGCAGTTCCGGAAGTCGTCCACGATGTGTACGGCGCCGCCTATGAAGACGATCCAGAATTTGCCACCTTGCGCAACCGGATCGGCGAACTGTCGAACAGCGTAGGTGGCAAGCCACGGATGATGGTTGCCAAGCTCGGCCAGGATGGGCACGACCGCGGCGCAAAAATCATCGCATCTGCATTCGGTGATATCGGCTTTGATGTGTTCGCAGGGCCGCTCTTCCAGACGCCAGAGGAAGCGGCCGATCTCGCGGTCAAGAACAAGGTGCATGTGGTCGGCATGTCATCGCTTGCTGCGGGCCACAAGACGCTTGCGCCGCAGCTTGTCGAAGCTTTGAGGGCCAAGGGTGCGGAGAACATTATCGTCATCGTCGGCGGCGTCATTCCGCGCCAGGACTACGAGTTCCTGCTGGACCACGGTGTGGCTGCGGTCTTCGGCCCTGGCACCAACGTATTGGAAGCCGCCCGCGCGGTTATCGACCTGATGCAGGGGCGTTTGCGTAACGCGTGACTGCCGACACACCAGCCCTAAAAATGAAACCAAGTGTTGGGCCAATGCGTAGAGTTTAAAGCGCCGTGCGTCCTATTGAACGCACAAAGAACGCTTTACCTTTTTGAATCGACACATCGTGCTTCCCGAAAATTGAGTCCGATTTTCGGGAAGCACGATGCTCTCGGCATCTCAACAAAAAAGCGATGGATTTTCACCCATCGCTTTTTCTTTTTCTCAATGTGAAAAGGCAGCCTTACTCGGCAGCCTTCTCCAATTCGGAAGGCTGTTCACCTTCTGCCTCTTCGGCGCCTGCCGTGCGGCGTGGGCGGCGAGGACGCGGGCTGGTGCTGCGCGTGCGGCGCGGTGCGCGCTCGCCTGCACCGGCTTCAGCCTGGGCTTCCTCTTCAACAGCCACTTCCTTCGGCGTGCCTTCGATCACGGGCTGCGGTGCAGAGCTTGCATCGTAAACCGGCGCGATGACAACGGGTGCCGCGGCAGCGGCTTCTGCGCCCTCTTCGGCCTGCGCTTCGCGCGGCTGACGTTCAGGGCGATTGGGACGCTCGCGGCGATCGCGACGCTCACCACGGTCCGGACGATCTTGCCGTTCCTGACGCTCTGGCCGCTCTTGGCGCTCCTGACGTTCGGGCTGGTCCTGACGCTGCGCGCGCTGTTCGTTCTGCTCATGCGCGACGGGCAGCACAACGACGACGTCGTCATTGTCATTGCCGTCCATATCGTCGCCGTCACGGTCATTGCCGTATTCACCGCGATCGTCGCGCTGGAAACGTTCCTGCATCTGCGCCTGGGCGGATGCGATGATACGGTTATAATGTTCGGCGTGTTGCAGGTAGTTTTCCGCCATGACGCGGTCGCCGGAGCTTTGAGCATCACGTGCGAGCGCAGCGTACTTTTCCGCAATATGCTGGGCAGTGCCGCGAATCTTCACATCGGGGCCGGAACTATCATAGGTTCTGGTCAGCGGATTTCCACCTTTACGGTTGAAATTGTTATTGTTTCCGCCGCCATTATTATTGTTGTTGTTGTTATTACGCCCCCGGCCGCGCTTGTTTTGCTGTCCTGGCCTCATCAATTGCTCACCTGAATTCTGTTGTGCTGACAATTATCGTTTTTCGATGCGATCCGGCAAGGAATTAGCCCTCTCCTGAACCGCGACCATTACGCGTCCTGCTCTCACAAGAGACAAGACTTCGCGTTTGCCGACCTGATGCGCATATGCTGCATCTAGCCGCTTGCGAACAAAGTTTCCTGAATCACATGCCGGAAATGCCCAGCCTTTCAGAGTTCTCCAAGAGAACCCGCTTCGGGACTGATCCAAACCCTGACGAATCTTATTTCGCCCTCAGCCACCCGGCATGTGGCCGCAAACTAGCCCGCTTCCTGCGGAAATCCAAGCCTTTTCTTTTGCTTTGCAAAATATCCTTGAACAAAACACCCGCAGCTGTTTTTTGACCTATCTGCGAAATATCAATACGCGATCGTTGCCGCCATAGTCTTTGACGCGGTCCTCGCAATCATATCCCTGCGATGCAAATATGGTCGTTACATCTGCCATTTGATCGTAGCCTATTTCGACCCCGACCACTCCACCACTTTCGAGAAAATCCACTGCTTTTTCAGCTATAACTCTGTAGGGGAGAAGGCCATCCGCACCGCCATCCAGGGCGATCAAGGGATCAAACTCGCGAACTTCGCGATCCAATGTATCGATGACATCTGTTCTAATATAAGGCGGGTTTGACAAGATTATGTCGAAGCGCCCGGAAATACGGTCGAACCAGTCGCTTTCCACCGTCTCGAACCGCGTCTCAAGCCCAAATCTTTCCGCGTTGCGAAATGCAGTTGCCAGGGCATCCGTCGACACATCGCTGCCAACCCCCGTGGCTTCAGGAATAGAATGCAACAGCGACAGGCATATGGCACCCGTGCCAATGCCCATGTCGAGAATGCGTGCCTCGCCCTTTTGCGCAACCACGGCCCGCAGATGCGGCAACACCGCCTCGACCAGCACTTCGGTATCCGGCCTTGGCTCCAGCGTCCCGGCTGACATGAGAAAGTCCAGACCGTAGAACTCGCGGTGTCCCAGGATGCGGTGGACGGGCTCCCCCCTTTCACGCCGCGCGATCAGGTCTTCGATCCGGTGCGCTTCATCAGGATGAACGGGCCGAGACCCATTCAGAACGAAATCGGTCAGAGAAAAGCCGATGACGTCGCCGATCAGTAGCCGCGCATCCGTCGAAGGATCGGCAATACCCGCAACGGCCAGGCGCCGCTTCGCATCGGCCACCAGAGCTTGAACGGTCTTCTCGACGCTCACTGCTGCTCGCCAAGCTGAGCCAACTGGCCGGCCTGATAATCGGCAATCAGCGCATCGACCAACTCGTCGATATCGCCTTCGATCATGCGATCAAGCTTGTAGAGCGTCAGGTTGATGCGGTGATCGGTGACACGACCCTGCGGGAAATTGTAGGTGCGGATACGCTCTGAGCGATCGCCGGAACCGACCTGGCTTTTACGGTCGGCTGAGCGCTCGCTGTCGGCCTTCTGCCGCTCGATATCGTAAAGCCTGGAGCGCAGAACCTGCATGGCCTTGGCGCGGTTCTGGTGTTGCGACTTCTCCGATGACGTGACGATGAGACCGGTCGGCAGATGGGTGATGCGGACGGCGGAGTCGGTCGTGTTGACGTGCTGACCACCGGCACCGGATGCCCGCATCGTATCGATGCGGATATCTTCCGGGCGGATTTCGATATCGATATCTTCGGCTTCCGGCAACACGGCGACCGTTGCCGCAGACGTGTGAATGCGCCCGCCCGCTTCCGTTTCCGGCACGCGCTGAACACGGTGAACACCGGATTCGAATTTCAGCTTGGAAAACACGCCGCGGCCAGTAATCGTCGCGATGATTTCCTTGAAGCCGCCCGCTTCCCCTTCGCTTGAGGACAGCACTTCCACCTTCCAGCCCTTGCCGCTGGCGAAACGCTCATACATGCGGAAGAGATCGCCGGCAAAGAGCGCGGCTTCGGACCCACCGGTTCCTGCGCGGATTTCAAGGATCGCGCTTCTCTCATCCGCCGCGTCCTTCGGCAGCAGAAGGATCTGCATCTCCTTCTCCAACGCTTCGATGCGTTCGGAGAGATCGGGCAGTTCGGCTTCGGCCAGTTCGCGCATGTCGCGATCCATTGTCTTGTCGGACAGGATCGCTTCCAGATCGGCAGCCTCAGCCTTGGCCTTCTCATATTCGCGAATGGTCTTCACCACGGGCTGCAATTCCGAATACTCGGACGCAAGCTTGACATAGACATCCGCGGCCGGACCTGCCGACATTCGGGCTTCGATCTCGCCGAAGCGGCGTTCAAGCTCACGCATTTTCTCGACGGGAAGCTTCGCCACCTGTCACATACTCCACTTTTTATAATCGTGCTTAGATAGGGATCGAATGGGTCGAAGCAAACCGCACCAGCAAATCACGCGTACTTTCCAATGATTTGCTGTCATCGAGCGCCGCATTCAGCTCTTCCGCCAGCAGCCCGGCATCGACCCCAAGCAGCATCGCCTTTACCGGACCGATCGCCGTTGGCGACATGGAAATCGACCGGAAACCGAGCCCGATCAGCGCCATGGCCGACAATGGCTTGCTTGCCATTTCGCCGCAGAGCGTCACCGGGGTGTTGTTGCGTTCGCCAGCCCGAATGATGTCGCGCAGAATGCGAAGGAACGGCTTGCCCAGATTGTCGAAACGATCCGAGACACGCGCGTTGCCGCGATCCACCGCCATCGCAAATTGGAACAGATCGTTCGATCCGACCGAGACGAAATCCACTTCCGACATCAGCTCGTCGAGCTGCCACATCAGCGACGGGACTTCCAGCATCACACCGAATTGCAGCTTGCGCGGCAGCGCGTGACTGAACTTCGAAAGATGCTGAACTTCCTTCTGCATCAACTCGCGAACGGCGTGAATTTCCGAGACTTCCGTCACCATCGGCAACATCATCTTCAATTCCGCGCCTGAGGCCGCACGCAGGAGCGCCCGCATCTGGGTGCGAAGCAAGCCCGGACGGTCGAGCGACAGACGAATGGCGCGCCATCCGAGAGCCGGATTTTCTTCCTCCTGGCCTCGCATGTAGGAGACGACCTTGTCGCCGCCGATATCGAGTGTGCGGAAGGTCACCGGCTTGCCCTTGGCCTGGCGCAGGACGCTTCGGTAGAAGGCCTCCTGCTCCTCGCCCTTCGGCATGTTCGATGCGATCATGAATTGCAGTTCGGTGCGGAAGAGACCGATACCGTCTGCGCCGGACTCTTCCAACTGCGGAAGATCGACCAGCAGGCCGGCATTCATCTTCAGGCTGACCTTCTGGCCATCCTTCGTGATCGGCTCCACGTCACGCAGTGCACGGAACTGTTCCTGGCGGCGAGCCCGGAGGCGAACCTTCTCTTCATAGGCGCGCTGCAGGTCTGTGACAGGCCGCAGATGCACCTTGCCGTCGTCACCGTCGATGATGATCGGGTCGTTGTTTTCGGCCAGCGCCACGATGCCGGTTGCCTGGCCGATGACGGGAATACCCATGGCACGGGCAACGATCACCACATGGCTCGTGACCGCACCGTCTTCCAGCACCAGACCACGCAGCTTTTCACGCGGATAATCCAGAAGCTCGGCAGCACCCATGGCGCGCGCCAGTACGATGGCGTCTAGAGGAAATTCGTGGTCTGGGGCCCTGCCACCAAAACCCATCAACTGACGCAGCAGGCGGTTGGCCAGGTCGTCGAAATCATGCATCCGCTCGCGCAGATACGGATCGGTCAGGCGCATCATGCGCGCCTTGGTGTCGCTCTGCACCTTCTCGACCGCAGCCTCGGCCGTCAGGCCGTTGCGGATCGCCTCTTCCATACGGCGCACCCAGCCCTGGTCATGGGCAAACATGCGGTAGGTTTCCAGCACCTCGCGATGCTCGCCTTCGGTGGCGACATCACGGCGCTGCAACATGTCGTCGATCGAAATGCGCAGCGAGCCGATGGCTTCGGCAAGGCGACGGATTTCGGTATCGGCGTCTTCGTTCAGAAGGTTGGTAACGACGATGCGGGGATCGTGGAGAACCACGTGACCAAGGCCGATGCCTTCACCATAGGCGTCGCCATCGATGGAGACCGCTCTGGTCAGGTCCAATTCCACGCCGGGGCGGGTGATTTTCTTCAATTCGCCGCTCGCCACGATTTCCGCAATAAGCATTGCGGTTGTCTCAAGCGCTTCAACTTCATCCTCCCGGTATGTTCGGCTGGTCTTGTTCTGAACGACAAGAACGCCAAGAGTGCGACCGGATCTCAAAATCGGCACACCGAGGAAGGAATGATAAATTTCTTCACCCGTTTCAGGGAGATAGCGGAAAGCGGGATGCGCCTGCGCATCGGAAAGATTGAGCGGCTGAGCGGAAGCGGCAATGGTACCGACAAGGCCTTGCCCCATTTTCAACTGGGCAAGATGGACCGCATCCTTGTTCAGGCCTTCGGTGGCGTAAAGCTCGAGAATGCTGTCGGAGCGAAGCACGTAAACGGAACACACTTCGGCAACCATGTTGCTGGCGATCTGCCGGACAATCTGGTCGAGGCGCTCCTGCGGCTCAAGATGCTCCGCCATCATTTCGCGAAGCCGCCTGAGAAGGACACGCGGACCTGCGGAAAGGTCTCTCATCGCGCATGCTCCCGAATGCCGATCTTGCAAACCATTGCGGCGGGCACGAAAGGCTCAATCAAATTTATGGCGTACCGCCCCCGGCCTTCAAGCCGAAAGCGACACTTGCATCAGAATACCGCTCTTCGGAAAGAATCGAATAACGTGTACTGACGTTCAAGAATCAACTTTTATCCAGACCGTAAGCAGAATGCAAAGTGCGAACTGCAAGTTCGGCATAGGCGCCGTCGATCAGGATCGAAATCTTGATTTCCGATGTGGTGATGGCCTTGATGTTGATGTTCTTTTCAGCCAGCGCCTTGAACGCGCTTGCGGCAACGCCCGCATGGCTGCGCATGCCGATACCGATGACCGACACCTTGGCAAGGCCGGTTTCGTTCTGAACCACGTCAAAGCCGATCTGTGCCTTGTTATCTTCCAGAACCTTCAGCGCCTTGGGAGCGTCGCCGGAGGGAACCGTAAAGGTCATGTCCGTGCGCGAGCCGTCTTCGGAGATGTTCTGCACGATCATATCGACATTGATATGCGCTTCAGCAAGCGGGCCGAAGATGGCGGCAGAAACGCCTGGGCGATCCGAGAGGCGACGCAGCGAGATTTGCGCTTCATCCTTGGCATAGGCAATGCCGGTTACGACTTCCTGTTCCACGATTTCATCCTCGTCACAAATCAAAGTACCGGGCGGGTTGATAAGGTCACCCATGCCCGGCGCATCGGGATCTTCAAAACTGGAGCGCACGAAGGTCCGAACCTTGTGCACCATGGCAAGCTCGACCGAACGGACCTGCAAGACCTTGGCGCCAAGCGACGCCATTTCGAGCATTTCCTCAAACGCCACCTTTTTCAGGCGCCGCGCCTTGGGCTCGATGCGCGGGTCAGTCGTGTAGACGCCATCCACATCGGTGTAGATGTCGCAGCGATCGGCCTTGACGCCAGCGGCGATGGCAACGGCGGACGTGTCTGAACCGCCACGGCCGAGTGTCGCGATGCGATTGTCCGGGCCGAGACCCTGGAAGCCGGCGATGACGGCGACCTGACCCTCGCCCATGCGGCGAATGATATCGGAACCGTCAATGTCGAGAATGCGGGCAGCGCCATGGGCGTTGTCGGTGCGGATTGGAATCTGCCAACCCTGCCAGGAGCGGGCATTCACACCCATCGACTGAAGCGCGATCGCCAGAAGACCGGATGTGACCTGCTCGCCGGATGCAACGACGGCATCATATTCGCGGGCATCGTAAAAGGACGCGGAACCGCTGGCACCGGCGACTTTCGGCGTGTTCTGCACCCAGTCGACCAGTTCATTGGTTTTTCCGGACATGGCCGAAACCACCACGGCCACTTCATGGCCGGCATCCACTTCACGTTTCACATGCCGCGCGACATTGTGAATACGTTCGAGGTTTGCGACGGACGTACCGCCGAATTTCATGACAATGCGAGCCATAGCCTAGACCAGTACCATCCCACTGCGCCGCGCGAGCGGCAGATAAGCACACACCCCGGTTCCCCCGGAAAGACCGGGCTGTCAGGTTGCGGGTCTCTTAGCGAAAAGGATAAGGCCATGCAATGCCGTTTGTGAACCATGCGGTACGGTTGTGGACGCGTGCCCGCGCCGCGCTCCAGACAAGCCTTTGCGCCAAAATCGGCAAGCGTACCGTCCCGCACTGTACAAATGCGGGCAATCGCAGTAAAAGCGCGCCACATGAATTGGCCATAGTGGCCCTCAACGGCCTGTGTGGCGTCGTCCGTTTGGGACAAATGCAGGCATCCATATTCCGAAAGACGGTAGATGACAGACACTCAGGGTATCGCCCCTGCGATTGCGCAGGCGTTGGAAAAGCGCGGCTATAAAGACTTGACCCCCGTTCAGCAGGCCATGCTGGACCCGGAACTTGCCGACAAGGATGCGCTGGTTTCGGCGCAGACCGGCTCTGGCAAGACGGTCGCTTTCGGCATTGCGCTGGCGCGGACCCTGCTCACGAAGGGCGACCGGTTCGGTGCGGCCGCGGCCCCGCTGGCCCTCGCCATTGCCCCAACCCGCGAACTTGCCATGCAGGTGAAGAGGGAGCTTGAGTGGCTCTACGAATTTGCCGGCGTTTCGATCGCCTCCTGTGTCGGTGGTATGGATATCCGTAACGAGCGCCGGGCGCTGGAACGCGGCTCCCATATCGTCGTCGGTACACCTGGCCGTATCTGCGACCATATCAAGCGCGGCGCACTCGACCTGTCGTCGCTGCGTGCCGTGGTGCTCGACGAAGCAGACGAAATGCTCGATCTCGGCTTCCGCGAGGATCTGGAGTTCATCCTGGAGGAATCTCCGGAAGATCGCCGGACGCTGATGTTCTCCGCTACCGTTCCGCGCAGTATTGCGAAGCTTGCCGAAAGCTACCAGAAGAACGCTGTGCGCATCGCCTCTGCGTCCGAACAGAAGCAGCACGTCGATATCGAATACCGCGCCATGATGGTCGCCCCCTCGGATCGCGAGCACGCCATCATCAACGCGCTGCGTTTCTACGAGGCGCGCAACGCCATTGTCTTCTGCTCGACACGTGCTGCCGTCAACCACCTGACAGCGCGCCTCAACAATCGTGGTTTCTCTGTCGTCGCCCTTTCCGGCGAGCTATCGCAGAACGAGCGCACGCATGCGCTTCAGGCCATGCGTGACGGCCGCGCCCGCGTTTGCGTGGCTACCGACGTGGCTGCTCGCGGTATCGACCTCCCCGGCCTCGAACTCGTGATCCACGCCGACCTGCCGACCAATTCCGAAACGCTTCTTCACCGCTCGGGCCGTACCGGTCGTGCTGGACAGAAGGGTGTCAGCGCGATCGTCGTTCCCATCAACCAGCGCCGCAAGGCCGAGCGTCTCCTCGAAGGCGCGAAGGTCAGCCCCGCCTGGGTCCATCCGCCCTCTGCCGACGAGATCGTCGAACGCGATGGGGCCCGCCTTCTGGCAGATCCGTCGCTGAACGAAGCGGTTACTGATGACGAGCGCGATTTCGTCACCAAGCTTCTGGAGCAACATGGCGCTGAAAAGGTCGCTGCGGCCTTCGTGCGCATGTACCATTCCGGTCGCTCTGCACCTGAAGACATTGCAGAAGTTGCGCTGGATGGCCGAAAGCCGCGTCGCGACAGCTTCGAAACCGTCGAGAACAACGCGCCGCGCCGTGAACGCTCCGACTTTGCCGATAGCGCCTGGTTCACCCTTTCGGTCGGGCGCAAGCAGAATGCCGAGCCGCGCTGGCTGATCCCCATGCTCTGCCGTTTCGGCAAGCTGACGCGTCAGGATATCGGCGCGATCCGCATGCAGCAGACGGAAACCTATGTGGAACTGGCAGCTGACGCCGTCGACCGCTTCGAGTCCGCTCTCGGCAAAGACATGACGCTCGAGAAGGGTATCCGGGTTAAGGCCATGGAAGGCAAGCCGGAAATGACCGGAAAGCCCCGCGAGGACACCCGTCCGCCAAAGGCTCAAAAGAAATTTGCAGGCAAGGGTGATTTCGGTGGCGAGCGCCGGGGCGAAGACAAGCCCTGGAAGAAAAAAGCCAATGCCGCCGGCGACAAACCCGCCAAGTTCGAAGGCAAGAAAGACAAGCCCTTCGAAAAGCGCGGACCCAAGAAAAAAGACCCCGCATAAAGAAAGCCCGGCGCGAAGCCGGGCTTTTCAGTTTTAACGGCTTTCGCAGTTACGATCTCCGGGGCGGCACCACATTCCGCCGCCCTGATTGGACGGCTCAAGTTGCTGCTCCTGCCAGCGACGCTGGCGCTCGCCATCATTCCAGTTGCGATCACGCTCGCCATCTCTGTTGCGGTCGCGCTCCCAACGGGGGCGATCGCCGTCACGGTCACGCTGACGCTCCCTGTCTCGCTCCATCCGCTGCTGCTCGCGGTCACGACGGTCACGGTCGCCCTGATTCCAGTTGCCGTAACGCTCTTCCCAGCGTCCGTCATTGGGGCCAGGACCGCGCCGGTCGCGCCATTCTTCCCGCGGCGGACGCGGACGATCGCGATCGGCCCATGGCGGCGGTGCATTCCAGTAGCCACCGGCAGGCGGCGGGCGACGCCAGCGATCGCGCTCGCGGTAGAAGTCACGGTCGCGATAGTAGCGATCCCAATAGCGGCCCACTTCGAAGGTGATGACGGGAACACCAAGATCGCGATAGTAGCGTGGCTCGACATAGACACGGTTCTGGCGATAGAGCGCCTGGATATAGCGCCCAGCCACCCAGCCGCGTCCATAGCTGAAGGACACGTCGCACCACGGCGTGTCGGACAGGCAGCCGTGGATGGTGAGGGGTGCGCCATCTGGAATGACCACGACGGCAGGATAGGCGGTGCTCGGGCCGGAGCGCATGTTGACGTTTGCGGTCGCAAATCCGCGCGTTGCCGCTTCAGCGAGCGCAGGCACGGCCATGAGCGCCAGGAGCGCAATCGCCCCAAATAGTTTCTTCTTCACTTTTTTCTCCTCAAGCAAAGGCCTGGCCACCGATGTCGGCAATCAGTATGGGAAAAATACGCTCCCCTTGCTGAACGCAGCATGAAACGAAAAGTCCGCTAAAACAGTTCCTTGCGTCGATGGATCGCGGTGAATGATCTCGGCTGTGAAAGCCCGACCCTTGACTTCACCACCCAATCATCCGACTTCATGCTAGAAGACATTCAGGAGATGACCATGAGCGAGACCGCGAAAACGACGATCGACCAGAGCGAAGTGGATCGCTTTTCCGCCATGGCAGCAGAGTGGTGGAGCCCGACAGGGAAATTCCGTCCACTGCACAAATTCAATCCCGTCAGGCTCGAATTTATCCGCAACCGGGTGTGTGAAAATTTTGGCCGCGACCCGAAGGCCCATCGTCCGCTGGAAGGTTTGCGCTTCCTCGACATTGGCTGTGGGGGCGGGCTGCTGTCCGAGCCGATGGCCCGCATGGGTGCGGAGGTCGTTGGCGCCGATCCATCTGAAAAAAATATTGGCATTGCGTCCACCCATGCGCGCGAAAGCGGCGTTCCCGTCGACTATCGGGCAGTGACCGCCGAACAGTTGCAGGCGGCGGGTGAGACGTTTGACGTGATCCTCAACATGGAGGTGGTCGAGCACGTGGCCGACGTGAACCTCTTTCTAAACACCTGTGCGCAGATGGTTCGCCCCGGCGGACTGATGTTCGTCGCAACAATCAACAGAACACTGAAGGCACGCGCACTCGCCATCTTTGCTGCCGAAAATGTCTTGAAGTGGTTGCCACGCGGAACGCATCAATATGAAAAGCTCGTGCGACCCGAGGAAGTGGAACGTCCTTTGACCGCCAACGGCCTGGAGATCGTTCACCGCACCGGCGTTTTCTACAACGTCCTGCAAGACAGGTGGAACCTGTCTCCCGATATGGATGTCAACTACATGATGCTGGCCAAACGCCCGGCCTGAGAGCGTGTTTGAAGCCGAGGCTTCAATTCACATCGTCGGGGAGAAGGGGAAGAGGTGCTACCTCGATCCCTTCGTCCACGAGCGCTTTCACATCCTCTATGGATGCCTGACCGATGATGCCGCGCTCTTGCGCCTCGCCATAGTGGATTTTGCGAGCCTCTTCCGGAAATTTGTCGCCGACATCTTCGGCACTGGCCCGGATGCTCGCGACCGTTTCCCTGATTTTTGCCAGGACTTCCTTTTTCCCCGCATCCATCGCCAGCGTGTGCATCGCCTCTTTCTTCCGTCCGGTCGAGACTGAAGGCGCCATCAGTGTCTTGTCGATGGCCTGTGATTTGCACACCGGGCAGCTAACGAGCCCACGCTCGCGCTGGCTATCAAAATCGGCGCTGCCCGAGAACCATCCATCGAAGGCATGCGCATGGTCACAGGTCAGCGAGTAGCGGATCAAACAAGCGCACTCCGCGAAGCCGCCCTGGACGCCACCGTATCGAGTTGGAAGTCGCGCGCGTTCTTCAGGTTGGGGATCTTGCCGCGAACGGCGGAAACCTGTTCAGGATCGATATCGGCAACGATGATCTCTTCACCAGCACCGCCGGCAGCGGCCAGAACCTTGCCCCAGGGATCGATGATCATCGAATGGCCAAAGGTTTCACGGCCATCTTCATGCTGTCCACCCTGAGCCGCTGCGATGACGAAGGCACCGTTTTCGATGGCACGCGCGCGCAGAAGAATTTCCCAATGGGCTTCGCCAGTCTGCTTGGTAAAGGCTGCAGGAACCGTAAGAACCTGAGCGCCAGCGACAGCTTCCGCGCGGAAGAGCGACGGGAAGCGGACGTCGTAGCAGATGGCGAAACCAAAGGTCGCCAGAGGAAGTTCGGCAATGCGTGCCGCTTCACCCGGCTGATAGGTGGCGCTTTCACGCCAGCTCTCGCCATTGTCGAGATCGACATCGAACATGTGGATCTTGTCATAGGTGCAGATGCGGTCTCCATCCGGCGCAAAGAGAAATCCACGATTGGCGATCTTGCCGTCGGGACGCGCAATTGCCGTAGAGCCGACATGAACATAGATCCCGAGTTCACGCGCAAGCTTGGCTGCCGTGGAAACGATGATGTCGCAGGTCTCGTCTTTCAGAACGGCCTGGAGTGCGGCACGGTCGCGCTGCAAAGCGCCGGTCATCTCAGGCGTCTGCACATAGACGGCACCTTGCGCCACAGCGTCGCGCACCAGCCTCTCCATGGCTTCGGCGTTTCGCTTCGGATCCGTTCCGGAGCACATCTGGATTGCGGCGGCCTTGAAGCTCATGTCTCTCTTCCCAATGTCCATTTGAAATGATCGGCTGTTATGCTGCCAGAAGCGGATCGAGCTTTCCGTCCCGATCGAGCGCGTGAAGATCGTCGCAGCCACCGACATGCTGCTCGCCGATGAAGATCTGCGGGAAGGTGTTACGGCCGGACTTGTCCATCATTTCCTGGCGATATTGCGGATTTTCCGTCGCATTATATTCGGTGAAATTCACGCTCTTGCTCTGCAGCAGGGCCTTGGCGCGGGCGCAATAGCCGCAGAAATCGCGCGTATAGATCGTAACGGATGCCATATATCTCAACCTCTAAAGCTGCGTGGAGCATGAATTTTGCATGTCATATAGGCCCGGATATGGCCATTGCAAAGGTCAAAACAGTGACTTGCGCCGCGCCTGATTTTTTCAGCCGCTTCGCCGCCGCCGAGACCGTGGCTCCAGTGGTGTAGACATCGTCCACAAGCACCACACGCTTGCCGAAAATCTCGGCCTCCTGCCCCGGCGAAAGCGCAAAGGCGCCTTGGACGTTCTTCTTCCGCGCAACAGCCGAAAGCCCTACCTGACGGCTGGTCGATTTTACCCTGATCAGGGTCGCCGGCAGAAAAGGCTTTCCTGCAATCACTGCCAGATGCCGCGCAAGTTCGGTCGATTGATTGAAACGGCGCGAGAAAAACCGCCAGCGATGAAGCGGAACGGGAATGATGCAATCACATTGAGTAAGCGCTTCGCCGCCTGCTCTTGCCATCCACAATGCCATCAGACCTGCGAGATCCGTACGGTCCTGATATTTCAACTGGTGGACCAACTTGCGGGCCGGCCCGTCGTAAATCGTCGCGGACCTGAGGCGATCAAAGCTTGGCGGATTGGATATGGCTTCCGCGCTGACCATTCCTTCGCCGTGATCATAGACGAAGGGGATGCCCAGAACCTCGCAATAGGGCCGCTCGATGAATTTTATCTCTGGCCAGCATTGAACACAGAAGGCCTCGGCGCCGCCTGTGGCGCGACCGCAGCCTGCACAGGCCGGCGGGTAGATGACATCACTGACGTAGCGAAGCAGCCGATGCAGGGGCGTTACGACAATCTGCCTTGAAACCATCGCCTTCCCCTTATGCTCCCGTGCTTGACAATAGGGGGAAAGGGGTGCCTTTGCGACAGCAAAGTTATCACAGGTTCGCCAATGGACATTCTTTTCGACCCTCAACTTATTGAACGCCACCGTGAGCGCGCATTGCAGATTGGAGATCAACAGGCTCACTTTCTGCTGAACATCGCTGCAGATGAAATTGCCGACCGCATTGCGATCGTCGAGCGCCATTTCGATACCGCAATCGAGCTTCACGGCGCGACGGGTGTTACCGCTAAGCGGGTCGTGGAAACCGGTAAAGTGGGCTCGATGACCCGGATCGAGACCAGCGACGAATTTCTTGTGGGTGAGCCGAACTCGAAAATCTCATCCCTTGAAGACCTCGGGCTTGAACCTGCTTCCGCCAACCTTGTGATCTCACCGCTCTCGCTGCATTTGACCAATGACACGCCGGGAACGCTGATCCAAATTCGCAAGGCGCTGAAGCCGGATGGCCTTTTTCTCGCCGCCCTTCCCGGCAGCGGCACGCTGCAGGAGCTTCGCGACGTTCTTCTGGCAACGGAGGTGGAACTGCTCGGCGGCGCAAGCCCGCGCATCATTCCCTTTGCTGATGTGCGCGATATCGGGGCGCTCTTGCAGCGCGCGGGATTTGCCTTGCCGGTCACGGATACGGAAACCTATACGGTGCGCTATGATTCCATCTTCCCGCTGATGCGCGACCTGCGCGCCATGGGAATGGCAAATCCGCTTATGGGCCGCAGCCGTACGCCGCTTACCCGACACTTCTTCATGCGCGCTGCGGAGCTTTATGCGGAACGATACAGCGATCCAGATGGACGGATCAGGGCCACCTTCTCCATCATCTACATGTCGGGCTGGGCACCGCATGAGAGCCAGCAGAAGCCGCTGAAACCCGGCTCTGCCAACGTCAGGCTTGCGGATGCATTGAAGGGAAAAAACTCCTGAAGGTGGCCCGCTTGCGCTTAAAAGCAGATACTTTCAGGAGGGCAAGGCGTTGGTGAGGGCTTCGACAATGGTCGTTAACACGCCCAGAAGACTGTCACGCACGCCCCCCAGTCCGAGGATCAAGGCGCCGCCAATAATGCCGATCAGAAGGCCATATTCCACGGCGGTCGCGCCGCGCGTATCGGTGACGAAATTCCAAAAGTAACGCGAGATACAATTTTTTCCGTGCAAATCACAAACCCCTGCCGGACAGACGCAATAGAAACGTCCTCAATCAACATGCTTGCGATAATGGATCAACAACATATCTATTTCGTTACCGCACCTTCGACTTTTCTCCGATAGGTAGTGAAACAGTGGCATTGGTTGTTGCTGTACTAAAGAGACGTTTAAACCACGCCACACATCTTGCAATACTGAACTATTGCGAGACGGATCAGCAGTCGCGCCCGCTGTTGTAGCCATCTACAATGCAGACGGACCCGGGCATGGGCTGCGTGATGCTGCGACGAATGCTGTAGGTCGTTGGCTGATCGCCGCGCTTGATCGAACCGGTGCTGATCATGTCGATATTGTCCGGCACCTGCGCAAAGCGTGCCGGCGAGGTCTTGCCGGCCAGCATCGGCGTTACGATCAATGAGAGCGCGATTGCAACCATGCCAAACAAAAGCGCAACGTTTAAAACGCCGATCCGGCGTGACTTGGCGGAATAAGACTGGCGGTCTTCAACGGTTTTCCAGAAATCCTCATTCATCACTCGGCCTCACTACGCGCCATTTACCAAATCTTCAGCACTGCAATGTGCCAGAGCTTGCTAAACGATCGGTTAACGGCGTGCCGTTTCGGGACGCGTAGGCCGGTTGAAAAGCGCTGCTTTTCGGCCTTTTCACAGAAATTTCAGAGAAGGTCCTGAAGATAGGGGATGAGAGGCTCGTCAGCGGGCGGCATGGGGTAATCGCGCAGAGCCTGCGGCTTCACCCATTTTACAGTCTGCCCTTCCCGCCCATGGGGTATGCCTTCGTAGCGGCGACAGACATAAAGCGGCATCAACAGATGAAACGTCTCGTAGGTGTGGCTGGCAAAGGTGAGCGGCGCAAGGCAGGCGACCTTGGTGGTAATGCCGAGCTCTTCGTTCAGTTCACGCACCAGCGTTTCTTCAGGCGTTTCGCCCTGCTCGACCTTGCCACCGGGAAATTCCCAGAGTCCGGCAAGCGACTTGCCCTCCGGTCGCTGAGCGAGAAGTATCCGGCCATCGTGATCCACAAGGGCGCAAGCCACGACAAGCAGGATCTTCTTGAACGGCTCATCCATCACGAATTGTCCTTGCCCCAATAGCGATAGGTATAAGCCTCTTCGAAACCGAACTTCTCATAAAGAGCGAGCGCCGGCACATTGGTTGAGACGACCTGCAGCCACGCCGTCTTTGCGCCGCTGATCCGAGCCCAACGCAATGCCGAGGTGAGGATTTCACTGCCTACACCCATCCGCCGCGCAGCGCTCGCTACTTCGAGGGAAAGAACACCTGCGAGATCATTGTCCTGCACACAGATGACGGTGGCGTGCGGATCACCTTCTACCTCTTCCTTGATGAAGAGGCCGAGATTGGGCTTGATCGAACTGACGATCTCAGCGATCGGAGAGCGGAGGGACAGGTCTTCATTGCCCACCTTGAGGCTCGCTTCTACGAACCTGCCGATATCGTGGGTCGGGAGATGAGCCATGGTCTCCGGCAATTCGGCGTTAACCAGATCGGCCGTCATCACCTTTACCTCTTCGAAAACGGTCCAGCCATTGTCGTAGAGGTGCGCCCTGAGTTCAGGCGGCATCAGCGTCGTCTCGCGAATGATCAGCGGTCTGCCGAAATCCTCAAAGCGACGGCGCGCCTTTTCCAGTCGCACATCGCAATTGCCGTAATCGGACGGGTCCAAAGGCACGACACAATTGATGCGCTTGGAGGGATGCGAGCCCGTCAACCGGATTTGCCAACTGCCATCATAAATGACCGACGAAGCCGGCCAGGCACGAAAGCTCACCGCCTCCAGGCGGCGAACGAGTGGCAAATTGACGGCACTGCTATGCATGGGTTTGGCCTCCACCGTTTAGCTCCGGTAGTCGCCGTTGATTTCGACATATTCCTTGGTGAGATCGCAAGTCCAAACTGTCGCCGTGCCACTACCAAGCCCGATATCCACCTTTACCGGAATATCCTGCTGCTTCATCACGGCAGTGGCTTCCGCTTCGGAATAGGACGGGTCGCGTTCGCCATTGACGGCAACACGCACATTTCCAAACGAAATGGCCAGCCGGTCGCGATCGGCAAGCTCGCCGGACTTGCCGACGGCCATGACGATGCGGCCCCAATTGGCGTCTTCTCCGGCAACTGCGGTTTTGACCAGCGGAGAGTTGGCGATGGAAAGCGCAATCTTCTTGGCAGCAGCATCGCTTTCAGCGCCGGTGACCGTCACTTCCACCATCTTGCGCGCGCCTTCGCCGTCCCGCACGACCTGAAGAGCGAGGTCTTTAAGGAGGTCGTTAAGTGCGGCACGGAAGCCTTCGAGCTGCGCATCGTCAGCGTTTTCGATACGCGCCTGACCGTCGGCAGCAGCAGCGCCGGTGGCAAACAGCATCAAGGTATCGGAGGTCGATGTATCGCTGTCGACCGTCACGGAGTTGAACGTCGGGCCGACGCCTGCGGACAAAAGCGCCTGCAAGGCGGGCGATGCAATGTCGGCGTCAGTCACGACGTAGGAAAGCATGGTCGCCATGTCGGGTGCGATCATGCCCGCACCCTTGGCGATACCATTGATCGTGACCTCAACGGCGCCGATCTTGGCGGTGCGCGTTGCGACCTTCGGATAGGTATCCGTGGTCATGATGGCCTTTGCGGCTTCGAACCAGAAACCGCCCTTGGCATCGGCATTCATCTGATCGAGAACGCCGGCAAATTTCGAAGCGTCGAGCGGCTCGCCGATCACACCGGTGGATGCCAGAAAAACTTCTCTTTCGCTGCACCCGACGGCGGCGGCGGCGGATTTACCTGTGAGGTCGGTCGCTGCCCTGCCCTTCTGTCCGGTAAATGCGTTCGCGTTCCCGGAATTGACCACGACCGCCCGCGCGATGCCGCCCGCAAGGTTGGCACGGCAATAATCCACCGGTGCGGATGGACAACGGGACTTGGTGAACACGCCAGCAACGGCGGCCGGTTCGTCGAACACCATCAAGAGAACGTCGTTTCGGTTCTTGTACTTGATGCCAGCGGCAGCCGTCGCCATGCGCACACCGCGGATGACGGGCATCTCAGGATAGGATTTTGGAGCAAGTGGGGAGACGGCAGCGGACATGGAATCGACCTGCGTTAGGGAAGACAATGCTGGAAGCGAGAAAAGGGCGGCTGAACGCCGCCCTTATGCGTGAGGCACTTACTGCTGCGGCTGAGCGTCTTGCGCCTTATTGACCTCGTCATATTCCTTGCGGAGCGTTTCGTCCTTGATATCGACCTTCTGTTCGGCCTTGGCCTTCTTGATGAGATCCATATACTTGTCACGCATGACGAGCTGACGAACCTGCGGCTCGACCTGCTCGAAGGCTGGCGGAGGCGAGATGCGCTTGTCTTCGACCTTGATGACGTGGAAGCCGAACTGCGACTTGACCGGCTCCTTGGTGTAGGCGCCCTTCTCCAGCTTGAATGCGGCTTCTTCGAATTCCGGAACCATGCGGCCCTTGCCGAACCAGCCGAGATCGCCGCCGTCATCCTTGTTGGAGTCGGTCGACTTTTCCTTTGCCAGTTCAGCGAAATCCTTGCCGGCATCGAGCTGCTTGATCACGTCCTTGGCTTCTTCTTCCGTCGCGACCAGAATGTGGGCAGCCTTGACTTCTTCTTCCTTCGGAAGTGCGGCGACTTCCTTGTCGTAACGTGCCTTCACTTCGGCATCGGTGATCGCGTCAGCCACGTGCTTGCGGAAATAGGCATTGTGCAATTCACGGTCGGAGATGAAGTTCAGGCGCTTCTTGAAGTCGTCGGTCTTGTCCAGACCTTCGGCAGTCGCACCCTCTACCAGCAGCTTCACTTCGATCGCGCTGGAAAGAGCGGCAACCTTCTTCTGCTCATCCGGGAGCTGGGCCAGCTGGGAGTCGAGATTGCTCATGGCCAAATCGAGTTCCGACTGACGAATCTCGAGATCGCCGACCGTGGCCACCACGGCATCTTCCTGGGCGAAGGCAGGGAAGTGAAGACCAAGCCCGGCCACGATCACGGCAGCGGCGATTCTATTGTAGCGCAACATATTGAACCTTTCGGAGACAAAGCCGGCTCCAGACGTGGTTTTCCGGCTGAAAAAACTTCCAAACACCGGAATGTGGCCATTCTGTAACGGGCAGAACCGTTGACATCATTTGCCCCCCCTCTTATCTGTCACGCAATCTCGCGTCCAGATGCGTTTCGGGGTGTCGTTCGTCATTTGTGCGTTATTGCCGATGACGCTGAAAGCGCCCGACGAAACGAAATTTCAGAAAGGGCCAGTTGGATGGTCAGTCTCGGCGGCATCGCCCGCAAATTGTTTGGCTCGTCAAACGATCGCCGCGTTCGTTCCTATCGCACCAATATTGCAGCCATCGGCGCGCTCGAAGATGAGCTGAAGGCGCTTTCGGATGAAGCACTTGCTGCAAAGACGGTGGAGTTTCGCCAGCAGCTGGCCGAAGGCAAGACGCTCGACAGCCTGCTGATCCCAGCCTTTGCCGTTGCGCGCGAGGCTTCGCGCCGCGTTCTCGGCATGCGTCCCTTCGACGTTCAGTTGACCGGCGGCATGATCCTCCATCAAGGCGCGATCGCCGAAATGAAGACCGGTGAAGGCAAGACGCTGGTGGCAACACTTGCCGTCTACCTCAATGCCCTGGCTGGCAACGGCGTGCATGTGGTGACGGTCAACGACTACCTCGCCAAGCGCGACGCCAGCATCATGGGCCGCCTCTATGGCTTCCTTGGCCTGACCACCGGCGTGATCGTGCATGGCTTGGACGACGACGAGCGCCGCGACGCTTATGCCTGCGACATCACCTACGCGACGAACAACGAACTCGGCTTCGATTATCTTCGCGACAACATGAAGTACGACAAGGCGCAGATGGTCCAGCGCGGCCACAACTACGCCATCGTCGACGAAGTCGACTCCATTCTGGTCGATGAGGCGCGCACGCCGCTGATCATTTCCGGTCCGCTGGATGACCGCTCCGATCTCTACAATACGATCGACGCCTTCATTCCGATGCTGACGCCGGAAGATTATGAAATTGACGAGAAGCAGCGCTCGGCGAACTTCTCCGAGCAGGGCACCGAAAAGCTCGAAAATCTTCTGCGTGACGCAGGCCTTCTCAAGGGTGAATCGCTCTATGACGTGGAGAACGTGGCCATCGTTCACCACATCAACAACGCTCTGAAGGCACACAAGCTCTTCCAGCGCGACAAGGACTACATCGTCCGCAACGGCGAGATCGTCATCATCGACGAATTCACCGGCCGCATGATGCCGGGTCGCCGTTACTCCGAAGGTCAGCACCAGGCGCTTGAGGCCAAGGAAAAGGTGCAGATCCAGCCGGAAAACCAGACGCTGTCGTCCGTCACTTTCCAGAACTATTTCCGCATGTACACCAAGCTTGCCGGCATGACCGGTACGGCCTCGACGGAAGCGGAAGAATTCAACAACATCTACGGCCTCGACGTCGTGGAAGTCCCGACAAACCTGCCGATCCAGCGTATCGACGAAGACGACGAGGTTTACCGGACCGGCGAAGAGAAATTCAAGGCGATCATCGAAGAGATCCGTGCGGCGCATGAGCGCAACCAGCCGGTTCTCGTCGGCACGACCTCGATCGAAAAATCCGAACTGCTCGCCACCATGCTGCGCCAGACGGGCTTTGAGAACTTCCAGGTTCTGAACGCCCGCTATCATGAGCAGGAAGCCTATATCGTCTCGCAGGCAGGCGTGCCCGGCGCTGTGACCATCGCCACCAACATGGCGGGCCGCGGTACGGACATCCAGCTTGGCGGCAACGTCGACATGCGCCTTGAGCGTGAACTGGAAGGCATGGAGCCTGGTCCGGAGCGCGACGCCAAGGAACAGGCGATCCGCGACGAGATCAAGGTTCTGAAGGAAAAGGCGCTTGCGGGCGGCGGCCTCTACGTCATCGCCACCGAGCGTCACGAAAGCCGCCGTATCGACAACCAGCTGCGCGGCCGTTCCGGTCGTCAGGGCGACCCAGGACGCTCGAAGTTCTATCTGTCGCTCCAGGACGACCTGATGCGCATCTTCGGATCCGACCGTATGGACTCGATGCTGCAAAAGCTGGGCCTCAAGGAAGGCGAAGCGATCGTCCATCCGTGGATCAACAAGGCTCTCGAACGCGCGCAGAAGAAGGTGGAAGCCCGCAACTTCGAAACGCGTAAGAACCTGCTGAAGTACGACGACGTTCTCAACGACCAGCGTAAGGTCATCTTCGAACAGCGCCTCGAGCTGATGGAAGCCGACAATATCGGCGAGACCGCAGCGGACATGCGCAACGAAGTGATCGAAGCCCTTGTCGGCAAGCACATCCCTGAAAACGCCTATGCGGAACAATGGGATATCGAAGGCCTCAAGGCTGGCGTTCAGCAGTCTCTCAACCTCGACCTGCCGCTCGACGATTGGGCCAAGGAAGAGGGTATTGCCGAAGACGATATTCTTCAGCGCATCACCGAAGCTGCAGACAAGGTCATGACAGACAAGGCCGAGCGTTTCGGTCCTGAAGTGATGACCTATGTCGAGCGCTCCGTCATTCTTCAGACGATCGACCATCTGTGGCGCGAACACATCGTCAACCTCGATCACCTGCGCTCTGTCGTCGGCTTCCGCGGTTACGCACAGCGCGATCCACTTCAGGAATACAAGGCGGAAGCCTTCGAACTCTTCCAGGCCTTGCTCGCCAATCTGCGTGAAGCGGTCACCGCCCAGCTGATGCGTGTCGAACTGATGCGCGATCCGCCACCGCCCGCTGAGCTTCCGGAAATGACGGCGCATCATCTCGACCCGATCACCGGTGAGGATGAATTTGCCGTGGCCTCCGCCGGCAATGGGGACGTCTATGTTCCACCGGAACAGCGCAATCCAAACGATCCGTCCACATGGGGCAAAGTCGGCCGCAACGAGGCCTGCCCCTGCGGATCCGGCAAGAAGTACAAGCACTGCCACGGTGTTTTCGAGCAGGCTTGATCCTTACCGTTGAAAACAATGAGCGCGTCATCTGAGTTTAAATCAGGTGGCGCGCTTTTCTTTTAAGGTCACGCCATGGGACAGCCCCACGGTGACCGCTTTTCCTCACAGACTGTGAAACCGATCTTAAGGCTTGAGCGGAAGTTGAAGGGCCAGTGTCTTCAACTCCAGCGTCCAAGCCTCGCGAGCCTCGGCGGTGGTGAGGTTGTGATCGGCCTTAGGGATCGTGACGACCTTAGGCGTGCCGTATGAACCTCTCAACAGGCGCCCGCGCCGGCAGAAGTTGCGCTCAAGCATTCCAAAACCAGCGTCTCCCTCGGAGTAGATTAAGGTGACCCTTGTATCGTTTTGGGCCAGCTTGCCGAAGTCGCGCGAGAGCGAACGGGCGCGCTCGGAAAAATAAGGGTACTTCACTGAAAGCGGGGTGAGAAAGGAAAACGCCTTCCCCACCAACGCCTTGAAAAGATTGGAGAGGCCGCTTACCACGCGCACCTCACCCCGCATCACCCGCTTCCAGAGCGCTCCACTCATAAACTTGGAGCCATATCCAGACAGCGACTGACGGGTTGAGCGGAGAAACAGGTTCACATCTACGTCGGCTGGAATATAGAGATCGTAGAGATTGACCGGCACGCAGCCCTTGATCCGCGGGTCTTTTACGGCGCTCTTGAAGGCGACCCACGCGCCGCTGCAACGTCCGGTCACGACGACGGGAAGCTGGTTTTCCGCTTCGAGAAAATCGACGGCAGCCATGACGTCGGTCAATTGGCTCGCATGATAGAGAATCTGCTCCGGCGCGCCCGCAGCAGGCGGGCTATCGGCAACATTTGCGCCATCGAAGCGAAGCGAGGCAATGCCTTGGCGGGCAAGCTCTCTGCACATCTGAGCTGATATACGCCCCCATCCCGACATGCGTTCATAGCCTGTTGGAGACACGATCACGGTGGCACCTTGTCGCTGACCAAGGGGCTCGCACATGATGCCGTAGAGCCGCTTGTGATCGCCAAAGCGGACCGGGCGCTCTTGGTATCCATCACCCGTCAGCGGACGCGAAGAGAGGCCTTGAAACAAGGCTTCCTGCTGCAGCATTGCAGTCTTGCCGCCCTGCTTTGCCGCGACGTCGGCAGCCCAGCCAGAGAGCATCTCGATGGCCTTTAAGGACGGAACCGAGAAAAGCACGTCGCGTACAAAGTTGTTGTAGCCGGGAAACACAACCGCCCGCAGCTCGGTATCGAGAGCGGCAAGATGGGTTGCGAACTGCTCGTCGGCCGGACGGTTTTCCTGCTTCAGGAGAAAAATATTTGGTGCAGGTACGCTTGTGGAGGACGATATGGCGATCGTCCGAAGACTGGCGGCAAGACTATCCGGGAAGACCTGTTCGCCCATGGCGGGGCCTGATGCCTGCGCCCTATGCTGCAGGGCATCGGGATTGGCGACACGACTCAAGGCCACGAACTCTCGAAGCCAGTGCCGCCCGGACAAAGCGGGAGCGGCAAGCGCAAGACCAACCACATTGTCCATGGTTTCCGCAGCCTTCCAGGCCAGCAGTGCGCCAAGACCATGGCCAATGAGGATCAACTGGCGGACCTGAGACAGTTCCCGCAGCTTTGATGCTGCCGCACGAATGCTGTCGAGCCATAGATCGAGACCCTCGTCGTAGTCGACTGGATCGATTGCGTCACCCGTTCCAGGATAGTCGTAGCGCATGCTCGAGAGGCCGCGCGTCGCAAGATCGCCAGCAAGCAATCGCCAGAATTTGCGTGCGCATAATTCTTCAAAGCCCCAGGAACTGACGAACAGTACCGCCGTGTCGGCACCCTCACCGCTCAAGGAAACATCCGCCGGCTTATAAAGACCGACCGTGTTTGCAAATGTAACCGGATGGTCGACAGATGTCTGCTGCGTAGACACAGACATCTGACTGGAAGCGAAACCGGCGTTCATGTTCAATTCCCCTGCTCGCACCTATGGAGCGAAAGCAAAAATCGGACAATCGGCTAAATAAAATCTAAAGATACTGTGATTTTCCAAAGTTATTACTTTAGAGAGCCTGAAGATGTAGATGATCCGGCCTCTGCGCCTCAACCAGAAGTGCGTTCAACCGTTCGTAGTAGCGCGATGCTTCAGCCGTCCCTTTAAAGCCCCGGATACCTGGAAAAAGTTTATCGCGCTCCGCCCACCAATTTCCATGACCGATCTTAAGCGCCTTTTCCATCACCCCGGCGAGCGATCCGGCCACACTTGGATCATAGCACCAGCCCGTTTTCATATCTTCCACGATCTCGGGCGTACCGCCGAGATTGGTGGCGATGATCGGCACACCATAGGCCGCGGCTTCGATCAGGATGAGGCTTTGAGGCTCGCGCCAGCGAGAGGGTAGAATGACAGCATCCGCCACTCCGTAGACCTCCTCCGGCGGCGTAAAGCCCATAAAGGTGACTGGCGCGCCGTTGGCGATGGACTGCAGGTGACGGACATAATCTTCGCGGCCTCGACCCGCAATGATAAGCTTGGCAGACCGGCGGTTCGGCATGTCGACAAAGGCGCGGATGAGATCTTCGATACCCTTTTCTTCCGACAGAGCCCCGAGATAGCCAAAGGTGAAGATATCACTACGAGCGCTATCGCGTCCAACGAAAGGCCGATGAAGCTTATCCTCTCGGAGGTTCTCGTTTCTCAGCACGTGCCAGTCCGCTTTGGTGAGAACGCCTGCCCGAAGATAGGTCTGTTTAAGCGCCTCGCTCACCGCAATCGCGGTCATTCCCTCGCCATCAGACTTCAGCCTCGACGTCAGAACACGGCATTTGAGGCACGGGGTGTCGCAATTTCCGCCGGCGCTGAACATGCTCGATTTTGGACAAAGCAGAGCGTAGTCATGCAGATGCACACATAAGGGAATATTCAATTGCCGGCTGGCCTCGAAGAGCGCCGGCTGCATGCGTGCCGAGTTATGCGCGTAGACGAGGTCCACCTGCTCACGCGCGAAGATCTCCTTGATTTCCTTCGCTGAAACGGCACCCACTGACGCCTTGAAATGCCAGCGCGCTTTCTCGATGCGCCCGACCAACGGCTTCTTATGTCCAGGGAGGTAGCTGTTGTGCCAATTCACCCGGACGACTCTGATACCGTCGTCACCCGTCGCTTCGCCCGTCGGCGCCAACCTGTCGCCACTCATACCGAGCGAGAGAACGAAGACCTCGTGATGGCGCGCCAACTCCCGAGCGCACATACGCGCCACGATCTCCGCACCGCCCTCTTCCTGGGGCGCGAATGTCTGGGCTACGATACAAATCCGCATCGACTGGATTCACTTTCTTTCAACTGGCGCTCTGCCAGTCGATTATTACATTTAAGTATCTTCAATTTTACTTAAAGCTGCTCGACAATATCAAGAAGGCGACCTGCGCTCCTGTCCCAAGAAAATTCTTGAGCGCGCAGGTAGCCACGCTCTATCATCTTTGCACGATGTTCTGGGTTGTGCAAAATCTCGTTGATCGCGCGCGCCATGTCGTCCGGTCGAAGGGGATCGAAGAACAGTGCCGCATCGCCGCAGACTTCCCGGGTCGGCGGAATGTCCGATGCCAGCACAGGGCAACCGAGCAACATGGCCTCCAGCGGCGGAATGCCGAACCCTTCGTAAAGGCTGGGAAAAAGAAGCGCAGTCGCTCCGGCATAAAGTCCAGCAATTTCCTCATCGGACAGGCGGCCTGTGAAGACGATCTTATCGGTGACAGAATTTGCTTGCGGTTCGGACGTCTCATAGGATTGAAAAACGCTGGATGCGGGCGCGCCTGCAATGACGAACTTGGGCGCCGCTGGACCCATCATTCGGATAGCGTCCATGGCGCGCCGAATATTCTTGTTCGGCGTACGCGAGCCGACGAACAGGAGATAGGGCTCATCCGCAAGCCCCAATCGCGACACCACAGTCTCATCCCTGGCAATTGCAGCCATGTGCTCGCAGCTGTTAGAAACGACAGCGACATCCTTCGTGCCGAAGGCACTTTCGAGCTCTCGCTTTGAAAACTCCGATACCGTAGCGATTTTTCCGCGGCGCGCGAGAAGACGGCCCAACAAACCGTGAACCAGCCTGTACTTGCGCGAAAAATTCTCCGGCGTGCGGAAAATCATCGCATCGTGAACGACTGTAACCGCGCGCGAATGAAGGATGGGGCCGCTATTTCCAAGGTTGATAAGCCTGCCGTGCCGGGCGGCTTTGTAGAGGTTCGTCTGTTCCCAGACATGCCCAGAAGACCGGCCCGCAGCCCGCTGCGTGATCGCACGCAGAGGCAGTCTTTCCGTGGTACCCTCCGGCGTCAGCAGCACCCACTCGTCTGCGGTGGGGTTTTCGGCCAGCCTTTTGTCGAGAGCAATGACGACCTCCCGGGCAAAACGCTGCACCCCACTCGTCGTTTGAGTGAGGAAGCGCCCATTGATGAAGGTGGTCATGCCAGCACACGCACCTCGGCGGTTTGCTTGCCCGTTATCTGGTCATAGAGATCGACAATATCGCCGTTCATCCTGTCGCTCTGATAACGGGACAGAAAACGCATATATCCCGCAAGGCCCATCTCGCGCCAACCCGCTCTATCGCGCGCCACGATCGTTTGCGCCAGAGCGTCACTATCGCCAGCGGGAACCAGAAAGCCCGTCTGACCATGGCGTACGATCGAGCGAAGGCCACCGACTGCAGAAGCAATCACCGGCTTCCTGGCACGCATTGCTTCCACAGCAACAAGGCCAAAACCCTCCCAACGCGACGGCATGACCACCACGTCGCAGGCATTCATATAGCCTGCAATCTCCTCGGGCGATTTCCATCCCAAAAGCTCGACATTGTCCGGAACCGAGATGGGCTTGTTTTGCTCTTCCTTCGTCGTGACATGAGCCCCGATGACTTTGACTGCGACCTCGCGACCGAGCGACTCGACGGCTTTCAAAAGCACATCGACACCCTTTTGCCGGTCGAGGCGTCCAACAAACAGCACCTTGAGACGCGGATCGCTCCATTCCACCGGAACCGCGACGGGCCGATTGCTCGACAGGCCGTTTTCGATCACGACCATCCGGTCGGGAGAAATACCGGCTTCGATCCCTCTGTCATATTCGTGCTGTGAGATGGCGACGATCTTCTGGCACAAGGGCGCAAGCAGACGCTCACCCAGCTTTGCAACAGGACGCAGAGGGCCAAGCGTCTCCATGTCGAAAGACCATCCATGCGGACAGTAGACGACAGGGGGGAAATTTCGATTGAGCGCGCCGACTAAGCGCACCGCCAGACCTGCAAAGGTCGAATGGGCATGCACGACATCCGGACGAAACGATTGCACTTCTTCCGTGACCGCACGTGCCAGCGCCGCAAGGGATTTGTACCGGCCATTCCTTCGGAACGTGGCGATACAGGACAATGGAATATTTTGCACATGAGACAAGTGTCGGTCTGGGACGATCACCCTGACATTCGCCGCGCCGTATTTTGCCACCTGATGGGGCGCCACCTCACTGAGATATGTCGCAGGCCCACCCGGCAGTGTTTCAAAAACGTGCAGAACCCTCATTGTCTCTTCCCTTGGGCCACCCATTGACGTGGGTATACGCGGCGTTGTTGTTTTTGTTGCCCAGCGATTTTGTAAAACAGAATTCATGCGCTCGCCACCGATTTGCTCAACTGCGCCCTTCCTCCCGACTTCGAAGTGAAGAACTCTTGATTGATGCAATGACTTTAGACATGCTTTCTCAAGGAAGGTTTATTCAACATATTTAAAGAGTTGTTTGCGATTTAGGAACAATTGTAACGAACCACTCCCGATCAACGAGGGGAAGACGCGTGAAAATCTGCATCGTCTCGCAGACTTTTGCTCCCCAGGCAGAGGGAGGCGCTGAGATATCGGCACGCGCGGGAGCAATCGAGCTCGCCAAGACGCATGATGTGACCGTACTGGCGCTCGGAAAAGTCGGCGACCCTCTGGTGCCGCCAGGGGAAACCAGACTTGCCGGCAATGTACGCGTGGTTCGACTGCCCTGGAAGAACAGCTACCTGCCCGGCCACCTCAAGCCCTCGGTCAACTTTGCTCGTCGTGCCGCATGGCATCTGCGCACGGCCTTTGGCGCGCTTTGCGTGGAAGGACTTGCAGAATTTTTCAGGCGCGAGAATTTCAATCTCATCTACGCGCAAAACTCCTCCTACATGCAGCCAGCGATTTTTCAGGCAGCCGAGGACGCAGGGATACCGATCTGTCTGCATCTTCGAGACTACGCCTTGCTCTGTCCCAAGACCAGCATGTTCCGAAGAGAGGATAATTGCGTAACGCCTTGCTTCGACTGCAGCCTGATCAATCGTCGCTTGAGACTACGCGGAAACGGCATGACGGTGATTGCCGTCAGCAACTTCGTGAAGCAGCGTTTCCTCGAAAACGGTGTTTTGGCAGAAGCTGACTGGCATGTCATGCACAACAAGAACACGCCGCTGCAATCCTTCGACACAAGCGCCATTGGACGCACAACACCGGTGGAGCCCATATTTACCTTCGGTTACCTCGGTGCGCTGGCAAAGGAAAAGGGCGTTCCCGATTTGATCAAGGCCTTCAAGGCTTTGCCTGCGGGGAGCAATGCCCGCCTGGTCCTCGCGGGACGCGGTCGCCCGGGTGAGGAAGACCGTATCAAACGTCTTGGCTCAGTGGCCAATGTCGAGTTTCGCGGTTTCGTCACGCCACAGGAAATATATCGCATCGCCGATGCTGTCGTCGTTCCCTCTCTCTGGCACGAGCCGCAAAGCCGTATCCTCGTTGAGGCTGGCGTCTATGGTGTTCCCGTCATTGGCAGCACGAGAGGCGGAACGCCGGAAATCATCGAAGCAGGAAAAACCGGCTGGTGCTACGATCCGGAGCAGCCGGGCGCGCTTGCCGGACTGCTGGCGAAAGCAGTCTCGATCGGCCCGGAGCGTTGGTGGCAGAGACGCGACGAGCTGTTCCCAGGGATCGCCTCATTTGATGGAACGGCGGAGCAATCCGGTTATTATGACCGCCTGGAAAAGATCCTGACCAAAGCCGCTCTCGGCAAGGCGGCGTAAACGTCGTTGCCCGACAACAAACATGGTCAACAATATCTTAAGAGATTTTGGGCATGGTGATGGCAACGAAACGTAGCCTGAACCGAAGCGGGTTCAGCTGGCCGATTTTTGCAGCCCGGCACGTGAACAAGGCTTGGAAATGTCCAATCTCGCTTGGCTCATCCTCATTCTCGGCTGGTTGATCTTCGTCCTCTATTACATCAGCTCCTTCTTGCGATGGGGTGTGCTGACACTCTCCTCCTATTTCTGGCTTCGTTATACCGTCCTGCCAGTCCTCATCATGCCCATCTTCGCCGGCTCGGAGAAGAATATGGAGGCGGTTGGTGGTGCAATCTTTGCCATCCGGCAGCACCTCGACCAGGCCTTCTTTCTCTCGGTGCTTGGCGTCGTCTTTCTCATTGTCGGCATGGGCCTTGCGACATTCAGCTCAGGCCGAAGCTACCTCTTCGACTTCATTGAAAGCGGTTACTCGTTCTGGCAGACGCGTACCGGCGCTTGGCTGTCCTTCCTCATCATTCTTCTGGCAACGGCGGGGCTGTTCGCTCTGGGAGTGAGGCCCTTTGAGGGTCGCGAATTCGCGTTCGAAAATCCCTCGATCCGCCCGGTCATCAACCTCTACGCTGTCATTCTTCCGACCACCGCGATCAGCCTGCTGGTCTATGGTTTTGCCGGGGGCCGGAAATTCATTGCCATGGGCCTCTTCTGCAGCGTCCTTGGCTTGATGATCGGTACGCGCGGCGCCAGTATCGAAGCGCTCTTCGCCTTCGTCATATGCATCATCATCGCCTACCGATACCGCAACCTCCTCGTCTTCGGTGCTTCCGCCTTCGCGTTTATCCTCGTCGCCGTGGGCCTCGGCATATTGCGCTCGTCTGCAGATGGCCAGGCGGCACCCGACTTGATCGACAGCCTGAGCGCCCAGATCTTCTACGGCAACAACTTCTCGGATTTTCGCGACTACGCGTGGATCTTGAGCGGCTTCAAAGGCCAGTTCTACCACGGCATGACCTATCTGGCCGGCTACACCGCACTGATCCCCGCCTTCATCAGCGAGTTTCGAAACGACTACCGCACCGGCGTCATCACCACGACGCTCGCAGGGCTCGATCCCGAATTCCATGCTGGCCTGCGACCGACCCTCTTCGGCGAGGCCTATCTCAATTTCGGCATCCCCGGCATCATCTTTGCCGCGACGCTTTTCGGCTTCTACTTCGGCAAGCTGCATCTTTGGGTCCACACGGACCTGCCACGCAATGGCTTAGGGGTGAGGCGCGTGGCCTGCGGTTACATCGCATTCCTGTTCCTGTTCAACGCGGTCTTCACCCCGAGCTTCTACTACGTCTATGTTGTGTCGGCGTGGCTCCTGGGCGGCATCATCCTGTCGTGGCTTCTCACTGTCCCCAATCGCACGGACACCAACGACCTCCCCTCGGCAGGCTGATCACCCCTCCGCCGATGTGCGAAACCGCCCTTTGGGATTAGCGCGCCAGAAGGTGCCCAGCCAGGCATCTGTTGATGGTGGACGGAAGGCGCCAAATCCCGACGTCGGAGAGAAGGTCATTTCCCCGAAAACCGGTCCTGACGGCTTGTCGTAAAAGTCGATGCGAACAAATTCGAAGCCCTGCGCCAGGGTGCGGGCCGCGGCGAGAATGGCATCGAGATGCGGAGGACGCGGCAATTCCTTGTCTTCCATCGGGTAGTAGTGGCCGAAGGACAGCTTATTCCAATGTTCGTCATAAAAGCAGCGGCGGTGATCGCTGAAGCGCGCCGTATCGATCTGGATGCAGGGAATATCGTCCTCGAAGCAGAACAGCTTGTAATCGACCGGCGCTTCGCCGTTTTCGCCGATAAAGGGTTCGATGAAGAGTTCCGGTTCGATATGGTTGTACCATTCTTCCGCAAGACGCCAGGCGGTACGTCCCTGGAGCCAGAGGTCGCATTTCTCCTTGGCGCCGACGAGATCGTCGGGCCCATAGACGAAGATGTTCCGATCCGAACCGTGATTGACTTTGATGACATAGGGAAACGGCAAGGGCGGACAATCGTCGAGGTTCTTGCCCCGCCAAAGCGTCGGTGTCACCCATTCATCGCCAAGCACCTTGGCGACATGCGCTTTGACAGCGATCTTGTCGCTCAGCATGATCAATCGCGGATCGTCCGCAGGTTCACGCCACGCGATCTTGCGCGAAACCAGATGTTCGTTGAGTGTCTTGGGGTTATTGATGTTGGGCCAAAGCCGGTGATAGCGGAAATACTGCAGTTGGGTCGCCTGTTTGATCGGCAGGCTGTGTATGGTGGCGTGATAGAGCGCCTTTAGAAGCTTCCCCAACACGGTTTTCTGCGGTTGACCGACTGCCATGCCCATCCCCTTTGGCCTGCCCCCAGCAGGCATCAATTGCTTTAAATATTCCTTGAAGCTCGCCACAGCATGAGCGCCGAAACACTCGCCGTTATCAGGGCCGTCACAAGCGCTGCGAGCCCCGCTCCCATGAAGCCCAAGGTGCTGATGAGAAGAAAGCTCATGCCGATCGAGATAATAACGCTGGAAAGATTGACGACGGCGTAATGGCCGTCCTTTCTGAGGCTGCTCATGCCAAAACCCATGAGATCGGTGCAGGCGCGAACCGCAGCCGTGACCAGCAGCAGGGCAAAAACACCCTCGTGCTCAATAAGCGCAGGCATGTTCATAACCTCCACCACTACACTTCCCGCAACGAAAATCGCCACGCCGAGAATGAGGCCAGCCACGGCAGTCTTGGTAAATTGCCGGACCATCATCCGCCGCCATTCCCCGGCCGAGCCGTCGTTGTAAGCCTTGAATAATTTTGGGATGGCGATTTGCAGGACAGCCGTCGAGATCAGCGTCTGCAACGCATTCGCGAGCGACCAGTAGAAGGTATAGACCCCCGTCAATGACAAGGTCAGCAACAGCGAAATGATATAGCGATCGGCATAGACAAGGCCGACATTGCAAATCTCGCTGATGTGGATCATCCAGGAGCGGCGCATGCGGCTCTTGATCCAGTCATAGCGCACCGGTGCTTTGGCGATGCGCGCAAGCGGCCAATGGCGCAGGGCGTAAAACAGGCCGACAAACATGCCGATATATCCGAGCGACCAGCCGACGAACACTGTTTCAACGTTGCGGAATGCTGGGAAGGCGAGACCCAAAGCAATCACGGGTAAGACCCAGGACGTCGTTCGCAGGAAGAAAAGGATATTGGCCGCGCTTGCCATCTCCTTGGAGATCAAGGGCATGTGGATGTCGCAGGAGATCGTCTCCAGCCAGACGATGATCAGGATGACGACGTACAGAGGTTTGAGCGGATAACCGAGTGTGAACGCCGCAGCGACGGCCAGCAGCGTCATCAGGGACAGGGACGCAATCGTCACCGCAAGCCGCGTCTTCATATAGGCGCCGGTCACGCCGTTCGATTTACCGCTGACATCGCGGGCGATGAAGTAGTTGAGTCCCCATCCGAGGATTGCCGGCGCGGTTGTGACGACGCCGAGCGCCAGGCCATAGATGCCCGCCGCCTCCAGCCCCATAAACTTAACGATATAGAAAGACAGAGCGAAGCGCAGAACGAGCGTCGATCCGCGAAGTCCGGTATTGAAGAGAATACTGAGGCCGGTGGCTCCAAGGCCCTTCTGCCAGAATGGGATGCGCTTCATGGCGAGATGCCTACCGTCTGCCAAGACCGGGCCTCAATAATGCAGGCCGGTACGGTCTTGGCGAACCACCCGTGCCTGCTTGAGCCCACTTTCTTCGAGAGCCACGAGCGAGAGAACGGTGCTTCCGGCATCGTCCTCATTCTGCATGAGAACGACCTCGTCGACCATCTTGGCAATCGGTGCGGAGATGGGATGCGCACTGGCAATCCCGCCATCGACAACGATCAGATCGAAAGCCTCGTTTTCGTCGCTCACCATTTTGCCCGACAGATGAGCCTGAAGATCGGCACCGGCGGGCAGGAATTTCATCAGCGCCGTGTCTTCGAAATCCACAATTCCCCCACGCTCATCACTATCTGTGACAGGCTTGTCTGCGGCGGCGGAGGATGCGTCCAGCAACATGCGCGTCAATGCCGGATCACGGCTAGCGCCGTCCGCCAACAGCACGCGCCGCCCCAGGCGCGCGGCAGCATAGGCCAGGTTGAATGCGGCATGCGAGGCGCGATTTTGCGGGCCGACGGCAGCCACCAGCACGGCATATCCCTGTGCCAAAGGAACCGAAGAGCACAGTTCCTTCACAAGCCCCGCATAGTCGTCCTTCTCATTGGCCAGAAGCGCGCGGCTGCGCTTGGCAGGTACGATGCCTGACGCAAGAGTCACGGGTTCGGGAACAGGCTCTGGCGAAGCAACAGGTGCAACCGTCGAAACCGGCGTCGGTGGAACAGTCTGAAGCTTTTCTTCATGCGGCGTGACTGCAGTCTTTTCCGGCTTCGCCTTTTTAAAGCGATTGACAAGGGAGGGGGTAGCAGCAGCGACCGCCGAGCTTCGTCCCCCGAACTGGTCGCGCAGCACCAGAATACCGGCTGCCAGGATCATGCCGAAGAGTCCGGCACCGGTGGCGAGCAAGGCTCTCGGTGGTCCGGCCTTCTTCAACGGCGCCTCGGCAACGGAAATGATCCGCGAATTTTCCGTCGGCGTTCCCTGCTGCTCGGAAAGCTGGCGCGTCCGCAGCAGAAAGGATTCGTAGACGGCACGATCGCTGTCGAGCTTGCGCTGAAGCTCGCGCAGTTGCACCATCGTGCTTTCTTCGCCGTTTTGATTGCGTGTCAGGCGGTCAAGATTGGCCTGAAGAAGGGCCAACTGGTTTTTCAGCCGGTCGAGATTGCGCGACGTGGTGGTGGAGAAATTGCGAAGCTGGTCGTCGAGGATGGTGGCAAGCGACTGCGTTCTCGCTCTTGCGGCTTGAAGCGCTGGATGCTGCGCGCCGAGCGAGGTTGCTAGAACGGCCTGTTCCTCCTGGCTTTGCTGGTACCGGGCCCTGAGCGAAATGATCGAGGGAGTCAGCGAGGAATCGGGGATCGATCGCAGATATTGCCGGTCGTTACGCGCCTGCCTCAGTTCGGAAACCAGTGCCTCGTTCTCCGCAATCGTGCCGGATAGACGCGCAATCTCCGCATTGGTGTCGGAAATCTGCTGCTCGATATCGGGACGCCCGGCGACATTGGCGAGGTTATGGGTTGCCCTGTAGGTCTGAACGGCACGGTCGCCATCTTCCACGGCCTTTCGCAGTTGCTCCAACTGTGCGGAGAGGCCACCACCCGTGCGCTTCAGCGTGTCGGCATTCATCTCCGAACGGAGTTCCAGGTAGGTATCGGCAATCGTATTGGCGAGCTTTGCCGCCTGCTCCGGGCTGCTGGATCTCACAGTGACATTGACGATGAAGCTCTTGCCGACGATGGCAACAGACTCGGCCTTGCGCAGTCTGTCGACCGCAAGCTGCGTGCGGCTTTTGCTGTCGGTATATTCGGAATTGTATGCACCGAAGTCTGGATCGTTCTGCAGATTTTCCTTTTCGACGACGCGGGTCAGAAGCTCATTCGACGTCAGCAGATATTGCTGGTTCAGCACGTGGGAATCGACCGCTCGCGGCTGGGCGGTTAGATCGCTGTCCAAAATCCTGGAGCCTTCCGGATCAAGCAGGATTTGAGTTGTCGCAGAATAGTAATTGGGGATGAGCAGCGACACGCCGAAGGCGGCAGAGGCCAGAAGCAGTCCGCTCAAAAGGATGATGAGGATATTACGCCATAGAAGAGCGAAGAGCCGCAGCAGGTTTTCCGGTCCATGCGTGGGTTCGCGATAGCTCGCCCCGTCCATCACGCCCTGATTCATCGCCATCTCAGTTCACCGGCCCATAACGCAAACACATAAAAGCAGACGAGGAACTGGTGAGGACAACATCACCATGACCCGCGCGACAGAGATGTCCAAGCTTAAGGATGGCCGCTTCAGTATATCGGCACTCCAGCACAGACACTCTCTGGATCACCCTAGAACAGCACCTGTTAACATACCGTTTGTCGCGTATTGGCGAGCTATAATGCAAGAAGGCCGAGGAGCAGGCGGCTCCCCGGCCTTCAATGTCTGTGCTGACTGTCGAAACCTCAGACGGCGATTTCGCGTCGCTCGCGATCGGTGATGATCGAGAGGTCGAGGATCTTCTGCAGGTTGGCCGCGTGACGGAAATCAGGATCGGCGACCCCACCTTCCATCACCGCCTTGGCGAATTTCTCGTAATTGGTCGGCACGGGTTCCGGCTCGATATCCCGCCAGACCGCCTTTTCGATATCCTCGCCAAGGCAACCGCGCAGCGTCGAATATTCCGGCGTATGGACGACCTCAAGCGCGCCCTTGTCGCCATGCAGGCGCAGGCGAAGCTCGTTGAGGTGGCCGGTCGCCCAACGGGTGGCGTGAATGACGCCCATGGCCCCGTTCTGCAATTCCGCCGTCATGGTGAAGCTGTCATTGGCATCAAGATCATAGACGTCGATCCGGTTGCCCTCATATTTGTCGAATGTCTTCAGACGCGTGAAGATGCGCTCCACATCGCTTCCCGCACCGTAGGACGCAAAGTCGAGAATGTGGATGCCGACATCGCCCAGCACGCCGTTTGAGCCGTGCTTGGTCGACAGGCGCCAGAGCCATTTGCTCTCCGTCATCCAGTCGCCCCAGGCTTTCGACACCAGCCAGCTCTGGAGATAGGATGCCTCCAGGTGACGAAGCTTGCCGATGCGTCCGTCAAGCACCATCTTGCGCGCTTCCTGTAGCGGCGCAACATTTCTATAGGTGAGGTTGACCATGGCAACGAGACCAGCCTGTTCGGCGGCATCCGCCATTTCGGCAGCCTTGCCATAGGTTTCCGCCAGCGGCTTTTCGCAGAAGACGTGTTTACCGGCAGCCAGAAGCTTGAGGCTGGTTGGATGGTGGATTGCGTCAGGCGTGACGTTCGCCACCGCATCGAACTCGCCCCAGGCAAGCGCATCGTCCAGCGAGGTGAAGGTCAGCGGAATGTTGTGGCGTGCGGCAAAGGCGCGGACGATCACCTCGTCCACGTCCACCGCTGCAACAGTTTCCACACCGGAGATTTGAGAGAAGTGGGTGGCGTGCGTGTTCGCCATGCCACCGGTACCGAGAATAAGAAGCTTCATGATGAATTACCTGTAACCTGCTTCACCAGCCTGGTGCAGTTTGGGGCCGCGCTCTTCGATAGGCTCAAGCGCCTTATCGACCGGCACGTTCGGGGCATCGTGGATGCTCTTCAGCGCGCCTGCCGGATTGTAAGCCCATTTGACCGAGTTGCTGATGACGGTCTGAATATTGGCGTCGTGGTAGGTGGGATATGTTTCATGTCCCGGACGGAAATAGAAGATGTTGCCCGCACCGCGGCGCCATGTGAGACCGGAGCGGAAAACCTCGCCGCCCTGGAACCAGGAAATGAATACGGTTTCAAGGGGCTCCGGCACGGAGAATTGCTCCCCGTACATTTCCTCGTTTTCCAGTTCGAAATGCTCCGGCAGGCCGGCGGCGATCGGGTGGCGCGGATTGATGGTCCAGATGCGCTCACGCTCGCCGGCCTCGCGCCACTTCAAGGCGCAGGGCGTGCCCATCAGCCGCTTGAACGGCTTGGAGAAGTGGCCGGAGTGGAGAACGATGAGACCCATGCCTTCCCAGACGCGCTTGGCGACGCGCTCGACGATCTCATCCTGAACGGCGCCATGGTCCTTGTGGCCCCACCAGACCAGCACATCGGTCTCGTCTAATCTCGCCTGCGAAAGCCCGTGCTCGGGCTCCTGCAGGGTGGCGGTCGTCGCATTGATCTCCGGGTCCTTGTTCAGGGCATCGGCAATCGTGTTGTGCATGCCGTTGGGATAAACAGCACGAACCGTCTCATTGATATGCTCGTGGATGTTTTCGCCCCAGACGACGGTATTGATGGTCATAGATATGCTCCTTGATGAACCAGCGCGGGTTGTTAACGCCGGTGAACTGAAATTGATCAGGCGGCTCCGCGTGTTTCTGCACGTTTGAGAGAAACACCTGCCTGATCGAAACGGTGAATGTGCTCCGGCAAGGGTGAGAGCTTGAGTTTTTCGCCAGGCGCTCGGTGCGAAACGCCCTCCTCGCGCACGACAAGCGGCTCATCCGCACCGATATCGACGTAGATGTAGCTATCGGAGCCGAGCATTTCGGAGTGAACGATCTCACCCGTCCAGCCGCCAGCCCCATCGGAAACGACGATATGCTCCGGCCGCACACCGATCGAATGCGCGCCATGGCTTTCGGCCAAACGTCCGCCGATGAAATTCATCTTCGGCGAGCCGATGAAGCCGGCGACGAAGGTGTTGACCGGGGTTTCGTAAAGCTCGAGCGGCGTGCCGACCTGCTCGATACGGCCGTCCCGCAACACGCAAATTCTGTCTGCAAGCGTCATCGCCTCCACCTGATCGTGGGTAACGTAGATCATGGTCGTGTCATGCATGCTACGGTGGAGCTTGGCAATTTCAAGACGGGTCGCGACACGAAGAGCGGCATCGAGATTGGAAAGCGGCTCGTCGAAGAGAAAGACCTTGGGATCGCGAACGATAGCGCGTCCAATCGCCACACGCTGGCGCTGGCCGCCGGAAAGCTGTTTGGGAAGACGTTCGAGATAGGGCGTCAGCTGCAGCATCTCGGCAGCCGCTTCCACACGCTTTCGCCGCTCTTGCTTGCTGGAGCCGGCGAGCTTCATGCCGAAGGCCATGTTCTCGAAAACGGTCATGTGCGGATAAAGCGCATAGGACTGAAAGACCATGGCGACACCGCGCTTGGCAGGCGTGAGGCGATTGACCACCTCGCCCTCGAAGGACAGTTCACCGCCGGTAATTTCCTCCAGGCCGCAGATGAGACGCAACAGCGTTGATTTCCCGCAGCCGGATGGGCCGACGAAGACCATGAATTCGCCGGAGCGGATATCCATGTCGATGCCCTTGATGACATCGAAAGCGCCGAAGGATTTGCGCAAGTTGCGCAGTTGAATGCTGGTCATGAGATTTCTCCTAGCCTTTGACGCCGCCGGCGGTGAGGCCGGAAATGATGCGTCGCTGGAAGATCAGAACGAGGATGACGAGTGGGACGGTGACGATGACGGAGGCCGCCATGATCGTTCCCCAGGGGATTTCAAACTGGGAGCTTCCCGAAAGCAGGGCAATCGCCACTGGAACCGTGCGTTGATCGTTCGATGAGGTGAAGGTGAGCGCGAAGAGGAACTCGTTCCAGGCCGCGATGAAGGCGAGAAGCCCCGTCGTGACCAGCGCCGGCCACATCAGCGGTAGGAAGACCTGCGTGATGATGACCCATGGCGAGGCACCATCGACGATCGCCGCCTCTTCGATTTCCACAGGCAGATCCCGCATGAAGGTCGTCAGGACCCAGACGGTAAAGGGCAGCGTGAAGATCATATAGGAGAAGATCAGTGCCAGAGGCGTGTTGAACAGACCCGCCCAGCGGATCAGTTCAAAGAGGCCGGCCAGCACCGCGATCTGCGGAAACATCGAAACCGAGAGGATCGTCAGCAGCAGCAGCGCACGGCCCCGAAAACGAACACGGGCAAGCGCATAAGCCGCCGTTACCGCCAGAAGCAATGAGAGAGCCACGACGCAGGTTGCCACCATCAGCGAGTTGCCGAGATTGCGCAGGAAGCTGTCATTGGCCAACACGTCGGCATAATTGCCGAGAGAAAAGCTCTTCGGCAGATAGTTGATTTCGAAGAGAGCCGTACCGGATTTGAAACTGGTCAGGATGGCATAATAGAAGGGGAAGACTGCCACCACGATGATGATGGCGACGAGCGCATAGAAGGCAGTGTTCTTCACAACCGTCGAAGCTGTCATTTTACGCCTCCATCGGTGTTGACGCGACCAAGCCACATATAGACGATGGTGATCGAGGCGATGATGAGAAACAGCATCGTCGAAACCGCCGCACCATAGGCGAACTTGTCGAAGTCGAAGAGGTTTTCGCGTGCCAGCACCGACAAGGTGCGCGTCTGGGCGTTGTTGGGCGTCAGGATGTAGATGAGGTCGAAGACGCGCATCGCATCCAGCATGCGGAAGATGACCGCGACCATCAGCGCCGGGCGGATCATCGGCAGCGTCACACGCCAAAACACCTTGATCGGATGGATGCCATCGACCTTGGCTGCCTCGTACATATCCTTCGGCACCATCTGCAGACCGGCAAGGATGAGGAGCGCCATGAAGGGCGTCGTCTTCCACACATCCACAATCAGCACCGCCGTCATTGCCGTTTCGGGGTTTGCGGTCCACGCGATCTTATGGCTGATGAGACCGAGGCTCAGCATCATGTCGTTCAAGATGCCGAACTGGTCGTTCAGCATCCAGGACCACATGCGGGCCGAAACGATGGTCGGAATGGCCCAGGGAATGAGGATCGCGGCACGCACGAAGCCTCGCCCCCTGAACTCGGCGTTCAGCACCAGCGCTACGATGAGACCCAGAACCGTTTCGAGCGACACAGAGACGATGGTGAATTTTACCGTGTTCCAGGCAGCGCCCCAGAAGACCGGATCTGCCAGGAGACCACGATAGACGGTGCGGCCGCTGCTGAGCGTAATCCACGAAATGTAGTTCTTGAGTCCGACGAATTGGGCGCCGGAGAGATTGGTCAGAGAGGCGTCCGTCAGGCTGAACCAGACGGTTCTGACGAGAGGCCAGCCCGCGACAAGCGCGAGCACGAGAAAGGTCGGGGCGAGGAACAGCCAGGCTGAGCGTAGCCGCTCCGACTGCAGGTCGGAGCCGACCATCGCCGCCTGTCGATCAGGGACAGTTGTTTTCATGAGAGCTTCCACCGATTGGACGGGAGGCGAAGCGGCGAGAGATGCCGCTTCGCGTTGACAGTGTTACCAGCCACTGCCCTTGAGATCGGTCAGCTCGACTTCGAGAAGTTCGAGGTTTTCGGCAGCCGTGCCGGAGCCGGAGAGCGTGTTGTGGACAGCACCCCAGAACTTCGACGAGACCTCGTTGTACTTCACCTTGGTTGCCGCGGACGGACGCGGAACCGCCGTTTCGAAGATCGGCTTCCACTGCGGCATGAAGGGCTGCGCAGCAGCGACATCCTTGTCGTCGTAAAGCGCTGCAATGGTGGGCATATTGGACAGCTCCACCGCCCGCTTCTTCTGCGTTTCGGCAGAGGTCAGGAACTTGACCAGCTCAATGGCTGCATCCTGGCTCTTCGAATATTTCGAGACAGCAACGTTCCAGCCACCCAGGGTCGAAGCAGGTGCCTCGCCGTCTGCGCCCGCTGGCAGCGGCGCGACGCTGAACTTGCCCTTGATGGCGCTATCGGCGCCATTGCCCAGAGCATAGGCATAGGGCCAGTTGCGCATGAAGACGGAGTTGCCCGTCTGCCAGACCCCGCGCGCCTCCTCTTCCTTGTAGGCCAATGCGCCCTGGGGCGAAATCGTGCCGATCCAGCTTTTCGCCATATCGAGAGCGGCAGCGGCCTTCTCGTTATTGATGGTAATGTCGCCATTGGTCTCGACGATATGTCCACCGCCAGCGGACGCCACCCATTCGAGCGCGTTGCAGGTCAGGCCTTCATAAGCGCTGCCCTGGAACACGAAGCCCCACATATCCTTCTGGCCGGCTGCACGTTCCTTGTCCTGAATTTCCTTGGCAGTCTCTGCCATCTCTTTCCAAGTCTTCGGCGGCTGCTTGCCGTATTTGTCGAGCAGATCCTTGCGATAGAACATTGCCGGCGCATCGGTGTACATCGGCATGGCCACAAGCTTGCCATCCACGGTTTGCGACGCGACCACGGATGGGAAGTGCTGACCGATGACGTCCTTGGCCGCAGCCGTCAGATCGACGAACTGATCGGCAAGTTGTGGCGCCCAGACGATATCGGTCTGGTAGACATCCACATCCGTGTTCCCGGCTGCAAGCCAAAGGCGATACTGGCTGAACTGTTCGCTGGACGATGGCGGCATCGTCACCAGTTTGACCTTATGGCCGCTCTGCTTTTCAAACTCGGCCAAACGCTCACGAATGAAGTTCAGGTTTTTGCCGGTGGAATTGGCCGCCATGGCGATATCGGCAGCTTGCGCTGATGCCGCAAAGGCCAAAAGGCTACCGCACAGCAACAAAGCCCTCTTAGAAAAGTTCGTCATCATTCTCCTCCCTATGAAACTTTGACGATACGTAAATTGAAAACGCTTTCAATTTTTCGAAGCTTACAATTCCTCTTCCGCCTGTCAATAGCGGATGAAATGGTATTTTTCCGCATTGACACGCCCTTGAAGGTACGATCGCAGAGAAGCCTCTGAATCTAAATGCTTCATCCTCCTTCTCTAATTTTAAATCGCTTTCGATTTTTGTTGCTTGAAAAATTCGCTTTGAGCTAGCATGCAGATGAAAACGGCGGACATCATGAAGCTCAAGGAATTCGCAGAACAGGTCGGCCTTTCTCCGACGACGGTCAGCCGCGCCCTTGGGGGTTATCCGGAGGTTCGCCAGGAAACCCGCGAGCGGGTGATGGAGGCTGCGCGCAGGCTCGGCTATCGTCCCAATGCCAATGCGGTCAGGCTTGTGACCGGGCGCGCTGGCGCCATCGGCGTCGTCATGGGTCGTAGCGGCGGCGGGCACTTCTTCTCGGAATTCATGGGCGGCATGGCCGCGCGTCTCGAAGGCCAGGAAACCGACATTCTTGTCAGCGTCGCCATCGACAACAATCTCGATGAGGAACTGGCGATCTTCAACCGTTTGGCGGCAAGCGGCAAGGTGGATGGCATCGTCGTCCACTCGCCCCGCCCGGCGGATGAGCGCGTGGCCCTGCTGAACCGACTGGGCGTGCCCTTTATCGTGCATGGCCGGTCGAAGACGTCGTTTCCGCATGCCTGGCTGGATATCGACAATCGCGACGTTGCATACCGTCCCACCATGCATTTTCTCGAGCGCGGACACCGGCGCATTGCCCTCATCAATGGACCGAAAGGCCGAACATTCGTCAACGACCGCGAACAGGGATTTGCGGACGCGCTTTCGGAATACGGGCTTTCACCCGACCCGAAGCTGATGATGAACGAGCATTTCAGCGAGGAGACGGCCTTTCGATTCGCCCGCGCACTTCTGGAGCAACCATCGCGCCCCACTGCCTTCGTTGCGGGAGCGATGATGACGGCTCAAGGTGTCTATCGTGCCGCGACACAACTGGGTCTCGTCATCGGCAAGGACGTGTCCGTCATCGCTCATGACGATGTGTTTCCCTATCTGACGCCTGAGAGCATGCTGCCACCGCTATCCACCACCCGCTCGTCCATGCGCATGGCCGGCATGCGCGTGACCGAACTTCTCCTCCAGATTATCTCCGGCAGACCGATTCAGGAATGCCAGGAACTGTGGCCGGTGGAGTTGATCCTGCGTCAGTCCACCGGCTCAACGTCCTGAAAGACAATAGCAAAGCGCCTCTAGCTTTGCTGGGCTCAGCCATCTGTCGATGCTGTTTCGCCAGCGCCCAACCGATGACGGTGTCCCGTCGCCCCTCACCATCGCATGGAGCCGAGCCCCTTAATCCGATTGTGGCTCAGGCTTATCGCATTCCTTACGGCTTGATGACGACTTTGATGCAGCCATCGTCCTTATTCTTGAAGGTTTCGTATAGGCCGGGCCCTTCCTCCAGTGTCGCGCGATGGGTGATGACGAAGGACGGATCGATCTCGCCTTTCAGCACGCGGTCCATCAACATCGGCAGGTAGCGCTGAACGGGCGTCTGCGCCATGCGAAAGGTCAAGCCGCGATTGATGGCAGAGCCCATCGGAATCTTATCGAGAAACCCGCCATAGACACCGACGATGGAAACAGTGCCGAAGTTGCGGCAGCAGTGAATGGCCTGACGCAGCACATGCGGCCGATCGGTCCCCATAAAGGTTGCGACCTTGATCCGGTCGATGCGGGAGTCCCAGCTGGCGGCAGGGTCTGCCTCTGTTCCGACAGCATCGATGCAGGCATCCGCGCCACGTCCGCCGGTCAGTTGCATGATCTCGTCATAGATATCGGTTTCCAGATAGTTCAGCGTCAGCGCACCGGAAGCCGCCGCAAGCGCGAGGCGCTCCGCCACACTGTCCACGGCAATCACGCGCTCAGCACCCAGCATGTAAGCCGAGCGGATCGCCATCTGACCGACCGGTCCACAGCCCCATATGGCAACCGTCTCCCCGGGTTGGATATTGCAGAATTCCGCCGCCATGTATCCTGTCGGAAAGATGTCGGACAGAAAGAGAGCCTGCTCATCGGTCAAGCCGTCGGGCACCTTGATTGGCCCCACATCTGCATAAGGGACCCGAAGATATTCCGCCTGACCGCCGCTATAGCCGCCAAGCATATGCGTATAGCCGAAAAGACCGGCGGGGGAATTGCCCCACATCTTCTTCGCCTTCTCCTTGTCGGGATTACTATTCTCGCAACCGGAAAAGAAGCCGCGCTGACAAAAGAAGCAATGCCCACAGGAAATGGTGAACGGCACAACGACCCGGTCACCGACCTGTAGCTTGCTGTTTCCTTTGCCGACTTCCACGACCTCACCCATGGCCTCATGGCCCATGACATCGCCGGAATGCATGTCCGGCACGGAGCCTTGATACAGATGAAGATCGGAGCCGCAGATCGCGCAAGCGGTTACCTTGATGATGGCATCCCGATCATCTTCGATGATGGGATCGGGCACGGTTTCGCATCGAATATCGTGTTTGCCGTGCCAGGTCAGTGCCTTCATAACATTCTCCTCTGGTTCGCTTGGTGTAGCGCTTCTTCGAACCAGAGCTTTTTGAGATTGTTCCTGACATTGGGTCAGCCGGCAGCAATCAAGCCACTCGAAAGGACCAAGGCGCAACGACATATCGCGGCCGTGCTGTGGGGATAACCCGTCCGTGAAGGTTACTGGATATCCAGCAGGCGTTCCAGATAGCGGCGTTCCACATCCGCAGGCGGGTTGTTGCCGAGCTTCTCACGGATTGCTTCGAGGATCTCACGTGCGCGCTGCACGTCAATTTCATCCGGAACCCGAACCTGTGAATCACCAAAATCCGGGCCGGAATTGGCGCGTGGACGGCCAAGCGGATCGCGGCCGTTCTGGTCGCCCTGCCCCATCATGCCCTGCTGACCCTGGCCAGGCTGTTGACCCTGCTGGCGCATGGCCTGCATGATCTGGCCCATCATATCCTGCGCGCCCTGGCGCAGCGCATTCAGCGCATTGCCCTGACCTTCGACAGCCCGTTCGCCACGGCCCTGCCCCAGCGCTTCACCGGCGCCCTTCATTTCCTGCTCGGCCTTGCCGAAATTCTGACCGGGCTCCATGCCGAGATCGCGAAGGCCCTTTTGCAGGTCACCGAGCTGCTTGCCCAGTCCCTCCTGCTGCTGGCGCAGGTTCTTCAACGCCTCGCGAAGTTGTTGGGCGGTCATCTGATCGGGGTTTTGCCCCTGTCCATTCTGTGGCTGGCCATTCTGCTGCTCGCCGTTCTGGCCTTGCTGGTCTTGCGGCTGCTGGCCGTTCTCGCCCATCTGCTGCTCGCCGCCCTCTTCGCCCTGCTGAGGATCGCCGCGCTGCATACGGTCGCGTAGCGCCTGGTCGAGCTTGAAGGTCTCGTCCATCAGCTTCTGTTGCTGCTGCATGATCTCGCCCAGCTTGTCGATCTGCTGGCGCAACTGGCTATTTTCCTGTTGCTGTTGGCCCTGCTGGCCGCGCTGCGGGCGACCGGCCTGCAGGTTGTTCATCATCCGCTGCATCTGCGACAGCATTTCCTGCGCCGCATCGCGGTTGCCGGAACGGGCCAGGTTCTCGATCTGGTTCATCATGTTTTCCAGATCGCGCTGGCGCAGCACGTTTTGCGCCTGCTGGTTCATGTTCCCCTGGGGTGCATTCTGCATGCGCTGCGCGAGTTCCTTCATGAACTCGTTCATCGCCTCGCGAAGCTCCTGCATCAGCTTGGCAATTTCCTCATCCGGTGCCTTGCGTTCCAGTGCCTGCGACAGGGCATCCTGCGCATCGCGCAAGCGCTTCTCCGCCTGTGACAAATCACCGTCTTCGATACCCAAAGCGATTTCCCACAGATAATCCGCCGTATTCTTCAGCATCTCCTCATTATAGGCGAGCTTCATGCGCGCCTGCGCCGATTGCAGCAGGAGGTAGTGCGTCTTGTTGGGGATGGTCTCTTCCGGACGCAGACTGACCGCCTCATTATAGGCGATCGCCTTCGGCATCTGGCGTGTATCGAGCGAGAAAATCTGCCGCTGTTCTGCGACCGAGGCCGCGAGTGGCTCGGAGAAGTTGCGCCCTGGAAGGATCATTTCCTGCGGAGGGCTCTTGCCCGTCTGACCTGCGCCATCGGTTGCGACCAGCGTGATGCGGACGCGTTTTCCCGCCATGGGATGTTCGGTGAGATTGCGGCTCGTCACGCCCTTCATGTCACGCGGGTTTTGACGCGGAAGATCAAGCTTGTATTCCGGCGGCGGATAAAGCGGCGTGGCGTCAGCCTGAATGTCGAGAGGCTCGATGACGGCATGGGCTTCACGCACGCCATAATCGTCCTTGGCGGCGAAGCCGATCTCCAGCGCACCATTGGCCGCACGGCGCGGCAGATTGTCAAAAGCGATGACCGGCGGTTTGTCCGGGATGATATTGAAGAACCAAGACTGGCCATTCGCCTCAATCGTGCCGCTCTCCTTGAACTCCATCGTAAAGGTGCGCGGCGCAACTGCGGTCTGGCCCTCGGGGCTTGGCTGGGCAGGCACAACAGCGACGGTCGCCTTTTCCTGTGCGCCTTCCGGCGCAAGCTTTTGCAACTCGCCGGCCGCGTCAGGCTCGAAGGTGACCTCCTCCTGGCCTGCACCACCCGTCATTCGGATCGTCAGCTTGGAGGATTGCGGAACGGAGACCGCGTCGGCGCGATCGGCATTCTGGCTGGTGAGAAAAATGGGCGCCCGACCCGTATAGGATGGCGGCGTCACCCAGGCATCGAGACGGATATCCGGGTTCAGCGGCCCGGAGGCGGGACGGCTGCGAAATGCATCGGCAATGCTGCCTGCACCGTTCGAATAGGAGAAGCCGAACGCAGCAACGAGGAGCAGCGCCGGGATAGCACGAAGCGCCATCCGGTCGTGGCGGGCGATATCCGGCCGCGGCAAACCTGCATCCAGCGCGGCGATCCGCTCGGCCATGCGCGTCTGGTGCTCTTTCCATAGCGCGCGCGCAATGGGGGTGTCGAAAGCGGGCTCGTCTTCCTGCACGCCAACCGGCTGGTGCGGAAGACCGTTGCGCTCTTCAAGCAGGCGCGAGGCTTCTTCCTTCGAAGGCCAGCGCAGACGCGCAATCGGCAGAAGCGCGCTGAGGAACGTAAAGACGACAATAAAAACGACAGCCCAGCGCAAAAGGTCAGGCATCTGCCGGAACAGGCCGAACCAACCAAGCGAGAGAAACACCGCGGCGACCGAGAGCGGCAGAAGCGTCTTCGGCGCAAGGCGCTCGGCAAACAGAACGAGTTTCGCAAAGAACCGTTTGGCCGCCACGCGCCGTGCCAGCTCAGGTCTCTTGTCGAAAGCGCCTTTTCCGCCTTGCCTGGTGGTCATCAATCCGTTCTCCCGGTCTGGCCACACGATCTCGCCGCCAATCCCGCCAATGACGCAGCCGCGAAATCTTTCAGTGCAACAGCGTGCAGGATAGCATTGTTTGTGGCGAAGACGAGGGCAAGCCAGCGCTTGCCCCGCTTTTTTCGTCCAGTTCGCCTAATCGTGATAGACGCTCTCAGTCCAGCCAAGCCGGCACGGAGTCGAGCGCGATCAGTTCTTCGTAGGTGCCGCGTGGGCGAATGACATGGAACTGGTCTCCACTGACCAGCACTTCCGGCACCAGAAGCCGCGAGTTGTAAGTCCCGGCCTGCACCGCGCCATAGGCACCGGCAGAGCTGACGGCAATGAGATCGCCGGGCTCAGGTTCTGCCATCTCGCGATCGAGCGCCAGATAATCGCCCGTCTCGCAGACCGGCCCCACCACATCTGCCTTGATGCGCGGCGCATCGGCGGACGGCTGCACGACGGGGCGGATGCCGTGATAGGCTTCATAAAGCGTCGGACGGATGAGGTCGTTCATCGCCGCATCGACGATGACGAATGACTTCTCCCCGCCATCCTTCACGTAAAGAACTTCGGTTACGAGGATGCCAGCATTGCCGACGATCAGGCGGCCGGGCTCGGTGACGATCTTGCAGTTGAGACTCTTCAGCTCGTTCTTGACGATATGCGCATAGGCATCCGGCAGAGGTGGCGGATTGTTGTCGTCCTTGTAGGGAATGCCTAAGCCCCCACCGATATCCACATGGCTGATCGTGTGACCATCGCCGCGCAACGACTCCACCAACTCGCGCAGCAGTCGGAACGCATCTTCAAATGGCTGCAGCTCGGTGATCTGGCTGCCGATATGCATGTCGATGCCGCTGACATCGATGCCCGGAAGTGTCGCGGCATGGGCATAAACGGCCCGCGCCCGCTGATAGGAAATCCCGAACTTGTTTTCCTTCTTGCCGGTCGAAATCTTGGCGTGCGTCTTGGCATCCACATCCGGGTTGATGCGGAAGGAGACATGCGCCTTCTTACCCGCCTTCACCGCGCGCAGATTGAGAACCTCGAGTTCCGGCTCCGATTCCACGTTGAAGCAATAGATGCCGGCCTCGAGCGCCAGATCCATTTCGGCCGGCGTCTTGCCGACGCCGGAAAACATGATGCGGCTTGCCGGCACGCCGGCCGCCAGCGCACGACGAAGCTCACCGCCTGATACGACGTCGATCCCCGCGCCAAGCTTTGCCAGCGTCTTCAGCACCGCCTGATTGGAGTTCGCCTTCATGGCATAGCAGACCATCGCATCCACATCGCTGAAGGCCTCGGAGAAGACCTTGTAGTGACGCTCGAGCGTCGCCGTCGAATAGACGTAGAAGGGCGTTCCAACAGCCTTGGCGATTTCGGGCACGGGAACGTTTTCGGCGTGCAGCACGCCGTCGATGTAATGAAAATGGTTCACGGCTGTAATCCGTTACAGAAGCTTGTCGAGGATGAAGGGGCGTTCCGGCGTCGTTTCCACCTTGCCGTTTGTGCGCTGGTTGCGCTGCTCGACCGGCGTGCTCGGCGCATCGAGATCGCCCCTGCGGCCACAGCTGGAGAGAGCAAGACCTGCAGCGAGCGCCACGCTGACCGGAATGATGATACTGCGAGAGGTTTTAAGGAGCATGGACCCGTCCAAAGGAAATCTTTGCATCTCTGATAACGAAAAACAGGGAGCTTGTGCACCCTGTTTCTTGTGATGGTGGCGTAACGCCAGATTGATCGGTTGCTCGATCAGTTACGACCGCGCCACCAGGCGATCTGCTTGCGCACTTCAGACGGCGCCGTACCGCCGAAGCTGGTGCGGCTTGCGACCGACGCCTCGACCGACAGCACGTCGAAGACGCTGGCGGTGATCGCCGAATTGATCGCCTGCAATTCCTCAAGCGAAAGATCGGCCAGATCGCAGCCCTTCTTTTCCGCAAGCGCAACCGCATGCCCTGTCACGTGATGCGCATCGCGGAATGGCAGGCCAGCTTCACGCACCAGCCAGTCGGCAAGATCCGTCGCGGTCGAGTAACCGGAACCGGCAGCGGCGCGCATGCGATCAGCGCGCACTTCCAGATCGCGGATCATGCCAGTCATGGCGGCAATCGCAAGCTCCAGGCTCTCCGCCGCATCGAAGACCTGTTCCTTGTCTTCCTGCATATCCTTGGAATAGGCGAGCGGCAGACCCTTCATCACGGTGAGAAGCGCGACCAGCGAGCCATTGATACGGCCGGTCTTGGCGCGCACCAGTTCCGCGGCATCAGGGTTCTTCTTCTGCGGCATGATCGAGGAGCCGGTGGAGAAAGCATCCGACAGACGAATGAAGCCGAATTGCGGTGTCGACCAGATGACGATCTCTTCCGCCAGGCGCGAAAGATGCGTGGCGCAGATGGAGGCGATCGAGAGGAACTCCAGTGCGAAGTCGCGATCCGACACCGTATCGATGGAGTTGCGCGTCGGCTCGCGGAAGCCGAGTGCATTCGCCGTCATGTGGCGGTCGATCGGGTAGCCGGTTCCGGCAAGCGCCGCAGCGCCGATCGGACTTTCATCCAGATGCTCGATAGCATGGCGAACGCGGGCACGGTCGCGGCCAAACATTTCGACATAGGCCATGCAGTGATGACCGAAGGTGACGGGCTGAGCCGTCTGCAGGTGTGTGAAGCCCGGCATCACCGTATCGGCATGCTGCTCGGCGCGGTCGAGGAAGGCTGCGATCAAAGCGCTCAACATGGCTTCGGTCTTCTGCAGCTCTTCCTTGACCCAGAGGCGGAAATCGAGTGCGACCTGATCGTTGCGCGAACGCGCCGTGTGCAAGCGTCCAGCGGCGGGTCCGATAAGATTTGCGAGACGCGCCTCGATGTTCATGTGAATGTCTTCGAGCTTGCGCGAAAACTCGAAGGTCCCTGCCTCGATTTCTGACAGGATCGTGTTCAGACCCTCGATGATCTTGTCTTTATCTTCGGCCGAAATAATGCCTTTTGCAGCAAGCATGGTGGCGTGGGCGATGGAGCCTCGGATATCCTGGGCGTAAAGCTTCTTGTCGAAGCCGATGGAGGCATTTATCTCTTCCATGATGGCGGAGGGACCGGAAGCAAAGCGTCCGCCCCACATCTGGTTGGAGGATTTTTGTTCTGCGCCGTCAGCCATTGTGCATGCCCTGGAGTATTCGATGACAGAAAAAAGACCTTTCAGACTTCCTTCCGTCAGACTTGTTGCAATTGCCGCCATCGCCGGGATTGTCTGCGGCGGGGGAGCGGTGTTGTTCAGGCATATTGGGTCTGAAGGACAGGTTCAAGGGGCAGCGGTGGCGGATGCGGCTTTATGTGAAGGCGCGGCCAAGCGCATTGCCAGCATCGAGCCCCTGCTGAAAGGCCAGATCGCGGCGATGTCGCCGACCGATAAGCCCCGTGTCATTCCGCTCTCCTTCAAATCGGCCGACGGCACGGCGATGACGCAAGCGGATCTCAAAGGCAAAACCGTTCTTCTGAATCTCTGGGCCACATGGTGTGTCCCCTGCCGCGAGGAGATGCCTGCTCTCAACGCTTTGGAGAAGGAAAAGGGCAGTAACGCGTTCGAAGTCGTGACCATCAATATCGACAATGGCGAGGATGAGAAGCCGAAAGCCTTCATGAGCGAATACAAGATCGATTCGCTGAAGCTTTACCGCGATAGCTCCATGGGCGTCTTCAATGCCTTGAAAAAGGAAGGCCTTGCCTTCGGCCTGCCGGCAACGCTGCTTCTAGATGACAAGGGCTGCCTGCTCGCTTCCATGAACGGCCCGGCCGCTTGGGACAGCCCCGACGCCAAGGCGCTGGTAACGGCAGCAACCTCCCCCTGATCAGCGTGTCGGGACCGGAATCTCGCCACGGTAATCGTAAAAGCCGCGGCCGGATTTGCGGCCAAGCCAGCCTGCTTCGACATATTTGACCAGCAACGGGCATGGGCGATATTTGCTGTCGGCCAGGCCATCATGCAGCACCTGCATGATCGAAAGACAAGTGTCGAGACCGATGAAGTCGGCAAGCTGCAGCGGGCCCATGGGGTGGTTTGCACCAAGCTTCATGGCGGTATCGATGGCTTCCACCGTGCCGACGCCTTCATAAAGCGTATAGATCGCCTCGTTGATCATCGGCAAGAGAATGCGATTGACGATGAAGGCCGGGAAATCTTCCGCAACGGTAATCGCCTTATCCAGCGAGCGGACATAATCCTTGGCCGTCTCGAAGGTCTTTTCGCCGGTGGCAATGCCGCGCACCAGTTCGACGAGCTTCATCACCGGTACCGGGTTCATGAAGTGAATGCCCATGAACTGTTCGGGGCGGTCGGTCGCAGACGCCAGGCGGGTAATGGATAGGGAAGAGGTGTTGGTGGCAAGCAGGGCTTCAGGTTTCAGCACTGGGCAGACCTGAGCGTAGATCTTGCGCTTGACCTCTTCGTTCTCGGTAGCGGCCTCGATGACGAGATCCATTGCCGCCAGATCGTTCAGATCGGAAGACCCGCCGATCAGGCCGAGCGCGGACTTGCGCGCATCGTCCTCAAGCTTGCCGTTGGAGACTTGTCTCGCCAGATTGCCGTTGATGGTGGCCAGCCCCGCCTCGATGCGGTCCTTGGAGACATCGTAGATATGCACCTTGTAGCCTGCCAGAGCCGACACATGCGCGATGCCGCAGCCCATCTGACCGGCTCCGATAACACCGATGTTCTTGATTGGGGCTGTCATGCGTTTATCTCCTGTCGGGTTGGTCTCAGCGCTCATGGCGTCGAAGCGCGTCTTGGTCTTTCAGACTGACCCGGTCGCGCTTCAGATCTTCGTTGTTGCGCATATTGCCACAAAACGAAAGCGGCGCGTCGGTAAAAACGCGCCGCTTCCCATCATTGCGGTTATCAGATTGCTTTTTCAAGCTCTGGAAGGGCTTCGAAGAGGTCTGCGACGAGACCGTAATCGGCAACCTGGAAGATTGGTGCCTCTTCGTCCTTGTTGATGGCGACGATGACCTTGGAGTCTTTCATACCCGCCAGATGCTGGATGGCACCGGAGATGCCGCAGGCGATGTAAAGCTGCGGAGCAACCACCTTGCCTGTCTGGCCAACCTGCCAGTCGTTCGGCGCGTAACCGGCATCGACGGCAGCGCGCGATGCGCCGACGGCAGCACCAAGCTTGTCGGCAACCGGCAGGATGACTTCCTTGAACTTCTCCGAAGAACCGAGCGCACGACCGCCCGAGATGATGATCTTGGCAGAGGTGAGTTCCGGACGGTCGGACGAAGCAAGCGCGTCCGAAACGAAGGAGGAAACGCCGGGGTTTTCGGCAGCCGAGACGGATTCGACGGAGGCAGAACCGCCAGCCTGAGCCGGAGCAAAGGATGCGGTACGAACGGTGATGACCTTCTTGGCGTCAGTCGACTGAACCGTCTGGATCGCGTTACCGGCATAGATCGGACGCTTGAAAGTATCGGAGGACACGACGTCCGTGATTTCGGAAATCTGCGCCACATCGAGAAGCGCTGCCACGCGTGGCAGCACATTCTTGGCCGATGCCGTGGCAGGGGCGATGATCACATCATAGGATGCAGCCAGCGAAACGATCAGTGCAGCCAGCGGCTCGGCCAACTGGTTGGCGTAAGATGCGTCGTCGGCAAGCAGCACCTTGGAAACGCCGGAAAGCTTCGCAGCTTCATCGGCTGCCGCTTTGGCGCCCGAGCCGGCGACCAGCACATGCACGTCACCACCAATTTGCGTTGCCGCCGTCAGCGTCTTTGCCGTCTGGTCGGAAAGGGTTGCATTGTCGTGTTCTGCCAGAAGAAGAATGGCCATGGTTTATCTCCCTTTCACTTTCCTTAAAGGACGCCGTCGGCTTTAAGCTTGGACACCAGTTCAGAGACGGATCCAACCTTGACGCCTGCCTTGCGGCCAGCGGGCTCTTCGGTCTTCAAAACCTTGAGGCGCGGAGCGATGTCGACGCCGAAATCGGCGGGCGACTTCTTGTCGAGCGGCTTCTTCTTGGCCTTCATAATGTTCGGCAGCGAGGCATAACGCGGCTCGTTGAGGCGAAGGTCGGTGGTGACGACAGCCGGAAGCTTCAGCTCGACAGTCTGCAGACCACCATCCACTTCGCGGGTCACAGCAACCTTGCCATCGGACGGCTCAACCTTGGAAGCAAACGTGCCCTGGCCCCAGCCCAGGAGCGCTGCCAGCATCTGGCCGGTCTGGTTGGAATCGTCGTCGATCGCCTGCTTGCCGACAATGACGAGACCTGGATTTTCCGCCTCGACGACGCCCTTCAAAAGCTTGGCAACAGCGAGCGGCTCAACGGTCTCGTCGGTCTCAATGAGGATGGCGCGGTCGGCACCCATAGCGAGTGCGGTACGCAGCGTCTCTTCAGCCTTTGCAGGGCCGATGGACACGACGATCACTTCCTCGGCCTTGCCAGCCTCTTTCAGCCGCAGGGCTTCCTCGACGGAGATTTCGTCGAAAGGGTTCATCGACATCTTGACGTTGGCAAGCTCTACACCGGAGCCATTCGCCTTGACGCGGATCTTCACGTTGTAGTCCACCACACGCTTCACTGGGACAAGAATCTTCATCGGCAGCCTTCTTTCAACTCCTGACCGTAAGCGCGTAGGCAAACGGTCCTCCTGACAATCAAGTTGAGCCATGGATACGCATTTTTCCAATGAGATCAACGGAACAATGCTCATGACGCGATGCACTCACGAAATATCTTACGTTGACGTGAACGTAAATACTCGTTCTCAGAATAATTTTCACGGAATACTATCGGATGGCCGTTCCGTTTGCGACACGCCAGCGTCTTGCAGCCCCTGATTTTTGTGCTGAACCGCCCGCGGCGTAACCAGTGTCCGGTCAACCAGTGGAACGCCGCTTCGACGAAAGAAAACGACAAGGATCGCCCCCGTCACAATACCTCCGACATGTGCCGCCCAGGAGACGCTTTCTTCCGGGCTCAGGAGCAGCATGACGAATTGCTGGCCAACCCATAGTGCCAGGGGAATGAAGGCTGGAAGCGGCACCGGAATGCGCATGAAGACCAGCACCCAGACCCGCACGCGCGGATGCAGTAGAAGATAGGCGGCAACCACGCCGGAAACCGCACCCGATGCCCCGATCAGCGGACCTTGGGACTGTGGCGCGATAAACCCGTGAAGCAGCGCACCTGCGGCGGCGCAGGCAAGATAGAAGATCAGAAAGCCGAGATGGCCGAACGCGTCTTCCACATTGTCGCCGAACACCCAGAGAAACACCATGTTGGATGCGAGGTGCCAAAAGCTCAGATGCAGGAACGCATAGGTAACGATCGTCGCATCTTTCGGGACCAGGACCAGCGCAGGGTCAAGCGAAGCGTAGTCGAACAAAACGGCGGGAATGAAACCTAGCCCCAGCACCGCAGCGCTCGCCTGCTGATCGCTCGAAAATGCGCCAACGACCAGCCAGACGAGAATGTTGATGCCGATCAGCGAAACCGTCACATATTGCAGCTTGATGTGCTTCAGCGAGTTCGCATCATGCAGCGGGATGAACATGGAATGCGACCTCTGCCTTTGCGCTCAACTCAGCGGTTCTTTCCGGGTACCCAGAGGACATCCGCCTTTATCGCGTCCGCATTATGATTGGCGAAACGCGCGGCAACGAAGAGGAAATCGGACAGGCGGTTGATGTACTTCAGCGCAGCGGGGCTGACGATCTCGTCTTCCATCTTCGCAAGCTCCACCATACGGCGCTCCGCCCGTCTCGACACCGTGCGGGCCAGATGCAGATGCGCCGCCGCGGCCGAGCCGCCGGGCAGCACGAAGGAGGTGAGAGCCGACAGCGTGTCGTTCAAAGCATCGATCTCCTTTTCGATGCGGGTGACCTGCGATTCGACGATCCTCAGCGGCTCGTAAGACAAGGGCTTACCATCATCGGGTGTGGCCAAATCTGCCCCCAGATCGAAAAGATCGTTCTGAATGCGAAACAGCATCGCGTCGAGTTCGGTCAAATCGGTGGTATGTAGCCGCGCCATGCCGATGACCGAATTGGTCTCGTCCACGTCACCATAGCTTTCCACGCGCAGATCATATTTCGCCCGGCGGGGCCCGGAGACCAACGCCGTGGTGCCGTCATCGCCCGTCCGAGTGTAAATCTTGTTGAGTTTCACCATATTAGCGCCCGCCTCCTGTCAGCCACAAGGTCAGCATGATCAAAACGATTGCCACGGCCTGCAGAATAAGCCGCAACTGCATCAACTGGTTGGAGCGGTTGGCATCGGTCCCCTTCAACATGTTGAACAGACCACGGATGAGAACCAGCACGACCAGCCCCATGACAATGACCGCAAGCACGGTGGTAAAGCTGGACATCCTATTGCCTCCCTCAGCATGTCGCGCAAAATGGTTAGCGTTCTTTGCGATAACGACAACCGCAAGCGTTCTAACGGATGAGATGGCGATTTAGCTAGTCGAACTTGCGAAGAAGTCTGTAAAATAGAGAAGCTGGCAGTAGACGCTTCAACAGCACACCCTGCTTGGCCGGCGTGGTGATCACATAATGCGGCTTTGGACGACGCGCCGTCAAAGCATGATGCAGGTCCTTGTACACCGCTTCGGGACCGAGCTTATGCTTATTGACTGGTCCGCTGCCTTCCAGCCGGGCAAGCTGGCGTCTGTATTCCTGCGCGTGCGCCGAATTCTCGATATCGATATTGGCCTTGATATGCTTCAAGGCCGTCGCCGTAAAATTCGAGGCGATCGGGCCGGGCTCGATGAGGCTCACATGAATACCGCTGCCCTCCAACTCCATGCGCAAGGTGATACCGAGCCCTTCCAAAGCAAATTTCGACGCGTTGTAAGCGCCGCGATATCGATAGGGCACTAGCCCAAGAATGGAAGAGCAATGAACGATTCGTCCCTGCCCTCGTCTGCGCATGAATGGGATGACACGGCAGGTCAGGTCGTGCCAGCCGAACACATTGGTCTCGAATTGCTGGCGCAGCACCGCGACGGAAATATCCTCCACCGCGCCGGCCTGCCCATAAGCGCCATTGTTGAAGAGCGCATCGATGCGGCCGCCGGTGCGGGCTGCGACCTCATCTACCAGAGCGGCAATGCTCTGCGGCCGGGTATAGTCCATGATCAGCGCTTCGATGCCCTGACCTTCCAATGCCGCCAAATCCTCCGTTCGGCGCACCGTGGCGAAGACCCGCCAGCCATCACGGTGAAGCGCGCCGGCGCAATAGGCACCAATCCCGGTGGAGCAGCCGGTGATGATGATGACGGGCTTTTCAGACATGGTATCCTCGACACTTCAACAAGCAGGTAAAGAAGCTTGCGTCCCGTTGAATAGCGCACAATTCTTATCGGTGAAATGGAACCGATGCACGGTTTCGGGCGCTATACAATTCGAAACCCATTTCCCATATTTCATTGCTCGTTACGAATGAAATTCTGATCAAGGAGGTGACATGGCTGCCGCTTTAAGCCTCGCCCGCAAAGTTGCCTACGACGCCTATATCCACTTTGCCGAGGATGACGGCTGGGCCATGGCAAGCCATGTCGCATTGTCTGGCCTTTTGGCGCTTTTTCCCTTCCTGATTTTCGGGACGGCACTTGCAAGCTTTCTCGGTGCGGATCAGTTTTCGGAAACGGCGGTTCATCTGATCTTCGACACATGGCCGGAGGCCATTGCCGGGCCGCTCGCAGCCCAGGTTCAGCAGGTTCTGACGATACCGCGTGGCGGGCTTTTGACCATCTCGGTTCTGGCGGCAGCTTACTTCGCCTCCAATGGCGTGGAAGCCATCCGCATTTCGCTGAACCGCGCGTATCGCGTCACCGAAACCCGCTGGTGGTACATCACCCGTCTTCTCAGCCTCTTTTATGTCGTGCTGGCCGTCATCATCTTTGCCGGCATCAGCATCGTCCTGGTTGCCGTTCCTGTCGCTTTAAAATTCGTCGAAACCCGCTCTTCCCTTCTGACAGAGGTGTTGCAACTGGTTTCCAATCTCGGCCTTTACGGGACTATCGTGGTCTTGACCGCGGGCCTTGTTGCCGCGCATTTGTGGCTGCCGGCAGGCCGCCGCAAGCTGTGGGACGTTCTGCCCGGTATTCTGCTGACGATGATTTTCTGGATCATCGGCGCTGCGATCTTTGCCTACTACCTGGCCACCTTCGCCAACTATGCCGCCACCTATGCGGGTCTCGCCTCGGTGATGATCGTCCTCGTGTTCCTTTACATGGTTGGCGTGATCTTCATGCTGGGTGCTGAGGTCAATGCGGCGCTGATGAAGTACCGCGTTCGCCGGGTGGTGAAGGCTGGCATCCGCACTGGCAGTCTCAGACGGGCGCTAGAGGCCGACGAGGCGGCGGACATCTGACGGCGTGCAACCCGCGTCACGCAGGACCGTCAGCCCTGTGCTGCCTTCGCTCTTCGACAGCTTGCGCCCATCCGAGCCCAAAATGAGGCGATGATGATGATAGTCCGGCACCGGCAGATCGAGCAGCGCCTGGAGCAGACGATGCACGGATGTGGCATGGAATAAATCGAGCCCACGCACCACCTTCGTCACGCCCTGCAGCGCATCATCGATGACGACGGACAGGTGATAGCTGGACGGGGCATCGGAGCGGGACAGAACCACATCGCCCCAGGCGGCCGGATCGGCCTTGATCGATATGTCACTGCCCTGCCCCAACTCCAACCAGACCAAAGGATCGGAAAGCTGCGCCAGCGCTCTCTCCATATTCAGGCGCCAGGCATGTTTTGCGCCGGTCGCCAGCAAGGCTTTGACCTCTTGGGGGCCACGCTCCTTGTCCCGCGGCGGATAGAGCGGTGCACCATCCGGATCGCGCGGCCAGCTTCGACCGGCTGATTCGTACTCCGAAACAAAAGCCTTGATCTCGCCGCGGCTCATGAAGGCCGGATAGACCAGCCCCATCTCGATAAGACGATCCAGCGCCGCACGATATTCCAAAAAATGCTCCGATTGCCGCCGAACAGGCTCTTTCCACTGCAAGCCGAGCCAGCGCAAATCCTGATAGATACCCTGCTCGAAAGCAGGGGTGCAGCGCATCAAATCGATATCTTCGATACGCAGCAGGAAGCGCCCACCTTGCGCGACGGCCATGTCATGGTTCAGGAAAGCCGAAAGTGCATGCCCCAGATGCAGCGGGCCGTTGGGACTGGGCGCAAAGCGAAAGACTGGATTTTGACGAAAGGGTGAAGTCATAATGTCTTCTGCCACGTTTTGCGGCGAACTGTCATTATGGACCGGGTTCTGAAATGAAGATCATCCAATCCACGGCCGATATCGACGAGGGCGTGTCCGCACTTCGCCTGATCGATGCACGGCTGGAGCCGGTGATCGAGCGGGCGGGTGTGATCCCGCTCAGGCTGAACGAGGCAGGATTTGCCGGATTGGCGCATATCATCGTCTCGCAGATGATCTCCCGGGCGAGCGCCGATGCCATCTGGCGCCGCATGGTGGCGGGCACAGAAACCATTACGGCCGAGCATTTTCTCGCCGTGGATGAGGCGACCCTCTCAAGCTTCGGCTTGTCGAATGCCAAACGGACGACACTCTTGTCACTCGCCGAGGTAGTTGCCGCAGGAGAACTGGATCTCGTCGAACTCAGCCACCTGGAGCCAACCGTCGCGATGCAACGATTGACTGCCCTGAAAGGCATCGGTCCTTGGACGGCGGAAGTCTATCTGATGTTCTGCGGCGGGCACGCCGATATCTTCCCCGCTGGCGATGTGGCACTTCAGGCCGCCGTGATGCACGCCTTCGCGCTGGACGTCCGTCCGAGCCGAAACGAACTTGCCGAAAGGGCTCGTTTCTGGTCGCCGTGGCAATCAGTCGCCGCGCGCATTTTCTGGGCCTACTACGCTTCGATCACGCGGCGGGATGCGCTGCCGATTGCCTGAAATCCGCCTTTCTTTCCGTGCTTCATTTAGAGGCTTCACAATCCTGTAACAACAGACCTAATATACAGATGTAGATGCAGAATCGCTCAGGAGACGCCCTTGACGATTGCAGTTTCACCACAGGCCCTGCCGGCGCTCGTCCTGAACGCAGACTATAGGCCACTGAGTTATTATCCCTTGTCGCTCTGGTCCTGGCAGGACGCGATCAAGGCAGTCTTCCTCGACCGTGTGAACATCATCGCGGAATACGACCACGCGGTGTGCTCTCCCAGTTTTTCGATGCGATTGCCGAGTGTCGTCAGCCTCAAGACCTATGTCCAGCCAACGCGAAACCCCGCCTTTACCCGCTTCAACGTGTTCCTTCGCGACAAGTTCGAGTGCCAGTATTGCGGATCTCGCGACGACCTGACCTTCGACCACGTCATCCCTCGCGCCCATGGCGGAGAGACGACGTGGCACAATGTTGTGGCGGCCTGCTCTCCCTGCAACCTCAAAAAGGGCAGCAAGCTACCGAAACAGGCCGGCATGTTCCCGCACCAGCATCCCTATCAGCCAACGGTTCAGGACCTGCATAACAACGGACGGTCTTTCCCGCCGAACTACCTGCACGAAAGCTGGATGGACTATCTCTACTGGGATACCGAACTGCAGCCCTGACTTTTTCAGGACTGCCTCCGACGGCAAAGGTAGACGCGGATTCTGTGACCCCTCGTGCCCTTCGAGCGGACGAAGCGCCGTGCGACGGCATCGGCATCGGCATCGGCATCGGCATCGGCATCAAAATCGAAACTGATTTTCGGAAAGCAAGATGCGTATAGTCTCAGAGATCGAGCGTCTTTTGCACGTCCAGTGAGACGCACGGCGCTCTAAAGCTCGCGGCGATAACGGGATCCACACGTAAAGCTAAGAGCAAACCGCAAGCTTCAAAAATCGCGGTGCGCTTTAAGTCCGTATCTCGCTTTGATCAAACGCTTTTGCGGCTTGCACCCCAGAACGCGATTCCAGCAAGCACTGCGCTTGCGATCACGTTCCAGCCCGCAAAGGAAAGGCCCAGAACACGCAACGCTGCCTCGTTGCAGGACGGCGCCTTAATGGCGTTAAGATCACTCAAGAGATTGCCGGCATTGGTGGTGATGGAGGGTGCGCCGGTCGCACAGGTCGTTGGACCCGGCCAAAACCCCCATTCAACACCCGAATGATAGACGCCAAGCCCAAGCCCAATGAGCATGGCGATGCCGATCAAGACGAGCAGCACCCGCGTGAGGGCAGCCGGCAGCCTAAAGATGCTGGCGAGGATGGCAAGAACGCCGATCGGGGTCGCATAATAGTACGGATCACGCTGCAACAGGCAAAGCGCGCAGGGCGTATAGCCGCCGATATGCTGAAATCCCAAAGCCGACCCAACGGTGAAGATCATACCCGCCGTGACAAGCAACGCCGAAACCATGCGGCTTTTTTCCGCTGAAACACCTACGCTCATCATCGTCCTCATAACGCCAAAATCCTGCAAACCACCTGAACAGGTGGAAACTAAGGCGCCCCGCTCCGAAGAAAGTTCAGCGTCTCCACGAACGAGGCCTTACAAAACAACGCCTCAAAGCAAGCCAAGCGAAATTGAACGATCGCAACGCGCTTCAGGACGGAAAGCACCATCGCTCTAATCCAGTCCCACCCGAACTGCAATCCTCAGAACCGCCGCTCCAGCGGCAGACAAGCAAAGTTTCATCAAACGCAGTTTTCAGCAAAAACAGGTTGACCAAAGACCCGCGGTTCGTATAGTCCGCCGCATACCAACCGACACGCTTCGGAGTTGCCCCTTTGGCGGAATTGGTAGACGCGCCTGACTCAAAATCAGGTTCCGAAAGGAGTGCTGGTTCGATTCCGGCAAGGGGCACCATCATCTTTTTCAAGCCACTGAGAAAGCTGCGCTTTTAGGCGCTTTTTGTGTCACTTTTTGACAACCTCAGAGCGTGGGCGATACTCGCGCGCTTTGGCCGAATCCGCTTCGAGATGGACTCGTGCAAATCCGATCTCCCTTTCGTGCAGTCATGCCTTCTGGGTTTTACAAATGGCATGAACTGCGAACCGCAGCGGATGGCTGGGCAAGAATACTTGCTGCGTCGTACGTTACCTATCGAGGTCAAAAATTACATTCTGTTTCACCGGGGAGACATTTCGCACGCGATGTATGTGGAGAGCGCGCAGCGGACAGTCGCTCGCCTTGGCGCCGTTGAGAATTCCAGCTTTGTCCGAAGCAAAGCGATCAATGCCCTAGAGACAAGTACAACAGTCGAGCGGTATGTTCCGATCACCAGAATGACCGCCAACAAAATGCCGCCGGTCGATTCTTCTATCGTCGATGAGTCGCTAGAGGTGTGATACCTTACAGCGAAATCACGTTGTCACTTCGCCGACTTTTTGCTTCCCGGCTTTGTCACCGTGGGAATGTTGCAGCCTTTGCTTCTCAGATTGGCTTCGATCGCGTTGACTTTGCCTTTCGTGACAGCCAACTGACCTTCCTTATCACCACCAAAGGTGCTCGACATCGGAACGCCTATTAGAAAGACGCCAAAAGCATCGCCTGTTGCGGCATCGTTCTGTTGCTTGGAGACGGCCAATAGAGCGGTTTGCTCCTTCAGGTACTCCTGCGCCAATGATTGGCAGTCCATGTTGCCATAAGCGGCCATCGGCACATCGACTGGAACAATAGCATCTGGTCTTTTTGCACAGGCAGTCACGGCCAGTCCTGCGACCAGCAGCGTCAAAATCTTTTTCATGATGTCCCTTTACCCCTCGAAGACGCCCCTACGTCCCTTGATCAACGATACAACGTAAGATCGAGATCGAGTCAATAGTTTGCTGGGGTCAGATGCAGGTGTCCACGGACTTATTGGAAACTACGAAGATTCATCCATCGATCAACTGGCCATCCGAGATATCGATACCCAACATCGTACCTGCGAATACGAAGAGCAGAAGAACAGTCCGGTTGCTCAACGTTGATCTCATGAAACGGTGCGCCACTTCTGCATAGATCGACTGGGCCAGTCGCTTCTTATAGCTCCGGTTTAGCCAGGAAAACCATGACCGGACGGGAAGGAAGGTCTTGTCTCCGATGCCGTCGATCAGGACGAGTGCACCGTTCTTCTCGTCAACGACGATATTCTTCAGGTGCACGTCCACGGCAACAATCTCGCTCTTGACCAGCCAGTCCAGGAATTCCGAAAGCGCAGCATCCGTCTGCTGGCTGTATTGCCCGCTCTCGATCGCATCCTGAAGGGTCATCGCAAGGGCACCGTTTCTCCGGCGCACAGCCTTCACCAGAATGCCTGTGCCCCTGTCGGTAGAAACGACGCCTGCAAAATGCTGGAGATGGCGCGCGGTTCTGGGGCCTTCTTGTGCGACCCGCTCATACTCCCGCAATTCGCGCCGCAGCGGCACGATAGCCTTATAGAAACGCCGCACTAAATACAGCAGCCGGATGTTCTGGAAGTAGCGGCGTGGCGGCATCTTTGTCTGCACCTTCACGAGCATGTTGGTACCGGGAAGAGCGTAGACCTCACGCGACATGCCGGACGCCAGCGGCTTTTCCAGAAGTCTTAACGGGGACCGGGAATTATCGGTTACCGACGCCGATATCGACATCACTGTCTCCTGTTGTCATAAATATGAAATATTCCTCATATTGCATATTAGTGCGAGACAAAAGCTTCGTTTGCGAGAAGGCAGGCCTATCGCGTGGCGGTGTGAACCACAGATAAGCAAAAGGCGCACCGGGAGCGGCGCGCCTTCACAAGCAGAAAACAGGGTCGAGCGGATTACAGGCTGCGGCCGATGTCCAGGAACTTCTGACGACGTTCGGCGCGAAGCTGGCTGCCGGTTTGAGCTGTCAGCTCTTTCAACGCAGATTCGATTGTTTTCCCCGTTGCGGCGATCACGCCTGAGGGGTCGCGGTGGGCGCCGCCGATGGGCTCCGGAATGATCCCGTCAATGACGCCGAGCGCTTTCAGGTCATCCGAAGTGATCTTCATGTTGGTCGCGGCCTCCTTGGCGCGGGTCGAATCGCGCCAGAGGATGGAGGCTGCACCTTCGGGGGAGATCACAGAGTAGATTGCGTGTTCGAGCATGTAGACACGGTTGCCGGTGGCGATCGCAATGGCGCCGCCGGAGCCGCCTTCGCCGATGACGACGGACACGATCGGCACCTTGGCGTTCAGGCACATTTCCGTCGACCGGGCGATGGCTTCCGCCTGGCCGCGTTCTTCAGCACCGACACCTGGATAAGCGCCGGCGGTATCGATGAGCGTCACGACGGGTAGAGAGAAGCGGTCGGCCAGTTCCAGAACGCGGATCGCCTTGCGGTATCCTTCCGGACGCGGGCTACCAAAATTATGCTTGAGGCGCGACTTCGTGTCGTTGCCCTTTTCCTGGCCGATGATTGCGACTGGCTGGCCGTTGAAACGGCCAAGACCTGCCTGGATGGCGGCATCTTCGGCAAACTTGCGGTCGCCGGCCAGCGGCGTGAAGTCGGTGAAGAGCGCGCTCGCATAGTCGATGAAGTGCGGGCGCTGCGGGTGGCGGGCAACCTGCGTCTTCTGCCAGGCATTCAGCTTGGAATAGATGTCCTGCATCGCGTCGTTGACGCGCGATTCCAGACGCGAAATTTCCTCGGACGTATCTATGCTCTCGTCTTCTGCGGCCAGTTTCTTCAGTTCAAGAATCTTGCCTTCCAGGTCCGAAATGGGTTTTTCGAAGTCGAGATAGCTGAGCATGAGATCCGTTTCCGATCGTTTTGCGCAAGGTTTGACCGGGCTCTCCCGGCGGTTCCGGTCGCTCTAATCAAGGTTTTTGCCCTGTTTGGCAAGAGGGTGGTGCGTTTGTACCAACTCTTGGAGGCGTTCTTCCAACACATGTGTGTATATTTGTGTCGTTGAAATGTCCGAATGGCCGAGCAGTTCCTGCACTGCGCGCAGATCCGCGCCGTTCTGCAGAAGATGGCTGGCAAAGGCGTGCCTAAGCACATGCGGCGAGACGGCCGAGGGGGTGAGGCCGGCGCGGATGGCGATATCCTTCAGGTCGCGGGCAAACACCTGACGGGGCAGATGCCCCTCCTTGCTGGCAGAGGGAAACAGCCACGGGCTTTCTTCGTCTGACTTGCCCTTCGGCGCGAGCGCCTTGCGGGCTTCATCGTATCTCTCCATCGCCTCGATCGCCGTTCGTGACAACAAGACGACGCGATCCTTGTTGCCCTTGCCGCGGATCATCAGGAAACGGCCTTCGTGTCGCAGGACCTTGGCCGGCAAGGAGACGAGTTCGCTAACGCGCATGCCCGTTGCGTAGAGCAGCTCCAGCAGAAGATGCATGCGGATGCGCGCCAGTTGCCCCGGCCCTTCCAGGCTCGCTTCTTCCGCGGCTTTGGCGAGAAGCGCTGTGACGCTGGCAACACTCATGGTTTTCGGAAGAGATCGACCTTTGCGTGGCGCGTCCAATATTCCAGTAGGATCGTCGGTGCGAACACCCTCAGAATAGAGAAACTTGTAAAACTGCCGGAGCGCAGAAAGGCGCCGTGCCTGCGAGGATGCGGCAAAGCCTTGCGCAGAAAGATGAGCCAGATAGGCCGAGAGGTCGGCTGTGGTTGCCTCGGTCAATGACGCATGGCGCGATGAGAGAAACGCCATCAGGTCGTTGAGATCGCGCTCATAGGAGGCAAGCGTGTTCATCGCCGCACCGCGCTCGGCGCTCATCATTTCCAGAAAGCCTTCCAGTCGTGCATGATCCTGGCGAGACATGGCTTGCCTGCTCCTCAAGGTGTCGGCGGATTGAGGCGCTCGGACGGAATGCGAACCGTGACCTCCCGCTCGCGCGGTTTCACCAGCGAAACAAGCGATACCATGCTTCCATAGATAATGCCGGCGATGGCCGCGAGGATGAAGATAAAACGGAAAAGGGTGGGCATGATCACTCCGCAGCACTTGGTCGCCTTGCCTGTGAGAACATCTTGGCAAGGGCATGGCGTGGCTGGCCTTCCGCATGACAATCGGTGTCATCCGGCCAGGCTATTTCTATGGCTTAAAGCGCGCCCGCCGCGATCCTTCAGATTCGCGCTCTAGGCTTTAGGTTCTTGTTTCATCGCATGTCGTTATCGCAAAACCGCTGCACACTTTTGCGCGACATGCTTATAAGGCGCGATTTGGCTTGACGCTTGGTAAACATTTGAAGATACCGAAGCCAAATGGGCCATCATTCATGAGCGAAACCAACTTATCTCTTCCCCAGAGCCTGGGAGAAAAAGCGCGTGCCGCTCTTGGCAGGCGCAACATCGTCTTTGTTGGGCTCATGGGTGCAGGAAAATCTGCAATCGGCAGGTCGGTCGCGCAGCAGTTGAGGATCCCCTTCGTCGATACGGATGACGAGATCGAGCGCGTCTCGCGCATGACGATCTCGGAGCTCTTCGCTAGCTATGGCGAAGACGAATTTCGGGCACTGGAAACGCGCGTGATCAAGCGCCTTTTGCGTGGTGGACCCAAGGTCGTCTCCACCGGTGGTGGGGCCTTCATCAACGAGAATACCCGTCGACACATCAAGCGTGGCGGCGTTTCGCTCTGGCTAAAAGCCGATCTCGAAGTGCTGTGGGAACGTGTCAACAAGCGGGATCATCGCCCCTTGCTGAAGACCGAGAACCCCAAGGCAACGCTGGCGGCACTGATGGAAAAGCGTTACCCCATCTATTGCGAAGCCGACATCACCATCGAATCCCGCGATGTTCGCAAGGACATCATCGCCACGGAAGTTCTAGAAGCCATCGCCAGCCTCACCAAGAAAGCCTGATGCCATGCCCTCCGCCATCCAGACCGACGAGCGCCTTGTTCATGTTCCGCTGGGTGAACGTGCCTATGATATCCTTATCGGACCTGGCCTGATCGGCCGCGCCGGTGGAGAAATTTCCTCACGGCTGAAGGGCAAGCGCGCCGCCATCATTACCGATGAGCATGTCGCGCCGCTTTATCTCGAGACCCTGATGGATGGTCTGCAGACCGACGGCATCGAGGCCGTATCGCTGACGCTACCGGCAGGCGAAAAGACCAAGAGCTTCGATCACCTCGTCACCGTGTGCGATGCCATCCTTGCCGCGCGGATTGAGCGGAACGATGCGGTCATCGCGCTCGGCGGCGGCGTCATCGGTGATCTGGCGGGTTTTGCAGCCGGCATCGTTCGGCGCGGAGTCCGTTTTGTCCAAATTCCAACCTCGCTTCTGGCGCAGGTCGATTCCTCCGTTGGCGGCAAGACCGGCATCAACAGCCGTCACGGCAAGAACCTCGTCGGCGTCTTCCATCAGCCGGATCTGGTGCTGTCCGATACCGCCGTTCTCGATACGCTGAGCCCCCGCGAGTTTCGTGCAGGCTACGCCGAAGTGGTCAAGTACGGCCTGATCGACAAGCCGGATTTCTTCTCCTGGCTTGAGAAGAACTGGGCGGAAATCGAGAGAGGAGGCCCGGCCCGCATCGAGGCGATCGCCACGAGCTGCCAGGCGAAGTCGGACGTCGTTGTCGCAGACGAGAAGGAAAACGGTGTCCGTGCGCTGCTGAACCTTGGCCATACCTTCGGCCACGCTCTGGAAGCGGCAACCGAATATAACAGCGAACGGCTGGTTCACGGAGAAGGCGTTGCCATCGGCATGGTGCTGGCGCACCAGTTCTCCGCCCGCATGAACCTTGCAAGCCCGGATGATGCAACCCGCGTCGAAGCGCATCTGAAAGCAGTGGGGCTGCCCACCTCGATGAAGGATATCCCCGGTGAGCTCCCGCCGGTCGAAACGTTGATGGCGGCCATTGCCCAGGACAAGAAGGTCAAGGGCGGCAAGCTCACCTTCATCCTGACCCACGGCATTGGCCAGTCTTTCGTGGCAGACGATGTTGCGGCATCGGAGGTGCAGAGCTTCCTGTCGGAAAAGCATCGGGGCTAAAGCTGCAACGGCTCACGTCGCTGTAGACAATCAAAACCGCGTCGGTTCGCCCGGCGCCGCTGCTTCGATGGCCAGCGCATGCAGGCCGTCATCCAGTTCGGGTTTCAATAGCCCATTAATGGCACGGTGGCGGTCCACGCGAGACTTGCCTGAGAACTGCTCAGACACTATCTGAACACGCATATGCGTCTCGCCTGTGCCGGTCATATCCGGCTGGTGTCCGGCATGCATGTGGCTTTCATCAATGACATTCAGGCGATCCGGCAAAAATGCTTCCCGCAGCTTGTTTTCCATGCGTTGGCGCAGGGACATGGCATCCATCTCCTGATGATCACGTTGGTTAGAGCCTGTCTGGCAATCCGGCGGCGGAGAGCCGATGGGTTACCAAACAGGCCTAAAGGGGCTACCTAAAAGCCTGCAACATTCCGCTTTGTCAATTCTTGTTGTGCACCCTTTTGCGCACCATAATTGGGATATCATGAAACTGGATTCGAAATACTTCGACCGCATCCGCACGCGTCGCAAGAGAGACCAACCGCCGGAGGCTCAAGCCCCCGTGTGTCAGTGGGATGGATGCGACAAGCCTGGTAATCACCGCGCACCCGTCGGCCGCAATGCCGAGGGGCAATTCTTCATGTTCTGTTTTGAGCATGTGAAGGAATACAACAAGGGCTACAATTATTTTTCGGGCCTCTCCGACAGCGAGATCGCCCGCTACCAGAAGGAAGCGATCACCGGCCACCGCCCCACATGGACGGTGGGGGTGAACAAGACAGCGCGCGACAGCCCGCTTCATTCGACCTTGCGTTCGGGTGCTGCAAATGCGCGCATCCGGGATCCTTTTGGCTTCACCAATGGTTTTGGCGACGGAAGGGCGGGCGGCCAGCGCATCCAGCCGGACCGCAAACTGAAAACACTGGAAGCGAAAGCCTTCGACACGCTCGGTCTGGAGGCTGGCGCCAAGCAGGAAGACATTAAACGACGCTATAAGGAGCTTGTCAAAAAGCACCATCCTGATGCTAATGGTGGCGATCGCGGTTCGGAAGAGCGTTTTCGGGCTGTCATTCAAGCCTACCAATTGTTAAAGCAATCGGGTTTCTGCTAAGCCCCTTTGGTAATTGCCTTATGAAGATGTGGCCGGGTGGTTGCTACCCGCCTTGGAGACGTGATGAGCAAAATTGACCTTGATATTACCAACCTGCCGGACACGACTGTTTCTGTCCGTGAGGTCTTCGGTATCGATACGGATCTGCGTGTACCGGCTTACAGCCAGGGCGACGCCTATGTGCCCGATCTGGATCCGGACTATCTTTTCGACCGCGATACGACACTGGCGATCCTTGCAGGCTTTGCTCATAACCGACGTGTCATGGTGTCCGGCTTCCACGGCACCGGTAAGTCCACCCATATCGAACAGGTCGCAGCGCGCCTCAACTGGCCGTGCGTGCGCGTCAACCTCGACAGCCATGTCTCTCGTATCGACCTCGTCGGCAAGGACGCCATCGTTCTGAAGGACGGCAAGCAGGTCACCGAGTTCAAGGACGGCATCCTGCCCTGGGCTTACCAGCACAATGTCGCACTCGTTTTCGACGAGTATGATGCGGGCCGCCCGGACGTCATGTTCGTTATCCAGCGCGTTCTGGAATCGTCCGGTCGCCTGACGCTGCTCGACCAGAGCCGCGTGATCCGCCCTCACCCGGCCTTCCGCATTTTCGCAACCGCCAACACCGTTGGCCTTGGCGATACGACCGGTCTTTACCACGGCACGCAGCAGATCAATCAGGCGCAGATGGACCGCTGGTCGGTCGTTACGACGCTGAACTATCTGCCACATGAGCAGGAAGTGAACATCATCGTTGCCAAGGTGAAGAGCCTCGACACCGAGAAGGGTCGCGAAACCGCATCGAAGATGGTTCGCGTTGCCGATCTTACCCGCTCGGCCTTCATCAATGGCGACCTCTCAACCGTGATGAGCCCGCGTACCGTCATCACCTGGGCAGAGAACGCAGAAATCTTTGGCGATCTCGCCTTTGCCTTCCGCGTTACCTTCCTCAACAAGTGCGATGAGCTGGAGCGGACGCTCGTGGCAGAACAGTACCAGCGCGCTTTCGGCGTCGAGCTGAAGGAAAGCGCGGCAAACATCGTTCTCAGCGCCTGATCCTTCCGGCGAAAGCCGGGAGATCACTAGAGCATTTCCAGCAAAAGTGGCATCGGTTTTGCGTCCGGAAATGCGCAGATTAAAGCGTGAAGACGAAGACGCTCCCGCGTGACTTTCGAAGTCTGCGTGGAGCGTTCAGAATCGACAGGAAAGACCATGGCAGCGCGCGGCGACAATGTGAGACCCAAATCCGGCACGGTGATCGATACCGAACCGCTGCGTCAGGCGATCACCGGCTGCGTGCGTTCTGTCGCGGGTAGTTCCGAAGTCGAAGTGGTTTTCGCCAATGAGCGCCCGGGCCTTGCCGGCGAGCGCATGCGGCTGCCGGAAATCTCCAAGAAGCCGACGGCACAGGAAGTGGCGATCACCCGCGGACTTGGCGATTCCATGGCGCTTCGCCTTGCCTGCCACGATAGCGATGTGCATGCCACGATGTCGCCGCAGGGTGCCGATGCACGGCAGATCTTCGATGCTGTCGAACAGGCGCGTGTCGAATCCATCGGCGCGCTTCGCATGCCGGGCATGGCAAACAACATTCGTGCGATGAACACGGAGAAATACGCCAAGGCGAACTTTGGCGCGATCAACACCCAGGAAGATGCACCGATTGCCGAGGCTGTCGCGCTGCTGGTCCGCGAGAAGCTGACCGGTGAAAAGCCGCCGGAAAGTGCTGGCAAGATTCTCGATGTCTGGCGCCCCTTCATCGAAGACAAGGCGTCTGGTGACCTCAAGGATCTCTCCTCCGTCATCGAAGACCAGAAGGCGTTTTCCAAGCTTGTTCGTAAAATGCTGACCTCCATGCAGATGGCGGAAGATTTCGGCGACGAGAATGACGAGCCGGAATCGCAGGAAGCCGAATCCGACGAAGACCAGCCGCGCAGCAACGAGCAGCAGGAAGAACAGGTCGAGGAAGACGCGGGCTCCGATGCCGCCCCTGCGGAGGAGAGCGAAGCCTCTCAGGAGCAGATGGAAGATGGCGAGATGGATGGCGCCGAGATGTCGGAGGACGAAATGTCCGACGATCTCGATGAGGATTCCGAAACGCCCGGCGAAACCCGCCGCCCGAACAGCCCCTTCGACGATTTCAACGAGAAGGTCGACTACCGCATCTTCACCCAGGAATTCGACGAGGAAATTCACGCGGAGGAACTCTGTGACGAAGCGGAGTTGGATCGCTTGCGCGCCTTCCTCGACAAGCAGTTGGCGCACCTTCAAGGCGCCGTTGGACGCTTGGCGAACCGCTTGCAGCGCCGCCTGATGGCACAGCAGAACCGCTCCTGGGATTTCGATCTGGAAGAGGGCTACCTCGATCCGGCACGTCTCGTGCGACTCATCATCGATCCGATGCAGCCGCTTTCCTTCAAGAAGGAACGCGATACGAAATTCCGCGACACGGTCGTTTCGCTGGTCATCGACAATTCGGGCTCCATGCGCGGTCGACCGATCACTGTCGCCGCTACCTGCGCCGATATTCTAGCGCGCACGCTGGAACGCTCCGGCGTGAAGGTTGAAATCCTCGGCTTCACCACCAAGGCGTGGAAAGGTGGACAGTCGCGCGAGCAATGGCTTGCCAGCGGCAAGCCGCCATCGCCCGGCCGTCTGAACGACCTGCGCCACATCATCTACAAGAGCGCGGATGCGCCGTGGCGCCGTGCGCGGCGCAATCTCGGCCTGATGATGCGCGAGGGCTTGCTCAAGGAAAACATCGACGGCGAAGCACTGATGTGGGCGCACAATCGCCTGATCAACCGTCCGGAACAGCGCAAGATCATGATGATGATCTCCGACGGCGCGCCGGTGGACGACTCGACGCTGTCGGTCAATCCAGGCAACTATCTCGAACGGCATCTGCGTGCCGTCATCGAGCAGATCGAGACGCGTTCGCCTGTCGAACTTTTGGCGATTGGCATCGGCCACGACGTGACGCGCTACTATCGCCGCGCCGTCACAATCGTGGACGCGGACGAACTGGCGGGCGCCATGACCGAGCAACTTGCCGCCCTCTTCGAGGATACCAGCACAAGCTCCGGCAAGCCGTCCCGCAGGATGCGCCGTGCGGGATAAGACACGTCGCAGCGGGGGCGTTTTCCCCCGCCGATCGTTCGCACGCCCCGTCGCTACGCTGGCTTTTGTTCTTGCCATTCTCAGCCCGGCCGCAATCGGCGCCTCCTCTCCTGAAGTTGCTGTGACCTCTTCACCAATCCGGGATTTTCTGACCGGATCGAGTGAGAGGCACTTCGGCAAGCTTGAATTTATCGGCGGACTGTCCATGCGCTCGTCCGACCCCGATTTCGGGGCAATTTCGAGTGTTCGCTTTCGAGCGGACGGACGCAGTTTCGTTGCGGTTCTCGATACCGGCCACTGGATGACCGGCGAGATTGAGCGCGATAACAAGACCGGGGCTCTTTCCGGCGTGTCGATGTTGCATATCGATCCGATGCTGAACGAGAATGGAACCGCCGCGCGCAGAAAGGTGGACATGGACGCGGAGGGCTTGGCAGTGCGCGGCGATCGTCTCTATGTCAGCTACGAACAGTTCCACCGCATCGGCATCTATCCCGATAAGAATCTCGCCGGTGCCAGGCCACGCGGCAGGCTTCCCCATCTCATTCCCAACAACGCCTTGAAACGCAATGCCGGGCTGGAAACACTTGTTGCTTCACCGGAGAACTCGCCGCTCAAAGGCGCACTGGTTGCGGTGGCGGAAGACAGCGTCGATAGAAACGGCGATCTCTACGCCGCCATACTGGATGGGCCGCTCAAGGGGCTGTTTGCCGTCAAGAAACATGGTGATTTCGCCGCGACGGACGGCGCTTTCCTGCCCAATGGCGACCTGCTTTTGCTGGAGCGCCGCTTCAATTTCAGCGAAGGCGCGGGCATGCGTATCCGTCGTATTGCTGGCGGAGATATTCGTCCCGGCGCTATCGTCGATGGCGAAACGCTGATCGAGGCCGGCCCGTCCTATCAGATCGACAATATGGAAGGCATTGACGTCGTGCCCCAGCCGGATGGGTCCACCCATCTTATCCTTGTCTCGGACGACAACCACTCATTCCTGCAGCGGAACCTGATGCTGGAATTTAAGCTGAATCAATCAGACTCTTGAGAAGCCTAGCTCGGCGAGGCGCTTCTGCGCGGTCGGCGGCATGGGCAGGTCGGGATTGTTGCGCGCTGTCTCGATGAGCAGTTCGTCGCTCGCCTTTTCCGTCACCTCGATCAACGTCTTGAAGAAGGTATCCGGATCGAGACCGGGCTGGATCGGCGGCAGAATGCGCACCTTGAAGTGCCCCGGATAGCGCATGGTGGACCGGCGTGGCCAGAAAAGGCCGGGATGCATGGCAACGGGGACCACCGGCACTTTCAGATCGCGGTAAAGGCGTGCAATGCCGTAACGATATTCCGGCTCCGCCCCCGGTGGACGGCGTGTGCCTTCCGGATAGATGATCAACTCGCGACCCTTCGCCATCTCCTCCTTGGCGCGGTCCATCACCTTCAGCATTGCTTTGCCGCGCGCAGCACGATTGACCGGGATCATGCGCTGCTTGGCGACGTACCAGCCAAAAAGCGGTATCCACATCAGTTCACGCTTCAGGATATAGACGGGGTCCTTCAAGTCCGGCAGCAGCGCGTAGGTGTCCCAGAAGGACTGGTGCTTCGGCGCGAAGATGCAGCCGGTTTGCGGAATATTTTCCAGACCCTCGACCTCGAAAGTCGTTCCGACGATCGTCTTCATCAGCCAATGGTTGGAACGTGCCCAGTTCTTCGGGATCTCATAGGCAAGCTTGCGCGGCACGATGAAGTAGATCGGCGTCAGCACGATCATGCGCAGGATGAGATTGAGATAGAAGAAGGTGTTGAACAGAACCGAACGTAGTCTGAGCATGTGTCTGGCGTCTCCGGGCGCTTGAGCCGAAGACGGGTGCCTCTTCACGCCAGCGCAGATGGGCAACGCCTACACGAAACCGGGGCCATGCAGCAAGAGCTATCCAGCGAGAAGGTCGCGGCCGAGACGGCACAACGTTTTTCGGATCGGCCGTTCAGTCTCGCAGGCCATTACCCTTGCCGATGCCCGTAAGGTCGCGAAGTGCTGCGACGACGAATTTCGCGTATTCGGAGATCATGGTACGCAACACGTCGGGATTGGCGAACCAGTTGGTGCGGCTCAAATCGGAGTTGATGACGGGATAGGCAATGAATTCCGTATTGGGGCTTGCGCTTCTAAGCTCATGCAGGCTTCGATGCATATGGTAATTATTGGTGACGACGACGATCGAGGTGTAGCCCTTGTCGCGTATCCACCCTGCGGCCTCATTGGCATTGCCAATCGTGTCGATCGCCTTGTAGCCCATATCGACGCAGCAGGCGAAGAGATCGGGAGAACTCTGCGTCATCCTTCTGATCTGTGCGCGCGTCGTCGATGGGTTCACGCCTGAAATGAGCAGCCGCTTTCCGACCTTATCGCGCAACAACCCGACCGCCTGGTCGATCCGCTGGTAACCGCCGGTCAGGACAATGATGGCATCGGCTCTCGCGCCTTCCGGCGGTCGCATGGTCGCAACGGAATCGGCAAACCACAAAAATCCGCCGAAAACGGCACCGGCAGTGACGACGAAAACGAGGATGGCGATACGGATGAAGCGGCGCAACGGCCCGCGTCGCGAGAACATTCGGTTTCGCGGCGAATCAGCCATATGATCATGCCGGTCTATGCGACTCATTGCCATGAGTTACCATAAGCAGGGACTATGGCAAGGAACAGGCGGTTGTGCCCGGCCATCGACCACCAACGCCCCTATAAGCCATCGCTCTTCGACGGGTCGGAACGGATGCGGTCGATCTCATCAATGGTGCGGATGACCGTCATGCGCGCCGTAATCGTCGTCAGCAGCGAGATGATGATCATCGTCATCAGGATACCGAGATAACCGTCGATGCCGACCGAGAATGAGCCGAACAAGGCGGTCGCCTGATCGCTTTGCGGCGTTGCAAGCGATCGCGACTGCCAGAAGCCTGCCGCAAGGAAGACGAACGCCGCGACAGCACTGCCGGCACCTGATCCCTTGAGGCTGATCTTCAGAAAGTGCTTCTGGAATTCTCGCGCGACGAAGCCGCTTTCGGCGCCGACGAAATGCAGCACCTCGACAATGTGCCGGTTGCCGGAGAGTGCGCCGCGCGTGGCGAAGATCACCGTCAGCACCATGGCGGTAAAGACCAGCACCAGCACACCGACGCCGATCATCACCGTGGTATGGGCCATGGACACCAGTCGATCCACCCAGGTGCGGTGATCATCCAGAAAGGCCTGCGGGATTTCGGTCTTCAGCATCGCCCGCATGGCTTCGAAATCCGGCGGGTTGTTTTCATCGATGGTAATGATGACAAGACGCGGCACCGGCAGTTCGGACAGATCAAGCCCCGAACCCAGCCAGGGCTCCAGGAGGCGGCTCGTCGCGGCATCGTCCATGATCGTACCTTCGCGCGTGCCGACGAAACCCAGCGCCAGATTGCGGGCCTTGTTGAGCGCCGCATTCATATCGAGCCCGTCTTCGGGCTTGATCTGAATGGTGATCTCCCGCGAGATCTGGCTCTGCCAGCCGGCGGCGGTGGCGCGTACCATGCTGACGGCACCGAGCGTCAGGCAGGCGAGAAAGGCCATGATGGCGATGACGACGATCAGCGCGTTGCCCTGAATGTTGGATGGCGGCAGGATCGGCGCCATCGGGCGGATGCGCATCTGCGGTGCGCCCTGCTGCGGTGCTCTCGGTTTCAGCGTCTTGCGGTTCATCTCATTCATAGATGTCGAGCCGCCCTTCGGTCAGAATCATTCGGCGCGCATCGACCTGATCCATCAAGCCAAAATCGTGCGTGGCGATGACGACAGCGGTGCCCAGCCGGTTGAGTTCCAGAAAGAGATTGAGCAGCCGCTTGGCCATGGGCGGATCGACATTTCCGGTCGGCTCATCGGCCAACAGGATTTCCGGCTGGTCCATCAGCGCGCGCGCGATTGCGGCGCGCTGCTTTTCTCCGCCCGAAAGAATGGCGGGAAGAACGTTGACCCGCTCTCCCAGACCGACCCACTTCAAAAGCTCGATGACATCGTTGCGATAGGCGCTTTCTTCCTTGCCGCGGACACGCAAAGGCAAGGCGACATTCTCGTAGGTGGTCAGATGATCGAGCAGGCGAAAATCCTGAAAGACGATGCCGACGCGCCGACGCAGCATCGGAAGCTCGCTTCTCGGGATGCGCGAAATATCGCGGTTGAACATGCGGATATGACCGCGGGTCGGCTGCAGCGACATGAGCAGCAGGCGCAGAAGCGTCGTCTTGCCCGCACCGGACGGCCCGGTCAGGAACTGAAAGGAACCCTTGGGAATATCGAAGGTCATGTCCCTGAGAATTTCCGGGCCCATGCCGTAACGCAGCCCGACATTTTCGAAATGGATCAACGCTTTTCCAGTCTCTTTCTTTTCCGATCCGCTTGAGCGTCTTCAAATCTCCGCCCTGCCGCTTTTTGCCCGCAAACTGCGGGAAACGCGGCTCGACGCAGTCGATCTTTGCGAAGCGTTAACCAATTAAATTTACGACTGGTCAAGATTCCTTTCAATGCCCGGGGTGAACTCGGGCTGAAAAACTGACCAAGGGAACTTCATGGCTATGTTCCGTCCATTTCGCAAACAATCGGCACATGATTACGACCTTTTGATGCCAGATGCGCCTGCTGCCCGGCCAAAGACAAGAGCCGTGACGCGACAGGAAACGATCGACGCCGACTTCGTGACCGTAAAGGAAACGGTCTTTCGTGACTACGGAAACGACAATCGACGCGCGGCTTATCAACAAGGCAAGAGCAGGACCGTCGGTGCGCTCGAGACATTTCAGGCGATGATCGCATGGATCGATCGCAAGCTTTCCTCGCTTTCGGTCGACGGCTATTCGGCTGTCGTTGCAGCTGCAGCCGTCGGCATGTTCTTCATGTCCGGTGGATTTTCCGTGCTTCCAACGGAAAGACCGGCCGTCGAGGCCCCGCCTGAACCGCTTGCCATCTCGCATATCAGCATTACCCCGCAGGATGCTGGCGGGATGGAAGTCCTGGTCATCAACGGCATTGTCGATAACAGAACCGACAACATTCAGGAGGTTCCTTCCATCCGCGCCGACCTCTTCGCTGCCAAGGGAGAGAAGGTGGCCAGCATGCTGATCGAGCCGCCCATCACCGAGATCGGACCCGGCCAGAGCCATGGCTTCTCGGCAAAACTGCGCCATCCCGGTGGAAAAACGCCGGAAATCAAGCTTTCCTTTATCGAAACGGATGCTTCCGCTCGCTGACTGTGCTACCGCAGCCCCTTCATTTCATCCGCCGGCAGCTTCTGTCTGGCTGCGAAGCAATGCAGGAGACACAATGCCCGTCGTTCGTGGAAAAAACATCGAGCCGCTTTACACCGCCGACCAGATTGCCGAGCGCAACCGCGATATGGCAAAGCACATCGCCCAGGGCCCGACAAAGGACCTGCTGGTCATTGCGGTGTTGAAGGGCTCCTTCATTTTCGCTGCCGACCTCATCCGCGCGCTGCACGATAGCGGCCTTGCCCCGGAAGTCGAATTCATCACGCTTTCCAGCTACGGCACCGGCACCGTTTCGCAAGGCGTCAAGATCGTCAAGGATATCGACAGCGACGTGAAGGACCGCGACGTTCTTCTGATCGACGATATTCTCGAATCCGGTCGCACGCTGCGTTTTGCCAAGGAACTGCTTTTCGAGCGTGGCGCCCGCAACGTCTCCATCGCCGTGCTGCTGGACAAGAAGGTCAAGCGCAAGGAAGATCTGGAGGCTGATTTCGTCGGCTTCGAATGCCCGGACTACTTCGTCGTCGGCTACGGCATGGATGTGGCCTATGCCTTCCGCGAACTGCCTTTCGTCGGCGTCGTCACTGGTGACGCAGAGTAAGTCTGTCTCTTCTCAATAAAACCGCAACAACGAAAAAGGGCTCCCGAAGGAGCCCTTAATCAAATCAGGCGGCGTCTGCCACGCCATCATGCGCAGATGGCTGCTTGACCTTGAACAGCAACCTGTCGGTACCGGAGGTCACCTTAACGGTAGAACCATCCGGAACCTCGCCACCCAGGATCATCTCGGCCAGCCTGTCCTGAACGTACTTCTGAATGACACGCTTTAGTGGGCGTGCACCATAGGCCGGGTCGTAACCCTTGTTGGCAAGCCAGATCCGGGCATCCTCGTCCAGGTCGAGCGTCACCTTGCGATCGCTGAGCAGCGAAACGAGGCGGCGAAGCTGGATGTCGACAATCGCACCCATCTCATCGCGATGCAGGCGATGGAAGAGGATGATGTCGTCGATACGGTTGAGGAATTCGGGGCGGAAGTGACCGCGCACGCGCTCCATCACCATTTCGCGGACCGACTCTACCGTGTCGCTGTCGCCCATCTGCGTCAGGAACTCCGAACCGAGGTTCGAGGTCATGATGATGATGGTGTTCTTGAAATCGACGGTGCGGCCCTGGCCATCGGTCAGACGGCCATCATCCAGCACCTGCAACAGGACGTTGAAGACGTCAGGATGCGCCTTTTCGATCTCATCGAACAGCACGACCTGGTACGGACGGCGGCGAACCGCTTCCGTCAGAGCACCGCCCTCTTCATAGCCGACATAGCCGGGAGGCGCACCGATCAGCCGGGCAACGGAGTGTTTCTCCATATATTCCGACATGTCGAGGCGAACCATCGCGGTTTCGTCGTCGAAGAGGAAGCGCGCCAAGGCCTTGGTCAGCTCCGTCTTACCCACGCCCGTCGGGCCGAGGAAGATAAAGGAGCCGATCGGACGGTTCGGGTCCTGAAGGCCGGCACGCGCACGGCGCACCGCCTTCGACACAGCCTGAACCGCTTCGCCCTGGCCGACCACCGACTTGCCGAGTTCGTCTTCCATGCGCAGCAGTTTCTCGCGCTGACCTTCCAGCATCCTGTCGACGGGAATGCCCGTCCAGCGGGAGACGACATGGGCAATATTGTCCGCCGTCACCACTTCCTGCACCATGGAGGCGGCACCGTTGCTGTCGCGCTCTTCCGCTGTCGCCAGTTCCTTTTCCAGGCCTGGAATGATGCCGTAGGTCAACTCACCGGCGCGCTGGAACTGACCGTTGCGCTGGGCAATCGCCAATTCGTTGCGTGCTTCGTCGAGCTGCTTCTTCAGATCCGCAGCATGTCCGAGCTTCTGCTTTTCCGCCTGCCAACGGGCCGTCAGGGCATCCGCCTTTTCTTCCGTATCGGTCAGCTCATCCTCAAGCTTCTTCAGCCGGTCGGCCGAAGACGCATCCGTCTCCTGCTTCAAGGCTTCGCGCTCGATCTTGAGCTGGATAATGCGACGATCCAATTCGTCCAACTCTTCCGGCTTGGAGTCCACCTGCATGCGAAGACGCGATGCGGCCTCGTCCATCAGGTCGATGGCCTTGTCCGGCAGGAAGCGATCGGTGATGTAGCGGTTCGAAAGCGCCGCAGCCGCAACCAAGGCCGAATCCGAGATACGGACCTTGTGATGCTGCTCGTACTTTTCCTTCAAACCACGCAGGATCGAGATCGTGTCCTCGACCGTCGGCTCGTCAACCAGAACCGGCTGGAAGCGACGGGCAAGTGCCGGATCTTTTTCCACATGCTTGCGATATTCATCGAGCGTGGTCGCACCGACGCAGTGAAGCTCGCCACGGGCAAGAGCAGGCTTCAGGAGGTTGGACGCATCCATCGCGCCATCCGCCTTACCGGCACCAACCAGCGTGTGCATCTCATCGATGAAAAGGATAATGCCGCCTGCTTCTGCCTGAACCTCGTTCAGCACTGCCTTCAGACGTTCCTCGAACTCACCGCGATACTTCGCACCAGCAATCACCGCGCCCATGTCGAGCGCCATCAGCTTCTTGTCTTTCAAGCTTTCCGGCACGTCGCCATTGATGATGCGCAACGCCAAGCCTTCGGCAATGGCCGTCTTACCGACGCCCGGTTCACCGATCAGCACCGGGTTGTTCTTGGTGCGGCGCGACAGAACCTGGATCGTGCGGCGAATTTCGTCATCGCGACCGATCACCGGATCGAGCTTGCCTTCGCGCGCTTCCTCCGTCAGATCACGGGCGAATTTCTTCAGCGCATCAAAGCCCTGTTCGGCATTGGCGCTATCGGCCGTGCGGCCCTTGCGGATATCATTGATCGCCTGATTGAGTGCCTGCGCCGTTACCCCTGCCTTTTTGAGCGAGGAGGAGGTGGATGCGGAGGTCTCGATCGCCAGCGCCTGGAGCAAACGCTCGACGGTCACGAAGCTGTCGCCTGCCTTTTTCGACACGTCTTCAGCGGTCGCAAAGACCTTCGCAAGCGGCGCTGTCAGCGAGAGGCCGCCATTGCCGCCGGAAACCTTGGGCAGTTTGGCGAGCGCCGCATCATTGGCAAGCCGCGCTTCCTTTGCATCGCCACCTGCGCGCTCGATCAGCGAAGACGCCATACCCTGGTCGTCATCGAGAAGCGCCTTGAGCACATGCTCGGCTGCAAACTGCTGGTGGTTTTGCGCCAGCGCATAGGTCTGGGCAGATTGAAGAAACCCGCGGACCCGCTCTGAGTATTTTTCAATGTTCATGTTCATAGCCTCCTTTGCCGGCCTGCCCGCTTTCGGCACAGATCGGAACGTTGGGATTGGAGCCCCCGTAAGCGGCAGACCCCTTTTCGGCATCTCACATCTTGGATTTGCAAGTGCCGCGAAGCCTTGGCGCATTTGATCGCCGCGGCTTGCTTAGCCAGAATATGGTGGGTGTTTTCATGCCTTTAAAGAGCATGCGGCAGTTGCGCATGCAAAATACTGCATCCTGCTTCAGGCAGACGGCGAAAGCCGCAGAAGCGACAGGTTCGCAAACCCATCGCGCAGTGTGTCCGCTGTCGGGTCAGGCCGCGAGAGCGCGGGCCACGGCAAGCCGGATATCCGGCAGTGCGAAGGGCTTGGGAACGACGTCGATGATCTTGGTAACGAGATCGTCCGCACGCTCACGCTGTTCGGCATATCCCGTCATCAGCAGGATTTTGAGGTTGGGATATTGCGTCGAGGCACGATGCGCCAGTTCGATCCCGTCCATCACCGGCATGCGGATATCGGACAGGAGAAGATCGAAATCCTGTTCGCTCAGTTTTTCGAACCCCTGCTCGCCATCGGCGGCCTCATGGGTTTCGTGTCCATCCAGGCGAAGTGCCCGGGCGACAAACGTACGCAGAGCGTCTTCGTCTTCGGTAATGAGAATTCTGGCCATCTTCCATTGCTCCTGGTATTCATTCCAGCGAGCCCAAACTCGGTCATTTCCCTTTGCAATAAGTAAATGACGGGGAGGCCACCGGTGGCATGGTTAACAACCCATGCCACAATGCGTTCCACCCCATCCAAGGCAGACCCGATAACTGATGAGTGAAGACATGGCAGCAAGAGCTGCGCACAGCGCGGCAATGCAGGAACGCGCCGAAAGGGATATGGCCCGCATGGATGTCGATGCGGCATTTATTTCCAGACTGGTCGAGACCTTCTACGGGCGTGTCCGTGAGCATGACACGCTCGGACCCGTCTTCGACAACCGGCTTTCAGGCCGCTGGCCGGAGCACATGGAAAAGATGAAGAGCTTCTGGTCTTCCGTCGCATTCAAGACCGGGGCCTATGGCGGAAAGCCGGTCCAGGCGCATATGGGTGTCGGCGGCATGAGCGCCGATCTTTTTCCGCAATGGCTGACATTGTTTTCGCAGACGCTGGATGAGATCGCGCCCACTGGGCAAGCGCATGCATGGTTCATGCAGACCGCCGACCGCATCGCCAGAAGTCTGACACTCTCGCTCTTCTACAACCCCGCCTTCGACGATCCGACACGCGACACCTGACGGATTTGCCGATCTCAACTTGGGGTTACCCAAGGCTGGCCGAAATATCACCACTATTGTCTTGAAGGCTGCAATCGGACGTGGTTATTACATCGGCGGGAGGCGTACCAAGCGGTTCGCCGAAGCTTCAGTCAAGGCAATCAGTGATGGATCGCAGATCGTTTATCAGAAACGCGGGCGCCGCCGGCGCAGGCGTTACAGCAGCAGCCCTCGCAGCACCCGCTATTGCGCAGGAAAACCCGCAGATCACATGGCGCATGACATCCTCTTTCACCAAGGGGCTGGATATTCTCTTTGGCGCGGGGCAGCTGGTTGCCGATCATGTGAAAGAAGCCTCGGGCGGCAACTTCGTCATCCAACATTTTGCCGGCGGTGAAATCGTCCCGGCTCTCCAGGCGGCAGATGCAGTCAGCGCCGGAACAGTCGAGATGGCGCATACCTGCTCCTATTATTATGTCGGCAAAGACCCAACTTTCGCCCTCGGCACCGCCATTCCCTTCGGCCTCAATGCTCGCCAGACCAATGCCTGGTTTAATCAGGCCGGCGGCAACGATCTGCTGAACGCGTTTTTTGCCAAGCACAACATCTATTCCATCCTGCTCGGCAATACAGGCGCGCAGATGGGCGGTTGGTTCCGCAAGGAAATCAACACCATCGATGACCTGAAGGGCCTGAAGATGCGTATCGCCGGACTTGCCGGCCAGGTCATGCAGAAGGTTGGCGTCACGCCGCAGCAGATCGCCGGCGGTGATGTCTACGCCGCCCTTGAAAAGGGCACGATCGACGCCACCGAATTTGTCGGCCCCTATGACGACCAGAAGCTCGGCTTCTACAAGGTCGCCAAATATTACTACTATCCCGCTTGGTGGGAGGGTGGCCCCGCGGTTCACGCCTTCATCAATCTGGAGAAGTACAACAGCCTGCCGGAAAACTACAAGCGCATCCTGAAAGACGCCTGCGCTGCGGGTAACGCCTACATGCTGGAGCGCTACGACGCGCAGAACCCCAAGGCGCTCAAGGAACTCGTGGCTCAAGGCGCGATCCTTCGCCCGTTCAGCCAGGAAATCCTCGATGTCTGCCACAAGGCAGCGGTCGAAACCTATGCAGGCATTTCCTCGGTGAACCCGGACTTCAAGACCATCTACGAGAGCCAGCAGGCCTTCAAGAAGGATGCCTATCTCTGGGCGCAGATCGCCGAATACACCTATGATACTTACATGATGATCCAGCAGCGAAACGGCACGCTTTAAGCATCATCAAGTCGACACGCCCGCAGGCCATCCGTAGAGTGCGGGTGGCCTTTTTATTTTCAGGCTACAGCTTCGGCCCGAAAATCGGACTCGATTTTCGGAAAAGCACGATGTGTAGATTCAAAAAGGCAAAGCGTCCTTTGTGGGCCCAATAGGACGCACGGCGCTTTAACCGAAAAGGGGCGCGACTTTCATCGCGACCCTTTCATTGTGTGTCAGCTTCAGAAATCAGACGAGATCGAAGCGGTCGGCGTTCATCACCTTGTTCCAGGCAGCAACGAAGTCCTTGGTGAACTTGCGGCCGGCATCGGCGGAGGCATAGACCTCGGCGAAGGCGCGCAGTTGCGAGTGCGAACCGAAGATCAGGTCGACGCGCGTACCGGTCCACTTCACTTCGTTGGTGTTGCGGTCACGGGCCTCGTAGATGCCTTTTTCGCCAGCGACCGGAGCCCACTGGGTGCTCATGTCGAGAAGGTTGACGAAGAAGTCGTTCGTCAGAACTTCGGGACGATCGGTGAAGACGCCATGCTCTGGCTTGCCGACGTTGAGAACACGAAGACCACCCAAGAGCGCCGTCATTTCAGGACCGGTGAGGGTCAGCAGGTGCGCACGGTCGATCAGTGCTTCCTCTGCCTTCATGAACTGATGGCGCTTCTCGTTGACATAGTTGCGGAAGCCATCGATGCGTGGCTCGAGTGCGGCGAAGGAGGCAACATCGGTCTGCTCCTGCGAGGCATCGGCGCGGCCAGGGGTGAACGGTACGGTTACATCCTGTCCGCCAGCCTTCGCGGCCTTTTCGATTCCGGCAGCACCCGCCAGCACGATGAGATCGGCAAGCGAGATCTGCTTGCCGCCCGTCTGAGCCGCGTTGAAGTCACGCTGGACGCCTTCGAGAACCGAGAGAACCTTTGCCAACTGCTCAGGCTGGTTGGCTTCCCAGTTCTTTTGCGGCTCCAGGCGAATGCGTGCGCCATTGGCACCGCCTCGCTTGTCCGAACCACGGAAGGACGAGGCGGACGCCCAGGCAGTGGACACCAGTTCCTGAACCGAAAGACCGGTCGCCAGAACCTTTGCCTTCAATTCGGCAATGTCCTGATCGTCGATCAGCGGATGGTTCACAGCCGGAACGACGTCCTGCCAGATCAGGTCTTCGGCAGGAACTTCCGGACCGAGGTAGCGAACCTTCGGACCCATGTCGCGATGGGTCAGCTTGAACCATGCGCGGGCGAAAGCATCGGCAAACTGTTCCGGATGCTCCAGGAAGCGACGCGAAATCTTCTCATATTCCGGGTCGAAGCGCAGCGACAGGTCCGTCGTCAGCATGGTTGGCAGCTTCTTCTTCGACGGATCGAAGGCATCGGGAATGGACGGCTCTGCATTCTTCGCCACCCACTGCTTTGCACCAGCCGGGCTCGTGGTCAGTTCCCACTCGAAACCGAAGAGGTTTTCGAAGAAGAAGTTGCTCCACTGGGTCGGCGTCTGCGTCCAGGTGACCTCCGGCCCACCGGTAATGGCATCCTTGCCGACGCCGGTGCCGAACTTGCTCTTCCAGCCGAGACCCTGATCTTCAAGCGCGCCACCTTCCGGCTCTGCACCGATCAGCGACGGGTCGCCGGCACCATGCGTCTTGCCGAAGGTGTGGCCGCCTGCAATGAGAGCAACCGTTTCTTCGTCGTTCATCGCCATGCGGGCGAAGGTTTCGCGGATATCGCGGGCTGCGGCAACCGGATCCGGATTGCCGTTCGGGCCTTCCGGGTTGACGTAGATGAGACCCATCTGCACCGCGCCGAGCGGTTCGGAGAGCTGGCGCTCGCCGCTGTAGCGCTCATCGCCGAGCCATGTGCCTTCCGGGCCCCAGTAGAGCTCTTCCGGTTCCCACACGTCTGCACGACCGCCGGCAAAACCGAAAGTCTTGAAACCCATGGATTCGAGCGCGACATTGCCCGTCAGGATCATCAGGTCGGCCCAGGAAATCTTGTTGCCGTACTTCTGCTTGATCGGCCACAGGAGACGACGCGCCTTGTCGAGGTTGGCATTGTCCGGCCAGCTGTTGAGGGGCGCAAAACGCTGCTGGCCCATGCCGGCACCGCCGCGGCCATCTGTGATGCGATAGGTACCGGCGCTGTGCCAGGCCATACGAACGAAGAGACCGCCGTAATGGCCGAAGTCGGCTGGCCACCAGTCCTGGGAGTCCGTCATCAGCGCATGCAGATCGTTCTTGACGGCATCGAGGTCTAGCGACTTGAACGCTTCGGCATAATCGAAGTCCTTGCCCATCGGGTCGGACAGGCTGGAATGCTGGTGAAGCTTCTGGATATCCAGCTGATCGGGCCACCAGTCACGATTGCCTCTTCCACGTGGGGAAGAATGGGCGACGGGACACTTGCCCGCGGCTGCGTTGGGATTGTCCATGATGTTCTCCTGCTTTGCTCAATCAAGTCATCAAATTTAATGAAGCGCGGTTGCGGAAATAATATGAGCCGCTCGCTCGTCGCGCTATGATCCCATCTTCGAAGACGGAAGCAGCGCGGCCCTCCTCGCGGTTCATGTCTTAGCCAATAGATGTGATAGTTTTAAGTTGGATTTACCGATTGCATCGATAGGAAATGATTATCGACATCATCTTCCAGCCTGCTCAGGCGGCATTTCCGACGGAGACCAGCAACAGAGGAAAGAAGCAGCAAAAATATTCTCCATCACCGCATCTTTTTGAACGTTTCTGCCGTTTAAGGCGTCACGCTTTGTGGGATGACACATCAACCGGAGCGATGTTATCCGGACATAGGGAAAAGGAAATACCAATGGGCTTGCTCAAGACAATCGTAACGACGGCCGCAACCACGATTGCGCTCCACGCCGTGCTGATCTCTCCTTCTGCCGCGGGAGAAAACCTCGATCAGATCAAGTCCGCCGGTGTCATCAAGATCGGCACCGAGGGTACCTACGCCCCTTTCACATTTCATGATGCCAGCGGCAAGCTTGTCGGCTTCGATGTTGAAATCGGCCAGGCCGTTGCCGAGAAGCTTGGCGTGAAGCCGGAATTCATCGAAGGCAAGTGGGATGGCCTGATCGCTGGTCTTGATTCCAAGCGCTATGATGCCGTCATCAACCAGGTTGGCATTACAGAAGCCCGCAAGCAGAAATACGCCTTCTCCGAGCCTTACATTGCTTCGAAAGCAGTGCTGATCGTCAGCGACAAGAACACCGACATCAAGGGCTTTGAAGACCTGAAGGGCAAGAAGTCGGCGCAATCGCTGACCAGCAACTTCGGCAAGCTTGCGACCGAAGCGGGCGCAGAACTCGTCGGCACCGATGGTTTCGACCAGTCGATCCAGCTCGTCCTAACCGGCCGCGCCGATGCGACCGTCAATGACAGCCTGTCCTTCCTGGACTTCAAGAAGAAGCAGCCGCAGGCACCGGTAAAGATCGTCGCCGAAAAGCCAGATGCGGACTACTCCGGCATCATCGTTCGCAAGGGCGATGACGCACTGGTCGCCGCCATCAACAAGGCGCTGGAAGAGATCAAGACCGACGGTACTTACAAGAAGATTTCCGACACCTATTTCGGTCAGGACGTTTCCAAGTAAGCTCTTTCTAAATAGCGGATGCGCCGCATCTGCTATATCCTCTCTTATAGATCATTCGCAGACGAAGTCCGGCAACAGCCGGGCTCCCTTTTTGTTTTGAGGGTTTCTTCGTGCCGCATTGGGTGCAATTGATGATGGATTCGCTCCCCACGCTTCTGTGGGCCGGGGTGAAGTTCACGATACCGCTGACCCTGCTCTCCTTCGTCCTTGGCCTGGCACTCGGGCTGGCGACAGCGGTCGCACGGCTGTTCGGTCCGGCGCCCGTTGTTATCCTCGCCCGCTTCTATGTCTGGGTGATCCGGGGAACGCCGCTTCTCGTCCAACTCTTCGTCATCTTCTACGGACTGCCGAGTATCGGCATCCTTCTCGATGCTTTTCCCGCAGCCCTCATAGGCTTCACGCTGAATGTCGGCGCCTATACGTCGGAGATCATTCGCGCCGCCATTTCGTCCGTGCCCAAGGGACAGTGGGAAGCCGCCTTCTCGACGGGCATGAACTGGCGTCAGGCCATGCAGCGCACGATCTTGCCGCAGGCAGGGCGCGTTGCCGTGCCGCCTCTGTCGAACACCTTCATCTCGCTGGTGAAAGATACCTCGCTTGCAGCGGCAATCACCGTGCCGGAACTCTTTCAATCGGCCCAGCGCATCGTTGCCACGACATACGAACCGTTGATCCTCTATATCGAAGCAGCTCTCATCTACCTTGCCCTGAGTTCCGTTCTATCGACCCTGCAGGCGCGACTTGAAACCCGCTTTGCCCGATATGGCGGCATGATGGAGAGCAACCGATGATCGAACTCAATGCCATCGAAAAGCGCTTCGGCGATGCGGTGATCCTCAAGGACATCACGCTCGGCTTTCCCGAAGGAAGCGTGACGGCTCTCGTCGGGCCTTCAGGCGGCGGCAAGAGCACGCTTCTGCGCTGCATCAACCTTCTTGAACTGCCAAGCGAAGGCACCGTACGGATCGGCACCGATAGCGTCTCCTTCCATAACGGTCGAAGGGTTGCGTGGCAGGAGATTCAAAAAATTCGCCGCCAGACGGGTATGGTGTTCCAGAACTTCCAGCTCTTCCCGCACAAAACCGCGATCGAGAATGTCATGGAAGGCCTGCTCGTCGTGCAAAAATGGCCGATGGAAAAGGCCCGTGCGAGAGCGATGGAGCTTTTGACAAAGGTCGGCATGGCGCACAAGGCGGATGCCTGGCCTGCAAACCTGTCGGGTGGCCAGCAGCAGCGCGTCGCCATTGCCCGCGCGCTTGCACCCTCGCCCAAGGTGCTGCTCTGCGACGAACCCACCTCTGCGCTCGATCCGGAACTGTCGGCGGAAGTGGTCGAGGTCCTGGGCCAACTGGCGCGGGAAGGCACGACCATGGTCATGGCGACACATGATCTGCGCCTTGCGTCAAAGATCGCCGGCCTCGTCGTGTTTCTGGAAGCCGGCAAGGTGGTTGAGACGGGCAGTTCCGATGTCATCTTCCGCAATCCGCAGCAGGAGCGGACGCGTCGCTTCGTCTCATCCATCAATGCGGCTCAGACGTTGTCATAAGCCTCTTCGAGCTTTCAACTTCGCTCGACACGTTCCAGGTAGCCATTAGGCGCTCGAGATAACAAGCGCCCAGCGATCGCCTTGCGCGTCCGCTCGCCGTGTCAAATCTGCGTGAGCAGGACGGGAAGACGGGTGCACAGGCTTCGGTCATATTGCGTGGCAGCATTTTATAAGCATTTATAAAGAAACGCCTATTAGCCATCATTCAAATAATAAGGACCAAATCTGCGCAGGCGCGAGAAACCGCTTGATTTTAAAAACGAACGTTCGTACTTAAATTTCCACAAAGGACGTTTCATGGCTAGAACCCGCAAGATCAGCACCGACGATATTCTCGACGCCGCCGAGCGCGTTGTCATGCGCGACGGCGCGGCGGGGCTTTCCATCGATGCTGTAGCGCAGGAAGCCGGCGTCAGCAAATCGCGGGTCGTCTATGACCACAAGTCGAAAAGTGCGCTTCTCGAAGCTCTGATCGACCGGCACATGTCTGCCGAAGAGGCCCGTATTCGCGACGCCGTCGTCTCGCACAGCGAGGCTCCTCACCCCGAGCTTTTCGGCAGGATCAGTCTTGCGGAAGAGGCCCCGGACGATATCGACCGCGCCGTTTGCCTTGCCATTTCAGCCGCCATGTCCAGCGAGGAAAATGTTCATGAGCGCATGCGGGCATGGACGAAGGCCGACCTCGAGGCGATGAAAGCCGGGCCGCGCCCGAAAGCAGCCCTTCTCACCTATCTTGCCCTCACGGGTCTTTGTTGCATGGAGCTCTTCGATTTCCACCGCTGGGAGACCAGCGAGCGACACGAGATTCTGGATGGCATCAAAGACATCTACGCTTCCTTACCCGATAAAAAATGACGATCGCTCGATAGCGATGAAGACAAGGATTGAAAAAATGCTGAGCAGAAAAGCTTTGCCCCGCCTTGCGAGCCTGTTCCTTGGTGGCATGATCGTGCTGTCGGGACCGTCGCTGCATGCCCAGGAAGGCGGCATGCAGATGCCCCCGCCCGCCGTTGGCGTTCTCGAGTTGAAGGCACGCGCCGTTCCCGTCGTCAACGAATTGCCAGGCCGCGTCGCCGCCACGCGCGTAGCGGAAGTGCGCGCCCGCGTTTCCGGCATTCTTCTGGAACGTGTCTTCCAGCAGGGAACGCTGGTGCAGAAGGACGACGTTCTCTACCGGATCGATCCGAAGCTCTTCAAGGTGCGGGTCGAAAGTGCTCAGGCAGCGCTGCAGCGCGCGCAGGCAACGCAGGCCAACGCCCGCCAGCAGCTGGAACGCCAGAAGAACCTGCGCGAACGCAATGTCGCGACCGGGATCGAATACGACACCGCCGCGGTAAACCTCGCACAGGCGGATGCCGATGTCGCGCTCCAGCAGGCGGCACTCGATGAAGCCAAGATCAACCTTGACTACACGGAAGTCCGTGCGCCCATTACCGGCATCATCGGTGCGGCACTGGTGACCGAAGGCGCGCTCGTGACAGCGGACGGCACTCAGAACCTCGCGCTGATCCAGCAGATCGACCCAATCTATGCGGATTTCACCCAATCGGCGCAGGACATGCTTGCGTTGAAGCGTGCGGTGGAGGATGGCAAGCTGGCGAGCCCCGCCCCGGATCAGGCAAGTGTCCGTCTTGTCTTCGATGACGGCACTGTCTATGCCGATGCCGGCCGCCTGCTCTTTGCCAGCGCCAGCGTCGATGCCACCACCGGTCAGGTGACGTTGCGTGCGGAATTCCCCAATCCGAAGCGCAACCTGTTGCCTGGCATGTATGTGCGCGTGCGTATCGAACAGGCCGTACGCCAGGACGCCATCACCATTCCCCAACGCGCCGTTCTTCGCAACGCCGAGGGCAAGCCAATGGTCTATATCGCCAAGGATGACGGCACCGCCGAAGCCCGCCCGATCGAACTCGGACAGGCTGTCGATACCGAATGGGTTGTCGATAAGGGTCTGTCGGCGGGTGAGAAGATCATCGTCGACGGCGCACAGAAAGTTCAGCCCGGCGGCAAGATCGCAGCAGAACCCTGGCAGCCGCAACAGCCTGCCGATGCCGCAGCGCAACCGCCGAAGCAGTAAGGTCACCTCATGGCACAGCTATTCATCAGACGGCCGATCCTTGCCTGGGTCTTCGCGCTGTTCATCTCGATTGCCGGCATCATCGCCATCCCCTTCCTGCCCATCGCGCAGTATCCGAAGGTGGCACCGCCGCAGTTGACGATCTCCACCAGCTATCCCGGCGCCTCGCCGCAGGAAATCTATCAGGGCGTGACCCGTCTCATCGAAGACGAGTTGAACGGTGTCGAAGGCCTGATGTATTTCGAATCCACTTCGGACACGGCAGGTCAGGTCTCGATCAACGCCACCTTCCAGGCCGGAACCAACATCAACCAGGCCTCGGTGGATGTGCAGAACGCCATCCGCCGCGTGGAGGCGCGCCTTCCTTCTGCCGTCGCCTCACAGGGCGTGACCGTCGAAGAAGCCTCCTCCGGCTTCCTGATGTTCATTACGCTTACCTCCACCGATGGGACGATGGATGAGGTGGCGCTTGGCGACTATCTCAACCGCAACGTTCTTGGCGAATTGCGCCGTATCGACGGTGTTGGCCGCGCCCAGCTGTTCTCCGCCCAGCGCGCCATGCGTGTCTGGATCGATGCCGACAAACTTGTCGGCCTCAACCTGACAGCCGCCGATATCAACAGCGCCATCACCGCCCAAAACGCCCAGGTGGCCGCAGGCCAGATCGGTGCAGCCCCCAATCCGGTCTCCCAGGATTTGACGGCCACCGTTCTCGTCAAGGGACAGCTCACCGACACGAAAGAGTTCGGCAACATCGTTCTACGCGCCAACCCGGACGGCAGCTCCGTTCGCTTGAAGGACGTAGCCCGGATCGAACTTGGTGCAGAAACCTACAACTTCTCGAGCCGCCTGAACGGCCAGCCGAGTGCTGCAGTCGGTATTCAGCTTTCCTCCACCGGCAACGCGGTCGCCACCTCGAAAGCGGTGACGGCAAAGCTTGAGGAACTGTCGCGCTTCTTCCCTTCGGGCGTCGCCTACAGCGTTCCCTATGATACCAGCCCCTTCGTTTCCGCATCCATCGAGAAGGTGATGCATACGCTGGTGGAAGCCATCATCCTCGTCTTCGTGGTGATGTTCGTCTTCCTGCAGAACTTCCGCTACACGGTCATCCCGACACTCGTGGTACCGGTGGCGCTGCTCGGCACCTGCGCCATCATGTATGCGACGGGCTTCTCCATCAACGTGCTGACGATGTTTGCCATGGTGCTTGCCATCGGTATCCTCGTCGATGACGCCATCGTCGTGGTCGAGAATGTCGAACGCATCATGGCCGAGGAAGGTCTGTCTCCCAAGGCCGCGACGCAAAAGGCGATGCGCCAGATCACCGGCGCTATCCTCGGCATTACGCTGGTTCTTTCCTGCGTCTTCATTCCCATGGCCTTCTTCCCCGGATCGACCGGCATCATCTACCGCCAGTTCAGCTTGACCATGGTGGTGTCGATCCTGTTCTCGGCCTTCCTCGCCCTGTCGCTGACGCCTGCGCTCTGCGCGACCTTCCTCAAGCCCATTCCAAAGGGACATCATGAAAAGCGTGGCATCGGCGGCTGGTTCAACCGTAAGTTCGACAGCCTGACGAATGGCTATACGAAGACGGCAACCGGCACGGCCAAGCGAGCAGGCCGGATGATGGTGATCTATCTGGCACTGGTCGCGGGTCTCGGCTATCTCTTCATCAACCTGCCAAGCGCCTTCGTGCCGGATGAGGACCAGGGCTTCCTAATCGTGGACATCCAGGGCCCACCAGAGGCCAGCGCCAACCGCACACTCGCGTCCATCAAGCAGATCGAGACGATCTTCAAGGCCGACCCCGCGGTGAAGGATATTGTCGCGATCCAGGGCTTCAGCTTCTCCGGCAACGGCGCCAATGCTGCCCTTGCCTTCGTAACGCTGAAGGATTGGAGCGAGCGTGGTGCCGGCAACTCGGCGCAGGATATCGCCAACCGGGCCAACATGAAGCTCTTCGGTCTGAAGGATGCGACGACGTTTGCCCTTTCGCCTCCACCGATCGAAGGCTTCGGTACGTCCGGCGGCTTCTCCTTCCGTCTGCAGGATCGTAACGGCATCGGTCAGGCTGCCCTCTCTGCCGCAGCCGCAGAGCTGATGCAGAAGGCCAGCCAAAGCCCGATCCTGACGGGCATGCGTATTGAAGGTCTACCGGATGCGGCCCAGGTGCTGCTGGTGATCGACCGTGAAAAGGCCAACACCTTTGGCGTGACCTTTGCGGATATCAACAACACCATCACCGCCAATCTCGGATCGTCCTATATCAACGACTTCCCGAATGCCGGCCGCATGCAGCGCGTCATCGTGCAGGCGCAGGACCGCGACCGCCTTCAGGTGGAAGACCTGCTGAAGCTCAATGTCCGCAACTCGAGCGGTGGCATGGTGCCTTTGAGCTCCTTTGCCATTGCTCAGTGGCAGAAGGGTTCGCCACAGGTCGTCGGTTATAATGGCTATCCGACGATCCGTATCTCCGGCGCTCCAGCTCCCGGCAACTCCACGGGCGCGGCGATCACCGAAATGGAACGCATCGCTTCGGAGCTTCCGGCCGGTGTCGGTTACGAGTGGACGGGCCAGGCACTTGAGGAAATCAAGTCCGGCTCCCAGGCACCCTTCCTCTTCGGCCTCAGCATTCTCTTCGTGTTCCTGCTTCTCGCAGGCCTCTACGAAAGCTGGTCCATTCCGCTTGCGGTCATGCTGGTCGTTCCGCTCGGCATCATCGGCTCGGTCCTGGCCGTCATGGTGCGGGATATGCCGAACGACATCTACTTCAAGGTGGGTCTGATCGCGATCATCGGTCTCTCGGCCAAGAACGCGATCCTGATCGTGGAATTCGCCAAGGATTATTATGCGGAAGGCAAGTCGCTCCTGGATTCTGCGGTTCAGGCCGCACGCGTCCGCTTCCGCCCGATCATCATGACCTCGCTTGCCTTCACGCTCGGCGTGGTACCGCTGGCGATCGCGACCGGGCCGAGTGCAGCAAGTCAGAACGCCATCGGCACCGGTGTTCTGGGCGGCATGATCTCGGCCACCATCCTTGCGGTCTTCTTCGTGCCCGCCTTCTTCGTCTTCGTGCTGACGCTGATGCGCACCAAGCGGCCCGTCACGGAGCACGAGGAACAACAGGAGCCACCGCCGCAGGCCCCGCAAACCCACTCCTCCTGACGAAGATCGATTGAAACACGAACGCCGCGGGTGAAACATCCGCGGCGTTTTCGTTTGTCAGACATTATGAATTTCGATGGGGCGCTACTTCGTCCCAGCCTCGTCCTCGACATGAGCGGCGATCTTTTCCAGCAGGACATCGCGAATGCCGATGGCTTTCAGGTGCTCCACTGTGTTGAAGACATAATCCGAGTTGGGGCCCGAACTGCCCTCCGCATTGCGGATGATCGAGGCGGCATCATCCACCTCCAGACCACCGACATATTGCGGGTGGCAAGGGTCTGCCACATAGGTCAGCGCGTTCAGCCGTCGACCGTCCTCAAGGCTCACCATGATCAGGCGTTCCTTGTAGACATTCGTCACCAGTTCGCGCTCCCGCAGATAATCGAGCACAGGCTTGCGGCCCGATGCCTTGACCCGAAAAGCAACGCCAAGGCAGGACCCGCCGCGCTCAAGACCCAGCACCAGTCCCGGCCTTTCCTCCGTCCCGCGGTAGTGGTTGGAGCGGATGCAAAGCGCCCGCCGGTAGCCGAATAAACGCGCCCGTTGACGCTCCTCAAAAGGGAAGCCGGGGTTCCACATCAGCGAACCGTAGCCAAAGACCCAAAAATCGTCCATATCGCACGCCAAATCACTATTATACGCTGCGCAGCATTGGAGATCATCATGGCAACGTCAAGCCAATCCCGTACAGGCAGAAAATTCCTTTTTCTCGGACTCGGCATCGTGCTTGTCATCGCCATCTACACAGCGGGCTGGTTTTATGCCGCCAACAGGCTGGAAGAAACGGTGATCAAGGCGATTGCGCCCGGCGGCACGTCCAGCATCAAGGGCGAATGCACCGACATGGCCTTCCGGGGCTATCCCTTCCGCATCGGCCTTTTCTGCTCCAAGGTGAATGTGGAAGATACCAAAACCGGCGTGACCACATCCTTCGGGGCTCTGCGCTCGGCAGCGCAGGTCTATGCACCGGGCCACATCGTCTGGGAGCTGGATTCGCCAGCTGAAATCCGCACACCGCATGGCCTCACGGTCTCGGCGCAATGGGCGAACCTGCAATCGAGCCTCGTGACCAAGCTCAAGGGCATCGATCGCACCTCGCTGGTGATCGACGGATTGAAGGCGCAAGCCGTCTCGTCTGTGACCAACCAGACCATCGATTTCGACGCCGCCAAAACCGAGGTCCACCTGCGCCAGAACGGCGCCGATCTCGATGGTGCTGTAACGCTGAACGACGCCGCCACAGTCGTTCAGGGCTGGCCGCAGATCCTGCCACGCCTCAACGCCATCGCCGATGTGACGCTTGCCGGCAAGGCCGGTATGATCGACGGCAGCGATACGACCGGGCTTTACGGCGCAAGCGGCGAACTGCGCCGGGTGATGCTCGATATTGGCGATGGTCGCATCATGCGCATCAGCGGCCCGTTCGCCTTCGACGATCAAGGCTATCTGTCGGGCAAGTTCAAGCTGGAGATCGAAAAGCTGGGTGACTGGGCCGACAATGCCAAACAGGCATTCCCGCAGCTTCAGTCCACCATCGACACCGCCCGCAAGCTTCTTGGCGCGCTCGCAGGTGGCGGTGATCATACATCCGTCGATCTGGTGGTCGATCGCGGCCGCGCTACCGTCAGCGGCTTCATTCCGCTCGGCAAGATCCCCCCGATCTGACGATCGGGGGTTCATCGAGACTCAAAAAACGCTTACTTCTTCTGGTCGAGTGAATGGCGACCAAAGTCCGGCGCGTCGACATCCTGGCCCGCCTGAATAATGGAGCGACGGACAGCACGGGTGCGGGTGAAAAGTTCAAACAGCTTGTCGCCCTCGCCCCAGCGAATTGCGCGCTGCAGATAGGCCAGGTCTTCCGAAAACCGCGCCAACATTTCGAGGATCGCATCCTTGTTGTGCAGGCAGATGTCGCGCCACATGGTCGGGTCGGACGCCGCCAGTCGGGTGAAATCGCGAAAGCCGGAGGCGGAGTATTTGATGACTTCCGATTCCGTTACTGTCGAAAGATCGTCCGCGGTGCCGACGATGTTGTAGGCGATGATATGCGGAAGATGCGAGACGATCGCCAGCACCTTGTCGTGATGCTCCGGGTCCATCTCGTCAACGCGCGAACCGAGCGCCAGCCAGAAACCTTTAAGGCGATCGAGAGCAGCAGCATCCGTGCCGGGAAGCGGCGTGAAGATGCACCAGCGGTCGCGGAAGAGACCGGCAAAACCTGCATCCGGGCCGGATTTTTCCGTACCCGCCAAGGGGTGGCCTGGAATGAAATGCACATGCTGCGGCATATGCGGCGCCATCTGGGCAATCACGGATGCCTTGGTGGAACCGACATCGGTGACGATCGCGCCCGCCTTCAGGTGCGGCGCGATCTGCTTTGCCACGTCCTCCGATGCGCCGACGGGAACCGAGACGATGACGAGATCGGCCTCCCTCACGGCATCGGCCACCGAAGTGGTGTAAGATGTCCCAAGCTCAAGTTCCTCGGCGCGCTTCAGCGTCTCTTCGCTGCGCGTCGAGACGACCACCTCGCGTGCAAGGCCAAGCTCCTTGATATCGCGGGCAATGGACGAGCCGATCAGGCCGATGCCGATCAGCGCGATGCGTTCAAACAGAATGTCTGCCATCACGCCTGACCCATGAACTCTTTGAGCGCGGCGATGACGCCGAGATTGGCCTCTTCCGAGCCGACTGTCATGCGCAGCGCATTGGCAAAGCCGTAACCCCGTACGGCACGTAAGATATAGCCACGACGGCTCAGGAATTCGTCGGCATCGGCTGCACGCTTGCCATCCTGATCCGGGAAATGGATGAGAACGAAGTTGGTGACGGACGGCGTGACCTTGAGGCCAAGCTCGGTGAAGACCGAGGTCAGCCGGTCGAGCCAGTGCAGATTATGTGCCACGGCCTGCTGCATGAAGGCCTGATCGCGGATGGCGGCAGCACCCGCAGCAATGGCCGGCGCATTCATGTTGAACGGTCCACGCACGCGGTTCAGCGCATCGATGATGGCAGCCGGTGCATACATCCAGCCAACGCGCAGCGCCGCCAGACCATAGACCTTGGAGAAGGTACGGGTCATAACGACGTTGCCGTTGCCGGAAACGAGCTCAAGCCCCGCCTCGTAATCGTTCTTGCGCACGTATTCGGCGTAGGCCGCGTCGAGAACCAGGATGACATTTTTCGGCAGCGTCGCCTGGAGGCGGCGAATTTCGGATACGGGAATGTAGGTGCCCGTGGGATTGCCGGGATTGGCAATGAACACCATCTTCGTCCTCGGCGTAACCGCATCGATGATCGCGTCGACATTGACCGTGCAATCCGTTTCCTTGACGGTGACCGGCGTGGCGCCTGCGCCCATGATCTGGATCTTGTAGACGAGAAAGCCGTGTTCGGTGATGATCGCCTCATCGCCTGCGCCAAGATAGACGTGGCAGAGCAGGCCGAGCAATTCATCCGAACCGTTGCCGCAGATGATGTTGGCCGGGTTCAGGCCGTGAACATCGGCAATCGCCTGACGCAGCGCCACGGCCTGACCGTCCGGATAGATCTCCAGATTGGACGCAGCCGACTTGAAGGCCTCGATGGCTTTGGGGCTTGGGCCGAGCGGCGTTTCATTGGAGGAGAGCTTATAGACCTTCGCCACACCGTCCACATGCTCCTTGCCCGGAACATAAGCGGCGATATCCAGGATGCCTGGACGTGGAACAGGTTGGTTAAGCTCTGCACTCATTTCATCGACCTTCGGAAAAGCGCCGGGAAATCCGGCCTGACAATGCCGAAGGCATTAGACTGGAAGCAGCCCTTTGTCGAGTATCAGCGCGTCTTTTGCTGCTCAAGGTCACGCGTCAATTTCACCCGGGTGCTTGGCACGCCCTGCGGCGCCAGCACCGGCACGAAGACACGGCGGGACGCACGCTGCGTCACGGGTAGCCCCTGATACAGACGCTTTTGGGCTTCCACGATGATCACACCGGAAAAGACCGGCCAGAGCCTTCGCCCCATCGTTTCGAGATAGCGACGGAACTTCAGCACGGAGCGGACCTTGGATGGCGGGAAGAACAGCGCTTCGGAAGAGGCGCCGGGGGTGAAGTTTGTCTCGCGCAAAAGTGCCGTCAACTGGCTGCGGGAATAGGGCCGGCCAGAACCAAAGGGCGTATGCTCCACGCGTGCCCAGACGCCGCGCCGGTTCGGCACCACGATGACCAGCCGCCCGCCAGGCGCCAGTACTCTCCACAGTTCCTTCAGCGCCTCACGCGGATTTTCGACGAATTCCAGTGAGTGGATCATCAGCACGCGATCGATCGAGGAATCAGGCAGCGGCAGTTCCTCGTCAAACACCAGCGCGGTGGAGGAGAGCTCGCCCGCCGGCCAGTTCACCGCACCCTGCCCTGCCGGCATGAAGGCAAAGGTGCGCTCGGTATCATGCCGAAACCGGTCGAGAAACGGCACAGCATAGCCGAGCCCCACCAGCCGCTCATCCGGCAGCGAAGGCCAGAGCGTCGAAAGCGCCATGGTGATCGCCTGTTCGGCAGAACGGCCAAGCGGGGAATGATAGAATTCGCGCAGATCGACAATATCGGTGTTCATGGCTGGAATGTAGCGGCTCGCGAAAGGACTTCAAGCTTGGACTTCAAGCACGCTTCACCTAAATAGAGGAGACTGGTTTTTAATACGAATAAAGGGAGCGAACCATGAAGCCGCTGGATATAGAGGTCTTTCCGTGCCGAAGCGACAATTTCGGCGTGCTGTTGCATGACAGCGAAAGCGGCACGACGATTTCCATCGACGCTCCCGAGGAAGCGCCGATTCTCGACGCGCTTAACCGCCGCGGCTGGCAGTTGACCCACATCTTCACCACCCACCACCACCAGGATCATGTGGATGCCAATCTCGCTTTGAAAGAGCGTTTCCACTGCGAAATCCGTGGACCGCATGACGAGGCTATCGCCATTCCCGGTCTCGACAAGACCGCAGCCGACGGCGACGAATTCGAGATTGCCGGACGCCGCGTGCAGATCATCTCGACGCCCGGGCATACCGCAGGGCATATCTGCTACTATCTTCCCGATGACGGCCTGCTTTTTGCCGCCGATACGCTGTTTGCCATGGGCTGCGGCCGCCTGTTCGAGCGCCCCGCCGCGGACATGTGGCACTCCTTCCAGAAGCTGATGGCGCTGCCGGACGAGACGCAGGTCTATTTCGGCCATGAGTACACGCTTTCGAATGCGCGCTTCGCGGTCACCGTCGATCCGGAGAACGAGGCCTTGACGCGCCGCCTGAGCGAAGTCGAAGCACTACGCAACGAAGGCCGCTTCACCATTCCGACGACCATTGCGCTCGAAAAACAAACCAACCCCTATATGCGCGTGGCTGACGCCAGCATTCGCGCCCATCTTGGTCTGGAAGGTGCGACAGACGAAGATGTATTTGCCGAGATCAGAGCCCGCAAGGACAAGTTCTGATGGCAGCAGAACCGTCCGCCGCCGCCATTATCGCCGCGCTCAACCTCGAACCGCATCCCGAAGGCGGCTTTTATCGCCAGACATTTCGCGATCCCGATAGAGAAGAGCGGGGCCACTCGACGGCGATCTATTATCTGCTCGAAAAAGGCCAACGCTCGCACTGGCACAAGGTGATCGATGCTGTGGAAATCTGGCACTACTATGCCGGCGCGCCGCTATCGCTTCATTTGTCAGAGGACGGCAAGCGTATGACGACCGTGCGGCTTGGGCCTGCGGTGCTCGACGGTGAGCAGCCGCAGGCGATCGTTCCCGCGAACTGGTGGCAGGCCGCGGAAAGCCTTGGCGATTTCACGCTCGTCGGCTGCACGGTGGCGCCTGGCTTCGTGTTCGACAGTTTCGTCATGGCCGAACCCGGCTGGGAGCCGGGCTAATCCTTTCGACATCAGCCGCCATATTTCGTGGCGGTGATGTAGACTTGGCCGACCTTGGTTGGAATGCGGGCATAGACAGGTGCGTAGAGGTCCATATTGTTGGCCTTGGCAAACCACACTTCCATAGAGATCGACTTCAGATATTCGATGTCCTTGCGGCCCTTGCGGAAGCCGGATTTCGGCACATAACGCATATTGCAGACAACGGCGTCGCCTGAATACCCGTTGGTCTTGAACGGCTTCGTTCCACTGGAACTCAACACCAGATCAAGACGCGACTCGCCGTCATAGATCGGCAGGCGGCTCGGGCAGATGCGCCCACCGACCGGGAAGATCAGGCCGGAAATCGGATCGAGCACGGAACGCAGGTCACGATCCTTCACATCCACCCAATTGTCTGGCCGGGATTTCGGCGCTGGATCGATGGTCGTGGAAGTCACGTTGCCGTTGCGATACTGCACATCATAGGTGCGGGTGCGCTTGCCGTCTTTGTAGACCAATGAATATTCATTGGCCTGCATGCGATTGCCGCGCTTTGCCCCGGAGACGGTGGTCTTGCCGGAGATATCCTTTAGCACGCTGGCGATACCTGCGGAACTGAATGAGCCGGAAATCGAATAGGTCGAGCCATTCATCTTCGTCGAGAAATTGGCGCGCGCGATCGGTAACACCCCAAGCGCGATGGAATATTCGCTGTCATGGCGCGATTCGGCAGCGAAGGATGGCGTGAGGCCGCAAAGCACCAGCGCTGCAGCGGCAAAAAGTCTTTGTGCATTGACGATCATGAAGATAAACCTCGGCGGCACCAAAAGCCGCGCATTTCCGGCGATCATATACGCGCACTTGTGGCAATAAAAAAGCGGAAGCCACAGCAAAACCGGTGAAATCGCGCACAAAACGGCGCGAGCGGCTTGACTGCACGGGCAGGCCTGACTATAGAACCGCAACTTTCCAATCATCGGCTGTTGGATTGCAAACCGGATTTTGCCGGAGAGCAGACTGATAGCCATACAGTGACAACGAATAGGTGTACCCATGTCCCGTGTATGCGAATTGACCGGCAAGGGCGTCCAGACGGGCAATAACGTCAGCCACGCCAATAACAGAACCAAGCGCCGGTTCCTCCCGAACCTTTGCCAGGTTACTCTGATTTCCGATTCTCTCGGCCAGCGTTTCCGTCTGCGCGTTTCCGCAGCGGCTCTGCGTTCCGTTGAACATCGTGGCGGCCTTGATGCCTTCCTTCTGAAGTCTGACGAAAACGATCTCTCGATGCGCGCCCGTCTGCTGCGTCGCCAGATCGCAAAGAAGACCGCTGAAGCCGCTTAATCGCAGCTCAGACGTCTATCCTTTTCAAAAGGCTTGAATGGCTCTGCCGCTCAAGCCTTTTGTCTGTTTTGGGGTTGGCTGTTGCCTCGGCATTCGCCGTCCCCACTTCTCACGCAATGCTGCAGGGTCTCAGAGACGCTTGCCGCTTGCATATGTTCGCTCCAACTGGTGGCATCACCCAGGATAAAAAAATGCCTTACCTGCGCCAAACGCTTATCTATGTGATCCTGATGACCCTCGTCGTCGTCGCATCGAATATCCTCGTTCAGTATCCGCTGTCCGGCACGCTCGTCGGCATCAATCTTGGCGATCTGCTGACGTGGGGTGCTTTCACCTATCCTATCGCCTTTCTGGTGACCGATCTGACCAACCGACAGTTCGGCCCCTCCATTGCGCGCCGTGTCGTGCTGGCAGGCTTTGTTGTCGGCGTCACGTTGTCCTTCTGGACCTCGCTGCCGCGGATCGCGATTGCGTCCGGCACCGCCTATCTGATCGGCCAGCTGCTGGATATTGCCGTCTTCAATCGCCTGCGTCGCCAAAGCTGGTGGCGTGCGCCTCTGGCGGGCTCCATGTTCGGCTCCGTGCTGGATACCGCCCTGTTCTTCTCGATTGCTTTTGCGGCGAGCTTCGCCTTCATCGGCCCGAACGATGCCTTCGCCATAGAGAACGCGCCGATCCTCGGCATCTTCTCACTCGAGGCCCCACGCTGGATATCCTGGGCGCTTGGCGACCTGACGGTCAAGGTTGTGGTGGGTCTCGTTCTGCTGCTGCCCTATGGCGCTCTGATGAACACGCTTAAGCCCATGCCGCCGGCACGCTCTGTCTAAGCGAAGGCAGTCAAAATCGACGATAACAACGTGAAGCAGCGGAGGTTGATCGCCCCGCTGCTTTTGCGTTTTAAGGCCATGTGTGTGAGCTAGAATTTCAGCCGTTCACGAAAGAAAACAAGGGCTACGATCAGCCCTGTCGAAGCGCCGATCAGCACGTCGAGAAACCGCGCAAGTCCCGCGACCTGTGGCCCCATCAACAGCACCAGCATCGCGGATGCGCCAGCCTGGATTGGCACCACCGGAGGCATGCCGAACGCAACGGCGATCATCATAGCGATGAAGGTGGCTGACGCCATTCTAAGCTCTGCAAGGTCCGCCGGGATGACGAGCGCGAGTTCGCCAACAACAATGCCGACGGTGACGCCGACGATCAAACCCATGCCTTGGCGGATCTGACTTGGGATGCCCGGTGCCAAGCATATCAGAGCGCTGATGGCAGCAAAAACTGGCTGCTGATGGCCAAGAAGATGGCGGGAGGCCCAGAACGCAAAAGCGGCAGCCAGGGCTGCCGCAAATGCACGGGTGAAAGCTGATCTGAGACGCTCGGCGATCTGCCTGAGCATCGATCAGTCCTTCTTTGACGGAACGACGCGCAGAGCCAGTTCGCGAAGCTGTGTCGGCGTTGCCGGAGACGGCGCGTTCATCAGAAGGTCCTGTGCCTGCTGGTTCATCGGGAACAACGTGATTTCGCGCAGGTTCTTTGCACCGACCAGCAGCATGACCACACGGTCGATACCAAAGGCGCAACCGCCATGCGGAGGAGCGCCGTACTGGAAGGCACGGTAGAGGCCGCCGAAGCGCTCTTCCACGTCTGCTTGGCTGAGACCAACCTTTTCGAACGCCTTGACCATCAGCTCAGGCGACTGGTTACGGATGGAGCCCGACGCAATTTCGAAGCCATTGCAAACGGCGTCATACTGGTAGGCCTTGATCGACAGCGGGTCCTGACCTTCAAGCGCTTCCATTCCGCCCTGCGGCATGGAGAAGGGGTTGTGGGCAAAGTCGATCTTCTTGTCTTCTTCGTTGTATTCGAAGAAGGGGAAGTCGACGATCCAGCAGAGCTCGAAGCGGTCGCGATCAACGAGGTTCAGTTCCTCGCCAGCGCGGGTGCGGGCCTCACCGGCAAACTTGTAGAACTTGGCAGGATCGCCAGCCACGAAGAAGCAGGCATCACCGGCTTCCAGACCAAGCTGCGTGCGCAGCGCCTCGGTGCGCTCCTCGCCGATGTTCTTGGCGAGCGGACCGGAGCCTGCGATCTTGCCGTCTTCTTCCTTCCAGAAGATGTAGCCGAGACCTGGCTGGCCCTGGCCCTGCGCCCAGGCATTCATGCGGTCGCAGAACGCGCGGCTGCCGCCGGTCTTTGCAGGAATGGCCCAGACTTCGACCTTCGGGTTCGACGCGATCATATTGGCGAAGACCTTGAAGCCGGAACCGGCGAAATGCTCGGTCACCGCCTGCATGACGATCGGGTTGCGCAGGTCCGGCTTGTCGGAACCATATTTGCGGATCGCCTCATCGTAAGGAATGCGCGGCCATTCTTTCGTCACCGGCTTGCCTTCGGCAAACTGCTCCAGAACCGACGTCATCATCGGCTCCATGGTTGCCCAGACGTCTTCCTGCGTCACGAAACTCATTTCCACGTCGAGCTGGTAGAACTCGCCCGGCAGACGGTCAGCACGCGGGTCTTCATCGCGGAAGCACGGCGCGATCTGGAAGTAGCGGTCGAAGCCGGCAACCATCAGAAGCTGCTTGTACTGCTGCGGCGCCTGCGGCAGGGCAAAGAACTTGCCTTCGTGGATACGGCTCGGCACGAGAAAGTCGCGCGCGCCTTCCGGAGAAGAGGCCGTCAGAATCGGCGTCGTATATTCGGCAAAGCCGGCCTCGGCCATGCCGTTGCGCATGGCGGAGATGATCTGTGTGCGCTTGACGATGTTCTTGTGCAGCGTCTCGCGGCGAAGATCGAGGAAGCGATACTTCAGGCGAACGTCTTCCGGATAGTCCGGCTCGCCGAATACTGGCAGCGGCAATTCCTTCGCAACGCCCAGCACTTCGATCTCTTGTGCATAGAGTTCGATCTCACCGGTTGCCATCGCCTTGTTGACGGTGTCTTCCGAACGCGCCTTGACCTTGCCGTCGATGCGGATCACCCATTCGCCGCGCACGGTTTCAGCCGCCTTGAAAGCCGGGCTGTCCGGATCGGCAACCACCTGGGTAATGCCGTAATGATCGCGAAGGTCGATGAAGAGAACGCCGCCATGGTCTCGAACGCGATGCACCCAACCGGAAAGACGAACTGTCTCGCCGACATGAGACTTGCGAAGAGCGGCACAGGTGTGGCTGCGATAGCGATGCATGATTGTATCCTGAAGAAGCGTGTCATGGCCTCGGGGGCCGACTTACGAAATTTGGCGGAAAAGCGCATGGCTGAACCGATTTGTCAAGGAAAAGCGCCATGCGCGAGGCTTTGCCGTCTAGCCTGGAAATTCTCGCGAAACTCGAAAGCGAGCCGGATCAAGGAGAAAATGCAGAAGAAGATCGACAATTGGAGGGGCAAAGCGCTCAGTAAAGCGGCCTCTCATATTGACATGTGGCCCCCAAAGAGAAAGTAAGACGGAGTGTTTTCCAGGACTGGCCGAACGTAATGATTGAAACGACTGCAGCACTCGCCGACGCCTGCAAGGAGCTGGCGAAATCGGAATTCGTCACCATCGATACGGAGTTTCTCCGCGAAACAACCTTCTGGCCGCAGCTCTGTCTCGTCCAGATGGCAAGCCCCACGCTCGAAGTGCTGGTGGACCCGATGGCGAAGGGTATCGATCTGACGCCGCTCTTCGACCTGATGGCCGATGCGAATGTCGTAAAAGTCTTCCACGCTGCCCGTCAGGATATCGAGATCATCCATCACCTCGGCAGGCTCATCCCCCACCCGATCTTCGATACACAGGTTGCAGCCATGGTCTGCGGCTTCGGCGATTCGATCTCCTACGATCAGCTGGTGCAGAAGACCAAGAACGTCCAGATCGACAAGTCATCCCGCTTTACCGATTGGAGCCACCGTCCGCTCTCGGAAAAGCAGCTGGATTATGCGCTGGCAGACGTCACTCATCTTCGCGATGTCTATCTGGCGCTGAAGGCGCAGCTTGAGCGTGAAGGCCGTTCGTCTTGGCTCAAGGAAGAGATGGATATCCTTGAAGCGCGTGAGACCTATGACATGCATCCCGACGATGCATGGCTGCGATTGAAGTCGCGTCTTCGCAAGCCGACCGAGCTTGCTATCCTGAAATTCGTCGCTGCCTGGAGAGAGCGCGAGGCGCGCTCGCGCAACGTTCCGCGTTCGCGCGTGCTGAAGGACGACGCGATTTTTGAAATCGCCCAGCAACAGCCGAAGGACGCGGAAGCACTCTCGCGCCTGCGCACCATCCCGAAAGGGTGGGAACGCTCCACCTCCGGCACAGCGATCATCGAGACGGTCAATGCAGCGCTCGCCCTTCCCAAGGCCGACATGCCGCAGGCGCCCCGCCACAGCCATTCTCCCGAAGGCTCTGGTGCCGCTGTAGAGTTGCTGAAGGTGCTTTTGAAGTTGACGGCGGATAAGCATGGCGTCGCCGCCAAGGTGATCGCCAATAGCGACGATCTCGACAAGATCGCGTCTGAAGGCGAGAAGGCCGAGGTTCAGGCGCTTTCCGGCTGGCGGCGCGAACTCTTCGGTGAGCCTGCTTTGAAGCTCATCCGTGGTGAAGTCGCGCTTCGCTTTGCAGGCAAGAAAGTCGAGGCCGTCGAAATGCCGGCCCAGGATCAGGCCACCGAATAAGTCATCGGTGAAAAGCCGGGGTCGTGCAAAACTGCCACAACTGCGCCTCTTCCTGAGTGATCGCTTAAACATCTCTTTTGGCGGCACCTGATCCGCATTATCATCCCGCACCGGGAGGAATCGACCTGCTCACTTGGGAGGAAGTGGCACCCCTATCCCCTCAATTAAGGGCAGACGATGAGAAAAATTCTGGCGATGCTGGACTATGTCGTGTTGTTTCTGGCGGTTGCCGGAAGCGGCGTGGTCTATGCATTCCTCGAATATGGCGGCGGTGCATTCATCGGGGCAACCTACGCCCTGTTTGCTTGCGCGCCGATCCTTGCCTTCGAGCGTGGCCATATCCTGCCCGGCCTGTCCAAGAAGATCAGCATGCTGCCAACGCCCGCCTACATCGCGGTCGGCATGGTTGTTTATGTCATTCTCGTCTTTTGCGGCTTCGGTCTCGGCGGTACCATCCTCTGGGCAACCGGCGTTCTTCCCACAAGCTGGGCGCGCGCGGTGCATGCGGAACTGCAGACCATGGTGTTTACGCTCGGCGTGTGCGCCATCATCGTCTTCATCATGCGCGTGCGTGAGCTTTTGGGACGCGATATCTTCATCGATCTTATCCTGGGGCGCTATCGCAGGCCGGTCAGCGAAGAGCGCGTGTTCCTCTTCATCGATCTCGTCGGCTCCACATCCTTTGCCGAAACCCACGGCGATCTCAAAGCCCAGGAATTTCTGGGCGCGCTCTTTTCCGCCTATGCCGCTCCGGTCAGAAAGCATGGCGGGATCATCGACGACTATATTGGCGATGCTGCCATCATCACCTGGCCCTATCATCTCGCGATCCGGCGTGCCGCCTGCATCAACTGTGTGTTCGACATTCTGTCGGAAATCGAAAGCAGCCGTGCCACCTGGATCGCCAGTTTCGGTACTGTCCCGAAGCTCCGCTTTGCCATTCACGGTGGCCCGGTGATCACGGCAGAAATCGGCGTCGATCATCACAAGATCACCTATTTCGGCGATACGGTGAACACGACGGCGCGGCTGGAATCGCTGAGCAAGATGCTCGGCCATCCCATTCTGATCTCGTCCGACCTCGCCCATCAACTTCTGCTGCCCAAGGGCATCAGGAGCCAGTATCTCGGCGAACACGCCGTCAAGGGTCGCGGCCAGACGCTCGGCGTCTGCGCGCTCAGCCGCCAGCCGGCTTTGTAAAAGAACACCGTCATCAAAGCTTCAAAACGGTTTTGCGCGCCTGTCACAAAGCCCGCCTATCGGTCCGTTGCTCCTCTACAGCATCGGCCCGAAAATCGGAATCGATTTTCGGAAAGCACGATGCGTAGATTCAAAAAGTTAGAGCGTCCTTTGTGCGTCCTAAAGGACGCAAGGCGCTCTATGCAACAGACAGGTATGTTCCATGAAAAAAATCCTGCTTTCTTCCGCTGTTTTCTTCACGCTCGGCACCCTTCACGCGCTTGCCGCTGAGAAGGAGTTTCCGGCAAAGCTCGTCTCTCAAGCAGTTTTGCCAGCCAACACCATCATCCCCGCACCGGCCGATGCTCCAGACTTTTTGAAAAGTGCAGGTAAGTTCACCACGGCGGACCGCAAGCGTGCCGAAGGTATCGGCACCGTGCCCGGCAAGGATGGCGTCCGTCCCACTGGCCTCTCCATGCCGTTTAACGGCCAGGCAATGCAGGGCTTTTCCGGCATTAAGGCTATGGAAGACGGCACCTTCTGGAGCCTGTCCGACAACGGCTTTGGCTCGAAGCTGAACTCTAGTGACGCCATGTTGATGCTGCACCATTTGAAGTTCGATTGGGACGCTGGCAAGGTCAACGCGGTTGAGACGGTCTTCCTGTCCGATCCCGACAAGAAGGCTCCCTTCCCGATCGTCATGGAAGGCTCGGACAAGCGCTATCTGACCGGCGCAGACTTCGACGTGGAATCGATCCAGCCGGTCGCGGACGGCTTCTGGGTCGGTGAAGAATTCGGTCCTTACATTCTGAAATTCAGCCGCGATGGCAAGCTGACGGATGTGATTGCGACCAAGGCCGGCGACACCGAGGTCAAGTCTCCCGACAATCCAACGCTGACCCTTCCCGGCAATCCCACCCAGAAGCTGCCCGTCTTCAACCTGAAGCGCTCCGGTGGCTTTGAGGGCATGGCGCTCTCCAAGGATGGGACGAAGCTCTACGGCCTGCTGGAAGGCCCGCTCTACGCCGCAGACGGTCAGGTCGAAAAGACGGAAGACGGTGCGACGGGCCTGCGTATCATCGAACTCGACGTCGCCTCCAAGGCGTGGACGGGCCGGACCTGGCTCTATCCGCTGGCAGGAGGCGGCGAGGCGATCGGCGACTTCAACATGCTGGACGACAGCACTGCGCTGGTGATCGAACGCGACAATGGCGCCGGCACGGCAGACAAGGCCTGCGCCGACCCGAAGAAACCGGAGGCCAACTGCTTTGCAGTTCCTGCCAAGGTGAAGCGCATCTACAAGATCGAGTTCAACGATGCGAATGTCGGCAAGGCTGCCCGCAAGATCGGCTATATCGACCTGATGAAGATTGCTGATCCCGACAAGAAGGCCCGTCAGGGTTCTGAAAACGGCATCTACACGATGCCGTTCGTCACCATTGAAAATGTCGACCGTGTCGATGCCAGCCACATCATCGTCGGCAACGACAACAACCTGCCCTTCTCGGCCGGCCGTGCGCTGGACAAGGCAGACGACAACGAGTTCGTCATTCTCGATGTGAAAGATCTGCTGGACGCAAAGTGATGCAAAGGAGCGTCGCTGTCTCGGCGGCGCTCTTTCCACCACGGCTGGATGACGATCAGAAACTCAAACCGGTCACCCAGTCGGCGATCTCAGACTTATTCGAAAATGAAAGCCAGCCGCTTGCCCGTGAGCTTCGCCAGTTGCTGCAGACGTCCCTCAAGACGTTCGCCAGCAAAATCGCAGTACTCATGCGGTACCACGAATTCCAGATCGAGATCGGGATTCTCCGACACTCGGAAGCGCAAGTGGTCAACGACGCCCGGCATGGAAGCCGAGAAAAGGTAGACGACGCGCAGCAGTCCGCCCAGCAGCTTGGCAAGCTCGAGCAGACGAGGCCCGGCCATGTCGGCCAGCGACTGGGTGGTGCCGTTATCGTTCAGGCCTTCGAAGCGATAGTAATTTGCGAGCGCGATGAAGGCGCGGCCTGGATGGGTGATCGAAACAAAGGATGAGTGGGCAATGACGTTCAGTGCCTGGAGGCCGCGGTAATCTGGATGGGCGCGCCAGCTGATATCTGCCAGGAGACAGGCCGCCTGTCGGTAGCGCCGCTCTTCTTCCGTTTCATCGATACCGAAAACGGGCACGGTTCTGCCCGTCCAATCCGCCAGCTCGCGCGCATGCTCGGGAGACCTGGCGCGCAGGACCGCCAGTTCATCGGCAGCAACCAGCAACGGATCGGCGGCTTTGTCTGTCTCGGATAGAAGCGAATAGAGATAGCCCTCACGCACGCCTTGGGCCGAAAAAGCAATCTTTGCCGGCTTCATCACCTCGAGAACTTCGCGCATGGCAATCGCGCCGAAGGGAAGAAGCGATCGGCGGTTCTTGGAGACAGCCTGCCACGCCGGGTCCTTGCTGTCCTTGGAGGCGATGACCTCGTTCAGGAAATTCAGTATCTCCTGCAGAGGAAGCTCATAGCCCTGCATCATATGCAGGGGATAATGGGTGATCTCCATATGGAGCTTGGCGATGTTGCGCCATGTGCCGCCGACGGCATAGAAGGTCCGGCCTTCCCCTGCTGACAGCAAAGCGGCGCTCTTCTTGACCTGCTTTTTGGCAAAAGCCGTAGCCTTTTCGAGCGAACCGCCCGCCTGTTCTGACAGTCGAAGACCGCCGAGCGGAAGCGTGATCCCCTTGCCGCAGGCATCACCCTTGATATCGATCAGTTCAAGAGATCCGCCGCCCAAGTCCCCGGCAATGCCATCGGGGTCGTGGAAACCGCCAATGACGCCATAGGCAGAGTAGAGTGCCTCGCGCTCGCCGGAAAGAACCTCGATCTCGCAACCGAGGATCGCCTCCGCGTCGCGAATGAAGTCCGGACCGTTTTCCGCTTCTCGTGCGGCGGCAGTGGCCAACACATGCACCTGGGTGGCCTGTGCCTGATCGGACAGTGCGCGGAAACGGCGCAACGTCATCAGCGCTCGTCGCACCCCTTCGTCGTCCATCCGCCCGGTCAGGGCCAGCCCTTTGCCAAGGCCGCAAAGAACCTTTTCGTTGAACAGCACCACAGGCGCGCGCGAGAGACCTTCATAGACGACAAGGCGAACCGAGTTCGAACCGATGTCGATGACGGAAACGGGGGCATAGCCGACAAGCCGCCCCTGTGCTTCTGATCGTGTCATTCAGCCTGTTTCTTGCGGGAAGAAATCAACCCGGCAATCAGTTTTGGCGCACTGGATTTCAAAGCTTCACCACGTCCGGACAGGCTGGGATTGGTCATGAAATAGTGCTGCGCGTTGAACGGTTCCTCGCCCTTGCGCACTTCGATACGCCTGGACGTTCCGTCGGGAAGTATCTCGTAGCTTTGCTGGTTGTCAATGAGATTGCCGAGCATGATCTGTGAAAGAACCTGCTCATGCACAGTCGGATTGACGAGCGGCACAAGGGTTTCGACACGGCGATCAAGGTTTCTCGGCATCATGTCGGCAGAGCCGATATAGACCAGCGCCTTGTCCGATGGCAGGCCGTGACCGTTGCCGAAACAGAAGATGCGGCTGTGTTCCAGGAAGCGACCGACGATCGATTTGACGCGGATATTATCCGAAAGTCCAGGCACCTGCGGGCGAAGGCAGCAGATGCCGCGCACCACGAGATCGATTTCCACGCCTGCGGCACTGGCGCGATAAAGCGCGTCGATGATCTCCGGATCGACCAGAGAATTCATCTTCATCCAGATCGCAGCCGGCGCGCCATTCTTGGCGTGCTCGATTTCATCATTGATGTGCTTGAGGATGCGCGGACGCAGCGTATAGGGCGAGACCGCCAGCTTCATCCCTTCTTCCGGCTCGCCATAGCCGGTGATGAAGTTGAAGATATTGGCCATGTCGTGGGCAATCTTCGGATTGCAGGTGAAGAAGGACAGGTCGGTATAGATCTTCGCCGTGACGGGGTGATAGTTGCCGGTGCCGAGGTGGCAGTAGGTGCGCAGCTTGCCATCTTCACGGCGCACGACCATCGACATCTTCGCATGGGTCTTGAGTTCAATGAAGCCGAACACGACCTGCACGCCAGCACGCTCAAGGTCGCGCGCCCAGCGGATGTTGGCTTCTTCATCGAAGCGGGCCTTGAGTTCGACCAGCGCCGTCACCGACTTTCCAAGCTCGGCGGCATCGATCAGGGCGCGGACGATCGGGCTGTCATTGGAGGTTCGGTAAAGCGTCTGCTTGATCGCCAGAACATCCGGATCGCGAGCAGCCTGTATCAGGAACTGTACGACGACGTCGAAGCTTTCGTAAGGATGGTGAACCACCATATCCTTTTCGCGAATGGCGGCGAGGCAGTCGCCCATATGTTCGCGCACGCGCTCCGGGAAGCGGGCATTATAGGCTTCGAACTTGAGGTCTTCTCTCGGCGCCTTGGCGAGTTCCGAAATGGTGTTGAGCGCCAGAAGACCAGGAAGAACCGCCACACGATTTTCCGGCACGTCGAGTTCGTGAACCACAAACTGGCGCAGGGAATGCGGCATTTCACTGTCGGTCTCGATGCGGATCACCGAGCCGCGACGACGGCGTTTGAGAGCGCTTTCGAAGTAGCGCACCAGATCTTCCGCCTCTTCCTCCAGCTCGATATCGCTGTCACGGATGATGCGAAAGGTGCCGAAGCCCCGAACGGTGTATCCAGGATAGAGCCTGTGGATGAAGAGGCCGACCGAATCTTCCAACGTGATGTAGCGGATCGCGCTCTTGTCGTCGGGCAGGCGGATGAAGCGGTCGAGTGCCGTCGGAAGACGCAGCAACGCCGTCATCGGCTCGCGTCCATTGACGCTGTCCAGCTGCAGACCCATCGAGAAACCGAGATTGGGAATGAACGGGAAAGGATGCGCCGGATCGATAGACAGCGGCGTCAGAACGGGGAAAATCCGTTCCTCGAACTCGTTCTCAAGCCAGGTGCGGTCTTCGTCCGAAAGCGCGCCCGGACGAACAATGTAGATATCTTCCTTGGCCAGATACTGTTGCAGAACGGCAAGCGAAGCCTGCTGCTCCATCTGGAGATTGTCGATTTCCTTGAGAATATCTTCAAGCTGCTCGGCGGGCGTCCTGCCATCCGGTGTCTTGATGGTGACGGACTGGCGTACCTGGCCTTCGAGGCCGGCAACGCGCACCATGAAGAATTCATCCAGGTTGGCGGCGGAAATGGACAGGAAGCGCAGTCGTTCCAGAAGCGGATGCGCGGGGTTCAGCGTCTCTTCCAGCACGCGGCGGTTGAACTGCAACCAGGAGAATTCGCGGTTCACAAATCGAGTGGGGCTGTCCCAGAGATTTTCAACCTCCGCTGCCTGTGCCGATTGACCGCCTGCCAATTCTTCCTGTACCGCCGAATCCATCAAGTCGCCCACCCTTTGTCAGTTTCCATGCCCGTATAACAGTTTGACGACGGAACTATGACAGTCAATCGTCCTGCGAAGCGGCACCCAATTCGTTCAGCACCTCGGCCGCGAGCGCCCGACTGATGCGCGTCCCACGCGAAAGTGCCAGACGATCCAGCCGTTCCACGATGATCTGCGCCGTGTCCAGCGAACGCTCCATTCTGGCCACGATATAGCTGACAAGTTTGTCATCCATGTAAAGCTGCCGGTCGGCGAAGAGCTTCATCAGCACCTGCGCCAGAAGGTCCTCGTCCGGCTCGCCGATCTCCACCACCGTCGCCGCTTTCAAGCGCGAACGAAGATCCGGAAGCGTGACAGGCCATGCAGCCGGCCATTGCCGGGTCGTGATCAAAAGCGAAGTCCCGTTTTCACGCACGCTGTTGATCACGTGGAAAAGCTCGGTGTCGTCGAATCCAACACGATCGGCATCTTCGAAAAGAACCGAACCTTGCTCGGCAGCGCGCGCGGCATCCGATCCCTTGTCAGGTTTGATCTCGACGGCACCGCTGGTGTTCCTCCAGATCGCAGCGAGATGCGACTTTCCCGACCCTGGCGGACCAGCCAGAATGACGACCGGAGACGGCCATTTCGGCCATTCGTCCACAATGCTGACCGCTGCGTCCAGCGGAGCGGCCACCAGCAAATCGTCACGGCCCGTCGCGCTGCTATGGGAGAAGGCAAGCGGCAACTGTTCGGCCTTTGGCCGGAACGGGCCGGGCTTATCATTCTCGTTCATCAATCAGCTCTGGAGTCGATCTGCGCATCGATCTTCTGCGATGGCACGATGTCGGGTTGCCACGGCAGATTGGCGGCGCGACCATGATAGAGATCGCTTTCCAGATATCGCGACAATGCGAAGCGAACCAAGACGCCAACCGCGGCCGCGGCCGGCACAGCAACCAACAGGCCGACAAAGCCGAATAGCGCACCGAAGGCAAACAGAGCGAACATCAACCAGACCGGGTGCAGGCCGACGCTGCTGCCGACGAGCTTCGGCTGAAGGATATTGCCCTCGATGAACTGACCGGAGAAGAACACCGCCAGCGTCAGGATCACGTAGATATAGTCCGGCCAGAACTGGACGAGCGCAATCCCGATGGCAAGGACCAGACCTACCATCGAGCCGATATAGGGGATGAAGCTGATGGCGCCGGCAAACATGCCGATGAGAAGGCCGAAGTTGAGGCCGACGAGCGACAGGCCGACTGCATAGTAGACACCGAGAATGATGCAAAGCGAGCCTTGGCCGCGGATGAAGCCGGCGATGGTAGCATCCATGTCACGCGCAATCTGGCGAACCGTCGCGACATGATCGCGCGGCACCCAGCTATCGACCTTGTCGATCATCCGATCCCAGTCCAGGAGCAGATAGAAGGCGACAACCGGGGTGACGACCAGAAGCGAAATCACATCGATCAGCGACTTGCCGGAATTCCAGATCTGCGTCAGCAAGGTGCCGATAAAGCCTGCCCCTTCGGCGAGAAGCTTGGAGAAGTTCTCCTTCACCGTGTCGATCTGGGCGCTGACCCAGGCGGGCAGCAGGTTGGTATCCGCTCCGGCAATCAGATTCTGCAGCGACGAGATGTAGGACGGAATGCGGGTGATGAAGTCCGACGCCTGCGCCGCGATCAACGGAATGATGATGATCAAAGATAGCGCGAACAGGAGCACGAAGGAAATCAGAATGAAGATGCTCGCCATCATGCGGCTTAAGCCCCGGCGCTCCAGCCAGTCGGCCACAGGATCGAGGAAATAGGCAAGCGCCATGCCTGCAACGAAGGGCAGCAGAATCGAGCTGAACACCATCAGGAAAACAACGAAGACGGCAAGCGCGCCCAGCCAGAAGAATATCTGGCGTCTTAGATTGATGCCTCTGATGTGTGGCTGCATCTCATTTCCCTTCGCGGCACGTGACGCCTCATAACGCACTGCAACGAGATAGGATGCGCCGCTAGGAGAGGTCAAGGGTTGCGGCAGGTGGTCAGACACCTCAACAGCGCATTGCTCAATGCTCTGCCGCGGGTAAAATGGTACGAAAATCGGGGGCCGCAGCGCTCTTACCCTTGCATCAGCACCCATCTCATGCGAATGGCGAGCCCAAGAAAACCAGCGGAGACGAGAGCCATGAGCCAGTCGGGCAAGAACGGTCTTACCTACAGCGATGCAGGCGTGGATATCGATGCCGGAAACCTGATGGTCGAGAAGATCAAGCCGGCCGTGCGCTCCACCCGCCGCCCGGGTGCGGATGGCGAAATCGGCGGCTTCGGTGGCCTGTTCGACCTGAAAGCCGCAGGCTTCACCGATCCTGTTCTGGTTGCCGCCAATGATGGCGTCGGCACCAAGCTGAAGATCGCGATCGACGCGAACTTCCACGATACCGTCGGTATCGACCTCGTGGCCATGTGCGTCAACGATCTGGTCGTCCAGGGTGCAGAACCTCTCTTCTTCCTCGACTATTTTGCCACGGGAAAGCTCGATCCGGATCAGGGTGCCGCCATCGTCAACGGTATTGCTGCGGGTTGCCTGGAATCCGGTTGCGCGCTGATCGGCGGCGAAACGGCTGAAATGCCGGGCATGTATTCCGATGGCGACTATGATCTCGCGGGCTTTGCCGTTGGCGCTGCCGAACGTGGAAAGCTTCTGCCGGCAGGCGACATTGCCGAGGGCGACGTGATCCTCGGTCTTTCTTCGTCGGGCGTTCACTCCAACGGCTTCTCGCTGGTTCGCAAGATCGTGTCGCTCTCCGGCCTTGGCTGGGATGCGCCAGCACCCTTCGCAGACGGCAAGAAGCTCGGCGAAGCACTGCTGACACCGACGCGCATCTATGTGAAGCCGCTTTTGAAGGCGATCCGCGAGACCGGTGCGTTGAAGGCGCTCGCCCACATCACCGGCGGCGGTTTTCCCGAGAATATTCCGCGCGTTCTGCCCAAGCATCTGGCTGCAGAAATCGATCTCGAATCCATCGACGTGCCTGCGGTATTCTCCTGGCTTGCAAAGACCGGCGGCGTTGCGGCAAACGAGATGCTCCGCACCTTCAACTGCGGCGTCGGCATGATCGTCGTCGTCTCCGCAGAGAATGCCAAGGTCGTGACAGACGCCTTGACCGCCGAGGGCGAGACCGTGTTCCCACTGGGGCGCATGGTTGCCCGTGAAGAAGGCGCGCATGGCACGATCTACAAGGGCACGCTCGCACTATGAGCCTCAGCGCTCCCCGCAAGCGCGTCGTCGTCTTCATCTCAGGCGGCGGCTCCAACATGCTGGCGCTGGCGCAAGCCTGCCGTGAGCCGGATTTTCCCGCAGAGGTCGCTTGCGTCATTTCCGACAAGCCGACGGCCGGCGGGCTTGCCAAGGCGCAAGGCTTAGGCATTCCGACGCTGGTCTTCGAGCGCAAGAACTATGCGAGCAAGGGTGAGCATGAAGCTGCGATCCTCGCAGCCCTTGGAGAGCTCGCGCCCGATATCATCTGCCTTGCGGGCTATATGCGCCTGATCTCTGGCGAGTTCATCGCGCCCTATGAGGGGCGCATCATCAACATCCATCCCTCGCTTCTGCCGCTTTTCCCCGGCCTCCACACCCATCAGCGCGCCATCGACAGCGGCATGAAGATCACCGGCTGTACCGTGCATTTCGTCACCGAAGGCATGGATGAAGGGCCGATCATCGGCCAGGCCGCCGTCCCTGTTACCGCTGGCAACACGGCCGACAGCCTCGCCGCACGTGTGCTTACCGTCGAGCACAAGCTCTATCCGCTTGCCCTCCGTTTGCTGGCGGAAGGCAAGGTTCGGATGGACGGCGGGAAGGTCGTCCGGGACTCAGACGTCAGTTCCGAACTCCAATCGCTTGTTTCGATCTGATCCAAGACGCCAATCTATAATCCTGGTGATCGGGTCGCCATCCCGTATGACGACGACGCTGCATCATCATCACCAGCGTTTCAACCCAAGAAGCTTCTCGCCAAGGGGATTGAGTTCTGCGGTCTCCGCATTGTGCTTTTCCCACTCGCGTGGATCGCCGGGAAAAGCATCGCGGCGCGGATGATCGCGTTCTTTCCATAGCCGAATGCGCTCCTGGCGCTCAGCTTCGTTATCGAACTCGGCGGGGTGCATCGAGATATATTGCGCCATGCGCACACGATGATCGGAATGGTTTGGTCTGACGCCGTGCGCCAGCAGCGAGTTGAAGATCATCAAGTCACCCGGCTGCATATCGATATTGACGATGGAAAGGCCGGCCATGTCCGGATGCATCGGATCACGATCGTCGGGCTGCGTTTTCACCCATTCGTCAAAGCGCTCGAAAAGATACGGCACGCATTGGAAGCCGCCGACGTCGCCATCTTGTTTCTGCAGGCTCAAAACACCCTGCACGCCAATTGGCAATGGCCGAATGGAGGTATCGACATCCCAATGGATGAAGCCGTTCGGATTGCCTTTCACCTTCTTCGGCGGATTGAGATTGGCGCGATCGATAGTGACCCAAAGGTCCTCCCGATCCCAGATATCGACGAAGATATCGTAGACGCGCTGCTCCATCCGATTGTCCCAGAGGTATTGGTGATTATAGATCTCCAGCATACCTGTGTTGTTGAGCTCCTTCATCTTGTGTTCGCGTCGCTGCGGCGCGTACCATGTGGACGGGTCCTTGGGGTCTTTCTCGTCAAAGCGCCAAAGGAGATCCACAAGCCGCTCTACATTGGCCGCAGGCACCGCCTGACGGACAATGATGTAGCCCTTCGTGATCCAGTGCTCCCAATCGGCCTTGGACAGAACGCGCAGCGGCAATGTCTTGCTGATCTCCTTGAGCTGCGTCGTGGCATTCGTCGTCGGGTGGCTGTCCCGTTTCATGGCGGCGGTGGATTGCATGTTCGTCTCCCATCGAAATCTCCCTGAACACCAAGGCGATTTGAAAAGAGTAATCGACGCGACGCCTTCATGTTGTCGAAGGCTGGCAATTTCTGATACTATTCTGGCATCCATAATTCTCGGGATGCGCGATGCGATCTTATCTCGAACATCTTATCGTGTCCCCTGGGTCTTCCTGGAGCCGGCTGAACAGGCGCCTTGAGGATGAAATTCCATTCGAATGGCATCACCATCCCGAATTTGAACTGACACTGACGCTCAACTCGCGCGGCCAGCGCTTCGTCGGCGACCATGTCGGTCGCTACGACGATGGCGATCTGGTTCTCATCGGGCCGAACCTGCCGCACACCTGGGCATCGAGAGAAAAGGTGCGTGAAGGCGAACCGCATACCGCGCTCGTCTTCTGGTTCAGTCGCGAATGGATCGAACAACTGACGACCGAAACCGCCGAATTGCGTCCTATCCACCGCCTGATCGACCGCGCCGCCAGTGGTCTTGCTTTCGACCGATCCATTGGATTATCGCTCGCAGCGGATTTCGAAGCGATCTTTTCCAGAGCGCCAGCCCAGAGCCTGTTCGGCCTGCTCGACCTTCTGCTGCGCCTATCCGAATTAGAGGCGCAACCACTGTCAGCAACCGCGCCAGCCCAGGCAGAGGCCGGTCGCGAGCGGATCGACCGGGTGTTGCAACACCTGCACCAATCCTATCAAGAGCCGCTGCGGATGGAAGACCTTGCTGAGATTGCCGCACTCAGCGTCTCCGGCCTGCACCGACTGTTCCGCAAACACACGCAGTCCAACGTCTCGGACTATCTGATCGGCTTACGGATCGGCGAAGCCTGCTCGCGCCTGTCAGCAACCCGGCAGCCTATCCAGCACATCGCGGCTGAGGTTGGCTACGCCTCGCTTGCCAACTTCAATCGGCAATTCCGGCGGCTGCGTGGGATGTCACCACGCGCTTACCGCGCTTCGTTTCAACGGTAACGCAGACGGGCCCGAAAGGCGCAGAGCCTTTTCGCCATGAGCTCCCTGTTACAGGCTCGCCCGGTTGAGCATGGCCCATTGCAGCATGATGATCGTCTTGGAATCGGTGATCTCGCCGGATGCGATCATGCCATAGGCGGCGTCGAGTGGGACGGTCAGGACTTCGATGTCCTCCCCCTCGTTTTCAAGGCCGCCACCCTCTCCCGCCTTCACATCAAGATCGACACGGGCGTAGAAGAGGCTGACCTTTTCGGTCAATGTGCCGGGGCTGGCATAAGTGTCGAAGAGATAGCGCGGCGCGCTGACGGCATAGCCGGTTTCTTCCATGGATTCGCGGCGAATGGCCTCGTCAGGATGATCGCCATCGGTCAGACCAGCGGGGATTTCCAGCATGAAGCTCGGGTCGCCATTCACATAGGCGCCGGGGCGGAACTGGCGAACGAGAACGACTTCGCCCCGTTTCGGATCGAAAAGCAGGATCGCGGCAGCGACTCCGTGATCATGCACCTCGCGATGGATGCGGAACGTGCGCCCGTCACGGGCCTGCTGTTCGAAAATCATCGTCTGCAAGTGGATGAAGTTCTTCCAAACCGTCTGCTTTTCGATGAGCTTGACGCGCGCCTCGTCATCGACCTGCGATACTGGACCAGCAGTGGACCGCATCATGAAACTCCCATCAGGCTCTCTTCAGCCACACCTTGTTATCGTGGAACGCCGCGCCGCCATAGGGAGCAACAGCATCGGCTCCCGTCAAGACATTGATACCCTCACCGTCAAGATGTGCCTTATTGGGCCAGAGCCCTTCGGCGATCAACACGCCGGGGCGAGCGCCCTCGACGATCTTAGCATGAATGCGCACATCGCCGCGCGCATTGCCGATCTGGACCACATCCCCTTCTGCGATGTCGAGGCGCAGAGCATCGACGGGGGAAATCATCAGTTCCGGGCGACCTTCTTTCTGCACCGAGGTCTTCGTTTCAGCGAAGGTGGAATTCAAGAAGTTGCGAGCTGGAGACGTGGCAAGCCGGAAAGGATGCTCGGCGTCGACCGTTTCGATCACATCCACCTGATCCGGGAATTTTGGAAACGCGTCGGCAGGCCCCATGACGCCGACATTTTTAGGCGGCTTGTTGGGTGACGGGCCGTTCTGCCAGTCCGGACTGAAACGGAACTTGCCGTCGCCATAGCCGAAGCCTTGCAGATAGTGCGCGACCTCGAATTCCGGCTGCGCATCGATCCACTTCTCCTCGGCCAGATTGTCGAAGCTGCCCCAGCCGCTTGCTTGAAGGATCGTCTCGACATGCTCGCGCTCGCTCAGCCCAAAGCCCGGCATGTGATCGACACCAAGGCGCTTTGCGAGCTCCTCGATGACGAAGAGGTTTGTCCGCACTGTCTCCGGTGGCTCGACCAGCTTGGGACCGAGCAGAATATGGTTCTGCCCGCCGGCGCGGTAGAGATCGTCATGCTCAAGAAACATGGTGGCCGGCAGAACGATATCGGCAATATCTGCCGTCTCCGTCATGAACTGCTCATGCACGGCGACAAACAGATCCTCGCGCAGGAAGCCCTGCTTGACCAGCCTCTGCTCTGGACAGACATTGGCCGGATTGGTGTTCTGGATCAGCATGGCCGTCACCGGTCCGCCGCCGCGCAATGCTTCGGCGTCGCCCGTCAGGATGCGGCCGACCTGCGACTGATCGAGCTGGCGGACATTCGGATCGGCATAGGCCGTTCCCATCAACTCCGCCTTGTTCAGCCGGAAGATATCGCCGTTGTTATGAAACGCGCCGCCGCCCTCATATTGCCAGGAGCCGAGAACGGTGGCGATCGACAGTGCCGCATGCATGGCGACCGCACCGTTGCGTTGGCGGGCAAAGCCATAGCCAAGGCGGAAGAAGCTTTTTTTCGTCGTTCCGACGAGCCTTGCGAAAGCCTCGATCTCTTCCGCCGAAAGCCCCGTGATTTCGGCAGCCCATTGCGGGGTCCTCGACGCAAGATGCGCTTCGAGCCCGGCCGGATCGTCGGCAAATTTCGCCATATAGGCGCGGTCGGCATAACCATCGCGAAACGCGATGTGCATGACGGCGCAGGCAAGCGCCGCATCCGTACCCGGCCGCACCACAAGCTTCATATCCGCCTGCTTCATCGTCGGGTTGTCATAGATATCGACGACAACGATCTTCGCACCGCGTTCCTTGCGGGCCTTGACCGCATGGGTCATGACATTGACCTGGGTGGCAACCGCATTGGTACCCCAGATGACGACGACATCGGCCTTTGCCATCTCGCGCGGGTCCGGTCCGCGCAAGGCACCTGTCCCCATCACATAGCCGGTCCAGGCCATATTGGTGCAGATGGAGCCGAAGAAGCCGGAATATGTCTTGGCGTGGCGCAGCCGCTCGATACTGTCGCGCTGCACCTGCCCCATCGTGCCGGCGTAAAAATAAGGCCACACGGCCTCGGCACCATGCGCCGCTTCCGCCTTGATGAAGGCGTTGGCGATCTCGTCCAGCGCATCGTCCCAACCGATCTCCTGCCAGTCGCCAGCACCCTTCGCGCCCTTACGGCGCTTCGGCGTCAGCAACCGGCCCGGATGATAGATCCGCTCCGAATATCGAGCTACCTTGGCGCAGATCACGCCCGCGGTGTAGGTGTTGGCGTTCGCACCACGCACCCGGCCAATACGGCCATCGGCGTTGATATCGACCTCCAGCGCGCAAGCGCTCGGACAGTCGTGCGGACAGACGGTATGGCCGACGCGGGTGGCATCGGTCACGGCTTTGGCGGAAATCGGGGTCGCAACGTTCATAGATTTTCTATATTGCATGTGCGAGATCGCCAAAAGGGCGAAGTGACGCACATCAAGATAATTCATAAAAGGCATCGCCCCCGATGAACTACCGGCACATCTACCACGCAGGCAACTTTGCCGATGTTCTCAAACATGCGGTCCTGGCCCGGCTCGTTCGCTATCTGCAGAACAAGGACAAGGCGTTTCGCGTGCTTGATACGCATGCCGGCATAGGCCTGTATGACCTCTCGTCCGAAGAGGCGCAGAAGACGGGCGAATGGCAGACCGGCATCGGCAAGCTTCTGGAAGCCGATCTTCCGGCAGAGGTCGCGGAACTGATGGAGCCTTATCTCTCAGCCATTCGGGAATTGAACCCGGAGGGCGGGCTCAAATACTATCCAGGCTCTCCAAAGCTTGCCCGGATGCTGTTCCGCCCCCAGGATCGTCTTTCAGCCATGGAGTTGCACCCGGACGATTTTCGCGCACTCTCACGCCTCTTCGAAGGCGACTATCAGGCGCGCGTTACCGAACTCGATGGCTGGCTTTCGCTTGGCGCGCATCTGCCGCCGAAGGAAAAGCGCGGCCTCGTTCTGGTCGATCCCCCCTTCGAGAAAGAAAACGAATATGAGCGCCTGGCGGACGGTCTGCACAAGGCCTATCGCCGCTTTGCCACCGGAACCTATTGCCTGTGGTATCCGCTGAAGAAGAATGCACCGATCAAGGACTTCCACGAGCGCCTGCAATCCTATGAGATTCCCAAAATGCTTTGCACCGAGCTATCGGTCAGAAGTGACCGGCTGGAGGGTTTGAGCGGATCCGGCCTTATCATCGTCAACCCGCCCTACACGCTGAAGGACGAGTTGCACGCGATGCTGCCCGTGCTGAAGGCGATCATGGCGCAGGACCGATACGCGTCACATCGCGCCTTCTGGCTGCGCGGCGAAGAGTAAGAACGGCTACTTCTGCTGTAGCCGCCTCTCCTCCCGCTCGGCCGCCGCCAGCTGGGAGCGTTCGAAAAACAGGATGATGAACAGGCCGATGACGAAGGGGATGATCAGGTAGAACAGGCGGAAGACGAGAAGTGCGGCGATGACGTCTGCGGGGTTCATATCCGGCAGACCCATGACGAAAACGAGCTCGAGCACGCCAAGCCCGCCCGGCGCATGCGAAATCAGTGCGGCGGAAAATGAAATCAGGAAAATCCCCAGGATCACCATGAAGCCTGGATTGCCAAGCTCGGGCAGTGCAAAATAGATGATACCGGCCGCGCCGATCAATTCGATCGGGCCTATGACCAACTGCTGAACAACCAGTTTCGGCACCGGGTAGAACAGCGTGAAGGAGCCGATCTTGAGCGGCCTCAGCTTCATCAGACTTCCGAAAACGTAAAGCGCGACGATGGCAAGCAGCAGGATTCCTGTGGTGCGCGAGGCTTCCACCGGCAAAACATCGACAAAACGCTCGGTGATATCCGGCTCATAAACCAGGATGAAGCCGATCAGCATCAGCGTGCCGATGACGAAGGTGAAGGAGCAAAGCGCAACGAGAACGCCGACTTCCGCAGCACTCAACCCTTTGGAGGTGTAGGCGCGGTAACGCACCACGGCACCGGAAAACACGGACGCGCCGACATTATGGGATAGGGCATAGGTGGTAAACGAGGTCAAGGTGATGAACCACCAGCCGACCTTGCGCTTCAGATGCTGCAGTGCGATTCGGTCGTATCCGGCAAGAGCGGCATAGGCGACCAGCGTGCAGAGCCCCGACATCATCCAGTGATGCATGCTGATGGCGCTGAGGCTGTCCCAGACGTCATCGAGCGAGAGATGGCGCAATTCCTTATAGAGCAGCCACACCGAAAAGCAGATCGTCGCAATCCCGATGACGGGCCAGAGATACTTTTTCATTTTCATGCGGACATGCCCAGGCTCGATCCTCCCTCCGGCAAGGCGTGATGCCGGATTCGACAAGCTTATTCGTTATACTAACTCCGGTTCAACACGAAGGATGCCGGAGAGATGATTTTTCGGTGGTCTGTTTGCCATAGGCAGAAGATGGTATAAAACCCGAAGCCTGTTCAACAAATCGTCATCCTTGCCAGAAAGACAGCGCCCTCGATGAAACAGTATTTCGGTTTTATCGCACTCGGCGCACTGTCATTGGCAGCGGCTGGCTGGGTGTTTCTGGGCCAACCCCAGCCGGCGTCCGGTCCTGCGACCCAGCAAACCGCACCCCCCTCAGTGCCAAGCGCACAAGACACAGCTAAAACCTCGGAAACAGGCTTCGATTTCTACGTCCTGTCGCTCTCCTGGTCTCCAGCATTCTGTGCCAGTGACGCCGGACGCAACAGCCGGCAGCAATGCGGCTCGGATCGAAAGTTCGGTTTCGTGGTTCATGGTCTCTGGCCTCAGAATGACCAAGGCTATCCGGAATTCTGCGGCGCGGACAAAAACGAGCGCGTGCCTGACAACCTTGGACGAAGCATGTTCGACATCATGCCGTCCATGGGGCTGATCGGCCACCAGTGGCGCAAGCATGGCAGTTGCAGTGGCCTGACGCAGAAACAATATTTCGACAAGACACGTGATGCCTATGACCGCATCAAGATACCTGCCGACCTCTCAACCGGGGATCAGAGCAAGCGGCTTTCCGCCGACGCTATCGAATCCGCTTTTGTGGATGCCAATCCTGGCATGACAAAGAGTGGCATCGCTATCAGCTGCGAAGGTCCGCGACTGGAGGAGGTGCGGATCTGCCTGTCCAAGACCTTGTCCTTCCGCGATTGCCCTGAGGTCGATCGCCAGGGCTGCCGGTCGAATGCCGCAGAGATCATTCCCATCCGATAGTGAAACAGGAAAAACCAATGGAACTGCTTTATGCTCCTGCCTCCCCCTATTCCGCCAAGGTGCGCATGGCGGCGCGCTATCTGGATATCGGCATCACCGATGTTCGCGTCGATACCAATGCCGAACCCGCTACGTTGATCGACAACAATCCGCTGGGCAAGATCCCCGTGCTGCTGCATGAGGGTGGCTCGGTCTACGACAGTGTCGCGATCATGCATTATCTCGATCGCTTGTCTGGCGGAAAGCTCTACCCGAAAAAGCATGCCAAGCGCACCGAGGCCGAAATCCTCGAAGCACTTTGCGACGGTGTGACGGATTGCCTGCTGGCGATCGTTTACGAAAAGCGCTTCCGCCCGGAAGAGAAGGTTCACCAGGAGTGGATCGACAAGCAATGGCGCAAGGTGGTGAAGGCGCTTGATTTCCTGAACGACAATCTGCCGAAGACCGGCAAGAAGCTGAATGGGGGCCACTTCGCCCTTGCTGCGATGATCGGCTATCTCGATTTGCGCTTCAGTGGACAGTGGGCGGATGGCCGCAAGCGGCTCGCGGACTGGCCGGAAAAATTCGGCAAGAAGTTCAAGCAGTATACGGAACTGAAATCCGCCGCCTGATCGCCGAATTTTACTCGATGTGGAAACAGAAAAGCCGGGGAGAACCCCGGCTTTTCCGCATACTGTCTGGCAGATTAGAACTTGACGCCGATACCAGCCTTGACGCTGTGGTCGTCGAAGCCGCGCGAGACGTTGCCACCGTTGATGGCGAAGTCCTTGTCCTGGTAATCGGTGTAACGATACTCAAGACGTGCCGTGATGTTGTCGGTGACGAGAGCTTCGACACCGGCACCAACCGTGTAGCCGAGAGCCGTCTTGTCGTCCTTGCTGCCGGTTGCAGTGTCACGAATTTCGTTGTTCGAAACTGCAAGACCACCCGTACCGTAGATCAGGAAGGGGTTCATGTCGTAACCGACGCGAGCGCGCAGCGAGCCGTTCAGCTTCTGCTTGCCTTCGAGGGTGCCGCCAGCGGAGCCCTTCTCATCGCCATAAGCGAGATCGGCTTCACCACCGTAAACGATCTGGCCGTTCTGCCAGTTGTAACCACCATAGAGGCCACCGCCGAAACCGTCAGCGTCGCGACCGTTGTTGCTGCCGCTGAAACGACCCCAGTCGTAGTTCACGGTACCACCGAGATATGCGCCAGACCAATCCTTGATCGGTGCGGGCTGCTCAACTGCGACCGGCGCCTGCGGAACTTCATTTACCGCATCGGCTGCCTGTGCTGCCGAGAAAGCTGCCGCGGCCATGGTAGAAGCCAAAAGTGTTGCAACGATAGTACGCATGCCATTCTCCTTTTCAAACCCGCGGGGGCACTCAAACACTCGGTCCCAACGCGGTACAAAACAGTTAGTTCCCTGCCCGTCTGGAAATGCAAAATGATGGGGGAATGAGGAAATCACAGAGCCAAAATGTGAATTGATTGAGGCACAGCCGTGACAGAAATTGGACGTTGCCAAAAGGACACAGAAATCTATTAAGGATAATGGATCGTTAATTTAAGCAAAGCGCGTTTTTACTTGTGTTTACATGAAATTAAGCTGGCAAAACTTGTGCCTGATAAATCTGTATAACGCCATTCGGATGTGGGCAAACCTCATGGTTTCGATTTATATCTACAGGTAAATGTGGAATAAGCAGAGCACGAGTCCGCTTTGACAGAGACTATACCGAAGACCGTCTTGATCACGGGTGCAGCGCGCCGCATCGGCAAAGCCATCGCCGATTATCTTGCTTGCGAAGGGTTTGCGGTGGCGATCCACGCACGTTCTTCTTTGGCCGAAGCCGAAGAGTTCGCTAACGATTTACGGCAAAAAGGTGGCAAGGCGGTCGTCTTACAGGCCGACCTCATGGATTGCGCCTCCACCGCCGAATTGATGGAAAAGGCAACAAAAGCCCTTGGACCTGTGGGGGTTCTCGTCAACAACGCCTCTGTTTTTCATAAAGACGAGGCCGAAAATTTTGACGCCGAGACCTTCGACGCGCATTTTGCCGTGCATGTGCGTGCGCCGTCCATCCTTTCAGCCGCATTTGCAAAGCAACTGCCGCAGGAGCATTCCGGCCTGATCGTCAACATTATCGACCAACGCGTGTTGGCGCTCAATCCGCGCTTCTATTCCTACACATTGTCCAAGGCAGCGCTTTGGGCCGCAACGCAGACACTCGCGCAAAGTTTTGCGCCACGCATCCGGGTCAACGCCATCGGCCCTGGCCCAACGTTTAAAAATGAGAGACAGAGCCCCGAGGACTTTCAGGCGCAGGTCGACGCCCTTATATTGAAGAGAGGTCCGAAGCCCGATGAGTTCGGGCGGACGATTCGCTTTCTTTACGATACCCCCTCGATGACCGGCCAGATGATCGCACTCGACGGGGGACAGCATCTTGGCTGGGAAACCCCGGACGTGGCGGAGATTAATGAATGAACGGAAAGAAGCTGCCGGATGGCGGTGTTCTCTTCGATGAAACCGACGACGATGAAGACGATGTTGCACTTTCCACCGCCGATGTCGCCGTGGAGCGGGACAGCGCCGGCATCGACTGGAACGCCGGCTGGAAGAACGAGTCCGGCCTGAAGGGCATGGATCTGATTGGCGAATTCGTCAAACACCTGCCCAACAATCCCGGCGTCTATCGCATGTTCAACGAGGCTGGCGACGTTCTTTATGTCGGCAAGGCGCGCTCGCTGAAGAAGCGTGTCAGCAACTACGCCCAAGGCCGTGTGCATTCCAACCGCATCGGCCAGATGGTGCGGCTGACGACTCATATGGAGTTCGTCACCACCCGCACCGAAACGGAAGCGCTGCTGCTGGAAGCCAACCTCATCAAGCGCTTCCGCCCACGCTTCAACGTGCTGTTGCGCGATGACAAGTCGTTTCCTTATATTCTGATCACGGCCGACAATCGAGCGCCGGCGATCTTCAAGCATCGCGGTGCAAGAGCGCGCAAGGGCGCCTATTTCGGTCCCTTCGCCTCTGCCGGTGCGGTCGGTCGAACCATCAATTCGCTGCAGCGCGCCTTCCTGATCCGTACCTGCACCGACAGCGTGTTCGAGAGCCGCACACGGCCTTGCCTGCTCTATCAAATCAAGCGCTGTTCAGGCCCTTGCACCCATGAGGTCAGCGACGAGGCCTATGCAGAGCTCGTGCAGGAAGCCAAGGACTTCCTTTCCGGCAAAAGCCAGAGCGTGAAGTCGACGATTGCCCGGCAGATGAACGAGGCCTCGGAAGATCTCGATTTCGAGCGCGCCGCGATCTATCGCGATCGTCTTGCCGCGCTCTCGCACGTTCAGAGTCACCAGGGCATCAACCCTGCCGGGATTGATGAGGCTGACGTCTTCGCCATCCATCACGAAGGTGGCGTGTCGTGCATTCAGGTCTTCTTCTTCCGCACCGGCCAGAACTGGGGCAACCGCGCTTACTTCCCCAAGGCCGACCCGTCGCTTCCTGGCTCGGAAATTCTCAATGCTTTCCTGGCACAGTTCTACGATGACAAGCCGGTGCCGAGGCAGATTCTTTTGTCTGAAACTGTGGACGAACAGGAATTGCTGGCTGCAGCCTTTAGCGAAAAGGCCGGTCACAAGGTCGTCCTTTCGGTGCCGCAGCGCGGCGAAAAAAAGGACATTGTCGATCATGTGCTGGGCAATGCTCGCGAAGCCCATGGCCGCAAGCTCGCCGAGACCTCGTCTCAAGCGCGCCTGCTGAAAGGCTTCGCCGAGACCTTCGGTATGCCTTACATCCCGCGCCGCATCGAGATCTACGATAACTCCCACATCATGGGCACCAATGCGGTGGGCGGCATGGTGGTGGCAGGGCCGGACGGCTTTGTTAAAAACCAGTATCGCAAATTCAACATCAAATCGACGGACATCACCCCCGGCGACGACTTCGGCATGATGCGCGAGGTGATGACGCGTCGTTTTTCCCGCCTGCTGAAAGAAGAAGGCAGGCCCGACCGCAGCCAGCCTGTGTCTCCGGAAGATGCCGCAGATATGCCGTTTCCGGCCTGGCCCGATGTAATCCTGATCGACGGCGGTCAAGGCCAGATGTCAGCGGTACGTGCCATTCTCGATGAACTCGGCATTCGTGACTGCGTCACCGCGATTGGCGTTGCCAAGGGTGTCGACCGCGATGCCGGTCGCGAGCGCTTCTTCACCGATACGCGCAGCGACTTTTCGCTGCCACCGCGCGATCCCGTTCTTTACTTCGTGCAGCGCCTGCGCGACGAAGCGCACCGCTTTGCCATCGGCTCGCATCGGGCGCGGCGCAAGAAGGAGATGATCAAGAATCCTCTCGATGAAGTGAGCGGCATCGGACCAGGGAGAAAGCGCGCCCTTCTGCAGCATTTCGGCACGGCGAAAGCCGTGTCGCGTGCAGCGCTCAGCGATCTGATGGCTGTGGGCGGCATTTCAGAAACTGTCGCAAAACAGATATACAATCACTTCCATGAGAGCGGCCGCGAGTGACGCGGCGGCTTTTGCCGCCGCCCGCTAAAAAAACACAAAGAGGTGTTGACGCTTCAACCGCAGGGCGTCATCAACGCTCTGATATCGATAGACAGGTTTTCCATGGCTTCGCGCGCATACAACATCCCGAATCTCCTGACCTACGGCCGCATTCTGGCCGTACCGGTCATCGTTTTGTGTTTCTTCGTCGAAGGAAAACTCGAAAGTTCGGATTTCGCGCGATGGACCGCGCTCTGGCTGTTCATCATCGCCTCCATCACCGATTTCCTCGATGGCTATCTGGCGCGCATCTGGAACCAGACCTCCAATATCGGCCGCATGCTCGACCCCATCGCCGACAAGCTCTTGATCGCCTCGATCCTGCTGCTTCTGGCAGCCGACGGCACGATTGCAGGCTGGTCGCTCTGGGCAGCGATTACCATCCTTTGCCGTGAAATTCTCGTTTCGGGCCTACGCGAATATCTCGCAGCGCTGAAGGTGTCCGTGCCTGTGACGCGGATTGCAAAGTGGAAAACCACGATCCAGATGGTGGCCATCGCTTTCCTTCTGGCCGGACCGGCGGGCGACACGATCCTGCCCTACACCACCGAGATCGGCATCGGCCTTCTGTGGATCGCCGCAGCGCTGACGATCTATACCGGCTATGACTACTTCAAGGCTGGCCTGCGCCACATCGTGGATGAAGAGTGATGACCCATATCGTTTATTTCGCCTGGGTGCGCGAAAAGATCGGTAAATCGGAGGAGGATATCGACCTTCCCGCTGAAGTGAAGACGGCGCGCGAACTGATCCTTTACCTGAAAGGTCTTGGCGAAGAATACGAGGCGGCCTTCGAATATCCGAATGTCATTCGCGTCGCGGTCAATCAGGAGCATATCGAGCATCACGAAAGCATCGTCGGCGCGCGGGAGATCGGCATTTTCCCGCCCATGACCGGTGGCTGACCGATGGGCGTGACCCCGACCATCCGCGTTCAGGCGGAAGACTTCGACCCTGCCGCAGAAGCCAGGCTCTTGACGCGAGATGACGCAGGGATTGGTGCTGTTGTCACCTTCACCGGTCTCTGCCGTGATGAAGGCGGCGCCCTTTCTGCGCTGGAGCTCGAGCATTATCCGGGCATGGCAGAGGCGGAAATGACGCGGATCGCCAGGCTTGCCATCGAGCGCTTCGACCTTCGTGGCCTGACTGCGATCCATCGCTATGGCAAGATCGCCACCGGGGACAATATCGTCCTCGTCATCGCCGCCTCATCCCACCGCCAAGCCGCCTTCGATGGCGCGAACTTCGTCATGGACTATTTGAAGACCGCCGCTCCCTTCTGGAAGAAGGAGCACGGGACGGATGGGACTGCGGGCGGTTGGGTATCGGCTAAAGATGCCGATGATAGCGCCAAGGAAAAGTGGCGCTGAGGCTCTCGATCGTCTCCATGTAACCACATGAACGGTCTCAGACTTCGCCGAAGTGAAGCCAGAGACACCGTCGCTGGTTGGTTTTGAGCTGCTCCCTACTTCGCAACCCTCAGCAAGCGCAACGCATTCATGGTGACAAGTACCGTGGCGCCGGTATCGGCAAGGATTGCTGGCCACAGACCGGTGACACCGATGATGGTGGTGACGAGGAAGATGGCCTTCAGACCAAGCGAGATCGCAATGTTCTGATAAATATTGCGCATCGTCCGCTTGGAAAGATCGATCATTCGGGCGACATCGCCGACGCGCCCATGCAGGATGGCGGCGTCGGCCGTTTCCAACGCCACATCCGTTCCGCCACCCATCGCAATGCCGACATCGGCAGCGGCAAGTGCCGGCGCATCGTTGATGCCGTCGCCCACCTTGCCGACGACGAGACCCTGCTGCTTGAGTTCACCAACGATACGCTGCTTGTCCTCCGGCAGAAGGTCTGCGCGCACCTCGATGCCGAGCGTCTTGCCGATAGCGCTTGCCGTGCGGGCATTATCCCCCGTCAGCATCACGACCCTGACACCCGCATCCTTCAGCGCCTTCAAACCGTCAGCGGCATCCGCACGCGGCTCATCGCGCATGGCAATCGCACCGGCCAGTCTGCCATCCACCACGAGGACCGAAACCGTCTTGCCTTCATTACTCAGCGCACTGATCGCGGTCTGATCCGCCGTGGGAATATCCACCAACCCCGAGGCCGCTTTCGCCGAGCCAAGAAAGACCGACTGCCCTTCCACGGTGGCCGACACGCCCTTGCCGCCAAGCGCCTTGGCATCGCTGACCGCTGGAAGGGCGATCTGGTTCTCCGTGGCCCTTTCCAAGATCGCGATAGCAAGCGGATGGCTGGAGCCCGTCTCAAGCGCTGCTGCCAGACGAAGGGTCTCGGGTTCCGACAACGCGAAAGATACAATATCGGTGACCTTCGGCTTGCCTTCCGTCAGCGTGCCCGTCTTGTCGAGCGCCACCGCCGTCAGACGACCGAGCCCTTCCAATACAGCGCCTCCCTTCAACAACAAGCCTCTGCGTGCGCCTGCCGAAAGCGAGGCGGCGATGGCGGCGGGGGTGGAGATGACCAGCGCGCATGGGCAGCCGATCAGCAGAATGGCAAGGCCCTTATAGATCCATTCATCCCAGTTCGCCCCCCAGAGAAGCGGCGGCACAAGCGCAACCAGCGCGGCAACGACCACGACGCCTGGCGTGTAATATTTCGAGAAGCGATCGATGAAGCGCTCGGTCGGCGCCTTGCTTTCCTGCGCCTCCTCAACCAGCTTCACCACGCGCGAAATCGTGTTGTCGGCTGCGGCCGCCGTAACGCGGACCCGCAATGCAGCGTCACCGTTGACAGTGCCAGCAAACACGCTGTCGCCAGCGCTCTTTTGAGTAGGTACGCTCTCCCCCGTCACCGGCGCTTCGTTGATCGCGCTTTCGCCGGACACGATGACGCCGTCTGCCGATATGCGATCACCCGGACGAACAAGAATGATGGCGCCGATCTCAAGGCTTTCGGCCGGCACCTCGCTGGTTTTGCCCGCCTCTTCTAACAGTGCGGTCTTCGGAACGAGGGCGGCGAGCGACTTGATGCTGTCACGTGCCTTGCCAGCGGCCACGCCCTCCAGCAACTCGCCCACCAAAAACAGGAAGACGACGGCAGCGGCTTCTTCCGTCGCGTTGATGGCCAAGGCGCCAACGGCCGCAATGGTCATCAGCATTTCGATAGAGAAGGGCGTGCCGGCGAGCGCTGCCATGATGGCCCGGCGCGCAATCGGCACCAGGCCCACCAGCATGGCGATGGCGAAGGCATAAAACTGGATGGACGGCACAAGGTGGCCGATCACATAGGCCACCACCAGGGCGGCGCCGGCCAACAGCGTTGCACGCCCCTTCTTGCTTTTCCACCAGGGGCCGTCACTCGGCTCATGGTCATGGCCATGCAATCCCTCGACCGCGGCGGCACGGTCGCCTCGGTCCTGTTTGCCATGTTCGTGGCTATCGTGGTCGTGGGCATCGTGATCGTTGGCCGGGCTGGAATGCGTGTGGCTGTCGCCATTCGCATGGTCATGCGCATGACCCCCACAGCAGGCCCCACCATGGTTCGCCGATGTCTGGTTATCGACGTGGCGCCCAGCCAATCGCTCGACCGAATAGCCAAGGCCCCGAACCTTCTTTCCTATGGCATCGAGATCGCTCGTCTGATCGTGACGGATGCTCATCGTTCCCGCAGTGACGGAGACCGACACGTCTTCCACGCCCGGCATGCGCCGAACGGCAGTGTCGATCTTGCTGGCGCAAGAGGCGCAATCCATGCCGCCAACCCGAAATCTGGTCTGTAAATCCGTGCTCATCTCGTCGGTCCTCATTTTGCTGAACACGTCTTACGACCTCTAGCCACTAGAGCTACAAGACCAAAATGAGATTTCTCGCAAAATTCAACGCGGCATGTGCTGCATATAAATTGGTGAAGGGAACGGAAGAGATTTGATCCGGCCTTTCGCTTCCGCCATTTTTCGCTAGATTGTTTGGTGATCAGACTATCGGCATATCCTCCCTCCCGCCGATATGCCGAGAGAGAGCGATGCCCAGCCAGTCAACCGGACTTCTTTACGCCCTTGGGGCGTTTTCGATATTTGCCGTGCAGGATGGCATTTCCAAGCATCTCGGCCAGTACTACCCGCCGGTCTTTGTCGTGATGCTGCGCTACTGGGCCTTTGCGGTCTTCGCCGTGATTCTGGCCGCACGCTCTCACGATGGCCTGAAAGCCACGATGCGCTCCAAGCGGCTGTTGCTGCAGATCAGCCGTGGCGTGCTGCTTGCCGCGCAGATTGTTCTTTCGATTTTCTCCTTCAAGCTCGTGGGCCTGGCGCACACGCACTCCATCTTCGCCTGCATCCCGTTGATCGTCGCGGCACTTTCCGTGCCGATGCTGGGGGAAAAGGTCGGCTGGCGGCGCTGGTGCGCCATTCTGGTCGGCTTCATCGGCGTGCTGATCATCATCAACCCCGGCGAAACGGGCTTCGATCTGACCTTCCTGTTGACCTTCGTCGCCGCCTTCATGCTGGCGCTCTACGGTGTGATGACCAGGCTTGCCAGCCGCACCGATACAGCCATGACCAGCTTCTTTTACACCGGCGTTGCTGGCGCCGCAGCGCTGACGCTGGTCGGTCCCTTTTACTGGGTCAACATGGCTGCGCATGATTGGCTGTGGATGCTGGCGCTTTGCATCACCGGCATGAGCGGCCATTACCTTTTGATCCGCGCTTTCGAGCTGGCGGATGCGGCCTCGGTGCAGCCCTTCTCCTACTACCAGCTCGTGCTGGTCTCGATCGTCGGCGTCACGATCTATGGGGAAGTGCTGACCGCCCATATGGTTTTTGGCGCGGCGATCGTCATCGCAGCCGGCCTCTTCACCATTTGGCGCGAGCAACTCACAGCCAGAAGACGCCGACTTCAAGGACTATGAAAGCGCAGGCTGCCTCTGTGTGTCGGCAGCAGACATCGCCGCCTCGCATCGAAGCAGCATGCCATAAAGATCGCGCGGCTCGTCGGGATCGGCGAGAAGATCGAGTTCTTCGAAGAGACCCGTTTCCATCAGCTTGGAACGCACATAGCGCAGCGCTGAAAAATCCTCGATGGCAAAGCCGACACTGTCGAACAGCGTGATCTGCCGCTCGCTCGTGCGACCCACCGTCTTGCCCGCCATGACCTGCCACAGCTCGATGACCGGATGATCGGCATCCAGCTGCTGGATCTCCCCTTCGATCCGCGTCTGCGGCGGGTATTCCACGAAGATATCCGAGCGCAGCAGGATATCGCGGTGCAACTCCGTCTTGCCGGGACAATCACCACCAATCGCATTGATATGGACACCTGGGCCGACCATGTTGTCGGTCAGGATCGTGGCATATTGCTTGTCTGCGGTGACGGTGGTGATGATGTCTGCACCTTCGACAGCCTGCTCGGCGCTGTCGCAGATCGTGATCGAAAAACCGAGCCCGCGTAGGTTTGCCTCGCATTTACGGCTTGCCAACGGATCGATATCGTAAAGCCGCAGGTGATCGACGCCGAGAATTGCCTTGAACGCGCGGGCCTGGAACTCGCTCTGCGCACCGTTGCCGATGATCGCCATGGAGCGCGCATCCGCCCGGGCCAGATGTTTTGCCGCAACGGCAGAGGTGGCGGCGGTTCTAAGTGCTGTCAGGATCGTCATTTCGGACAGCAGCATCGGGTAGCCATTGCCGACATCGGACAGAACGCCGAAAGCCGTCACCGTCTGCCGGCCGTCGCGCGTATTTTTGGGATGCCCGTTGACATATTTGAAGCCGTAAAGCGTACCGTCGCTCGTCGGCATCAACTCGATCACCCCTTCCTGCGAGTGGGAGGCGACCCGCGGCGTCTTGTCGAAGGACTCCCAGCGCAGAAAATCCTCTTCGACAACGTCCGCAAGCTCGCGAAGAAAAGTGTCGATGCCAACGTTCAGCACCAGCTTCATCATATGATCGACGCTGACGAAGGGAACGATATTCAGTTTCGCAATGGCTGTCATGGTCAGTTCCTCCTCAACCTGCTCGTGTCGGACGGTCGAGAACGCGCTTGCCCATCAGGCTTGCGGTCAAATCCACCATCAGGGTCGCGGTGCGCCCACGTTCATCCAGAAACGGGTTCAACTCCACCAGATCGAGGCTGCTGACGAGACCGCTGTCATGCAGCATCTCCATCACCAGATGCGCCTCACGGAAAGAGGCGCCCCCCGGCACCGTCGTGCCGACAGCTGGCGCAATCGACGGATCGAGGAAATCGACATCGAAGCTGACATGCAGCAGCCCATTGGCCGCCTCGACCTTCGCCAGGAACTCCCGCAGCAGCGCGGCCACGCCATGCTCATCGATCATGCGCATGTCATGCACGGTGATCCCGGAATCCTTTAGCGCCGCACGCTCTGCCGGATCGACGCTTCGAATGCCGATCATGCAGACATTGTTCGGATCGACAGGATGCGAAAGCGGCGGGAAGTAACCTGCAAAGCCACGTCTCCCCGTGTAATAGGCGACCGGGGTGCCATGCAAATTACCGCTCTTCGTCGTCTCAAGCGTGTGAAAATCAGTGTGGGCGTCCAGCCAAAGCACGAAAAGTGGTCGCCCCTGCTCGGCAGCCCGGCGCGACAGCCCGGCAACCGTGCCGGCGGAGAGAGCGTGGTCACCGCCAAGGAAGATCGGCATGGCATTTGCACTTTCGAGATAGGCTGTCTCGATCAAGGCCTCGGTCCAGGCGACCGTTTCGGGAAGGTGATGCACCGCCGCGTTCGGATGCTGGAGATCGCGAAAAGGCGCCGGCGACACGTTACCGAGATCGCTGACATGATGCCCCAACTCTTCAAGCGCTACCTTCAGCCCCGCGACCCGAAGAGCGCTGGGCCCCATCTCGCATCCGAGCTGCCCTGCCCCAATCTGCAGCGGAACACCGATCAACTTGCAGTCCATCATGTCGTCTCCAGTTCCCGATTTTTGATCATGAAACCACACTAAGATGGCAGATTGAATAGTACTGATTGGCAAGTTTCCTGATTAGGCTTATCATTCTGATCAATAGTCCTGCCAAAATGGTTTGCCATGGATCAACTTGACGAAAAGCTCATCACGCTTCTGCGCCACAACGGACGACGAAGCATATCGGATCTGGCAATTGAAACCGGCGCCTCCCGCGCTACGATCCGCACGCGCATGGAGAAGCTGGAGCACAACGGCACGATCATCGGCTACACCGTTATCCTGCGCGCAGACGCGGTAGAAAACGCAATACGCGGCATCATGATGATCGAGATCGAAGGCCACGTCACCGACCGCGTCATCCGCGCCCTCGGCGGCATTTCGGAGGTTTCCGAAATCCACTCCACCAACGGCCGCTGGGACCTGATCGTCGAACTGAGCGCCGCAACGCTCACCGAGTTCGACGCAGTTCTCCGCCGCATCCGCCTCGTCCCTGGCATCACCGGCAGCGAAACCAGCCTGATCCTCTCGACACAGAGATCCACCAAAGCAAGGCTTTGACCTGAACCGAAAAACAAGCTTTGGAAAAAATGCATTTTTCAGCTTGCATAGCCAACCAAATCATCTATATGACGACCCACCAAACGAAAGCGCCCGGCGCTTCTCGGATTGGGGAATAGTTCAATGGTAGAACAGCGGACTCTGACTCCGTCGATCTTGGTTCGAATCCAGGTTCCCCAGCCAATTCTCCCTAAAATGTCTTAATTCCTTGATTTTCCAGTCGTGCCGGATATCGTTTTGGCATCATTGGCGACCTGATGCCCAGAACTGTAGCCCACAGGTGATGCCCACGCGCAATAGGCGCGCCGGCATCTCAGGTGGCAGGCAAGGGCAAAACCTCATGGCGATCCGCCACGACGTCGAGAATCTCACCCGCCGCGGCAACATCTTCTATTGGCGTGCGCGCGTCCCAAGCGCCTTCGTGAAATGCCAACCAGGCAGCCGGCTTTCATTGAGCCTTCACTGTTCTGATCATAAGAAAGCGCAGGCGATCGGCCGCAAGCTGAACATGCTGGTCGCCGAACTGATATTGCATTGGAAAAAGACCACGCTTACGTTGAGGCAGGTATTGTCGTCCGCTATCTGCTTCATCGCGGACTTCTTGCAATGAGGCCGACCGTTTGCCGTCTATCCAGAGGTGTACCTCACATTGGTCCGATGTCGATAGCTACTTCTCCGTCCCCGTAAACCCTTCCGGGACATCGCCGCGGAAATTGACGGGCGTATCTGTGTACTCACCGATATAGTCGGTTTCGACATTTGCCACTATGGAAGAAGACAAGGGAGCCAGGAGAACCAGGCCGCTTTTAGCCTAATCAAGAAGGCCGGTGCCCTGAATGCTCGCTCATGTGGCCGGGTTGCCGATCATCCGCAGGTGTCGGATCTCGACCGGCTTTGCCAGCAGTCTGTCTATCTGCGATAGAAGCGGTACGAGATGCGGCATTTTCATGTGCTGGTCGAGATGCCCTTGGCTTCTCCAGTTCTCGTAGAAAACGAAGACACAGTCATCTGCCGCATCCACATGGAAGTCGTAGTTGATGCAGCCGCCTTCCGCCCGTGTCGGGGCTACCTGACGACTTAGAATAGCCTGTAGCTCATCCCGGTATTCGGGGCGAGCCGTTACGGTTCCGATAATGGTAACGGTCATGATGCCGACTTCTTCTGGCTGAGGGCGACGGCCAGGATGATGATGCCGCCGCGGGCGATCAACTGCTGGCTGAATTCCAGACCCATCAGAATGAGGCCGTTGTTGATAAGCCCGATCATCAAGGCCCCGACAATGGTACCGACCACGGTACCCTTCCCGCCGAACAGGCTGGTGCCGCCAAGCACCGCCGCTGCGATGACCGAGAGTTCGTCACCCTCGCCAAGCTGGAAGCGGCCTGATTGCAGACGCCCTGCATACAGCATGCCTGCCAGAGCCGCTGCACAGGACGACATTACCAGAACCTTGAATTTGATGTTGCGGGTATCGATACCGGAATAGCGTGCAGCGGTTTCGCCGCCGCCGGTCGCGAGCACACGGCGACCAAATCCTGTGCGCCGCAGCACCATATGGCCGATGACGCCAAGCACGAGCATCCACACCAGCAGCACGGGAATCCGACCAAGATTGCCACCGCCGAACAGCCACGAATAGCCGGGCGAAAGGATCGGAACCGCAGCGGTCGCGGAAATCCACATGGCGACGCCCTTGGCGATGCCCATCATCGCCAGCGTCGTGAGAAAGGATGGAATGCCGATGCGCGTGGTCAGCCAGCCGTTGAAGGACCCGACCGCTAGACCTGTGGCAATCCCTGCCAGCACGCCTGCAAAAGGTCCGCCGACGGCTATCGCCATGGCGACGGTCACCGTCGTCAGGCCTGCCACCGCGCCGACCGAGAGATCGATCTCGCCCGCCGACAGCACGAAGGTGATGGCTATTGCCATGACAGCGATCATCGCCGTCTGGCGCACGATGTTGAGCAGATTGTTGGCTGTCAGGAAGCCCTTGTCGTTCAGCGTCACCGCGAACACGACGAAGATGGCGATGAAGCCGATATAGATGATGTTCTGGCGCCAGTTGGCGGCGAAAGCCTTAAGCATTGATCGTCTCCTGGGCTGCGAGCGCCCGCTGTATTTCGGTCTGGAGCTTTTGCTCCGCTGCCTGCAGGCGATGCGCCGGGTCGTCCACCGCCACTGCCGGATCGTCAAAAGCCTCGCGAGGAAGGTCCGAGTAAACGCGTCCATCCGCCATGACGAGAATGCGGTCGCAAGCGGTCAGCAGTTCCGAAAGCTCCGAGGAGATCATGATGATGGCCTTGCCGGAGGCGGCAAGATCCCGCACCAGACGAATGATCTCCGACTTCGAGCCGATGTCGATTCCGGCTGTCGGTTCGTCGAGAATGAGTATGTCGGGATCTGTGGCCAGCCACTTGCCGATCACCACCTTCTGCTGGTTGCCGCCTGATAGCGTGGCCACGGCGTGGTCGCGGCTCGCTGTTTTGATCGAAAGCCGCGCAATCTGCCTGTCCGTGAGGTCGACCACGGCCTTGCGGTTGACCACACCGGCACGCGACAGCCGTTCGATGACCGCGAGCACCATGTTCGATGCCACCGAATGCGCAGGAATGATGCCCTGGGTGGCCCGCGCCTCTGGAACCAGCGCCACGCCGTTGTCGATCGCATCGCCGGGCTTACGGATCGAGACCTCCCTGCCCTTGATGCTGATCATGCCGCTTGCAGCAGGATCGATACCGGCGAGCAGCCGCGCGAGCGAAGACCGTCCAGAACCCAGAAGCCCGGCCAGGCCGAGGACTTCGCCGGCGTGCAGCGCGAAGGACACATGCTCAGGCTTGTGCGCACCGCTGAGATTGCTGACCTCCAGCAGGACCTTTCCCCTGACGTAAGAGCCTCGCACGACGTCCGAAAGTCCTTTCGAGCGCTTGCCGACGATATGCTCGATCATGGTGTCGATCGGTAGCTCGGAAAGCGGCGCGGTGACGACGTGCCGGCCGTCACGCAGAATGGTCGCGCGGTCGGCGATGCGGGCGATCTCGTCCATGCGGTGGCTGACATAGATGATTGCGACACCCTCGGCCTTCAGCTTTTGAAGGAAGACAAATAGGCGTTCGACGTCGGAGACCGCGAGCGCCGTCGAGGGCTCGTCCAAAACGAGAACCTTCGCATCCTGCGAAATCGCCTTGGCGATCTCGGTTAACTGCTTCTGGCCAGCACCGAGATCGCCGACCAGGGCGCGGGGATCGACCGAGACCTCAAGCCGCGCAAAAAGTTCAGCGGCGCGGCGCTCCGCGTCCGCATCGTCGATCAATCCGGTGCCGGTGCGGCTTTCACGCGTCAGGAACACGTTCTGCGCCACCGTCAGCGTCGGGATAAGGCTCATTTCCTGGTAGTTCATGGCAATGCCGGCGTCACGTGATTCTTCCGGCGTGTGAGCCGTCAATGCGCGTCCGGCGACGACGATCGTGCCCTGATCAGGCCGATGAACTCCGTTCAGTATCTTCAGGATCGTGGATTTGCCAGCGCCGTTGCCGCCCAACAGGGCATGAACCTCGCCGGGCAACACCTCGAGATCGACGCCTTCAAGGGCGCGGACGCCCCCGAAGGATTTCGAAATGCCTGTCATCCGAACGGCTGCGGCGCTGTCGTTCATCCCACCTTCTCCCATACACCCGACTCACCGGAGCGGATGAAAGCATCCGCGACAAGTTCGGTCAGCAGGCCGTCTTCAAAATTGGGGCTCGGCTGCTTGCCCTTCGCGATCGCCTGGAAGAAGTCGTAGCACTCGACGATCTTCGTTTCCGAATATCCGATGCCAAGGCCGGGGATCGGCCAGAGACCGCCACCATAGGGGTGCGCCGGACCGGTATACACGGTGCGGAAGCCGCGCGCATCAGCCGGGTCGTCCGCAAACATGACCTGCAACTCGTCACGGCGTTCGTAGTTGAAGTGGATCGAGCCCTTTGTACCGTGGATTTCGAGCGTGATGAAATTGTTGCGCCCATAGGCATTGCGGGTCGCCTCAAGGCTACCGATCGCACCATTGGCAAATTTCAGCATGGATACGACTTCGTCGTCCACATCCACGTCGCCACGTTCAGCGTCGGCCGCTTTTTCCGCCGCACCAAGTTTGTCGATACCGCCCTGTTGAAGCGGACGGGTCTTGTTGTAGGTCGTGGTCAGCGCGATGACCTCCGCAATCGGCCCTACCAGATAGTGCGCGAGATCGACCACATGGGTGCCGATATCGCCGACCGCGCCCGAGCCTGCGATCTTCTTCTGGAAGCGCCAGGAAAGCGGTGAATCCGGATCCGCCGACCAGTCCTGCAGATAGGTGCCACGGAAATTGAGGATGCGACCGATCCGACCCTCATCGATGTACTTCTTCGCCAGAGCAACGGCTGGGGTGCGACGGTAGTTGAAGGCCACCATGTTGATCACGCCGGCTTGTTTGACCGCTTCGGCCATGGCGCGAGCTTCTTCCACGGTGCGAGCCAACGGCTTCTCGCAGATGATATGCTTGCCGGCCTTTGCCGCCTCTATGGCGATCTCAGCATGGACATTGTTCGGCGTGCAGATATCGACAACGTCAACATCCGGCCGGTTGACCGTGGCGCGCCAATCCGAGGAAGCTTCCTCGAAACCGAAGCGTTGGCGGGCATCCTCGGCCATGCCGTCGGTCACATCCACTATCACCTTGCGGTGCGGGATCGCCGGAGCCGGCCAAAAGAACATCGGCATAGCGGCATAGGCCATGGCATGCGCCTTGCCCATGAAGCCGCCGCCAATCATGGCGACGTTCATCACTTTCGTCATCGAGGTATCTCCTAATTTGGTGCAGCGATACGCTGCTCAACATGCCGGTGGGATCAGCGATCGCCTTACCGGGGCTCTCCTGGCGCGGCGCGGATTTTCCGCACCGCGCGCTGTAAGCGGTTTAGTTGCCTAGGCTGGACTTGACGTTGGCGGTCGCTTCGGTCGAATAGACCGTCTTCCACGCATCTAGCAGGCTGTCGCGGGTGACAGGCAGAGCCGGCAGGGCGACAAAGGCTGGGGCCGTCTTGCCCAGAAGGGCATAGCCGGCAAGTTTGGCTTCTACGACGCCCGCATCATAGGGCCGCTGGGCGCCGAGGCCCTTGACGAAACCGTTCTGCGCCATCGAGATCGCCACGTTTTCGCCGAGGTCGATCGTGGTGATGATCAGGTCGTCCCGTCCGGCATTTCGCGCTGCGGCGATGACGCCTTCGGCGGGCACGTCCCAGACCGCCCAGATGCCCTTGACGTTCGGGTTGGACGTCAGAATTGCGCCGGCGGCCTTTTCTGCGTCACCGGAGAAATCCGGGCCGCCGATGCCCTGCTCGGCTACGATCTTGATATCGGGATAGTCCGACGCGATGGTCTTCTTGAAGGCGTCATAGCGCTGCTTGGTAACGAAGAAATCAGCAGCGTGGAACACTAGGCCGATCTCGCCCTTGCCACCGAGTGCCTTGGCCATCAGATGCGCCGAGGCAACGCCATTGCCATAATTGTCAGCGGAGACGACGGAGACGTAGTCCTTGCCCGCCTTGAAGCCGGTAGGCACGTTATCCATGAACACCAGCTTGGTGCCAGCATCCGCTGCGGCCTTGTAGGCCGATGCGGTCGCAGTCGGATCGGTCGGGATGGAAACGATGATGTTCGGCTTCTGCGCCATGATGGTTTCGAGGTCGGCCACCTGCTTTTCGGGCTTGAAGCCGGCATCCGTGACCGCAATGACCTTGATGCCCATGGCCGCAAACTGCGTCTGCAAGCCGTTGATCTGGGCGCGAGACCAGTCATTGCCGCCGTAATGCATGACGATAGCAGCCGTGGCACCCATGGCCTTGACCTTGGCAAGTTCCTCGGCGGTCAGCGAGACGCCGGAGGCGGGCGACGGGTCTTCACCCGACGGTCCCTTCGACAGCACCGATTCCTGCAGCTTGGCGAGCGCGGTATCGGGATCGGCGGCAAATGTCGGGGCCGCGATGGACAGCACTGCCGCGATGGTCGCGGAGCACAAAAGAATGCGTCTGGTAATCATGGTTTCCTCCCGTGGATGGGGCATAGCCCCGGTGGCCTTCAATCCTTCTTGAGATCGGCCGATTTCAGATAAGTCATACTGGCACGAGCGCCCTCCAGCGGATCGGTCCAGGCATCGAGTTCCGCGCAGATCCAGCCGGCAAAGCCGATCTCGCGCAAGGCGGCAATAATGCCGTCGGTCGGCACGTCACCACGATCAAGAGGCGTGAAGGCAAACGGCTCGCGCTGCAGGCCCTTGAGGTGGACATAGGAAATACGGGACGCGTGATCGCGTATAAGCTGCGCAGGATCGCCGCCTGCTGCTGCGAGATGCGCCGTGTCCGGGCAGAAATCGATACCCGTCAGGCCGAAGATCTTTGCGACCTCCTCCGGTCCCTCCACGATTGTGGAGAGGTGGGGATGATAATGGCCGCGCAAACCGTGTGCGCTCGCAATTTCCCCTACCCGATCAAGCGCTGCCGCCAGCTTGTGAAAATCCGCCTCCCGCGTTCCGTCGAAACGCTTTGCGCCGCCGCCGACAACGAGATGCGGAGCACCGAGTTCGGCGGCCCGTTCCGCGGCGCGCGTCACGCGGGCCAACTCCTCCGGAAGGATATCGTCGAAGATGAAGTTTCCGCCAGCATATGCGGCGACAATGCTCAAACCATTGTCGGACAGCAGGGCACGCATATCCGCCGTGGCGAATTCGAGCAGGTTGCCATCGAAAAGCTCCACGCCTTCATATCCTGCCGCTGCAATATCGGCGAAGGCACGCCTCATGTCACCGAAGGTCCGGTAAGAGAGCTGTGTAATCGAGGTGACGCCAACGGCACTTCCGCCGAGCTCCCCCCAGCAATTGGCATGATAAGCCAGCTTGCAACGCTCCATGGTCATCTCCTCCTCAAGACATTTCCACCTTATATCGCCTTGATTGCGCCCTTAAACCACTCATGTCAACATTTAAAATGCATTTATTGGCAAACTTATGCTGTTTTAATACAAAAGTTTGTTGTTGCACGTCTCAAGGTGAGGATTTATCAAGGCTTATCCGCTTGGTTCGGGTGAAAGGAATAGATATGCCTGCTACGGCGAAGATGGACGCCGATATGCACCCGCGACGAAAGGGGCGTCCGCGCACGGCGGAAACGGCTGCGCCCAGCCTTGTGGAAATTCTCAACCTGGTGCGCACGGAAAAGGCTACGACCCGTCAGGAACTGGAGCGTGAAAGCGAACTCGGCCGCGCCGTGGTGGCAGATCGCCTGGGGACGCTCGCCGAACTCCGGCTCGTTGATGAGAGCGAGCTTGGGACGGCTACAGGCGGTCGGGCGCCGCGGCTCGTGCGGTTTTCCGCAAATCGCGGCAGCATCCTCGTCGCCACCCTCGACCAAACTGCGCTTGGCGTCGGCCTTGCCGATCTCGGCGGCCATCTGAGGATGGAACATCACGAGGCAGCGGACCTGACGCAACCTGTCTCTACGCTGCTTGACCGGCTCACCATGCTGTTTCGCTGGATCCTCGATATGCAGCCGGACGCCGGCGAGCTATGGGGCATTTCCATCTCGGTGCCTGGCGTCGTGACCGACGCTGGCGAAAGCTTTTTTCAGACTGGCACACCCCCGGTGCTGCCGGGATGGGAGAGCTTTCCGCTGGTCGAGAAACTGGTCGAGGGATTCGACGTTCCCGTCTGGCTGCGGTCCAGCGTCGAGACCATGACCATGGGTGAATTTCACTCCGGCGCTGGCGTCGGCCACCGGGCGATGCTGTTCGTCAAGATCGGTAAACGTATCGGCGCCGGGCTGGTCAGTGACGGTGCGCTGTTCCGGGGCGCACAAGGCGCGGTCGGCTTGATCGGCTCCGTGCCGGTGAGTTCGGGTGAGAGGCACGGTACGCTGGAGACCATGGCCGGCTCGGAGGCGATAATTCGTGACGGCCGGATACAGGCGGAGAAGGGCTTGAGCCCGATCCTCGCCGAGCATGCCCGGCGCGGCGGCGAGATCACGGCGGTCGAAGTGGCGCAGGCGGCGCATATGGGCGACGCGGCGGCCATCGATATCCTCTCGCAAAGCGGGCGTATGATCGGCCAGGTCGTGGCGACGCTTGCAAACATGCTGAACCCGGAACTGATCGTGCTCTCCGGGTCGATCGCTCAGAGCAACGATATCCTGCTGGCAGCCGCTCGCGAGGCCATCTATGGCGCATCCCACCCGCTGGTCAGTCGCGACCTACAGATCATCCGCTCACAGATGGGCAGTTCCTCCGGCCTCGTCGGGGCTGCTATCGTGGCGACGGAAAGCCTGTTCTCGCCAGCCGTACTCCGCGACTGGATTATGGCAGGGCGCCCGCAAGCGCATCCACAATTCGAGGCCCTTCGCGGCCGGTTAGAGGCGCAGACCGCAGCCGTTGCAGCGGTCATGCCGCCGCCCAAAACTTGAGGCGTGTCGATGGTGATTGAAGGACTTGGTCCCCATGGCGAACGCGCATCCGCACCAGAGCGGGTCTTGCTTCTTCCTGAGGACAAGGCACGGGCACGGGCTGCGGGCTTACGCATTGCCATCGTCCTGCATACGCTGGCGAGCGACTGGGCCAAGCAGCAACTGGCCGGTATCGTCGGAACGCTCGGCGACTGCGGTGTGGCAGTTATCGATGTCGTCGACTGCGGTTTCACGCCCGAGGTGCAGATCGAGGCGCTGGACCGTCTGATCCGCGAAGCACCGGACGCCATCATTTCGCTCCCGGTCGCCAATGCCAAGGTCGCCGCGGCCCATGCGCGCGTTTCCGCCGCCGGAATCAAGCTCGTGCTGCTTGATAATGTCCCGACTGGTCTACTGCCGGGCAAGGATTACGTATCGCTGATTTCAGCAGACAACTTCGGTCTCGGCAAGATGGCAGCAGAAGGTCTCGCGCCCCATCTCGGCGAGGAAGCCGAGGTTGGTGTGCTCGGCTACGAATCGGATTTCTTCGCGACCAACGAGCGCGAGATCGCCTTTGTGAAATGGATGCGTATCAACCGACCGCGCCACCACCTGCATGTCGCCCGATTCCCTTCCCTCACGGAGGCGGGCGCGACGGCTTCGGCGTTAGCAAAAAAGCTTCCGGACCTAAAAGGGCTGTTCGTGGTCTGGGATACGCCGGCCATCGCGGCGGCCGCGGCTCTCGTCTCCGCTGGCCTGTCTGTTCCGATCGCCACAGTCGACCTCGGCAAGGAGGCGGCCATCAGCCTCTCGGGCGGCGGGCCAATTGTAACAATTGCCGCCCAGCAGCCATTCCGGCAGGGGCAGACGGCCGCCTCGACAACGGTAACCGCTCTCCTCAGTCGCCTTACGCCAGCCTGGGTAGCCCTGCCCGGCGTTGCGGTAACTGCCACAAATGTGGTGGAATCGTTCCAGACGATCTGGCGGTCTCCGGCGCCTCGAGAAGTCTTGAGGCAGCAGAAGCTTCTCCGCTGAGTTTGGCTCATCTGACGATTTTGTTGTGAGGCGATCCTTCGTCGGTCCAAAATTTGGACTGATGAGACCAGAACCCGGATTGGTCTCATGCGATGGGCGCCGTGCCGCCACACGCACAACTTCGGTGCGCTGCGTGATATCCCACCCTTTTGCGCGTAAAGTTCAGCGCATCGATCCGGAAATAATTGCCGCTTTAGCGCCCTGTTGACTGAGGCCCAAAGCCAGGGCAAAAAGGTGGCATCCACGGTCGCTCGCGATTGGAAAACAGAGGGAATTTCAAGGATCTTGAATTAAGTCATTGAAATCACGTGAGAATCCAGGTTCTCCAGCCAATTCTCGCTAAATCCCCTTAATTCCTTGATTTTCTAGTCGTGCCGGATATCGTTTTGGCATCATTGGCGACCTGATGCCCAGAACTGTAGCCCACAGGTGATGCCCACGCGAAATCGCGCGCTGGCATTTTAGTTGGCAGGCAAGGGCAACAACCTCATGGCCCGCCGCGGCAATATTTTCTGTTGGAGTGCCCGCGTCCAAAATGCCGATGGGCGATGCCACCAGGCAGCCGTCTTTCATTGAGCCTTCACCGTTCTGACCGACAGAAATTCAAACTGTTGCTATCAAGCTTAACGTGCTGGTGGGTGAACGACGTGTTGCGGACTTTCAGCTGTGCAGCCCGCTGGAATGATGAAACTCATCGTCTGCGACTTTATTTTCCGGGCGATCGGCGATCGGCGGTCACCGCCGCGCCAATACTAGCTCAGCACGCATCATGGAATTGCAGCAGTCCAATGCACGAATCTTTGCAAAGTCGCCGTGTCAGGAAAGTACGCCTTCGGTGATCAAACCGAGGTAGCTATGCTTCTTGCATCAAAGGTAATCACCAAAGCCACGAGAAGCGCCGCCAGAGTGGCAAACAGAAATGCCGCGAGGAATATGGCGGTCGCTCTTTGTACTCCGATCCTAAGGTCGTGCATGAACCATCGAACCTGTGCCTGAGCATACCAGATCATTGCAAAAGCCACGGTAAACGAACCCACCAGCACCCCATGCTCTTCAGGCATGCTGATGAAATCAAACCCCAGCACAAGGAAAAAGGCGAAAGGCGCAGCGACATAGCATTGGCTGAAGAACGGCGGACGCAGCGAATTGCGAGTGATTTTTGATGCCTTCGATCGCAGCAACGTTACCGCCATACAAAGCGGGTAAATTCCGAAGATCACTCCGCGCGCAATCAGGAGGTTAGACCCAGACCCAAGTTCGCGCGCTGCCTGCGTGGTATCGTACACCGACGGCAGAGCATTGGAGAGCCCTTGGGAAAGAAGCAGGGTGATCAAGAGAAACAAGGGCGGGCTAAGGGTGTCGTCGTACTGGTCGTCGAGCCTGTCGGAGAGCTCGATGTCCGCATACCGCATCATCCTGAGAGGCGTGATCACCGATCTCCACATAGTGAGAGGATAAAACACCAGCCATGCCACGAGCTCGTAGAGAAGTTCTTCGAGCGACTTCAGCAGTTTCATGAAGTCCACTTGTCGGTCCTTTCCGCTCGATGCCTGAGACTGAATGTACCTGTTACCAGCCTGAATACCTGATGTAACCGAAACTTTCCGCGTCCCGTCTCTGCGAAATGTGACATTGATGACCAAGCGGGGAAGCCATCACGACGATACGATCAAAGCAGTGTTTGGCGCTTAAATTTCAATCCAATTTGACATGACACTCGAGCAAGACACCTTGCTCACGCTGGGAAGTGAACCTTCGCCGCCGAAATAGCTTGGCTCGATGCGCGTGAAAAGACGCAAGCTGAATCCCTTTCCGGTGAGCGGTCCCCCGATGTCCGCTATGGGATGACCGCTCCGCTCATTCCCAAAAAGTATCATTTCTTTACGAGGCACGAGGTCGTGCGAGGAATATATCTGCCCCCGGTCGGCGCAGGGCTGAGAGCGGCTTCTTCGACGATCGACTTGCCGCGCAGCAGCACGCGGATGGGCCATCCCTGCACCTCAAGACCTTCGTAAGGCGTATAATCCGAACCGTGCGCCAAGAGATCATTGACAATTGTCACTCGCTTTTCCGGGTCCCATAGAGCGAGATCGGCATCGGAGCCAACTGCGATTGTGCCCTTCTGCGGATAGAGCCCGTAGAGCTTGGCGTGGTTGGTCGATGTCTGGGCAACGAACTGGTTGAGCGATACACGCCCCTTCATCACACCTTCGGAAAACAGGATCGGTAATCGCGTGGCAACGCCTGGGATGCCATTTGGTATCCAGCGGAAATGCCGCTTTCCCTTTTCGTTCAGCTTCCCCTCGGCGTCTTCATAGCGAAATGGGCAGTGATCGGACGAGAAGAGATCGAAGACATTCTGCTCCAAACCTTCCCAGCATGCATCCTGGCTTTGCTGGTCACGTGGTGGGGGAGAACAGACGTATTTTGCGCCTTCCAGCGCATCCTGATCGAGATCAGCAGCTGTCAGCATCAGATATTGCGGACAGGTTTCACCGGCGATTTTCTGGCCGCGCATGCGGGCTCTGCGAATTTCCTCCATCGCCTCGCGATTGGACACGTGAACGATCACGATTGGGACATCCACGATCTCCGCAAGCGACAATGCCCGATGGGTTGCCTCACGCTCGGCCGCAATCGGCCGCGTCGTCGCATGATATTTGGGAGCAAGCTTTCCTTCGTCTTCGTGGCGTCCAATCAGATAGCGGATCGCATCTTCATTCTCGCAATGGACCATGACGAGCGCTCCGGTACGGCGCGCCGCATCGAGCGTATCCAGTATCTGATCATCGCGCAGCCGAAGCCCCTCATAGGTCATGAAGACCTTCAGCGACGTATAGCCAGCTTCCACCAGCGCCGGCAGTTCCTGCCCCAAAACCTCGGGGGTCGGATCAGTGATGACGAGATGGAAAGCAACGTCGGTATAACATTTGTCCTCAGCCTTGGCGTGGTAGGCCTTGAGGGCCTCGCGCAATGTCTGCCCCTTCTCCTGCATGCAGAAGGTCAGCACCATGCTATTGCCGCCCATGGCTGCCGACCGTGTTCCACTTTCAAAATCGTCCGCCATGACGATGCCTTCGCCGGACGGCTGGTCAAGGTGAACATGGCTGTCTATCCCGCCCGGCAACACGAAAAGGCCCGCGGCGTCGATGATCTCCGCTGCATCGTTAAGCCCGCTTGAAAGGGTCGCGATTTTTCCATCAAGGATACCGATGTCGCAGACAAAGGTATCGCTAGCGGTCGCCACGGTTCCGTTACGGATGATTGTATCGAAGCGCATCGACGCCGTCCTTTTCTCAGCTTGCTTTCGCAAAACCCGTTTCGCCGGAAAGAATTTTGTCGAGAGCCTGCGTGAAGCGATCGACTTCTTCCAAGGTATTATAATGCACCATGGACACTCTCAGCATGCCACTTTGGTCGGTGAGGCCAAGATATTCGGCCAAACGGCGCGAGTGGAAATCTCCGAACCGCATTGCGATATGATGCTCATCCATCGCGCGGCATATCTCAGCTGCGTCGCGGCCATCGAAGCGGAAAGCAATCGTGGGAACGCGGGAACTGTCTCCATTATGGCTCTGCCCGACGATCTGGCAGTCGTTTCGCGATCGCAAGTACGACAACAGCCTTTCGGTCAGTGCGTCCTCCTGGGCGGTGATTGCCTTGAACGCTGTTGCGATCCGATTACGAACACTGCCTTTTTCCCCAGCGTGTTCTCCAAGTTTCGTCAGGTAGTCGACAATGCCACAGGTGGAATAGGCAAGCTCATAATTGGGATTACCAGGCTCGAGTTTTCCTGGAACTTTGTCCTTGCCGTAAAAGTAGTGATAAAGCGTGTCGAGCTCGAGGAGATAATCATATTTCCCATACATGAGCGCGTAATGAGGCCCGTAGGTCTTGTAGAGACTGAAGACGTAGTAATCCGCATCGAAAGCCTGAACGTCAACGAGACGGTGGGGGGCGTAAGCCACCGCATCCACGCATAGCCGGGCGCCTTGCGCATGAACGAAGTCGGCAATCTGTCGTACCGGGTTGATCGACCCAAGAATGTTGGAGACATGCGTCATGCAGACTAGCCGCGTGCGCTTCGACATCAAGGGCTGAAGATCTGCCAGATCAAGGCTCAAAGTGTTCTTGTTGAGCGGCCAGAACTTTATGATCACGCCCGCCGATTTCAGCCGATCCCAGGGACCGATATTGGATTCATGGTCACTCACGGTCACGATAATTTCGTCGCCGGGCTCAAGCTGGCTTTCCATGGCGCGCGCCAGGTTTTGCAGAAGCGCAGTTGTCGAATTTCCAAAGACGATCTCTTCAGGCCGCGTCGCGTTGACAAGGTGCATGGCGGCGGTGCGCGCTTCGTAGAGGGCCTCCGCCGCCTTTTGCGACACCTCATAAGAGCCGCCGATCTGGACATTGCGTTCGATCAGGAAGCTGTTGATACGGTCGATCGCACCCTGCAGGATCTGCGAACCGCCAGCGTTGTCAAAAAACGTCCAGCCTCGTTCCAGACCGGGAAATTGGCTTCGCACGAATTCCAGATCGAGCGATGGCTTATCGTTCATGGTGTGTCCTCCACAGACATAATTCAATGGTTGAGTACCGCGCGCAGGAAACTGCGCGTTCTTTCTTCCTGGGGATTGTCGAATATCTGCTGAGGGGTACCCATCTCGACCAGCTTCCCGCTATCCATGAAGATGACGCGGTCCGCCACCTGCTTGGCGAAGCCCATTTCGTGCGTCACGACGATCATGGTGACACCGGTCCCGGCCAGACGCCGCATGACATCCAGCACTTCCCCCACCATTTCCGGATCGAGAGCCGATGTCGGCTCGTCGAATAGAAGAACCTTCGGCTCCATGGCGAGAGCACGCGCAATCGCCACGCGCTGCTGCTGCCCGCCGGATAGCTGCCCAGGATACTTCTCCGCCTGTTCGGAAATGCCGACACGGGCCAACAGGTCTTTCGCCTTCGCAGCCGCCTGCGCTTCGCCAAGCCTGCGCACACGCATCGGCGCCAGCATGACGTTTTTAAGCACCGTCATATGTGGAAAAAGATTGAAGGACTGAAATACCATGCCGACTTCGGCACGAACTTTGGCAAGATCCTTGCCGGGACGCACCTTGACGCCATCAACGGTGATGGAGCTCTCAGGCGAGAAAGCCTCCAGGTGATTGATGCATCGGATCAAGGTCGACTTGCCGGACCCGGACGGACCGATAATGCAAACGACCTCACCTTCGGTGATATTCAGGTCAATACCGTGTAGCACGGTATATGTACCATAAGCCTTGAATAGCCTTTCGACGCGGATCAAATTCTTGGATTGATCAGTCATCTACGTCTCCCTGCACCAAACCGCACTTCGAGTCGGGAAACGACAGCCACCATGGGCCAGAGCAGCAGGACATAGATCAGAGCCGCACCAATCAAGGGCGTGGGATTGGCGCTCAGGGCCTGCGCTTGCGTCGCCTGCTTTAACAGATCAGGCATGGCGACCACCGACGCCAGGGCCGTATCCTTAAGGACATTGATGGAATTGTTGGTCAGCGGCGGAATAACGATCCGAATGGCTTGAGGGAGAATAATGTCCGCCATTGTGTGCCGGTTCGATAGACCGAGAGCCGCCGAAGCCTCAAACTGGCCGACCGGTATGGCGTCGATGCCTGCACGGAAAATCTCTGCCGTATAGGCCGCCGAGACAAGCGAGAGCGCTGTGACCGCCGAAAAGAACGGCGAGAGCCTAATCCCGACGAATGGCAACGCGTAATAAATGACGATGAGAAGAACGAGCAAGGGAATGGATCGGAAGACGTCCACATAGACACGAATGAGCAGCACGATTGCCCGTGGCGCGTAAAGCCGAGTAACCGCAAGCACAAGGCCACCAACGAGACCGGCGACGATGCTGACGATGCCAATCTGAAGCGTGACGACCAGTCCCCACATCAGTTGCGGAAGGCTTTGAAGCAGGACATCGTAATTGAAGAATGTGTTGATGAGATTCATGCCGAAAAGGCTCCCTCAAGCCAGCGGATCTAAGACCCGCTGGCGGCTGTGGTGCTGTTAAAGTTTTGGCATGTCCATGACCGTCACGGTCGATGTTTTCTCTTCCGCAGGCGCTCCAAACCAAGTCTGATGAAGCTTGGCGAGATAACCGTCCTTCTTCATCTCGGTGATGACGCCATTCACCTGCTCTGCAAGCGGGTCGCCCTTGTTGAACATAACGGAGTATTTCTCGCCGGTCTCGATGCGGGCGACCACCTTCAGTTCTGGCTTGTCCTTCACATAGTACAAGAGAGCGGGAATGTCGCTGATGTAGCCATCGATGCGGCCGGCAACAAGATCGAGCATAGCGGGAGAAAGTCCTTCGAACCGCCGGATGTCGGAGAACTTGTATTCGGCCTTATTCTTCTCAGCCCACATGTCGCCGGTCGAGCCAGTGTCAACACCGACCACTTTGTCATTCATATCTTTCAAGCCGGTGATTCCGGACTTTGCTGTCACCGTGAGCGACTGGTCGCTGTCGTAATATGGCTGCGCGAAGGATACCGATTCAAGACGCTTTGGCGTAATGGTAATCGAAGAGATCGCCATATTGATGCGCCCCGACTGAACCGCCGAGAACAGTCCATTGAATGGAGTGTTTACAAACTCGACCGACTTGCCGAGGCGCTTTGCGACCTCGTTGACGAGGTCGACTTCGAACCCGACGACTTTGCCGGAGGCGTCCTGGAATTCCCACGGCACGTTGCCGATGTTTGCGCCCACAGTCAAATCAGCGGCGCGCGCTGCTTGCATGCTCATAAGAGCGATACCGGCAGCCAATGAAGCGGTTAAAAATCTCGCTGTCATGCGTTTCATCAGTGTTCCCCTTGTTATTTGATACACGATCACACATTGTGGTCTAACTGGTCGGACCAGTTAGACCAAACAAGCATGGACTTTCGGTCTTGGCAAGCTGTTGTGTTGAAAATAGACGTTGATTAAGAAAAAGAGGGATGCGCGCAGGATGCTGAACAAAACGCTTTTGCCACAAACAGTGGCGCGCGAAATCCAGACTATGATTCAGAGCGGCGTGCTCAAGCCAGGCGAAAAAATCCAGTCCCAGCGCGAGCTATCGGAAAAGTTCGGCGTCAGTCGCGCGTCGCTGCGCGAAGCCTTGCTGACCCTTGAGACACTTGGCATGGTAAAGACGGAAGCAGGACGCGGAACCTTCGTCACCGCTCCAGCAGAGCGCTCTGCGGGACCCGCTGCCAATATGGCGCCGTGGCGGTACTCGCAAAGCTATTCCGCTTTCGATGTGTTCCAAACACGCGCACTTCTCGAAGGCGAGATCGCGAAACTGGCCGCCGGTCGCTTGACTCAGCGCCAACTGGACGAAATGGAGCAGGCCACCGAGACGATGGAGCGTTCCTGGGAGAAGCAGGATGTCATCTCCAATGTCGAAGCCGACCTGCAGTTTCATTCGACGATCGTATCCGCGTGCTCGAATGTGATGTTGCAGGCGTTGTACCAGACTGTCCGTGAACTTATCACGGAGACCCAGCGGCAACCCATTCCCATTACGGATCCAGCCAGGATGCGCAAATCAATTGCCGAGCATCGCCGCGTCATTGAGGCTCTACGTCTCAACGACGGAAACTTGGCGAAAGCGGAGATGGAAATGCATATTCGCAACACAGCCCGCTGCGCTGGGCTGGATCCTTAGATTGCCGACCGCAGGTATCGTCGCCGCGCATGAGCGTGTGAAGCTACGAGCGCCGCGTTTTAGTTGAGACAGAGCGGTGCACGTTGATTTCGTGATACACCCGCTCACACAAATTTCCTCGGAACAGGAGCGGAATCCACGAGTTATCCTGGTGCCAACAACAGGAGAAACATCATGGATCATAGCAATCACATCCGCCTCACCGTTGATGAACTGAGACCCTCCGTGCTCGCAGGAGCCACGGTCTACGGAGCAGACGATCACAAGGTCGGAAAGGTTGACCACGTCCATGGTATCGGCGAGAGCAGCAGCGTGATTATCGATGTGGGTGGCTTTCTCGGGATCGGCGCGAAGCCAGTTGCGGTTTCCATCTCGGATCTGGACTTCATGCGTGACGAGGACGGCGATGTGCATGCCGTGACCTCCTGGACGAAGGATCAGCTCAAGGAGATGCCAGAGCATCGCGACTGATCTTTTGATAAAGCGGGGGCGGCCTCTAGGGGCCGCCTTTTGCTTCGACGACGTGGCCCGTTCATTTTTTGCGGACTACGACAAACTTTATGCGACAGAAAAGCTATGACGACCGTCTCACCGGTGGCGGTGTTTCCATCTCTCGCCACGCGCTATCCTATGCACAGAACGTATCTCGAAAGGCCCGTCTCACTTCAACTGGTTGAGTAGAGCCGAAATCTTGTCCGATTCTGGCAGGTGCGGCGCGTGCTCCAGTTTGGATTTGTGCCGATAGCTCGGGCTGGTCGCATACCATTCGATAAGCGCCGAGGCAACTTCCTGTGCTCTTCCATCAGTCTTGTCGACACCGTTTTCTTCGCACCAGGCGTTGAGGAAACGGTTGACCTCTTCCAGGTCATCTGACGAAAGGGGGACGGTGGAATAAGATGGAGACTGTGTGTTCATGGTGGCACCACGCATTAATTATATATGTTACAACTTCCGAATAAATTGTTTTGTTCCCATAAGTATTTGGGGCAGCTGATGATATTGCAAAAGCGGCCTCACTTTCAATATTTGCAGTAGAGGGTCGCGCCTTTTGCATGACGTGGAGCAAGCAGAAATATATGTGCTCCTCCTCATCCCGCACTCACCGGATTCTCAGGACAATCCTCCCGCACGTGGTCGTCGAAAAGACTTGTGTGATGTGGTTGCTCCTCCTATTCAATCCCCCATCTTGAGCGCGAAAGCGTCGACCGGAGGACGTGATGATGCACAATAGCAAGCCGACGATCGAGAGCGTGAAGGCCGAAGAAGCGGCCCTGCAGGTTCCAACATTTCACTACGACTTTTCCTGGGCGCTCGGAAGCCTGATCCGGCAGAAGGCGGCGGAGAGAAAACACCCGGTGGCCGTCGAGGTCAGGCACGGAAACGACGTGGTGTTCGCAACGCTTTTGCCCGGAGCGACCATCGATAATTTCGGCTGGACCCGGCGCAAATGCGCTGTCGTGCACCGCTTCCACCGCAGCTCTCTTCGCGTGCGGCTCGAGGCTGAGGCCAAGGGCTATGACTTCAATGCGAAATTCGGCTTGCCCGTGACTGACTATGTGGCAAGCGGCGGCGGCTTTCCGCTGATCCTGCAGGGCGGCGCGCTCGTCGGGTCCGTTGCCGTCAGTGGACTCCCCGATATAGACGATCACGACCTGATCGTGGAGAGCCTTCGCGAACTGCTGAGTATCTGACGGCAGCAGCTTGATTGGGGGCAGCGTTGCCAAGAAAGCCGTTCGAAGAAAGAACACTTTTCTGCATCCTTGCTAAAATGAAGAATGGCGTTCCTCGTGAGGCTTTGGCCGTTCGATTATGTTTCGCGGCGAAATAGGAGCCTCCCATGTTCGTCAAAGCCTTCACCAAAGCTGTCTTCGCCCTTTCCATCTCACTTGCGACACTGGCAGCGACTGAGGCTTCCGCGGATGCCACGCTTGATCGCATCAAGGGCCGCGGCAAGCTGACCGTCGGCGTCATCTTGTCCGGCGCGCCATTTGGTTACATCGATCCGGCCTCGCAGGAGCAGAAGGGCTACAATGTCGATCTCGCCAAGGCCCTGGCGGCCGATCTCGGCGTCGAACTTGAGACCGTGACGGTGACACCCCCGAACCGCGTTCAGTTCCTGCAGCAGGGCAAGGTCGATATCCTAATTGCCAACATGCAATACACCGAAGATCGCGCGAAGATCCTCGATTACGTTCCGACCCCTTATGATCGCGCCGGCGGCGCGGCGGTGGTGCGTAAGGATAGCGGACTGAAGGACTGGGCCGATTTGAAGGGCAAGCCGGTTTGCATTTCGCAGGGATCCAACTACGCACAGCCATTGGCGGAAGAATACGGCGCAATCGTCAAGGGCCTGCCAAGCCAGCCGGAATCGCTTCTGGCACTGCAGGGCGGCAACTGCGTTGCAGCCGTGCATGTGGGCGCAACCGTCGGCCTTCTTCTCGTGGACCGCGCCGATGAATGGAAGGATTACGCCATCCCCTTCCCAACCGAGCTCATCCCTTCCGACTCCGTTATCTGGCTGCGCAAAGGCGAAAGCGATACGCAGGCAGCGCTAGACAACAGCGTCAAGAAGCTTCACGCGTCCGGCAAGCTGCTTGAAATGGCCAAGGCGAACCGCCTGCTGAACACCAAGTATCTCGAGGAAGAAAAGACCAAGCTTTCTGCCGCGCAGTAAGCGGAAGGCAGCGGTAGCGCTCCATGCAAGACATGAATCCGACCAGCCTGTTCGTCGATCTGACGGGCAGGCTGGGTCTCAATTACGAATTTCTCCTGACCGGCTATGAAGCGCAGATCTGGCGCGACGGCTTTCTGACGACCCTCTATCTCGTAGCCGTCACTATTCCGGTCAGCCTGTGCTTCGGTGTCATCTTTGCGGCTTGCCTGACGTCTGGCAGGTCCTGGCTGTCGACGCCTGTGCGCGCCTTCGTGGAGCTTACCCGCAACACGCCGACGCTGGTGCAGTTGATGTTCAGCTTCCTCGTGCTCAACACCGTCGTGTCCAACATGGTCGGGGGTGCGGTCAACAATCCGCTGTCACCATTTTTCTGGGTGGTTGCCGTGGTGGGACTGCATGTCGCAGCCCTGCATGCGGAAGCGATCCGAGGCGGCATCGAGGCGGTTCCCGCATCGATGATCGAAGCCGCGCGAGGCATGGGTTTCAGCCAGTTCGAAATTCTCCGCTATGTGCAGATCCCGCTTGCACTCCGCTCCTCGCTGCCAGCGATCGTCAATGGGCTGATCAGCCTCGTCAAATCGACGACTGTCGGCAACGCGATCGCGGTCAGCGAAATCACCTACGCCTCCATCATGGTCTGGACGCAGCGCGACAATGTCGTCGAACTGATGATCGTGCTGCTCGCCTTCTTCAGCCTGATAAACTTCCTCATCGCCCGCCTCGGCACATGGGTAGAACGCAAGCTGGCAGTTCCGGGGTATGGGCTATGAGTATAGTCACCTTACAACAAACAGGGTCCAGCGGCGGCATTCTGCGCTATATCGGCTTTGTTGCCATGCCGCTTCTGGTGGTCATCTGGTCGCTGCTCGATCCCACACTTGGTGCCGAGTTGGTGAAGTGGGTGCCCTATCTCGCTTCCGGCTTCTGGATGAACATCGTCATCACGTTCTCTGCTGTGACGCTGGGGACCGTGGCGGGTGTGCTTCTTGGCCTCATGCAACTGGCGCCGCTTTGGCTCATCCGCTGGCCGGCGGCGATCTATGTGCAGATTTTCCGCAATGCGCCGGCACTCGTGCTGATCTTCGCTACCACCTACATCTTTCCCTTCGAGATCGTCGCCTTCGGCCACTACCTGCCCTTTCCAGATTGGATCAAGGCGGTGATCGGCCTCGGCATCCTGGCTAGCGCCTACATTGCCGAGATTACGCGCGGGGCAGTGCTTTCCATTCCGACAACGCAGTGGGAGGCAACCAAGGGGCTCGGCTTCTCAAGGTTACAGGCGCTGCGCTTCGTCATCCTGCCACAATGCATCAGACGGTCTCTGCCGCCCTGGATGAATGTCGCCTCTTCGATTGCCATGGGGACATCACTTGCGTCGCTCGTCGGTGTTCACGAACTCATGCACGCCGCGACCGATGCCAGCACCGCCGTGCGCCGGCTGGACTTCACCGTCATCGCCTATGTCGTGGTCATGGCCGCCTTTTTCACGCTTTGCTACCCGCTTTCTCGACTGACGCGCCGCCTCGAGCAGCGCTTCAATGCGGGTTGAAGGATTTCGATCATGACCACATCCACCGACACCGCGATCGTAAAACTGGAGGACGTTCATCTCGCCTTCGGACAGACCGAGGTTCTGAAGGGCATCGATCTCACCGCCAACAAGGGCGATGCCGTCTCGATCATCGGCCCCTCGGGCTCGGGAAAGTCGACGCTTCTTCGCTGCATCAACGCGCTCGTCACGCCGCAGAAGGGCCGCATCACCGTGGCTGGCACGCGCGTGGATGAGCTGACAAAGGAAAGCGAACGCATCGCGCTACGCAAGCGCGTCGGCATCGTCTTCCAGCAGTACAATCTCTTCCCGCATCTGACCGTGCTCGACAACATTGTGCTGGCACCGACCCGCATCTTAGGCGCGGACCGCGGAGCGACCGTCAAGCTTGCACGCGAGTTGCTGGAAAAGGTGCGACTTTCGGAAAAGGCCGACGCCTATCCAGGCCAGTTGTCGGGCGGCCAGCAGCAGCGTGTGGCGATTGCCAGGGCTTTGGCGATGAAGCCGGAGCTTGTGCTCTTCGACGAGGTAACATCGGCGCTCGATCCGGAAACGGTCGGCGAAGTTCTCTGGGTCATCCGCGACCTGATCCGCGATGGGATGACCAGCATTCTGGTCACGCATGAGATGCGTTTCGCCGAAGAAATCAGCGATACAGTCATCTTCACTGAAAATGGCCGGGTGGTGGAGCACGGTTCGCCGAAGCACATCTTCCACGAGTCGCAAAATCCCCGCATCCGCCAATTTGTCGGCGGTCTTTCCGGCGGGCGCTCCGTTCGCGATGGCGAAGGGATCTGACCATGTCCAAGGCCATTGTCACCGAAGCCTTTGCCACGGCAATCAGCAACGCCGATCCCCGCCAGGATAGTGCGGCCATGGAAGCCGCGCGGATAGCGATTATCGATTTTCTGGCATGTGCCATCGCCGGCGCCAATGACCGTACAACGGATATCCTCGCCAAGGCAGTGGGCGTCGATCTTCCAGGCAACGCGATCCTCATCGGCAGAGCCGCAAAGACGAACCCTCTCACGGCTGCGGTCATCAATGGTTACGCGGGCCACGTACTGGATTATGACGATGTTCATTCCAGCGTGCGCGGCCATCCGACCACCGTCATTCTACCAGCTCTCCTGGCATTCGTCGCCGATGAGGGCGTAAGGGCAGAAGCCCTAGTTGCGTCCTACATCGTCGGGCTGGAAGCAATGGCGCGGCTCGGATTGTCTCTCGGTTCCAGGCACTACGAAAATGGCTTCCACGCAACCGCTACGCTTGGCCCGATCGGCGTTGCCGCTGCCATCAGCCATCTCACCGGCGCTGCCTCCGAAAAGACCGCGATCGCGCTTGGGCTTGCCGCAACCCAGGCCTCCGGCCTGCGCCTGCAATTCGGCTTCGATGCCAAGCCCTACCATGCCGGAATGGCGGCGCGCTCCGGCCTGCTTGCTGCCCGGCTGGCGGCGGCTGGCTTCAGCGGCGCGCCCGATTTTCTCGACAACCCAACCGGTTTCTACTCCGCTTACGGCTTCGGTGCCTCTCGGCCGGAACTGGCGACCGAAAACTGGGGCGCTCCGTGGCAGATAGCATCGCCCGGCCTGACGCTGAAAGCCTATCCCTGCTGCACGGCAAGTCATCCGGTCGCATCCCTCGGCATCGAGCTTCAGCACGAAGGTCTGGCTGCGGATCAGGTGGAAGCTGTTACGTTCACCTATCCGCCAGGCGCGGACGCGGCTCTTGTGGTCACAAAGCCGGAAAACGGTATCGAAGCCCGTTTCAGTCCGGAATATGTGTTTGCTGCCGCCCTGCTGGATGGGGCGCTGAGACTTGATCATTTCGACGAAAGATCGGTCGAAGATCGCATTATGGCGCTTGCGCTCAAAGCCAGCCGCCGCCATGACAATGCCGCTCCGCGCATGTCGAGCGATCCCAGCACACGCTTCGTCCTTCTGGATGTCGCGCTCAAGGATGGCACTAACATCCACCGTCGTTTCGACGGCTTGCCAAGCCTCACCGACCCCGAACAAAAATTCAAGAATGCGACTTCAGGGCGCTCGGCTTTCGCCGATATTCCCGAACTCGTTCGCAGCATGGAAAGCGAGGCCGATCTCGCCTGCCTTCTGTCCCTGCTCAACCAGACCTCCCTCTGACGAAAGACGTATGCCATGACTGCCAAGCGACAAATCCACCTCGGCCTGTTTCTCCAGGGCGCAGGCCATCACGTCTCCGGCTGGCGGCACCCAAAAGCGGAAGCCGGAAGCGAGAATTTCGACCTGCTTCGCCGCGTCACGCAAGCCGCCGAGCAGGCGAAGTTCGACATGGTATTCCTAGCGGACGGCTTGACCAGCGGCGTCGATGCCCATCCGTCCACGATCGCCCGTTTCGAACCTCTGACGCTGCTTGCAGCACTTGCACTCGTTACCGACAAGATCGGTCTTGCCGCAACATCCTCCACCACCTACGGGGAACCCTACCATACAGCCCGAGCCTTCTCCTCGATCGATCATCTCAGCCACGGTCGCGCCGCATGGAATATCGTCACGACCTCCTATGCCCGCACGGCCAACAACTTCTCGAAGTCGCATCCCGCGCATGACGAGCGCTATGCGGTGGCGGAAGAGTTCGTCGATGTGGTTCGCGGTCTCTGGGACAGCTGGGATGATGACGCCTTCATCAAGGACAAGCAGAGCGGCATCTATGCCGATCCGAACAAGGTACATATGCTGGACCACCAGGGTCAATATTACTCGGTTAAAGGCCCACTCAACATTCCGCGCTCGCCCCAGGGCCACCCTATCCTGATCCAGGCCGGCTCCTCCGGTCCGGGCCAGGATCTTGCGGCCCGTACCGCCGATGTCGTGTTTACCGCGCAGCAAAGCCTTGCGGAAGCGCAAGGGTTCTACAAGAGCCTGAAATCGCGCGTCGAGAAATTCGGCCGTCCTGCTGATGCCGTTGCCGTCATGCCGGGCTTTCTGCCGGTGATTGGGCGCACGTCGAAAGAAGCGGCGGAAAAACTGGCAGAGCTCGACCAGTGGACGGAATTGAAAAGCGCCATGCCGCTTCTCGAAGAGCGCATCGGTCACAGCCTCGCAGACTACGATCCAGATGGCCCCTTGCCGGATTTGCCCATCTCGGATCAGTTGCGCAGTCGGGCCGAGCTTTTGACGGCACTGGCCAGACGCGAGAACCTGACGATCCGCCAGTTGGCCCTTCGCGTGGCTGCCGGACGCGGGCACCATATCGTGCTCGGCACGCCGGTCGATGTTGCGGACCGCATGCAGGAATGGTTCGAAACCCGCGCCGCCGACGGCTTTAACGTCATGCCGCCCTTCTTCCTGGAGGGCTTGGAAGACTTCACGCAATTGGTTGTGCCCATTCTGCAGGAGCGCGGGCTGTTCCGAACCGACTATACAGGCTCGACCCTGCGCGATCATCTTGGTCTGGCGCGTCCGGCACTCACCTCGGTCTGATCTCGTTTCAGACTGCTATACGCACTGGCTCGAAGCCTCCGGTTCTGAACCGCCAGCCTTGCATACTGATGCCCGCAATGCCAGACAGGGAGGACAGCTGGTAGGCATAGGGCAAGCATAGGCAGGATCATGGACAGAACGGTTTATCTCAATGGCGCATGGGTTGCGGAAGGCGACGCGAAAGTTTCGGTCTTCGATCGTGGCTTCCTTTTTGCCGACGCGATCTATGAAGTGACGGCGATTATTCACGGCAAGCTCGTTGATTATCCCGGCCACCTCGCCCGTCTGAAACGATCGCTCGATGCGCTCGGCATCGCCAAGCCGGTGGCGGAAGCCGAATTGCTGGACCTGCACAAGGAGATCGCAAGACGCAACGGCATCGAGGACGGCCTGATTTACTTGCAGGTTTCCCGCGGCGTTCAGGATCGCGACTTCGTCTTTCCTGAAGCCATGGAGCCGACCTTCGTGATGTTCACCCAGACCAAGAAGGTGCTGGACAATCCGAAGTGGAAGACCGGTCTTTCCGTCAAGACGGTGCCCGAGGGCCGCTGGTCGGACCGGCAGATCAAGACCGTCCAGCTTCTTTACTCATCGCTTCGCAAGACGGAAGCCAATCGCCAAGGTTACGACGACGTTCTGTTTGTCGAAAACGGCCATATCACCGAAGCAAGCTCTGCGAATTTCCACATCGTCACGCAAGAGGGCGTTCTGGTCACACGCGATCTGTCGAACGCGCTGCTGCACGGCATCACCCGCGGCTCCATTCTTCATCTCGCAAGGAAGGCGGATCTCAAGGTGGAAGAGCGCGCTTTCACCCCGGAAGAAGCCAAAGCCGCTTCTGAGGCTTTCGTGACATCTGCAACGAGCTTCGTCACGTCCGTGGTCAAGATGGATGGCGACACAATCGGCAATGGTGAAGTTGGCCCGATCAGCCGCCGTCTGCTGGATATCTATATTCGCGAGCAGCTCTCAGCGGGTATTCCGATCGCGGGTTAAAGACGTCTTCTCTCGATCAGGCGCTTGCGAGGCTGATCCGCCGGTTACTGGATTTACGATGTTCACTGAAGGCTGCGGTAATCGCCCGCAGCGTTTCCCGCGTCTTGGCATCCGTGAGTGAGGAGTGCAGCGTGATCGATAGCGAGGGAATGCGCGGCAGGCCGAGCGCATGCCCGACGTCGATCATGTCCGGCGTTGCCAATCGGCAGGGAAATGCCGCCACGGCAAGTCCAGCAGAAAGCGCGGCAGTGACGGCCGAGGTCCCTCCGATAAACACTTCCGTCCAGGGAATAGATGCGCCGTCCAACAAGCGGGTCGCCACTTCGCGCACCGTGCAGCAGGTCGGATGGCTGGCAAGCGGCAATGGCTCGCCGGCCCGATGCTCGAAATCAGCGGACGCGAACCATCCGAAATGCTCTGGCCCCAGCACCTCGCCGCCTCTCCGGTCATCATCGCTGCGCACGATGATTGCATCAAGCGCGCCCTCCTCGTAGGAGTCGAGAAGCGCACGCGAATTGTCGATCATGACTTCAACCTTGAGGCAGGGATCGAGCGTCTTCAGCTTGGCGAGGAGGATCGGCATCTCCGGTCCCATAATATGAGCGGCAATGCCGAGCCGGAACCGCCGTCGCTCTGCCGTTAGTGCAGCCATTGCACGCTCATGGGCAGCGAGAAATTCTCTCGCTGGTGGCAGGAAGGTTTCGCCTTGCGCCGATAGCCGGACCTGCCTCGGCGTGCGTTCGATCAACCGCTTTCCAAGACGATCTTCGAGCCGCTTGAGCTTCACGCTGACGGCGCCCTGCGTAGAACCAAGAGCTTCCGCCGCGCGTGTGAAGCTCTGATGGTCCGCGATCATCACGAACGCCCGCACGGCATCGACTTCCAGCATCCCGATCATCCATCATATTTTGTTGTTACTGAAATTCCCTGCCATGCAGTTGATGGATGGTCAAGCCTCCGGCACATTGGCTTCGACACAAATCAATCTACAAGGCCGTCGCGCCCAGTCTTCGCTTCCCAATGGATGCGACGCGCCTTGCATTGTCAAAAAGCAGGGCAGACCATGACAACCTATCGACAATCCAGAAATTGTTTCGCGCTCGTCGCCGTATGTCTTTCGGCTCTGATGTTAGGGCTTGAAATTACCAGCATTCCCTCAATCTTGCCGACGCTCGAGAAAGTCCTGTCGGCGGACTTTCAGCAACTCCAATGGATCATGAACGCCTATACGATCGCAATGTGCTCCGTACTGATGGCCATGGGGACGTTGGGCGATCGCTTTGGACGAAAACGGGTCTTCAAGATAGGCATCGCAGTCTTCGCCTTCGCTTCGCTGATTTGCGGGCTGGCGACCAGCGCGCCCCTGTTAATCGCAGCCCGCTTTGTTCAAGGAACCAGTGCAGCGGCGATGCTCGCTTGTCAGGTCGCTGTTTTATCCCATCAATTCCAGGATGGGGCTGAGCGCGGAAAAGCATTTGGATGGTGGGGTATCGTCTTTGGAGTGGGCTTGGGTTTTGGTCCGATCGTCGGGGGAATGCTCATTACACTGACAAGCTGGCACTGGGTTTTTCTTGTCCATGTGGTGATCGCGGTCGCAACCGTCGTCTTCGCGCAGAAAGGCGTCGAAGAATCTGTCGATCCGCACGCGACACGCATCGACATGGGAGGAATGGCAACGCTCTCGCTAGCCGTCTTCGGCATTGTCTATCTCATCACCCAAGGTCAGCAGCTTGGACCGACAAGCCCTCTTGCATTGACCATTCTCGCTATAAGCGCTGCGAGTTTCCTGCTTTTCGTGATCATCGAGATCCGCGTCGCGCGACCTATGTTTGATTTCGGAGCGTTCCGCGTCCGTCGCTTCGCTGGTGCGATCATTGGGTCGAGCGGCATGAATTTGAGCTTCTGGCCCTTCGTCATCTATCTGCCGATCTATCTTCAGGCTGTGCTCGGCTATGATGCGATCGCTGCAGGGATGACCGTGCTGGCCTATACGCTCCCAACCATTGTCGTTCCGCCGCTTGCCGAGCGGCTATTGCTTAAATGGGGTCCGAGACTTGTGATCCCGGTTGGCCTCCTCACTATCGGTGCGGGGTTCATGCTCTTGGTTTTGGTGATCAACAGCGAGCATGCCAGCTGGATGACCTTGCTGCCGGGTTGCGACTTGGCTGGCATCGGATTAGGCCTGACCAATACGCCCGTCACAAACACGGCAACGGGAGCGTTACCGCTGGAACGCAGCGGGATGGCGTCGGGCATGGATATGAGCGCCCGAATGATCTCACTATCCATCAACATTGCGCTGATGGGACTCATCTTGTCGAGCAGTATATCCGGCTACATACTTCGTGCGCTTCCCGATGCACCCTCAGGTTCCACGCTTCGAACGCTAGCAGATATCGTTTCGGCCGGAAACCTCACCGCCATCGAGAACAACGGGGTCTCGCTCACGTTGGCGAAATCGGCGCTGTCGTACGGCATAGGAAGGGTTGCGCTCTATGGCGCGATCTCAGCATTCATCCTGGCCCTAGTCAGCTTCACAATCTTCGGGAACAATCGGACACCCCTTAAACGGTAGCACCAAGCCCATCGCATTTCCGTCGATACTCGATCATCCGGGCGCGGCTTGTCACAAGCTCCACATGATCGTCGCCGAGCGTGTGGAGGCAGACGCGCTTCGTCCACGGGCCATCTTGGATGGTGAAGAGATAGCGCCCATTGCCGAGCGCCATAAGCGGCATGCGCCGGCGAAGGGGCCCAGTGCCCATGATTAGGGTGCCAGCGGCGATGTCGAACTCCGCGCCCTCGTCGGAGCGCCAGCGTCCATCAAGCGTTGGCGGAACGTCTTTGCCAGGCACGACGGGTAGAAACCGTCGCGGCGCATGGCCGACTTCGCCAGCAAGCGTTTCTCCATAAAGGCGAAGACGAACGGGCGAGGACGCTGAGCGAGACGAGACCCAGCCATCACCCTCGTCATAGAGCGTGTCTTCGGCATCGAGAAAGCTGCAGGTGCTGCCCTTGATCTCCAGCCACCAAGGCCCCGTCTCTGTGACGTAGAGACCATCCGGCAGGAACGCTGCTGGTCTCGGCAGCGGCAAGCCCGTCAGTGTCGCCATGCTCTCAAGTGCAATCTTGAACCCGTTGGTGTCCTCACGATTGGAGAGGACGACGAAGCCCGTGCCACTCTCTGGATCGAGCAGGAAATAGCTCTTGTAGCCGGGATGCGATCCGCCGTGGCCGACGAAACGCCTGTCGCCGAGATGCGTCCACCGAAGACCCAGACCATACTCGCTTATCCTGCCATCGGCGAGCGGACGCGGAGCCGACAGTTGATCGAGCACGCCGGTGAAACCATGATCGCCCTTCAACAGGCATTGCAGCCATGCGATGAGCGCCTCGGCACTTCCGGCAAGGCTTCCGGAGGCGGAGAGATGCAGGCCGGCGGCGGACAATTGCCAGCCCTTATCGGATTTCCAATAGCCGGGTGCCAAGCCGATAACAGGATTGTTCCAGACATCCGGCGCGGACAGCGCAAGCCCCAGATGCCTGGCGGTCTCTTGCACGAAGTCGTCGAAACGAAAACCCTTTCGCGCCAGTGCAGCCTCGACCAGTCGGTAGCCGGTATTGGAGTAGGACACTTCCGTACCGGCGGGGAAATTCAGCCTCGTCTGGCGCGCAACATAGTCCAGCAGGGGCTGAGCCTTTGTCTCGCTGTAGACCGACAGGCCAAGCAGCGAGAGGCACTCACGCACGTCCGGCAAACCTCCGCTCATATCCAGCGCCTGGCCGACCGTGACATCGCGTAACGGGGACTGCAGCTCCGGCAGGTGCTCGCCGAGCGGATCATCAAGACCCATCACATCGCTATGGGCGAGGACCATGGCGCAGAACACATGTTTGGTCAGCGACGCATAGCGGGCCACGGTCCTGGACGAGAACGGCGCAAGGGTGGAGAGACTTTCAACGCCGCCAGCATGGGCGAAGCGAATGCCGGAAAGATCGAAGCCGACCACGCAGCCGCCCGGCTCATCGTCGCGCCAATGCGAGACGAAATCTCCAGCTGTTTTCGAAGCGCCAGTCCAGTCCATCGTCATTGTCATCACCCACGTCCTCTTTGTTCCACCAGGCAGCGGAAACCATTCTTGCATTGCATTTGCCCCACTCTCGGGGATAGAGCAAAGACGCGATGACATCAGTTGGAAGCAATCCTATGACCGATCAAACCGTCCTGCCCGTCTTCGATGGGCATAATGATGTTCTGCTGCGATTGAAACTCTCCGGTTATTCAAACCCGGAAGAGCGTTTCATCGAGGGAGACAGCACCGGCCATATCGACCTTCCCAAGGCCAAGAAAGGCGGATTGGCGGGCGGGCTTTGCGCCGTCTACATCCCCTCACCGCGCGGAACCGATGCCAATGGCGATTTCCTGGCCCCGACCCAGCAGACGGCGCTTGCCACAACGCTTGCAATGGCCGGTCTGCTGTTTCGCATCGAAGCGCAGTCGAAGGGCGGGCTTGCGGTCTGCCGCAGCGCTGCGGATATCCGCAACGCCATGGCGCGCGGTTCGTTCGCCTCCGTCTTCCACATCGAAGGTGTCGAAGCCTTCGACGCCGACTTGGAAGCGCTCTATGTTCTGCATCAGGCGGGCCTTCGCACGCTTGGTCCCGTCTGGAGCAGGCCCAATATCTTTGCCTACGGCGTTCCCTTCCGCTTTCCCTCCTCACCCGATATCGGCCCGGGGCTGACGGAGGCGGGGCAGCGTCTCGTCAGGACCTGCAACGAGCTGAAGGTCATGATCGACCTGTCGCATATGAACGAGCAGGGTTTCTGGGATATCGCCAAATTGTCCGACGCGCCGCTGGTCGCCTCGCATTCCAACGCCCATGCGCTCTGCAACCACAGCCGCAACCTGACGGATCGTCAACTCGATGCCATTCGCGACACGGGTGGTCTGGTGGGCATCAACTTCGGCGTCCTTTTCCTGCGTCAGGATGGCATCAAGAACCCGGATACGGATATTCGCGAACTGGTTCGTCATGTGGATTACATCGTCGATCGTATCGGCATCGACCATGTGGCGCTCGGATCCGATTTCGACGGCACGACCATTCCGGCTGCCATGCGTGACGCTTCCGATCTGCCGCTTCTTGTCGATGAACTGCGCAAGGCTGGATACGATCAGGCGTCGCTGGAGAAGATCGGTCACGGCAACTGGCTAAGAGTTTTGGAACGCAGCTGGGGTGCGTAACCCGATATTCTCCCAGCATTTTAGACAAACGACATACTGTAGATAATCTCACAAAGATTATGATTTTTCGTATTTGTGAAACCACAACGAATTACTGTCATAATCCTGTGGTTGGCAAACTGCGCCTCGCTTTCGTGGAACATTAAATGACAGAGAAGAACGACGTCACGCCGATTGAAGAGGCCGAAGATGGCCTGAGCGGCTTTTTCGAACGTTACAAACCCCATCTGACATCGCTTGCGGTCATTGCCGTCTTCGTCATGATGACGGTGACGATCTATCGCCTCACGTCCGAGGTCCGCTACGATGACATCGTCGTCGCCCTTCTCGACACCAGCTGGAAGTCGGCGTTTCTCGCCGTCCTCTTCACGGCGCTGAGCTTCGCTGCCCTGATCTGCTACGATCTGAATGCACTCGAATTTATCGGCAAGCGCCTCAAAAAGCCTTCCGTCATCGCCACGGCCTTCATCGCCTATGCCGTTGGCAACACTGCAGGCTTCGGCCCCTTGAGCGGCGGCGCGATCCGTTTCCGCGCCTATTCGCGCATGGGACTGACGCCATCCGACATCGCCCGCGTCATCGCCTTCGTCACCCTGTCCTTCGGCCTCGGACTTCTGTCCGTCAGTGCGCTCGCAACCTTGATCGTTGCGCCGCGCGTCGCCAGCATCATGGGCGTGGACGCAATCTGGCTTCGCGGTGCCGCAGTCATTGTCATCCTTGTTCTGGCGACGTTGATCTATGTCGGTCGCAATGGGCGCGTCGTTCAGATCCGTCAGCTGAAACTGCGCCTTCCCGATAGCCGCACCTCGTCACGCCAGTTCCTGGTGTCCGCGCTCGATATCGCGGCATCGGCTTCGGTCCTCTATGTGCTCTTGCCGGAAACCAATGTCGGCTGGCCAAGCTTCTTTGCCATCTACGCCACCGCAGTCGGCCTTGGCGTCCTCAGCCACGTGCCGGCAGGTCTTGGCGTTTTCGAAGCGGTGATGGTGGCGGGTCTCGGCAACGCGATCAGCCTCGATCAGCTTCTCGGTGGCCTTGTCCTTTACCGCGTCATCTATCACGTGCTGCCGCTCCTCTTCGCCATCATCCTGATGCTGATCACCGAGATGAAGCAGTTCGCCGCAAAGCCGGTGATGGCCGATATCGGCAATCTCGCCGGTCGGCTGGCGCCCTCGCTTCTCTCGGCCTTTGCCCTGATCCTGGGCGCAATGCTGATCTTCTCCTCCGTGACGCCAACGCCGAACAGCAACCTGGATTTTTTGTCCAACTTCGTGCCGCTTCCCATCATCGAAGCTGCGCACTTTCTCTCCAGTATCCTGGGCCTCGGCCTCGTCGTCGCATCCCGCGGCTTGAGCCAGCGTCTGGATGGCGCATGGTGGGTGGCGCTGGTGGCGGCCGCAGGCGGCCTGTTCCTCTCGCTCATCAAGGCGATCGCGATTTTCGAGGCGATCTTCCTTGGCGTCTTCATCGTCGCGCTCTTCTTCAACATGCGCGCCTTTACCCGCCACGCCTCGCTTCTGCGTCAGGCTCTTGGTCCCACCTGGATTGCTGCGATGGCGGTCATCGTCGCTGGTGCCGCCACGATCCTCCTGTTCGTCTATCGCGATACCGATTACAGCCAGACTTTATGGTGGCAGTTCGAGTTTTCAGAGGAAGCGCCGCGCGGGCTTCGCGCCGTCCTTGGTCTGGTTCTCGCCTCTTCGACCATCGCCATCTTCAGCCTCTTGCGGCCTGTCACCTACCGGCCGGAAGAAATCCAGCCCGAAGACATCGAGAAGGCCACCGATATCGTCGCCAAGCAGGACGTAGCGGACGCCAATCTGGTGCGCATGGGCGACAAGCACATCATGTTCTCGGAAAAGGGCAACGCCTTCATCATGTATGGCATTCGCGGCCGCTCGTGGATCGCGCTGGCCGATCCTGTCGGGGACGAGAGCGAATTTTCCGATCTGATCTGGCAATTTGTCGAGACCGTGCGTGCCAATGGCGGACGTGCTGTCTTCTACCAGATTTCTTCCGCGTCGCTGCCCTATTGCACAGATGCGGGCCTTCGCGCCTTCAAGCTCGGCGAACTCGCGATGATCGATCTCAAGCGCTTCGAACTGAAGGGCGGCAAGCTGGCCAATCTGCGTCAATCGCTGAGCCGCGGCACGCGCGACGGCTTGACCTTTTCAGTTGTCGATACGCCGGATGTCCCAGCCATCTATGACGAGTTGAAGCAAGTCTCCGATTCCTGGCTGGAGCATCACAACACGCGCGAAAAGACCTTTTCGCTCGGCTCCTTCGAGCGCGACTACATCCTGTCTCAGCCGGTTGCGGTTCTGCACAAGGACGGCAAGATCACTGCCTTTGCCAACCTGTTGATGACCGATACCAAGAGCCAGGTGACGGTGGATTTGATGCGCTTTGCACCGGATGCACCGCGTGGCTCCATGGACTTTCTCTTCGTCAGCATCATCGAGCATATGCGTGAACAGGGTTATGCCCAGTTCAACCTCGGCATGGCGCCGCTGTCCGGCATGTCGAAACGCGATGCCGCCCCCGTCTGGGATCGTATCGGCGGCACATTGTTCGAGCACGGCGAGCGGTTTTACAATTTCAAAGGCCTGCGCGCCTTCAAGTCTAAATTTCATCCCAAATGGGAGCCACGTTACGTTGCCGTCTCGAACGGCACCAGCGCCGCGCTGGCTTTGATGGACACAACGGTTCTCATCAGCGGCGGCGTGAGAGGAGTGATCGGTAAATGAGATTTTTGAAACGGCTCACAGGCGCTTTGCTCACGGCAGCGGTTTTGCTGCCTTCACATGCGCCGGCACAGGACGCTCAAAAATACGAAACCGGCATGATCCCCGCCGATCACATTCTGCTGCCCGATGGCGACATCACCTCAACCGTGTTCCTGGTGTCGGACGGCAATGGCTGGGATGAGACCGAACAGAAGGAAGCCGGTGCTCTTCTCGAAAAAGGCGCCGCCGTCGTCGGCATCGATTTTCCGGAATACATCAAGTCGCTCGAGAAAGACGACGACGACTGCGTCTACATGATCTCCGATATCGAACAGCTTGCGCAGGAAATCCAGCGTAAGGCGGGCGTTTCCAATTACAGCCTTCCGATCATTGCCGGCACGGGTGATGGCGGCGCGCTGGTCCTGGCGATGATCGCGCAAAGCCCGGCGGCAACGATCGGCGAGGCTGTCGCGGTCGATCCTGTGGCGAGCATTCCCTTGAAGAAGGTGCTCTGCACACCCGCAACCAAGGATAAGGACGGCGACCGCACCATCTACGGCCTGACGGACGGCCCGCTTCCGGCACCCGTCACCGTGCTGTTCACGCCGAAGGCTGAGGCGAAAGGCCGGGAACATGTCGACGCGCTTTTGAAGGCGCATGCGGACATCGACGTCAAGGATGTGACGGATGATGCGCAGACCGCGCTTATTCAGGTTCTGCAGGACCGGATCGATGCGGCCGCCAATTCCGACAGCCCGCTCGGCCTGCCGCTTACCATTCTCGAAGCCAAGCCGACCATGGATACGATGGCGGTCGTCTATTCCGGCGATGGTGGCTGGCGCGATATCGACAAGGATGTCGGCGACTATCTGCAGAAAGACGGTATTCCCGTCGTCGGTGTCGATTCACTGCGCTACTTCTGGTCCGAGAGAAAACCTCAGGACGTGTCCGACGACCTCGCGCGGATCATCGACACCTATCGCAAGGAATGGAAGGTCAACAACGTTCTTCTGATCGGATATTCTTTCGGCGCCGATATTCTGCCTGCGACCTATAACGGCTTGCCGGAGAAGGATAAGGGGCGTGTGGTGCAGATGAGCCTTCTGTCGCTTTCCCACCAGGTGTCCTACGAGATTTCCGTCGGCGGATGGCTCGGGGTATCCTCGGATGGAGCGGAAGATCCTGTCAACGATCTCGCCAAGATCAATCCAAAGATCGTCCAATGCGTCTACGGCACGGATGATGATGAAAGCGCCTGCCCTGCTCTTAAAGACAAGGGCATGGAACTGATCGGCATTGAGGGCGGCCACCATTTCGATGAGGACTATGAGGCGCTGACCCGCAAGATCGTTGCTTCGCTGAAACAGCGACTGCAAAAATAACGAGGTCTCAGGCGCTACCGTCATCTTGAATACAGTCTGCAGCCTTTGTACTGCTTCTGACGCTGCGTTGCGCGCAAGGGTCTGACCACCTCAACGCGCAACACCGCTCTAGAACAATGACCTGAAGCATGACGCGCACCTGTAAGACATCGCGGACATGCTTTGGGTGTAACAACCAAAGTGTGTGACGATGCAATTTCCAGCCAAGCCCGCTGCCATTTCCGATGCCGAACGCCAGGAGAGGCTTCAGCGCTTGCGGGTGACGATGGGCGAGCAAGGCTTCAGCGCCGTGCTTCTCGGCTCGACGGAAAGTCTGCGCTATTTCACAGGCCTTGTCTGGCACCAGAGCGAACGGCTCCTTGGCGCGCTCATCACCCTGGATGCTCTTCATTACATCGTGCCAGGCTTCGAACAGAGCCGCGTTGACACACTTCCCCATATCGAGGGAGAGGTTCATCTGTGGCAGGAGGAGGAAAGCCCTTCGGCCCTCGTCGCAAGCCTTGCAGGCTCATCCGGCCTGATCGCTCTGGACGACGCCCTACCCCTCTTCATCTATCACAGCCTTGCCGCCAAGGTCGGGCCTGATCGTCTGGTCGATGGCGGCCCAGTGATCCGCGGCCTTCGGCTTCTCAAATCCAGCGCTGAAATTGCCATCATCGACTATGCGATGAACCTGACGCTGGACGTGCACAAACGCGCCCATGCCATGATGAAGCCAGGCGTGCTGACGTCCGATGTCGTCCGCTTCATCGACGAGCAGCACCGCGAGCTTGGCGGTGAGGGTGGCTCTTCCTTCTGCATCGTCTCCTTTGGCGAAGCGACATCGTTGCCCCATGGCGCCGACGGGGAGCAGACTTTGCAGGCTGGCGACGTCATTCTGGTCGATACAGGGACGCGCATCGACGGCTATCACTCCGACCTGACGCGCACCTATGTGATGGACGAGCCAAGCGCTGATTTCGCTCGCGCCTGGGCTATCGAGCGCGAGGCACAGCAGGCGGTGTTCGATGCCGCACAGCTTGGGGCGCCGTGCGAAAATCTCGATGCGGCAGCCCGCGCCGTCATGGCTCGGCATGGGCTCGGACCGGATTACGCTCTTCCCGGCCTGCCGCATAGGGCGGGCCATGGTCTTGGCCTGGAAATCCACGAAGGACCTTACATCGTGCGCGGCAACACGCAGCCGCTCGTGGCCGGCATGTGCTTCTCCAACGAACCCATGCTGGTCTATCCGCAAAAATTCGGCATCCGTCTTGAGGATCACATCTACATGGCCGCCGATGGCCCACGCTGGTTCACACAGCCTGCCAACTCACCCGTCCACCCTTTCGGTTAAATTCAGAAATACCGCCTCTGTCGCCCCTACATTAGCCCTTGCGTAAAATTTATATATTTTCTATCCCAAGAGAACTTGAGGAGGAATCGATGTCCGTCGCGGAAAAAAGAAAAACAAAAACGCCCATTTTGGCCGATCGCATCGCCGACTTCGTTGAGAAGATCAAAACAACGCGCAAGGACGACGGCAGCTTCGACACGAAAGCAATCGGACGTCTATGGGACGACGAGGTCCGTTTCCATTTCGAAAACGGCAGAACCGCCAAGACGCTTGAGCTTTACATCGTCAAGTACCGCTATGCGCTGAAAGACGCCTTCGGGCCGAAGACGACACCGCTTGCCATCTGCAACATGAAAAAGCTGCGCGAGCGTCTCGATACCTACATAGCGCGAGGCGATTACCCGCAAAGCGGGGTGGCGATGTCGATCGTGGAGAAGATCGAAAGAGCCGAGCACAACACGGCTGGCCGCAAACCCCGCTTCCTGCTGCGCGTTTCGGACTTCATCTCCGCTATCAATGGGGTCAGCACCAAGGGAGAGATGCAGGCGCTGTGGGACAGGGAAATGGACGCCATGACCGGCAGAACACAGGCGACGGTCATCTCCTACATCACGAAATATCGCAATGCCATTCGCGAGGCCTTTGGCGAGCAGCATCCCATGCTGCGCATCGCCGCAGGCACGCCGCAGCTCTACGATGACGCGCGCAAAGCCAAAATGGCGAAGATCGCCACCAAGCACGGCTCGCTGATCACCTTCGAACATTATTCAGAAGTGATGCGACGCTGCCGGCGCTTCCTTCACTCGGAAGACCCGCTGACGATCGGCATCGGCCTGATCGGCACCACCGGTCGGCGTCCCTTCGAAGTCTTCACCCAGGCTGAGTTTACCCCAGCGCCCTATGGCAATGGCGTCTCCAAATGGAGCGTGCTGTTCAACGGGCAGGCGAAGACGAAGCAGGGCGAAGGGACGAAATACGGCATTACCTATGAAATTCCGGTCCTGGAGCAAGCCAAGATCGTGCTCGAGGCCTATCGACGCCTGAGAAACAGCAGCGATGGCAAGCTTTGGCTCGGCATGAATGTGGACGAGTTTTCCACCGATGCGAGACTGCCGCTGCGCGATGCAATGATAGCGAAATTCGAGGACCTCTGGCCGAAAGAAGAGCCGCCGAAGCCCTATGGGCTACGTCACCTCTATGCCGAAATCGCTTATCGCAACTTCGCGCCCGCCAATGTGACGAAGAACAGCTATTTCGCCGCCATCCTCGGCCATAACAACAATGATCTGGAAACGTCGCTCTCCTACATGACCTATGCTTTTCCTGAAGACGAGCATGAATCGAAAGCGCGGGCGGAGCGTGTGGCGGATCGCACGATACGGCAGATGATCACCGTCAATCAGATCCCCGGTATGGCAGGCGAGTAAAGCACAGCGACGCGCATTTTCATGGTCTTGTAGATGATGGGCATCGGCGAACTGGGCATTCCGTAAACGCCTTATGACCGGATCACACGATACCGGCGCGCCAGGTACATCTCGACGCCAGCCCGTGTGAGGAAAGAAGCAAGGCCCACGATGATCGCCACAACCCTGATGCGGAATTCATCGGCCTCGACCTCGGCGTGCCGGGTGTCCAGCAATGTGTGTTCCGTAACGGTGATCTCGCCGATGATATCGCGGATGCGGTCCATCGTTCCGACAGCCATGTAACCGATTTCATTTGTGCGGGCGGCATCTGCACCGACGCCATCATAGAGCGATATTGAGTGCTTCAGCTCTTCAAGCTTCTTCTCGATCAATGCGTCGAGCGCTTTGACGCGGGCAACCTGGTCGGAATTGTCCGATATCCTGGTCATCAAATCGTTCTGAAGCAGGTGCAGGCGCTCCATCGCCTTCTCATACGGCGCGAGATAGCGCTTGTCGCCGCTGACGAGATAGCCCCTCTGTCCCGTCTCGGCATCATCAAGCGCGATCAAGACGTCCTTGGTGGTATCGATCGCTTCATAGGTATGCACCACCATATCGTAATGGTCGCTTAAAAGGTCATGCGTCCATGAGGTGGCAAGGATACCGGCAGCCAAAACGACCCCGACCGGTATTGATCGCAGCAGTGTCGGGAATGTCAGATACTTGTGGCGCAGCGACGTTAAAGACCAGTCAGACATTTACGGGATCATCCAAGCAAGCGCAGTTCAACGTCGTTATATCCGTCCGATGGCAAAAGCGCTAACAGGTTGGCATACACCGTGCCAGGCAGTTCAACGCAACAACAATCAGGAAGTTCAAAGTCGTTCGCCGAATTCGATTGCAGCCATGTGACGTGAACTGGTCTGTCAAACGCCTTGACACGAGGTTCTATTTCTCATTTAGAGTCAGGCATTCCGAGGGGAGCATCGAACGATGCTGAGATGGCGGTGAGCCGGACCCTTGAACCTGATCCGGTTCATACCGGCGTAGGAACGGAACAGTCGCCGTCAGGCACAGCTTTCTTTTCCATGCGTCATGCTTATCCGGGTCCGCTAACGGCGTGTCTGGAGATGAACGGCTGATGGTAAGATTTCCCACCGCAGAAAAAGCGGCAGACCTTCTGGCTCTTGTGCGGGAGCGACGACCGCGTGTCCACTGCCTGATGAATACGGTGGTGCAGAAGTTTACCGCTGACGGCATCACCGCAATCGGCGGCATCCCCTCGATGACATCGTCGGAAGAGGAAATCGAGAGCTTCGTGACGAAGACGGATGCGCTGACGATCAACCTCGGGACGCTGGACGAAGCGCGCCGCAAGGTCATCCGTATCGCCGTCACTATCGCCAATCGCCAAGGCAAACCCTGGATCGTCGATCCGGTCCATTGCGACTACTCCCCTTCACGGCTAGAATTCGCCCATGAATTGAGCCGGCTGCACCCCTCGATCACACGTGGGAACGCGGCAGAAATGGCGGTTATCGGCGACGTCGGTGGTGCATTGCGCATTCAGACGGGAGCGGTGGATAGCTTGAGTGATGTCGACCGCAAGGTCCGGATCGTCAACGGCCATGCCCTGATGGCAAAGGTGACGGGAACCGGATGCCTTTCCGGCGGTATCATTGCCGCCTTCATGGCCGTCGAGCCGGATGCGATGCTGGCTGCAGCATCGGCTCTGACTGTTACCGGCGTTTCCGCAGAGATCGCGGCCAGACATGCCAGCGGACCGGGATCGTTCGAAGTCGCCTTTCTGGACGCGCTCTTCACTCTGAGGAGCGAAGACATTCTCTCCCATGCGAGGATCGAACATGACGAAGATTGATTACCGGCTGAATGCCATTGTCGACGCCTCTCTCAGCGATATCGCTCCGCTTGCCGAGCTTGCAGCTCTGGCAGCACATAACGGTGCAACGATCATCCAATATCGCGACAAGACCGCCTCCACACGCCAGATGATCGACCAGGCAAGAGCCATCGTTGAAGCCCTGAAAGGCACCGGCGTACCGCTGGTGATCAACGATCGATTAGATGTCGCCATGGCAACGGGCGCAGATGGCGTGCATCTCGGCGCAGACGATATGGATGCAGACACAGCAAGGCGCCTTCTCGGTCCCGATGCGATCATCGGGCTCACCGTCAAATCCATGGCTGATGCCCGACACGTCGCGCAAGCACCGGCCGATTATGCCTGCATTGGCGGGGTGTTTGAAACCACCTCCAAGGTTAATCCAGATACGCCGGTCGGCCTTGCAGGGCTAAAGCAAATAAGGACATACCTGCGCAACGAGCGACCAGACCTGCCGGTGGGCGCAATTGCCGGCATCACGCTGGAGCGCGTTCCCGACGTGATTGCAGCAGGTGCCGATGGGGTGGCGCTGATCTCCGCCCTATTCCGCACGGACGATATAGCAACGACGGCCAAGGCGTTTCGCAATGCCGTGGATGAAGCGATGGGAGCACGCCCATGACCGCCATTGCTTTGACCATCGCCGGTTCCGATAGTGGCGGCGGTGCCGGCATTCAGGCCGACCTCAAGACATTCTCCGCTCTTGGTGTCTATGGTGCGAGCGTCATCACCGCCATCACCGCACAGAACACCAAGGGCGTGACCGCGGTTGAAGATATTTCCGCCACGATCATTGCGGCTCAGATGGATGCGGTGTTTTCCGACCTCGATATCAAGGCGATCAAGATCGGCATGGTCTCGCGCACCGACACGATACGAACGATTGCCGAGAGACTGCGCAGCCAGCCCCAACCGGTCGTCCTTGACCCCGTGATGGTGGCGACCTCCGGTGACAGGCTGCTTCAGGAGGAGGCAATCGAAACGCTTCGAAGCGAATTGCTGCCGCAGGCAACGCTTGCCACGCCGAACCTTCCTGAGGCGGCACTGCTGACCGGGACCGGCATCGCCACCGATCGTGCCGCGATGCTGAAACAGGCCGAGATGATCCTGGCGCTTGGTGCGAAGGCTGTCCTGATCAAAGGCGGCCACGGCACCGGATCAAAGAGCGTCGATCTTCTGATTGACGGCGAGACAATTCAAGAATTTGCCATGCCGCGCATCGAGACGAAGAACGACCATGGTACCGGCTGCACGCTCGCGGCAGCGATTGCGGCCCATCTGGCGCTCGGTCTGCCGTTGACGGATGCCGTCGGCCTGTCCAAAGACTATCTCCAAGGTGCGTTGGCAGCAGGCCGCGACCTTAAGGTCGGTCATGGTCACGGGCCGGTTCATCATTTTTACCGCTGGTGGGCGCCCTGACGGGCCGGCCCGATCAAGATTTGCGCTCCGTCGCACGCGGCTTGGGGGCGGCGAGCGCATTGCGGATGGCGAAGCTCGAATGGATGCGTGAGACGCCCGGAAGCTTGGAGAGAATATCCTTGTGGACCCGCTCGAAATCGCCTGCGGTTTCGACCTCGACGCGGAGAAAATAATCCGAGCCGCCGGTCATGAGATAGCATTCTCGCACTTCCGGATAACGCCGCACGGCATTTTCAAAGCGATTGAGAAAATCCTCCGTCTGCCGGTCGAGCGTGATCTGGACGATGACGGAAATCACCTCTCCACCGGCGGCACTTCCGGTGATCGCCGTATAGCCGCGAATGACGCCTTCCCTCTCCAGAATATCCACACGACGCAGACAAGCGGACGGCGATAGCCCCACCTCAGCGGCAAGCTTGGCATTGCTGATGCGGGCATTCAGCCGAAGCAGGCGGATGATATGACGATCGGTGGCGTCGAGAGCAGACATGGTTTCGTTCCGATTGATCGCACAAAGTTGCAAGAAAAACGATTTTATCGAATTTTCTTCGTCTTACACTGCTTAAATTCAAGGATCATTGCAATACTCTGTTGCCAAAAGAACAAAGGGAACGACAATGGACATGACCCTCCAGCAGCAGAAAGCTCAAGGTGGCGCAAGCGGCTATCTGACGATCGATCTTGCAGCCCTTCGCGACAACTATCTGACGCTTGCCTCCAAGGCGCCGCATGCGCTGACGAGTGCCGTGGTGAAGGCAGATGCCTATGGTCTTGGTGCCGATATCGTCGCGCCCGTCCTTTACGATGCGGGATGCCGGCACTTCTTCGTCGCTCATATTGATGAGGCGCTGTCTCTTCGTCTGCACATAGCGCCCGATGCAAAAATCTTTGTTCTCAATGGCCTCCAGCCTGGAAACGAAACCTCCTGCTCTGCACTGAACATCATTCCGGTTCTCAACTCGCTGGAGCAGGTCGCCCAATGGTCGGCGCAAGCCGCCGTCCTTGGCAAGACTCTGCCCGCTGCCCTGCAAATCGACACTGGCATGTCGCGGCTCGGACTGGCGCCTTACGAGGTCGAAAGGCTGTTGGCCACTCCTGCCATGCTCAAAGCCATCGATCTTGCCTGCATCATGAGCCATCTCGCTTGCGCCGACGAGCCGGACCATGAGGCCAATGCTCTGCAGCTTAACGTCATGCGCAAAACCACCGAGCAGTTTCCCGGCGTGCCGGTCTGCTTTGCCAATTCCGGCGGCATCTTTCTCGGCACGGACTACCATAACGCCCTGATGCGACCGGGTATCGCGCTTTATGGGGGCGCGCCATCGGCAGTTCATCCCAATCCGATGAAGCCGGTCGTCGGCTTGAGCGTTGCCGTGGTTCAAACTCGTACAGTGCCGGCTGAAAGCTTCGTCGGCTACGGTGCCTCGCTGCGCACCAAAGCCGATACCCGTCTGGCAACGATTGCCGCAGGCTACGCGGATGGCCTGCCGCGCTCTTTGAGCAGCCGAGGAGCCGCTTATTTCAACGGCGTTCGGCTTCCTATTGCCGGGCGTGTTTCGATGGACAGCATCACGCTCGATATCTCCGCCCTTCCCGAAGACACGCTCACCCATGGCAGCCTCGTCGAAATCATCGGCCCGAACCAGACGCTCGAGGCAATTGCCGAGGACGCAGGCACGATCGCCTATGAAATACTGACGCGGCTGGGCCAGCGCTATCGCCGTCGCTATATCTATCCGGAAAAGCAGGCTGCCGCTTCTTCCACTATCGCTCGAAACCTGTGAGGCCAGCATGAACATCACCATTCTTGGAGCCGGCGTCATTGGCGTCACCTCAGCCTGGTACCTCGCCAAGGCCGGACATTCCGTGACCGTGATCGACCGGCAGCCGGCAGCGGCACTGGAAACCAGCTTCGCCAATGCCGGCGAAGTATCGCCGGGCTATTCGTCTCCCTGGGCAGCACCCGGCATTCCGATGAAGGCGCTGAAGTGGCTCTTCATGGAGCACGCGCCGCTGATCATTCGCCCCACCGCAGATCCCGCCGCCTGGCGCTGGATGATCCAGATGCTGAGCAACTGCACGGCTGCGCGCTACAACGTCAATAAGAGCCGCATGGTACGTATCGCCGAATACAGCCGCGACTGCCTGATGGCGCTTCGTGACGAGACCGGCATTCAGTACGATCAGCGCATGCAGGGGACGCTGGAAGTCTTCCGCACCCAGAAGCAGTTCGATGGTATCGGCAAGGACGTCGAGGTTCTCAAAGCCGGTGGCGTGCCTTACGAAATTCTCGATCGTAACGCCTGCGTTGCGGTAGAGCCGGGTCTTTCTTCCTCGCAGGACAAGATCGTCGGTGGCCTGCGGCTGCCGGGTGATGAGACGGGCGACTGCTTCATGTTCACCTCGGAGCTGGCGAAACTGGCGGAGCAGGCCGGCGTCAAGTTCATCTATGACACCGGCATCATGCGCCCTATCGTCGAAGGCAATCGCCTCAAGGCCGTTGAGACGAGCAAGGGCCTGATCGAAGCGGATGTTTTTGTTGGCGCGCTTGGCAGCTACACGCCACATTTTCTCAAGCATCTCGGTCTCGACCTGCCCGTCTATCCGGTCAAGGGCTACTCGATCACCGTGCCGATCGTCGATGCGGCCAAGGCGCCGATCTCCACGGTCATGGATGAGGCGCACAAGGTGGCGATTACCCGCCTTGGCGATCGCATCCGCGTGGGCGGCATGGCGGAAATTGCCGGTTTCAACAAGGATCTGCCTGCCAAACGCCAGGCAACCTTGAGGCATTCGGTGGAAGACCTGTTCGGTGGTGCCGGTGATCAATCCCAGGCGAAATTCTGGTGCGGACTGCGGCCGATGACGCCGGATGGCACGCCGGTGATTGGCGCGACGCGCTATGCGAACCTTTACCTGAACACCGGCCACGGAACGCTTGGTTGGACCATGGCCTGCGGCTCGGCTCGCGTACTGGCGGATCTGGTGTCGGGCAACAAGCCGGACATCGATACCGCCGACCTCGGGATCAGCCGCTACGCGGCATAAGGCAACTGCCGTGCGGCGCTTGCGCGCACGGCTTTTGTTACAGCGCCAGCGCTTCCTTCAGCGCCAGGCCTTCCTTCACACGCAGATCGAGGTCGGCCTCGATGTGATCGATGTGATGCATCATGAGGCGATGGGCCTTTTCTCCGTCGCGGGCTTCCAGCGCATCGAGAATGGCGGAGTGATCGCCATGGCCGCAGCTTGAAATGCCGGATCGGCCATAAAGGGCGATGACAAGCGAGGAGCGGGCGACGAGCTCGCCCATGAATTTTTCGAGAATGGCGTTGCCGGCATGTGAGGCTAGGAGCAGATGAAAATCGCCTGAAGCCTTGATCTCCGCTCGACGAGCCGAAGGGCCCCTCTCATGCTGATATCGCGTTTCCTCTTGCAGATGAGCGCGCAGGCTGGCGATGCCTTCGGGTGTAATCCGTTCCACCGCTGCGGCAACGATGCCCTGTTCTATGAGGCGGCGAGAGGCAAAGACCTGACGAGCTTCATCCGGCGATGGATTGGATACGAAAGCGCCCCTATTTCGCTCCGTCCTCACCAGTCCCTCAAAGCTCAGCATCTGCAAGGCAGCGCGTACGACCGTACGGCTGACATCGAAGAGCGCGCCGACTTCGGCCTCTGATAACTTCGTTCCCGGCGTCAGACGGCGATCTGCGATCGCATCGCGCAAGGTATCGCGAATTGCTTGCGCGCGATCCTCCGGCGCGTTGTCCATGTCGGGTTCGAGTTGAGAAAGTGTCATTGCTTTTTCCCGATTTATTTTCTTACTATCGCGAAAGTCGCGACGTGGAAACATGAAAGCGCCCATCGCTCCCGCAAAATTGCATACAATCCTGCCCGCTATTGAAAACAATAGCTGCTTTTTTGTGCATGCAAGTGGCGGGGGCTGATCAAAGTCGCGCCAGCTAAAATAAAAGCGATGCCGTTTCAATCGGTTAGACATGCAAGCCTGAAATTGGCACGGCTTATGCAAGTTCATCTGCAACAAGCAGGGGATCATGCATGAGCAAAGCTGCCGAGATAGACATCGCCGCCGTTACCAAGGTCTATGGAAGCACCACGGCCGTTCACGCCATTAGCCTGAAAATACCGGCGGGCAGCTATTGCTGTCTGTTGGGTCCGTCCGGCTGCGGCAAGACCTCGACGCTGCGCATGATCGCAGGCCACGAAACCATTTCCAGCGGCGATGTTCGGCTCGGCAATACGGTCGTCACCGATCTGCCTCCTGCCCAACGCGGCACGGCGATGATGTTTCAATCCTATGCGCTTTTCCCGCATCTCGATCTCGTCGACAATGTCGCCTTCAGCCTCAAGATGAAGGGCGCGGACAAGGAGACCCGGCGGGCCAAGGCGCTCGAAATGCTGAAGCTGATGCAGCTTGAGCCCTATGCGACCCGCCGTCCTGCGCAGCTTTCAGGCGGCCAGCAGCAGCGCGTCGCGCTCGCCCGCGCGCTCATCACCGACCCGGAAGCGCTGCTTTTGGACGAGCCGCTCTCGGCACTCGATCCCTTCCTCAAGATCCGCATGCGTGCGGAACTGAAGAAGCTCCAGACCTCGCTTGGCATCACCTTCGTGCATGTGACCCACAGCCAGGAAGAGGCTATGGCGCTGGCCGATATCATTGTCGTCATGAATGACGGCCGCATCGAGCAGGCCGCCGCACCCCGCGATGTGTTCGAGCGCCCCGCCACGGCTTTCGTTGCCCGCTTCATGGGCGATCACAACGTCATTTCCGGTCGCCTGAAAGAGGTTGACGGCGAGATGGTAACACTGGAAGTGGCGGGCGGCGGCATCTTCAAGGCCAGCGGCAAGACACCGCCGGATGATGCGGTCGATATTGCCGTGCGCACCGACCGCGTGCGCATCGGCGAAGGGGAACCTGGCCTTGGTTTCACCGGCATCGTCTCCAACGTCGAGTATCGCGGCGCCAGCGTCAAGCTCGCCGTCAACGGCGCCGGCATCGACGATTTCAACGTGATTTTGACCGACGCGGTCTTCTTCGAAAATCCCATCAAGGTTGGCGATGCCATACCTCTTTCCTGGAATGCGGACGATGCCATCGTGCTCGGACGGGTAGAATAACGACCATAAAACAACCAGAGGAGAACTGAAATGACCGATTCCAACAAGACGAAAAAGGGTCTGACCCGCCGCGGTCTCCTGAAGGCGGGCGCTGCCGCCACGGGTGCTGCCGTCGGTTCCGGCCTGATCACCGGCTTCCCCACCATCTGGGCGCAGAACCCGATCACGCTGCGCCAGTTCGGCACGGGCGTGTCCAACATCAATGCGATTGCCGAAAAGTGCAAGGCGGACCTCGGCATCACGCTTGAAATGACGGCAACGGATTCGGATGCAGCCGCACAGCGCGCCGTCACCCAGCCGAACTCCTACGACATCGCAGACATCGAATACTGGATCCTGAAAAAGGTCTATCCGGCCGGTGTGATCCAGCCGATGGAAATCAAGAAGCTGAAATATTACGACAAGATCGTGCCGCTGTTCAAAACCGGCAAGCTGACGCCCGACAGCGTGATTGCCCAGGGCACGGCACCCCACACGGTGGGTTATGTCGAGAAGCCCGGCGACAAGAAGTTTGCCAAGAGCGAAACCGAATACTTCACCATGGTTCCGACCATCTACAATGCCGATACGCTCGGCATTCGCCCTGATCTCGTCGGCCGTGAGATCACCACCTGGGCCGACATCATGGACCCGAAGTTCAAGGGCAAGACTTCCATCCTGAACATCCCATCGATCGGCATCATGGATGCTGCAATGATCATGGAAGCCATGGGCAACATAAAATATGCCGACAAGGGCAATATGACGAAGGCCGAAATCGACAAGACCATCGATTTCCTCATCAAGGCCAAGAAGGACGGACAGTTCCGCGCCTTCTGGAAGAGCTTCGACGAGAGCGTCAACCTCATGGCGTCGGGCGAAGTCGTCATCCAGTCCATGTGGTCGCCGGCGGTTGCCGCCGTTCGCTCCAAGGGCATCGCCTGCAAATACCAGCCGCTAAAGGAAGGCTATCGCTCCTGGGGCGGCGGTCTTGGCCTCGCCAAGCACCTGAGCGGCGCGAAGCTCGACGCGGCCTATGAATATATCAACTGGTACACATCCGGCTGGGTCGGCGCTTACCTAAACCGCCAGGGCTACTACTCCGCTGCCATGGATACCGCGAAGAACTACATGACCGCCGACGAATGGGGTTACTGGGTAGAAGGCAAGCCTGCCCAGGGCGATATCATCGCTCCAGACGGCAAGGTCATGGAAAAGGCTGGCGCTGTGCGCGATGGCGGCTCCTTCGAAGAGCGCATGGGCAAGGTCGCCTGCTGGAACTCCGTCATGGACGAAGACCGCTACATGGTCCGTCGCTGGAACGAGTTCATCGCTGCTTGATGAGAAAAAGAAGGCTGGCGGTCAGCGCCGCCGGTCTTCGGTTGCCGATACCCTCGGCACTTGCTTTTCGTCATCCTCGGACATGATCGGGGCCGACCATGACGACGGAGAGGTTTCAATCCGTCGTCATCGCACCAGGACCGGCAGCGCGAAGCTGCCGATCATGACAACAATAAAGGGCTCCATTGAATGGCGACGGTCAGATTTATAGGCGTTGGCGAAAAGAAAGAAAAAACGGGCAAGCCCTTCACCCTGCCGAAGGGACTTGTGTCTTACATCGAGGCAACGCCGTTGGCGCTGATCCTCGGCTTCTTTCTCCTTCTGCCGATCCTGATGATCGTCGTGGTGAGCTTCTGGGATTATGACTTTGCCCAGATGTATCCCGACTTCGTCACCTTTAACTATACCGAAACGCTCGGCTCGTGGGTGACGTGGCAAACCTATCTCAATACGTTGAAATATGCCTTCCTTGTGTGGGCGATCACGCTGTTCCTCGGCTTCTGGGTGGCCTATTTCCTGGCCTTCCATATTCGCACCACCACCATGCAGATGGTCCTGTTCCTCATCTGCACCGTGCCCTTTCTGACCTCCAACATCATCCGCATGATTTCATGGATCCCGGTCCTCGGTCGCAACGGCCTGATCAACAGTGCGCTGGTGAATTTGGGGATTGTTCCGGCACCCATCGAATCGCTACTTTATTCCGACTTCGCCGTGGTGCTGGCCATGGTGCATCTCTACACGCTCTTCATGGTGACGCCGATCTTCAACACGCTGATGCGCATCGACAAGTCGCTGGTGGAGGCCGCGCGCGATGCGGGTGCGTCCAGCTGGCAGGTGCTGTGGAACGTCATCATTCCCTTGGCGAAGCCCGGAATGGCCATCGGGACCATTTTCGTCGTAACGCTGGTCATGGCGGATTTTTCCACCGTGCAGGTCATGTCCGGCGGACAGAGTGCCTCTGTTGCCCTGATGATGAAGAACCAGATGTCGCTCCTGCAATATCCGGCCGCTGCCGCAAACGCCGTCGTCCTTCTCGCCCTCGTTCTCCTGATGGTCGCAGGCATTCTGCGGGTCGTCGATATCCGTAAGGAGCTCTGATCCATGCACTCGGAAAAACGCGGTCGCGAATTCTACATCCTTGCCATCTTCTTCGCCCTCTTCGCGCTGTTTCTGTATGGCCCGCTCTCGGCCATCCTGATCCTGGCCTTCCAGGGACCGAATGGCGGCCTGACATTCCCGCTGAACGGCGTCTCTCTACACTGGTTCGCCAACCTCTTCGAGCAGCAGGCGGTCGGGGACTTTGGTGGCTCCTTCCGACGCTCTTTCATGCTGGGCGTGATGGTGATGATCGTCACCGTGCTTGTCTCGCTTCTGGCGGGCCTCGCCTTCCGCCGCAAATTCGTCGGCGCCACCCCGCTCTTCTATCTCTCGGTTGCAAGCCTTGTGGTGCCATCCATCATCATCTCGCTCGGCATCGGCGTGCTTTTCCAGCAGCTTGGCCTGGAGCCTGCATGGTACAGTTCCGCCTTCGGCGCACAGCTGACGTGGACCCTCCCCTTCGGCGTCCTCATCATGTTTGCGGTCTTCAACCGCTTCTCGCCATCTTACGAAGAAGCGGCGCGCGATCTAGGTGCAAATTCTTGGCAGACCTTCAGCAACGTGGTGTTGCCGATGATTGCGCCAAGCCTGATCGGTGTCGGCCTCTTCGGCTTCACGCTTTCCTACGACGAGTTTGCCCGAACCCTCATGACGTCAGGCACGTATAATACGCTGCCGCTCGAAATCTACGGCATGACGACGAACGTCACCACGCCGGTGCTCTATGCCCTGGGTGCCGTCACCACTTTCTTCTCTCTCATCGTCATCGGCGCAACGCTTGGTATCATTGCCGCCATGAACCGCCGCCGCTCGAAAGGCTGACCTGCACATCATGCGCATTCTCGTCGTCAATCCCAACACCACGCAATCGATGACCCAGACGATCGAGGCGGCGGCCAAGGCGGTCGCTTCCGCCTCGACGGAGATCGTCGCCGTGACGTCGTCGATGGGACCGGTCTCGATCGAGGGTTACTACGACGAAGTCTTCGCCATACCGGGGCTTCTCCTGGAGATCGCCAAGGCAGAGAAGGGCGGCGCGCAGGCCGCGGTCATTGCCTGCTTTGACGATACGGGCCTCGATGCGGCGCGCGCGCTTGCGACCATCCCTGTCATCGGCATCTGCGAGGCAGCTGTCGCGACCGCGGCTTTCATCGCGCAGCGCTTCACCGTCGTCACCACCATGGAACGCTCCCGCCTGCCACTCGAACATCTGGTGCATCGCTACGGCATGGGCGCGCGCGCCAAGGTGCGGGCGGCGGACATTCCGGTCCTGTCGCTGGAAGACCCGAGTTCAGACGCACTGCCGCGGCTCCGGGCCCAGATCACGGCAGCGCTTCACGAAGACAAGGCGGAGGCCATCGTGCTTGGCTGCGCCGGCATGGCGGATCTCGCGGCAGAGCTGTCACATGAATTTGGCGTTCCCGTCATCGATGGTGTTTCGGCAGCGGTCAAACATGCCGAGACGCTGATCTCGCTGAAGCTCACCACGGCAAAGCGGGGTGCCTATGCAAGCCCCGTCGAAAAGCCCTACCTGGGCTTGATGGAAGCGTTTTCGCCTAGCCATATGGCGGCAGGTTAAGCGTTTCGATCCTGCCACAATTCATTCAGCGCCCGTTCAGCCTGCGGAATCTATTTTCTTAACCATCGGATAACAACTGGCGGGCAACTGCCGTTTTGATGGAAAATGAACATGGCTTCGATTGCAGCTAAATCTCTTCTGGCCCTTGCGGTATCTGCAACCGTCCTGGCACCCTTGAACACGGCATCTGCTGGCGACTGGCGTCACAGAAATCGCGACGCAGCCATCATCGGCGGTGTTCTTGGCCTCGCTGCCGGTGTCGCTGTCGGCTCTGCCCTGTCGCAGCCGCGCTATGAGGAAGAGCCGGTCTATGCCGAGCCTCCTCCGGTCCGCCGTTACCAGACCTATCAGCCCAGCTACACATATGATGATCCGGACTATCGCGAGTATCGTCCGGCACCCCGCCCGGTCTATCGCGCCCAGCCGGTTTACGAGCCCCGCCCTGTCTACAGACAGCGTCAGGTTTACCGCACGATCGAACCGTGGTCTCAGTCCTGGTATAACTATTGCTCGCAGCGTTACCGCAGCTTCAATCCGAACAGCGGTACCTATATCGGCAATGATGGAAACAGTCACTTCTGCGTCGCAGGCTGACCACTACATCCTGGATTTTTAAGAACTTGAACCGCTCGGATGACCCTCATTTGGGGACGTAATCCGAGCGGTTTATGTTATGGCGCTGCAGCTTGTCGTAAAAGGTCTTGCGCGCAATTCCGAGCGCCGCGATGGTTTCGGCAACGTCACCCTGATGCTTCTCCAGTGTTTCGCGAATGATGTCCGCCTCCTGCCGATCCATGCGTTCGGAAAGCGTACCTGATCCACTCGATATCGCAGCCGGGCTGGAAATCTGCGGCTGCCCGCCTTCCAGTCCCAGCACCACACGCTCGGCGAAATGTCCGAGTTCACGCACATTGCCCGGCCATTGGTGTTCGTTGAGGTAGCGCGAAACGGATGCCCCGATCTGCGGCACCGGCATGCCGAAGCGGCTGGAAGCCTTGCTGACGAAGTGAGAAAAAAGCAGCGGTATGTCGGCACGCCGCTCGCGCAGTGGCGGGATGGAGAGCGTCACCACATTCAAACGGTAATAGAGATCCTCGCGAAAATCCTTGCGCTGCTCGGGATCCCCGAGATCCACCTTGGCGGCGGCGACGACACGAATATCGACGGAACGCTCCTCGTTTGAGCCGACCGGAGATACCTCGCGCATTTCCAGCACGCGCAGCATCTTCACCTGGAGAGCAGGCGGCATGCTTTCGATCTCGTCCAGAAACAGCGTCCCGCCGCTCGAATATTCGATGCGGCCGATGCGCTTCTTCTGCGCACCGGTAAAGGCACCGGCCTCATGGCCGAAGAGCTCGCTTTCGATGACGGTTTCCGGCAAGGCACCGCAGTTCAACGCCACGAAGTTTCCGTGGCTGCGCTTCTTGCTCCAGCGGTGCAGGGCAGTTGCCACCACTTCCTTGCCGCTGCCAGTCTCTCCCGCCACCAGCACATCCACATCCGTATCGGCGATGTGGCGCAAGGTATTGCGCAGGCGCTCCATCGCAGGCGTCTGGCCAAGCAGCGGCATGTCGTCGATCGACTGTTCCGCCGCCTGCTTCAGCGCCCTGTTTTCCATCACCAGCCGGCGCTTCTCCAGCGCACGGCGCACACTTTCCACCATGCGCTCGGCGGGAAAGGGCTTGGCAATAAAATCGTAAGCGCCGTTTTGCAACGCACTAACCGCCATCGGCACATCGCCATGGCCGGTGATCAGAATGACCGGCAGATCCGCGTCGATCTTCCGGACATGCTCGAAAAACTGCAGGCCATCCATGCCGGGCATGCGCACATCAGTGACGATCACACCGTCGAAATTTTCTTCCAGAGCGTCAAGCGCCATCTCTGCCTTGGGGAAAGGCATCACCGTCATGCCTTCGAGTTCAAGCGTCTGCCGCATCGCCTTGCGAAGCTGCGAGTCATCATCCACCAGGTAGACCGTTCCCATCACCGTCATGTCACGCCCGCTTCAAATAGACTGAGAAACATGTGCCGCTTTCGCCGGTATCGACCTCGATCCGGCCACCATAATCCGAGGCGATATCGCTGGAGATGACGAGGCCGAGACCAAGCCCGCCTTCCTTCGACGTGTTGAAGGGAGAGAAAAGCTGCTCGAGAATTGGCGCAGCGATGCCGGGTCCGTTATCGCGAACCTTCAGCACAACGTCGTCCTTTTCCTCCTCGACCCGGACGTCGACGCGACCATCAGTCTTCTCCTCGACGGCTTCGAGCGCGTTCTGCAGGAGATTGATGACGATCTGCTCCAGGCGGATGCGGCTTCCCATCACCTTGACGCTCTCATCGGGAAGATCGAGATCGAGAATGTCCATGCGACCGGAAAAGCGGCTGCGTAACAACACCACCGCCCCTTCCACAACCAGGCGAAGGCTGACGGGCTCTGCTGCGGTCCTTCCCTTGCGGGCAAGGATTTTGAGATCGCTGGTGATGACGCCGATGCGCTCGGTCAGTGCAGCGATATTCTCTAGGTTCTCATCCGCCTCTTCGGCACGCTTTCGCTTCAAAAGTACGCGCGCATTGTCCGCATAGGCGCGAATGGTCGCCACGGGCTGATTGATCTCATGCGCGACGCCCGCCGCCACCTGGCCAAGAATCGAGAGCCGGTTTGCCTGGACGAGATCGTGCTGAACGCTCTGCAACTCTTTACCAGTCTGTTCGTGTCGCAGAATTTCGGCCTGAAGCTTGTCGCGCGCCATGGTCAGATCGACAGTGCGCTCCTGCACGCGGCGCTCCAGCTCTGCCCGCGCGCGCTCTGCAGCAGCCTGTGCCTGCTCCGCCTTCAACCGACGCCGAAGCCAGATTGCCGAGAGCGCAAAGAGCGGCATAAGGGCAGCAAGGGCAATGATCCGGCTTTCGCGTATCGCGGCATTGGTCGTCGGCGTCACGGGCTGAAGATAATGCAATGACCATCTGGTCGTCGGAACGGGGAGCTCCAGACGAAGATAATCTCCTCTCAGCGCTGGCGGGGAGTTGACCTCAACCAGCGCCACATCCGGACCGAGTTTGGATCGCACGGTCACCGGCAAGGGAGAGAGCGCTTCCTCTCCGAATTGAAGACTGGCGGAAATCATCCGCCGTTTGTCTTCGTCGATCGGCGCCACCGTCTTGAACCGCCATTCGGGTATGCTTGTCATCAGCACCACGCCGTTGGAATCGACGATATAAACGGGACGCCCGCCGATATTCCAGTCGGTCTCAAGCCGATTGAATTCCACCTTGGCGATGACGACGCCGAGCGGCCTTCCATCTGCCCCATCGATCCGCCGCGATATATAGAGACCTGGCCGGCGGCTGACATTGCCAAGCGCGTAATGCTCCGCCATGCCCGTTTCCATGGCTCTGCGAAAATAGTCCCGGAAGGCATAATTGGAGCCAACGAAACTCTCGGGCGTCTGCCAATTGCTGGACGCGATGGTGACGCCCTTCGCATCCGTCACATAGATGACCGAGGCCTGCGTGCCCTCGATCAGCCCCTCCAGCTTTTCATCCAGACGCTGGACGGCCGCGCCGCCATTCTCCAATGCTTCGGTGATATCCCTGTCTCGGGAGAGGACGAGCGGCAGGACGCGCGGGCGCTCCAGTGCCACATTTAGCAAAGCCGTTTTCAGCTCGGCGTCCGTGGTGGAATCGGCAATCAACCGTTTCGTCGCTTGGACGCGCCCGATCTTGTCGGCAGCCACGAAGGCGCCGAAGCCAATGATGACCCACATCAGAGCAAAGGCCATCCAGCGGAAGCGGCTACTATTTAAGAAAGTGGACATTGTATTGCTCGAAACCCATCGCCCCAATGTGCGGGAATCCACACAAAACACAAGAGATGTTGAGCGGGAAAACACACTTGTGAAAACGGTTCCTGATTCAACTCAAAATAAAATACATATTTTTCAGTAATTTATTCCCAGAAAGTCGAACTGGCACGCTACTTGCTCTTGTATTTCCGAACGGCAGAGGGCCGGGCAAAACGCAAAGGCAAACCCGGGAGGCCGTCAGGGCAGGGTTAAGCCGAGGAGGAACTACAATGATTGACAGCACAGCCGTGGCCGAAAGCCACGCCAGACTGCCTTTTTACCGGCATCTCTATTTCCAGGTCATCGTCGCCATTGCCGCAGGTATTGCGCTCGGCCACTTTTATCCCGCTCTCGGCGAACAGCTGAAGCCGCTTGGTGATGGTTTCATCCGCCTGGTCAAGATGATCATCGCACCCGTGATCTTCCTCACAGTCGCAACCGGCATTGCCGGCATGAACGACATGAAGAAGGTCGGCCGCGTTGCCGGCAAGGCGATGATCTACTTCATAACCTTCTCCACCCTGGCGCTCATTGTCGGCATGATCGTCGCCAACGTCGTTCAGCCGGGTGCCGGCATGAACATCGATCCGTCCACGCTGGACGGCAAGGCCGTTGCCACCTACGCCGCCAAGGCGCATGAGCAGTCCATCACCGGCTTCCTGATGAACATCATCCCGACGACGATCGTCGGCGCTTTCGCAGAAGGCGATATTCTTCAGGTGCTGTTCTTCTCCGTTCTGTTCGGCATTTCGCTCGGCATCGTCGGAGAGCGTGGCAAGCCTGTCGTCGATTTCATGCATGCTCTGATGTATCCGATCTTCAAGCTGGTCGCGATCCTGATGAAGGCTGCTCCGATCGGTGCGTTTGGCGCCATGGCCTTCACCATCGGCAAATACGGCATTGCATCGGTCACCAACCTCGCCATGCTGATCGGCACCTTCTACCTGACGTCGCTGATCTTCGTGCTCGTCATTCTGGGTGCCGTCTGCCGCTATAACGGCTTCTCCATCCTGGCGCTGATCCGCTACATCAAGGAAGAGCTGCTGCTCGTTCTCGGCACATCCTCTTCGGAAGCAGCCCTTCCGGGCCTGATGAGCAAGATGGAAAAGGCTGGCTGCAAGCGTTCTGTCGTTGGCCTCGTCATTCCGACCGGCTACTCCTTCAACCTCGATGGCACGAACATCTACATGACGCTCGCTGCCCTCTTCATCGCACAGGCAACGGGTATCCACCTGTCCTTCGGTGAACAGGTTCTCCTGCTGCTCGTTGCCATGCTGAGCTCCAAGGGTGCCGCAGGCATCACCGGTGCTGGCTTCATCACGCTCGCGGCCACACTCTCGGTCGTGCCATCCGTACCGGTCGCCGGCATGGCGCTGATCCTCGGCATCGACCGCTTTATGTCGGAATGCCGCGCACTGACCAACTTCGTCGGCAACGCGGTCGCAACCATCGTTGTTGCCCGTTGGGAAGGCGAACTCGACCAGGAGCAGCTGGCAACGGTGCTGAGAGGCGAAGAGCCCAAAGTCGTCGACGATCCGACCGCGCTTGGGGTTCCGGCAGAGTAAGAAACGCCCTTAGAATCAATACATACAGAGGCCCGCTTCGATCATTCGAGGCGGGCCTCTTCTCTTCCGGCCCCGGCTTGGTAAGGATGAATACCACTCCTCTCCTCAACGGTGCTCGATGATGAAAAACCTGTTTCTCTCCTGGCAAGTCTGGGCTCTTCTTTCGGCCGCTTTCGCCGCACTGACCGCCATCTTCGCCAAGATCGGCATCGAAAACGTCAACTCCGATTTCGCCACTTTCATCCGAACCATCGTCATTCTTCTGGCTGCAGGCTTGATGGTCTACGTTACCGGGAACTGGCAAAGCCCGGCGACGATTACGCCGCGCACCTGGCTCTTCCTCGTCCTCTCCGGGCTTGCGACCGGTGCATCCTGGATCTGCTATTTCCGTGCCCTGAAGATCGGCGATGCCGCGCGCGTTGCGCCAATCGACAAGCTCAGCGTGGTCTTCGTCGCGGTGTTTGCGGTTCTCTTTCTGGGCGAACGGCTCTCTCTTCCCTACTGGCTCGGCGTGATCCTAATTGCCTGCGGGGCAGTGCTCGTCGCCTATCGCGGCTAGCTGGTGTATGTTCCGTCTGCGACGAAGGCCGACATTTCCATTTTGCGAATAAGGCTTTAAGACTTGTCGGCGAATGCGACAGGGAGGTCTTATGCGTTCAGTCCTTCAAGAACTGGAAAGCCGCCGCGCCGAGGCTCGTCTGGGCGGCGGGCAAAAACGTATCGATACGCAGCACGCCAAAGGCAAGCTGACGGCGCGCGAACGCCTCGACGTGCTGCTGGATGAAGGCTCCTTCGAAGAATACGACATGTATGTGACCCACCGGGCGGTGGATTTCGGCATGGCGGATCAGAAGGTGGCTGGCGATGGCGTCGTTACCGGCTGGGGCACGATCAACGGACGGCAGGTCTATGTGTTCAGCCAGGATTTTACCGTGCTTGGCGGCTCCTTGTCGGAAACCCACGCACAAAAAATCTGCAAGATCATGGATATGGCGGTGCGCGTCGGTGCCCCTGTGATCGGCTTGAACGATTCCGGCGGTGCGCGCATCCAGGAAGGCGTCTCGTCGCTTGCGGGCTATGCGGAAGTTTTCCGTCGCAACGCGGAAGTGTCCGGCGTGGTGCCGCAGATCTCCGTCATCATGGGTCCTTGCGCGGGCGGTGCAGTCTATTCGCCCGCCATGACCGACTTCATCTTCATGGTGCGCGATACCTCCTACATGTTCGTCACCGGTCCGGACGTTGTGAAGACCGTCACCAATGAGATCGTCACCGCCGAGGAACTGGGTGGCGCCACCACCCACACGAAAAAATCTTCTGTTGCCGATGGCGCCTATGAGAACGACATCGAGGCGCTGGAAGCGGTGCGCGCGCTGTTCGATTTTCTCCCCAACAACAACCGGGAGAAGCCGCCGACGCGACCGTTCCATGACGATCCGGCCCGCCTTGAGGCGAAGCTCGATACCTTGATCCCGGACAGTTCCAACAAGCCCTATGACATGAAGGAGCTGATCCACGCGATTGCGGACGAAGGCGATTTCTTCGAATTGCAGGAGGCCTTTGCCAGAAACATCATTACCGGTTTCGTCCGCCTTGAAGGCGAGACCGTCGGCGTCGTCGCCAACCAGCCCATGGTGCTGGCCGGTTGCCTGGATATCGACAGCTCCCGCAAGGCGGCAAAGTTCGTGCGCTTCTGCGACGCCTTCAACATTCCGATCCTGACCCTGGTGGATGTGCCGGGCTTCCTGCCGGGTGTCGCGCAGGAATATGGCGGCGTCATCAAGCACGGCGCCAAGCTGCTCTTCGCTTATTCCGAAGCAACGGTACCGATGGTGACGCTGATTACCCGCAAGGCCTATGGCGGCGCCTATGATGTCATGGCGTCGAAACATATCGGCGCCGACATCAACTATGCCTGGCCGACGGCGGAGATTGCCGTGATGGGCGCCAAGGGTGCGGCTGAAATTCTCTACCGCTCCGAACTATCGGACCCTGACAAAATCGCGGAACGGACGCGCGAATATGAAGAGCGTTTCGCCAATCCTTTCGTCGCTGCCGAACGTGGCTTCATCGATGAAGTCATCATGCCGCATTCCTCGCGACGCCGCATCGCCCGCGCCTTTGCGTCCCTGCGCAACAAGCAGGTGACGACGCATTGGAAAAAACACGATACGATTCCGTTGTGAGGATGAAGCCTATGTTCAAGAAAATCCTCATTGCCAATCGCGGCGAAATCGCCTGCCGCGTCATTCGCACCGCAAAGAAGATGGGCATCGCAACGGTCGCGGTGTATTCCGATGCGGATGCCAATGCGCTGCATGTGCGCGAGGCCGACGAAGCGGTGCATATCGGCCCCGCACCCTCCAACCAGTCCTATATCGTGATCGACAAGATCCTCGAGGCCATTCGCAAAACGGGTGCTGACGCGGTGCATCCGGGCTATGGCTTTCTCTCTGAGAATCCGGCTTTCGCGGCGGCTCTGGAAAAGGAAGGCGTTGCCTTCATCGGCCCGCCGGTCAGAGCCATCGAAGCGATGGGAGACAAGATCACCTCCAAGAAGCTGGCCGCCGAGGCAGGTGTCTCCACCGTTCCCGGCCATATGGGTTTGATCGAGACTGCCGATGAAGCCGTCCGCATCGCATCCGAGATCGGCTACCCGGTGATGATCAAGGCATCGGCCGGCGGCGGCGGCAAGGGCATGCGCATTGCCTGGAACGATAGCGAGGCGCGCGAGGGTTTCCAGTCATCACGCAACGAAGCAAAAGCATCTTTCGGTGACGACCGGATTTTCATCGAAAAATTCGTCACACAGCCGCGTCACATCGAAATTCAGGTTCTCGGTGATCAGCACGGTACCGTGCTCTATCTCGGCGAACGGGAATGCTCCATTCAACGCCGAAACCAAAAGGTGATCGAGGAGGCGCCGTCTCCGTTTCTCGATGAGGCGACGCGCAAGGCGATGGGCGAGCAGGCTGTCGCGCTGGCCAAGGCGGTCGGTTATTTCTCCGCTGGCACGGTGGAATTCATCGTCGATGGCGACCGCAACTTCTACTTCCTGGAAATGAACACCCGGCTTCAGGTGGAGCACCCCGTCACCGAACTTGTGACCGGCATCGATCTCGTGGAGCAGATGATCCGGGTGGCAGCGGGCGAAAAACTGTCTCTCTCCCAACCGGACATCAAGCTCAAAGGCTGGGCGATCGAGAGCCGGCTTTATGCGGAAGACCCTTACCGCAACTTCCTGCCCTCCATCGGTCGATTAACCCGCTACCGTCCCCCGGAAGAGGGCCGCCAGGAGAATGGCACGATCCTTCGCAATGATACCGGCGTCTTTGAGGGCGGCGAAATCTCGATGTATTACGACCCGATGATCGCCAAGCTCTGCAGTTGGGGCGAGACACGGCTCTCCGCGATCGATGCCATGGGCGAGGCGCTTGATCGGTTCGAAGTCGAGGGCATCGGGCATAACCTGCCCTTCCTTTCCGCGGTCATGCAGCATCCTCGTTTCCGTTCCGGCAATCTGACCACCGGCTTTATAGCCGAGGAATTTCCAGACGGCTTTTCCGGAGTGGAGCCGCAGACGCAAGCCGATGAACGACTGGCCGCGATTGCTGCGGTCATTCATCATCATGCGCAGAGCCGCGCAGCGCAGATCTCCGGCACCATCGGCAACCATCGCCGCATTGTCGGCAAGGACTGGGTGGTTCAACTCGGTAAAACCGAGCACCGGATTTCCGTTGATCTCGAGGGCGATCATATCGTGACTCAAGTCGAGGGGGGCGAGAGGCTGGCTGTCGAAACGGACTGGCTGCCGGGCCGCAGCCTTGGCATGTTCCGGCTGGGCGATACGGTTCTGGCGGTAAAGATCGATCTGTCGCCATCCGCCATCCGATTGCGTTGGCATGGTGTGGACATCATCGCCCAGGTTCGCAGCCCTCGCGTCGCCGAACTTGCGCGTCTCATGCCGGAAAAGCTGCCGCCGGACACATCGAAGATGCTGCTCTGCCCCATGCCAGGCGTCATTACCTCGATCTCGGTCGCGGAGGGGGATGAGGTCGAGGCCGGACAGGCGCTGGCAACCGTGGAGGCGATGAAGATGGAAAACATTCTTCGCGCCGAGCGCAAGGGCCGCGTCGCCAGGGTTTGCGTGAAGGCTGGTGACAGCCTTGCCGTCGATGAGGTGATCCTGCAATTCGATTGACGAGGGTACCCACCTAAGATTCCGCTTCCCTGTCCTGCCTTTTCTGGAATAGATATTCCAATCCAGGAGAGACGATTTCATTTTTGGGGGAGTGAAACGAGATGCAGGATCTTGCTGCACCGGCAACGGTGAAGGAGTTTGAGGAGAGACTTGTCGAGGTTGCGCCGAAACTGCCGAAGAGATTGCGGCAGTGCGCGGATTATGTCGCAGCCAATACCGACCGGATCGCCGTTTCCACCGTGGCTGAAATGGCGGAAGCGGCAGGAGTCCAGCCTTCCGCCTTCATGCGCTTCTGCCAGATTTTAGGCTTTTCCGGCTTCTCCGAAATGCAGCGACTGTTCAAGGAAAGCTATTCCGGCCGCTGGCCGGATTACGATACGCGGCTCACCAACCTGCGCGACAAGGGTGAAGACAGTGGCGGACGGCTTCTGGCGGAATTTGTCGAAGCCGGGCGTGCATCGCTGGAAAACCTGCTGAAAACCGTCGATCAGTCTGCTTTTGAGGCCGCAATCCAGGTGCTGGCCGACGCGCAGATGATCCACATCGTCGGCTTGCGCCGCTCCTTCCCGGTCGCAAGCTATCTCGCCTACGCTTTCGAGAAGATGCAAGTGCCCTCCATGCTGCATGCCTCTGTCGGCCAGCTGCAGAGCGCCAATGCAATCCGCCAGGGCGATGTGGTTCTCGCCATCACCTTTGCGCCCTATTCGGCTGAGACGATGGAGATCGTTTCCTCAAGCCGTGCCCGAAAGATTCCGGTCGTGGCGATCACCGATACGGCTGTCAATCCGCTACGACAATTCGATGCCACAGTGCTGACCGTGTCAGAGGTCGATTTCGGCGCATTCCGTTCTCTGTCGGCGACCCTCTGCATCGCCATTGCCCTTGCAGTCGGTGTGGGAACGCACCGACAAAATTGAATATTCGTATTGAAAATAGAAAAAATAGAATTTATAGTCCAAATATAAACGAGGGAGAAAAGTGACGGATATTTAGTTCCGTCCTTTGTAGCGCTGACAGCGCGGAGGAGACAGATCGTGAAGACACTCGATCTCATCACGATCGGCCGCTCGTCGGTCGATCTTTACGGCGCGCAGATCGGCGGACGTCTGGAGGACATGTCCTCCTTCAACAAATACATCGGTGGCTCTCCGACCAACATTGCAGCAGGTGCCGCACGACTTGGTCTGAAGAGTGCCGTCATTACCCGCGTCGGCGACGAGCACATGGGTCGCTTCATCCGCGAACAATTGGTGCGCGAAGGCGTCGATATTCGCGGCGTGCAGACCGACAAGGAGCGCCTGACCGCACTCGTCATTCTCGGCATCCGCGACCAGCAGCAGTTCCCACTGATCTTCTATCGCGAGAACTGCGCCGATATGGCGCTGAGCGAAGACGACATCGACCCTGCTTTCATCGCCGACGCGAACTGCGTTTGCGCGACCGGCACGCATCTTTCTCATCCGCGCACGGAAGCGGCGGTTCTGAAGGCGTTGCGGCTGGCACGGGGCAGCGGCGCGAAGACGGCGCTCGACATCGATTACCGCCCGAACCTCTGGGGTGTGGCTGGTCATGGTGACGGCGAAAGCCGCTTCGTGGAATCGGCGAAGGTGACGCAGAAGCTGCAATCCACCCTCACCCTCTTCGACCTCATCGTCGGCACCGAGGAAGAGTTTCACATCGCCGGTGGCTCTACCAATACTCTGGAAGCGCTGCGCGCCGTGCGGGCTGTTTCCAACGCCACGCTCGTCTGCAAGCGCGGACCGATGGGAGCAGTGGTCTTTCCAGGCGACATTCCAGGCAGTCTCGACGATGGCGAAAGCGGCGAAGGCTTCCCCATCGAAGTCTTCAACGTGCTGGGAGCCGGTGATGGCTTCATGGCAGGCCTCTTTCGCGGATGGCTGCGCGGCGAAGATTGGCCGACCACATTGAAATACGCCAATGCCTGCGGCGCTTTCGCTGTGTCGCGACATGGCTGCACGCCCGCCTATCCAAGCTGGGAGGAGCTGCAATATTTCTTCCGCACGGGCATTCGCAACAAGGCGCTGCGCAAGGACGACGCGCTGGAACAGGTGCATTGGGCCACCAATCGCAAAGGCGACTGGAGCACCATGCGCGTCTTCGCCTTCGATCACCGCATGCAACTGGAAGCCATCGCAAAGGACGTCGGCGTCGACGACAAGAAGATCGGCTCCTTCAAGGAGCTTTGCCTGAAGGCTGCCCATCAGGTGGCCGGTGGCAATGCCGGTTACGGCATTCTCTGCGATGGTCGTCTTGGCCGCGACGCTCTCTATCAGGCCGCAGGCTCAGGCCTGTGGATCGGCCGTCCCGCAGAATGGCCGGGCTCGCGCCCATTGACTCTGGAGCCGGATCTTGGGCCCGATTGCGGCGGTCTGAACGAATGGCCGGCCGAACATGTGGTCAAGGTGCTGTGCTTCTACCATCCGGACGATGACGAGGCGATGCGCGCCGAGCAGGAAGAGACGGTCTCGCGTCTCTTTGCCGCTGCGCGCCGCAACCGGCTGGAATTTCTGCTGGAAGTCATCCCTTCCAAGGTGGCACCGATCGATGATGAAACGACTGCCCGCATCATAGACCGCTTCTACGAGATCGGCGTCTATCCAGACTGGTGGAAGCTTGAGCCTTTGAAGAGCGAGGAAGCCTGGCGTCAGGCGACCGATGCGGTAAAACGTCATGATCCTTACGTTCGTGGCATTGTGGTTCTCGGCCTGGAGGCGCCGCAGAGCGAGTTGGAGGAGAGTTTCAGGCTGGCGGCAGGCTTCGATCTGGTGAAAGGATTTGCCGTGGGTCGCACGATCTTTGCCGAGGCCGCACGCAACTGGCTTGCGGGCAAGGTGAGTGACGAGGAGGCGGTTGCCGACATGGCAGCCCGTTATGATGCGCTTTGCCGGATTTGGGACAAGGCGCGCGCCGCGCATGTAAAGGGAGAGGCAGCGTGAAGACGGTACGATTGACGGCGGCACAGGCGCTTGTGCGTTACCTGGCAGCCCAAATGAATGAGGATGGCGAGCCTTACATCGCCGGCGTCTGGGCGATCTTCGGCCACGGCAACGTAGCTGGCATGGGCGAGGCCCTTTATGGCATCCGCGAGGAACTGCCGACCTATCGCGGCCAGAACGAGCAATCCATGGCGCATGCGGCGATTGCCTACACCAAGCAACTTGGCCGCCGCCGGACGATGGCGGTCACATCGTCGATCGGTCCCGGCGCGTTGAACATGGTAACCGCTGCCGCCCTTGCGCATGTGAACCGCCTGCCCGTCCTGCTGATCCCCGGCGATGTCTTCGCCAACCGTGGGCCGGATCCGGTGCTTCAGCAGATCGAAGACTTCAACGACGGCACGATCTCGGCCAATGACTGCTTCAAGCCGGTGAGCCGCTATTTTGACCGGATCATGCGCCCCGAACAGCTTCTGACCGCATTGCCACGCGCCTTCCGCACCATGACGGACCCCGCCGATTGCGGTCCTGTGACACTCTCCTTCTGCCAGGATGTGCAGGCCGAAGCCTATGATTATCCGGAAAGCTTCTTCGACAAGAAGGTCTGGCGCCAGCGCCGCCCCGAGCCCGACAGAGCCGAACTCGAAGAGGCGATCGCAGCCCTCAAAGCCGCGAAGAACCCGATCATCGTCGCAGGCGGCGGCGTGCATTTTTCTGGCGCGACCGAGACGCTGAAGAGCTTCGCCGAGCGCCACTCCATACCCGTCATCGAGACTCAGGCCGGCAAATCCGCGCTGGCCTGGGATCACGAGATGAATTTCGGTCCCGCTGGTGTGACGGGTGCATCGAGCGCCAATGCGATTGCAGAAAAGGCCGATCTCGTCTTCGGTGTCGGAACCCGTTTTCAGGATTTCACCACCGGCTCCTGGGCGCTCTTCAAGAACCCGGCGCGCAAACTACTTGCACTTAACGTGCAAGCCTATGACAGCGCCAAGCACGATGCCATCAGCCTGACGGCCGATGCAAAAGTCGGCCTGGAAAAACTGACCGAAGCCTTGGGCAGCCACCGCTTTTCCGCACCCGATGCAAGCCTTAAGCAGGACTGGTTCGCCAAGGCCGACGCCGTGACCGCGGCACCGAAGGAGGCTAACAGCCTGCCGACGGATATGCAGGTAATCGGCGCGGTACAGCGCGCCTCGCGTGACAATACCGTCGTCATGTGTGCGGCAGGCACCATGCCTGGAGAGCTGCACCAGCTGTGGAAGGCGAAGCTGCCGCTTTCCTACCACATGGAATATGGCTTCTCCTGCATGGGTTATGAGATTGCCGGTGGCCTCGGCATCAAGATGGCAGAGCCCGAGCGCGACGTGATCGTCATGGTGGGCGATGGCTCCTATATGATGATGAATTCGGAACTCGCCACTGCCGTTGCCATGGGCGTGAAGATCACCGTCGTCATCACCGACAATCGCGGCTATGGCTGCATCAACCGGCTGCAGATGGGCACCGGCGGGGCGGAGTTCAACAATCTCTACGCCCACACAAACCAGAAGAACCCGATCGCCATCGATTTCACCGCGCATGCAGCCAGCATGGGTGCGGATGCGCACAAGGTCTCGACAATCGCCGAACTCGAAACAGCACTCGATGCAGCTCGTGGCGCGGAGGTTCCGACCGTGATCGTCATCGATACCGATCCCTATCCGACACCGGATGCCGGGGGATACTGGTGGGATGTCGCCGTGCCGGAAGTCTCTGAACGCAATGAAGTCAAACAGGCTCGTGCAGCCTATGAATCCGCACTGAAAGAAAGACGCTGATCATGATCCTTTACGGTACAAACCCCATCGCCTGGAGCAATGACGACGACCGCACGCTCGGCGCCCATATCAGCCTTGAACAGTGCCTGGACGAAACCTCCAAGATCGGCTTCGACGGCATCGAGAAAGGCCACAAGTTCCCACAGGAACCGGAAGCCCTTAAGGCTGTGCTGGAGCCCCGCAAGCTGCGCTACGTCTCCGGCTGGCATTCGCTCAACCTTCTGACCAACTCCATCGAAGACGAGAAGGCGGCCATGCAGCCTGCCCTCGACCTTCTGAAGGCGATGGGCTCCAAGGTCATCATCGTCTGCGAAACCTCCAATGCCATCCACGGCGAGGATGCAAAGCCGGTCAATGACCGCCCGAAGCTCGCCGACAGCGAATGGAAGCGCTTTGGCGAAGGCGTCGAAGCGCTGGCGAAACATGCGGCCGATCAGGGTGTCGCGCTCGTCTATCACCATCACATGGGCACGATCGTCGAGAGCGAAGACGAGATCGACCGGCTGATGGAGAACACTGGCCCGCACGCCAAGCTGCTGCTCGATACCGGCCATTGCCTTTTTGGTGGCGGCAATCCGGAGCGGCTGGCGAAGAAGCATATGGGTCGCGTCGGCCATATCCACGCCAAGAACGTGCGTCCGGTCGTCGCCAAGCAGGTTCGCGACGAAAGCCTCTCCTTCCTCGAAGGTGTGCGCCGTGGCGTCTTCACTGTTCCTGGCGATAGCGAGGGCGGCGTCGATTTCCTTCCCGTTCTCAAGATTGCCGCAGAGCATGGCTACAGTGGCTGGCTGGTGATCGAGGCCGAGCAGGATCCGGATGTCCGTAATCCTTTCGAGTATCAGAGCCTCGGCCTGAAATCGTTGCGCGCCTTCGCTCGCGAAGCCGGCCTGGACAAAGGCTAAAGGAAAGGTCCGACACATGGCAGATCTGCTGCGCAAACCCACCGGCACATCCGGCAAGGTTCATGACATCACGCCGGAAAGCGCCGATTGGGGCTATGTGGGCTTCGGGCTCTACCACCTGAAGCCTGGCGAAACCGCAACCGAACAAACCGGCGAGACGGAGGTCATTCTCGTTCTCGTCGAGGGCAAGGCGGAAATCTCGTCGGAAGACAAGAATTTCGGCGAACTCGGCGACCGCATGAATGTCTTCGAGCGCAAGCCGCCGCATTGCGTCTATATCCCGGCGGGCTCTTCCTGGACCGTTACGGCAACCACTGACTGCGCGCTTGGTGTGTGCACGGCACCCGCAAAGCCAGGCCGCGAGGCGCAAGTCATTGGACCGGCGGGAATTACTCTGGCGGAGCGCGGCAAGGGCGGCAATACGCGTTACATCTTCCCGATTGCCATGGAAGATCGCGACGTGGCCGATAGCCTGCTGGTCACGGAAGTCTTCACCCCATCCGGTCACTGGTCGTCCTATCCGCCGCATAGGCACGACGAGGACAACTATCCGGAGATGACCTATCTGGAGGAGACCTACTACCACCGCCTCAATCCGGAGCAGGGCTTCGGCTTCCAGCGCGTCTTCACCGAAGACGGCTCGCTGGACGAGACCATGGCCGTCTCAAGCGGCGATGTGGTTCTGGTACCGAAGGGGCATCACCCCTGCGGCTCTCCCTATGGCTATGAGATGTACTATCTAAACGTCATGGCCGGACCGATGCGCAAATGGCGCTTCCAGAACCACCCGGATCACGACTGGATTTTCAAGCGCGACAATCCATAAACGCGCAATCTCTGCCTGAAAAAAACGCTCGCACCGAGACAACGATGCGAGCGTTTTTTGTTGGTCCAAAAATCCGATCAGACGATTTGAACAGGCTTGCCTGTCTGCCAGCTTTCGGTGGCGGCATCGGCCAATTTCTGCGCCTGCAGACCGTCGAAACCGCTTGGACGCGGCGCGGTGTTGCCGGCATCGACCGCGTCGATGAAGGTGTTGATCTCGTTGGCATAGGCCTGGGCGTAGCGCTCGATGAAGAAGTTCTGCACCGGATCGCCGGCAATGCCGTTGGCGTTCCACAATTCGACGCTCGAATTCTGGATGTTGCGGGCCGAGAGCATGCCGGTCGAGCCATGCACTTCGATGCGCTGGTCGTAGCCATAGGTCGCACGGCGGGAATTGGTGATCACTGCGATCCGTCCCGATGCCGTCTGCATTTGCACAGCTGCGGTATCCACATCGCCTTCTTCGCCGATAGCCTTGTCCACCAGCGCGGAACCGAGCGCGTTGACGACCACGAACTCTTCACCCATCAGGAAGCGGGCCATATCGAAGTCGTGGATCATCATGTCACGAAATAGACCGCCGGAGGACTTCACATAGCTTGCCGGTGGCGGGTTGGGATCGCGGCTGATGATGGTGACGATCTCGATCTCTCCGACATCGCCATTGCGCAGGCGCTGCTCGACCATCGAGAAGTTGTTATCGAAGCGGCGGTTGAAGCCGATCATCAGCGTGGATTTGTTCTGTTCGACCACATCCAGGCACTGGTTGATGCGATCGACCGACAGCGACACTGGCTTTTCGCACAGGATATGCTTGCCAGCCTTGGATGCCGCCTCGATCAGATCGGCATGGCTTGGCGTCGGGGTGGCGATCAGCACGGCATCGACATCCGATGCGGCGATAATCTCTTCAACGGATGCGACCCGCGCGCCCGTCTGTAGCGCCAGTTGCTCCGCCGCCTCGGGAAAGGCATCCGCGACATAGGCAAGCTTTGCCTTGGGATTGGCGGCAATCGTTGCCGCATGGACCTTGCCAATACGGCCCGCACCCAGCACACCGAACCTGATCATTTCATTTGCTCCACGCTAAATTCCTCCTCGGGACGGCCACGCCTAAGAAGCGGGTCGCGCCCTGTCATCATCCGATCTTCTGTCGATGACGATCGATAAGACCCTAGCTCAAGCCAAGGCGAAATCAAGTGGAAATTCCATTAGAAGCGTCAGTGAAATATTTATTCTATTCACTGCTGGAATTGCGGCCTGTCGGACACTTATTGGCTCACATAGAGAGCGCTGGCCCGAAGGATGTTGACACTCTATAGCGCCTCAATGTGTAGAGCCGCGGCTCTGGGCTGCAAGCGCGGAAACGATGTGCCTGATTTCAGCTTTAGCGTCCGAGAGCACGAACGGCCCATGGTGGTGAGTGAGGGCGCTGGGGGGAACGAAAAAAATGTAAGGGATTGCTCTGCTGTCCAAGTCTTTCATCAACGGCAACATCAATTCGGCTCCGTATCGCGCATCGATGATTGCGCCGCTGAAATGCCAGTCGTGATCATGGACTGACGTCGCGGCGTAAGGACCTTGCAAAACCATCGATGCCTCAGACCACGCAGACTTGATAGCAGGCGTGAGCGTGTCGCTTTTGCCGAAGACGGCTATCGTCAAGCGGCCGTTCGTCCTCAAGCGCCGCTCCGCGTTCGTTTTGGTCATTTAGCAGTCCCTTGCATCCACCGATAATCGACTCGCCCTTCCGGCCCGTGGACGATCATCATGTCCATCCGTCTTCGCATCCCTTGAGGAACCGAACTGCGCAAACACGGTTTGGGCACATCACAAAATTGAATGTGAGCCTATCGGGAGGAAAAAATCATGAGCAATGACACGGTATTGATGCCCCATGAGCGCGGTTGGGCTGTGCTGCACAATGGCATGCTGACGAAGGTCTACCCAAGCCGTCATCTGGCAATGCAGAAGCTGAAGGACGAGATGAGCCGCCGCTCACTCAAGAACCAAAGGACGCATCAGAGCGAAGCCACCCATGCCCCGCGGCGACAGGAAAGCGCCGCGCAAAGACGAGATCAAGCATAGAGCCTCTGATTGACCCTCCGTTCCAGGATGAGGACGAAAGCACCCCCTCATCTTAAAAGACAACGTCGGAACCTCAGCCACCCTCCGGCGTTCGACCCCTGATGCTTCTGCGTCGCTTCAATGGAGGGTGGACGGATTTTTGGGGTGAACCAACCAGTTCCTTATTGCGGTCCTGCGCCGCTGCCATCGCAAGTCTGGGGTGCTTGGAACTTCGACCCGTTTGCTCTGGCGGTCGTCGTCGCGCTCACGATGCTGTCGGCGCTTTCGCTTCATAGACACCGGATATGGATTGCGACGGCCGTTTTCGCCGTATCCACCCTGCTCTTGATTTCACCACTTTGCGCTCTGACCACAGCGCTGTTTTCCGTGCGGGTGACCCATCACTTCATCTTGATGACAGTGCTTGCTCCGCTTCTCACCACGGTCTTCCGGACGAGAAGCGCTGTTTCCAGCCGCCTGCCACCGGAAATGGCGTTCATCTTTCACACTTTGATCTTCTGGTTCTGGCATATTCCGCCGGGCTATGCCTTCGCTCTTAATGGCATGATCCCCTATTGGATCATGCAGGCAGGCCTTCTTGCCAGTGCCATCTGGCTATGGGCGATCCTGCTGTCTCCGAGAACCAGTATCTTCACTGCCGTTGCCCTGGCTCTTGCGACCGTTGCGCAGATGGGCATGCTTGCGGCGATCCTGACGCTCTCGCGCGCGCCGCTTTTCGCCGCACATCTCGATACGACACAGGCCTTCGGCCTCGAGCCGCTTCAGGACCAGCAGCTTGCCGGCGTCATCATGTGGACGGTGGGCCTGCTACCCTATCTCATCGTGGCATTGATGCGCCTTTATCGCGGTGTCGCTAGCCGGGATGGCAAGGGCAGCTGGCAATGGTGATACTGCTGAAATTCATCCATATCGCAGCGATCTCCATCTGGGCCGCGACACTTCTCAGTCTGCCTGCGCTTTACGTCCAACGCGCGCATGTCGGCAATCGATCCGGTCTTTACGCGCTCCAGCGCCTCGTGCGCTTCTGCTACGTCGTCGTCGCGTCGCCAGCGGCCTTCGTCTCGATCCTGACCGGCACAGCCCTGATTTTCTTTCAGCACACTTTCACGCTCTGGTTCACCATCAAGCTTGGGCTCATCGGCGTGATGGTGACAGTGCACATCGTCACTGGGCTCGTCATCATTCGTCTTTTCAACGAGGGAGAGGTCTATCCCGTGTGGCGCTTCATCGGCGCCACCGTGCTGACCGCCGCGACCGTGCTCGGCATCTTTTTCGTCGTTCTCGCCAAACCGGATTGGAGCCTCGACATAATTCCGATCGAGGCTGGCGGGCTGAAAGAGATCGCACGGTCGATCAGTCCTTGGGCGATACCATGAGACCGACGCCATGATCGAAAATCAACTTACCGCCATGCCAGCCAGCCAGCCCCGTCAACCCCGACGCGATCAGCGACAGGACAAGGCCGTGGGGCAGGACCTCAATGCTGGAAAAATAGCGACCGCCCCAATTGGCCCCGCAAACCGCAATCAGCGACATGCCAGCCACTGCATGCGCCCAGCTTGCAACACGCGCGCGGATGCCTGGAACGAGAAAGAGCTCGGCCGAGCCGATCAAACCGGCCGCAATGGCGCTGAAGAACGCAATGCCCGTCGTCCACAGCCCGACACGCAGCCAGAATGGATCAGCGCCCCACCAGTACATGATGTCCGCACCGAGCGTCCCGAAGACAAGCGCAATCGGGAAATGCACCGTCATTGCATGAAGGGGATGGCCAGCAACGGCAACGGCCGAACTCGCATCCTTTTCCTCGAGCTTGGAGATGACCGGGTTTTTCTTCGGCGGTGTATCCAAAACACGTCTCCTCTTTCTCCGACAACCAGCGGGCCCGGGCAGAGGTTCCGCGCAATCGCGACGAAGACCACCCTGCCGTTGATGCTGGCCGGCTGTTCCGGCGATCTTTCCACACTCGATCCTGCGGGACCCGCCTCAAGCGCCGTGGCGCAACTGTGGTGGATCATGCTCTTCGGATCGGCCGTCCTATTCGCTCTTGTGCTCGGCCTTTTCTTCCTGAGCGCCTTTTCTCGAAAGCTGTCACACGTCCCTGCTTCGCGCTGGATTATCGGCGGCGGGATCGTCATGCCCATCCCCGTTTTGACGGCACTTCTGGGTGCAGCCTTCCTCCAGGGCGAAGCTCTGTTCGGCGCGAGAGCAGATGCACCCGCCGACGTCATTCGTGTCCAGGCCAGCATGTGGAACTGGGATGTTCGCTATAGTGCGGCTAACACCGGTCCTGGTAGTCGCAATGTCCTCCATATCCCGGCTGGACAGACGGTCGAGATCGTCGTTTCCAGCACCGATGTGATCCACAGTTTCTGGGTGCCGCGCCTTGCCGGCAAGATCGATGCCATTCCAGGCCATGAGACGCGCATACGGCTGAAGGCGGACAAGGCCGGCACATTTGGCGGGATCTGCGCCGAATATTGCGGCACCGGCCATAGCGCCATGACTTTCAGCGTGATCGCCCATGAGCCGGACGACTATCGGCGGGTGATAGAAACACTTCCAGATGCACAGGGATCGACGTGACGCAAAAGATTTCACCCATTCGCCTGCATCGGGAACTGGAAGCCATCTGGGGCACAGGCAAAGGCTGGTGCCGCCTCGCCGCCGTCAATCACAACATTATCGGCGCACGTTTCATGCTCACCGCCCTCGTCTTCTTCGGGATCGGCGGCTTTCTCGGCATGCTGATCCGCACGCAGCTTGCGACATCCGAAAGCCGCTTCCTCGATGCGGCAGAGTATGCGCAAGTCTTCACCATGCATGGGACCATCATGATGTTCCTCTTCGCCATCCCATTTTTCGAGGGACTAGCGATCTATCTGCTGCCCAAACTGCTCGGCGCCCGCGACCTCGCCTTTCCGCGTCTCTCCGCTTACGGATACTGGTGCTACCTCTTTGGCGGCAGCATGCTGATCATCGCGCTCCTGGCCGGCGTCGCGCCGAATGGCGGCTGGTTCATGTATACGCCGCTCAGTTCCTCCACCTACAGCCCCGGCATCAACGCCGACGTATGGTTGCTCGGCATCACCTTCGTCGAAATTTCGGCGATGACGGCCGCGATCGAGATTGTCGTGACGATCCTCAAGATGCGCGCGCCCGGCATGTCGCTCGACCGGATGCCGATCTTTGCCTGGTACATGCTGGTGGTGGCGGGCATGATGGTGATTGGCTTTCCGCCGCTGATCCTGGGCTCGATCCTGCTGGAAGCGGAACGCGCCTTCGGCCTGCCCTTCTTCGATCCGACCCGTGGGGGCGATCCGCTCTTGTGGCAGCACCTGTTCTGGCTGTTCGGCCACCCGGAAGTCTATATCATCTTTCTGCCTGCAGCCGGCGTCATCTCCACCATCCTGCCCGTGCTCGCCCGCACGACGCTTACGGGATACAAGATCATCATCGCCGGAATCCTGTCGATGGCCTTCCTGTCCTTTGGGCTTTGGGTCCATCACATGTATACGACGGGCATCCCGCATGTGGCCTTGTCGTTCTTCTCGGCGGCGAGTGCCCTTGTTGCGGTGCCGACAGCAATCCAAATCTTTGCGTGGATCGCGACGCTAAGCCAAGGCCGGCCATCCTTTACCATCCCGATGCTGCACATTTTCGGATTCTTCTTCGTCTTCGTCATCGGCGGCTTGACTGGCGTGATGCTGGCGATGGTACCCTTCGATCAGCAGGCGCATGACACGCATTTCGTCGTCGCCCACCTCCACTACGTGCTTGTCGGCGGCTTCCTGTTCCCGATGCTGGCAGGCGCCTATTACTGGGTGCCTCACATCTCCGGTCGCCAGCCCATTCAGCATATGTCGCACGCAGCCTTCTGGATGATCTTTATCGGCTTCAACCTGACCTTCTTCATGATGCATCTGACAGGTCTCCTCGGCATGCCGCGCAGGGTCGATACCTACCCGGCAGAGTCGCCGTGGGAATGGCTGAACCTGATGTCGTCCATCGGCAGCTTCATCATGGCGATGGGTTTCGTGCTGGCCGCAATCGATCTCTTTCTGGTGTTTTTCTTTGGCCGTCCGTTCCGGCGCAATCCCTGGAACGCCGGCACACTTGAATGGGCTATGCCGACACCGCCGCCATCCTACAACTTCGCCGCCCTGCCATCTGTCGACAAACGGGCAGACAGGCTTGACATCAACCGCCTTGGCTCACGCCTTGCGGCAGGCGATGGCTATCTTGGCTTCACTCGCAATGGCTGGATGGAAACGCTGGGGGTAAGCGCCGTTCAGGCTCGGCCCAACCAGATCATTATCCTGCCACGCCAAACCTATCTTCCGCTCATCACGGCCCTGGCGACAGGGCTGTTCTTCGTCTCCTTGCTCGCAAAGCTCTACGTGATCGCGCCCATAGCACTTCTGGCGGTGATCCTTCTCTTCCTCAGATGGACGCCGAATGAGGCCGTGCAGACCACAGGCAGTGAACTTTACGCGGGCAAAGGGTTGGTCTTGCCACCGCATTTTGAAAGTGGAGATCCCCCCTCGCTCATGGCGATGCGCCTGACATTGCTGGTCACCGCCACACTCTTCACTTCGCTTCTCTTTGGGGGCCTGTTCCTCTGGGTCTCGGCGCCCGGCTGGGAGAACCTTCGCTCCTCCTCAGTCTCATCCATCTGGACGCTCTTGGCCTGCGTTATCGCGATAGCAGCTTCTGTGCTTGGCTCACTGCCCGCGAAAGCTCTTCTGCGCGCGCCATTCCTGCGCCTTGCAAGCATGGCTCTATACGGCATCGCGATGGCATTGCTCTTGGTGGACCTCGTCAGGACATATGGAACGGAGTTTCACGCCTCGGATGCCGTGATTTACGCCGTCAATATCTACGGGCTCATTCACATGGGTATCGGCGGGCTGTTGTCTGCGTTTTGCATCTGGAGAATCCGGACCGGCTACGTCACCGAAAACAGGCTGGTCGATCTGCTGATCGCGGGACTTTGGAACAGATATGTGGCCGCAACGACTACGATCGTGGCTGTCTATCCCTCTCTTCTGTCGCTTCTGCAGGGTGGAGGAAGCTGATGCGATATGCGCTGGCCATCGCCCTTCTGCTGCCCTTCACGGGCTGGAGCCTCGGCTTTCTCCTTCTATATGGCGCTCAGGCCACCGGCTGCTCGCTGGGATGGCAGGACATGGCGATCGGCCCAATCTCTTCGCTGAGAGCGCTTCTCATTTTGTTGTTCGCTGCCACCACCCTCACCATAGCGATAACCGTCTTCGTTGCGCTGAGTGCAGAGAAAATCTCCTCGTCCATGAGCGGAACGATGCTCTCCGTGACGCGCTACACGGCGGGCGCGGCGCTCTTCAGCACGGCTTATGTGTTTTCAGGCATTCTATGGCTGGACCTCTGCTAAAGCGACTTGGCTGACCGCGAATACGAAGAGTCGCGAGTACAGAACTTTTCTTCCGCTCAAGCATTCTCACCCTGGTGGCTTGAAAATCTGCGCCATTGCCGAACAATTGTGCCGCGAGAGGAAGCAGAATGACTGAGGAACACGAGAAACTTGCAGGCCAGAACCAATTGATCTCGTTCCTGCCGGATGACATTCGCTCAGAGCTCCTGAGGCGTGCCGTGGCTGTCGATCTGCCTGCCGGCGAAATCCTTATCAAAGCAGGCGAGAAGATTGAAAAGGTCTTTTTCATCTGCAGCGGCATCGCCTCGGTCCTCGTTCAATCGCGCTCCGGCAAGGTGACGGAATCCGGCATTGTCGGGCGGGAAGGTTATGTGCCGTCAGGCGCACTGGTCGATGCGGAGACAAGCTTTACGCAAGTCATCATGCAGGTCCCAGGACAGGCGATAGTTTTGGAGATCACCGCGTTCCAGGCTCTGCGCAATCGTCATCGAATTCTTGAGCAACTGCTGACCTGCGCATCGCATGCGCTGCGCACTCAGATCGAGTGCACGCTGCTATCCAATACTACGCAGCCCGTCAGCCAACGGCTGGCACGGTGGATTCTCGTCTGCCACAACCGGGTGGACGGCAACCAGCTTCATCTGACCCACGAATTTTTGTCGCTGATGCTGGCAGTCCGGCGACCGAGCGTGACAGATGCCCTGCATTTTCTCGAAGGCAGGGGGTTCATTCGCTCCGAAAGAGCCAAGATTACCATTCGCAATCGGGACGCCCTGGAAGAATATGCCGGCGATATTTACGGCCTGTCCGAGGAAGAGCATGACCGGGTCTTTGCCCGCTTTCGCGCCTCCGCACTTTTGCGCCCTGCGACGGCCGATACCCGCTCTGCGGGTTGAGCAAGAGCGCGGGGGCCGCCTCGATTGCGGACGGCCCCTTTCGCGACTTTGCTTTACCGCGAGGCGGTGCGGATGATCCGACAGAGCTTCACGAGATCTGCCTCATAGCCGCCCCTCATGATATCGACGCAACGCTTCGCCAGGCGAAGCTGCTCTGTGCGCGACATATCGTTGTAGGCACGGATAATGCCGTTGGCCGGCAGTGACGGGTTGGTGCCGGGGTTGACCGTTCCAGGGTTCGGTCTTCCAGGACCGGTGCCGACACCGATACCAAGATCGACGTCCAGGGCTCTCGCGCCTCCGACAGTCGCTCCGACCGAAGCATTCAATCCGCGGCTTCCGCCGACTGACGTGTTCACATCCGCATTTGCAATGCTCCGGCCTCCGACCGTCGCACTGGTATTGGCGTTCACGCCTCTGCTTCCACCAACCGAAGCGTTGACGTCTGCGCCAAGGCCACCTCCCGAACGGCCTCCGACGCTGGCTCCGGCGTTGATCCCGCCGCTTCCTCCGACAGAAGCACCGACACCCAAGCCGCCGCTACCATTGCCGCCGACACTTGCGCTAACTCCGCCCACACTGACGTCCAAGGCATGCGCATTGATCGGAAGCGCCAGACATGCGCTCACCAACAAAACACTACTCAGTCTTGTCATGATTTTTCCTCCTCACACACGATACTCACTCCACATCAGCATCAAAGATGCCATTTAAGAGTGTATATTAGAGGATTCTGTTTTGAAACACCAATGTATAAGTGAGGCCTAATATAGGGTGAAAATGACGTCACATTTCCGTGAAATCAGCAGTTTGTCTCATTTTAGTACAAGTAGTCTGCATCGGCGTGAAAGCAATGTGGTACTAAGATACTTGCCTTGCGAGTATATCGGTCATGAGGCGATTGTATTCGCTCTCTGCTTGGCCATATGAGCCACCGGCTTCCAACTCCAGCCCTTGCCGATTGATGATGGTAATCTGCCCCCGGGAGGCCCGGATCAGGCCTTTTCCTTCAAGAATATGAAGCGCGACAGTAACGCCAGGACGTCTCACTCCAAGAACAAGGGCAAGGAACTCGTGGGTCATCGCCACCGTTGCGCCATCGATCCGGTCATGGATCATCAGCAACCAGCGCGCGAGACGTTTGTCGAGTTTTGATAGACCATTGGCGACGACCGTCGACGCAGTCTGAGTGAGCAATGTGTGGATGTAGGTCAGGAATACATCACGCAAGGTATCGCTGACTCTCATGGCATCGACGATAGCGGAGGACGAAACGGCGATCCCGTAGCCGCCCACTTGAACAAGTGTGCGGTGCGTTGCTTCTGTACTACCGAGTACGATGGCGGAGCCCGACATGCCTTCACGACCTGTCAGCCCGACCTCGATGCTTTTCCCACTGGATAGATGACCGATGACGGAAGCGAGACCCGTTTCGAAAAAAATGACCCGTTCGATCGGGACACGCGGCTGCTCTATCACTTCATGGACGTTAAGCTTGACGATCTGCATGCTCGGGCGCAGCAGTTCGTAATCATCCGGACGCAAAGCTTTCAACAGTTTGTTGCGTACAGAGTTCTGTTCGGTATCCATTGAAGTCGTCATTCCCTTCGATCGTCCACAGGACGTTTGAGGGACACTAAACTGTTGAAACCTTTGAGCAATACAATGTCATCTACCGTACAGAAATTGACCCGCGGCAAACGCCCTATTCATATGATAATTATCTAATTAGTATACAGTGTACCGAGATGGGCCCACGTCATCAAAAAATGTTGGTGTTCAGGGAGTTGACGATGACATCCGCGGGATACCTCATTCGAAACACGCTTCTCAATGCCGCGAGCGAGTCAAGCTTCGGTTCTTTACGCGGCGCCCTGCAGCAGGTTAACCTACCCTCATGAACCGTGCTCATCAGGGCTGGCGAAAAGACCACCCATGTTTTCTTTATCGAGACGGGAATAGCGTCAAACCTTCTCACAATGACGGACGGACGTGATGTAGAGATTCTACAAACCGGCTTTGAAGGATTGATTGGAGGCCATGCGGTCTCAGCGGCCGCCTCAACACCGTACAGGACCGTGATGGCGACGGACGGCGCGGCACTGAGACTGTCAGTCCGTGAGTTCCACGCCGTCGTGAGCCACCACCGCACCCTCCAGCAAATGCTAGAGCGCTACGCCTATTGCCGTGAGCTTCAACTGGCGCAGCTTTCAGTATCCTGTCTCAGCCATCGTTTAAACGTGCGGGTTGCCCGATGGCTGTTGATGTGCCGCGACCGCATGCCGTCTGGTGTGCTTCCCTTCACCCATGACTTCATCGCAAGCTGTCTCGGAACACGTCGCGCCGGCGTGACAAACGAACTTCATATTCTGGAGGGGATGCATGCGATAAAGGCGTCCCGAGGAGTGATCGAAATTCGGGATGCGGAGCCTATCAGACGTGTTGCGGGAAACAGCTATGGACTGCCGGAAAAGGAATATCGACGCCTGATCCTGACGCTGGCAAAAGCCAGCCGCAAGATCGGCGTCAACTGAAGCCGAGGGCGTCTCTCTACTTCTGCATTCCCTTGACCATCTCAAGGTGATGCTGAAGGGCTGGAAGCGTGCTCGCCGCCCAGGTCTTCAACTCACCATGATCGCCGCCTTCGGAATAACGCTTGAATAGGTCGACAGCATTCTCATGCGCCGTCACCTGATCGTCGATATACCGCTCATCGAATTCGGCACCATTCAGTTCCTTCAAACCTTCCAACATATCCGCTTGTGACGACGCGAGCGTCGTTGATGGCGTGGCCTTTACCTTACCTGACTCGATCAGCTGCTTCATTTCCAGCGAGGTCTTTTCGTGATCGTCGATCATCTGCTGGGCAAAGCCTTTGGTCTTGTCGTTGCCTTTTTGAAGCGCAAGCTTGCTGGACTCGATTTCGAACATATCGCTTGCTGACGCCTGCTGAACGAAATCCTCCGTCGACGGCGCCACACCCATGACCGAGTTGATACCCGTCTTCTCGGCCGCGGATTGCGCTGCTGCGGGGCCTGCAATGGCGGCTGTTACGGCGAGTGCTGCAATGAGAAACTTCATCTCTTCGATCTCCTTTTGTCGGGACCGCCCTAACCGTAACTGCCACGGCATGTTCCCCGGTTGGAAAAAGCAAACTGCGGAACCCTCTTGGCGCACCCGGGTTGGGGCAGCCTGAAAGGAGAATGATATGACCAAAGACACGCCCTCCACCGGCCCGGCCGGTACGACCGACCAGTGGCCACGCTGGGAAGGCCCCACACCCCAAAAGCCACGAGGCTACATGCCAGCGACAGATGACCCGGAAACCGACAGGGATGCCGTCGGCGAAAATTTGAAGGATCCTGAAAAACGCAATATCGGTGACGCGCTGAAGACAAAAGATAATCAATGACAGCATGAAAGGGAGGATGTTCAATACCAGAGGTGATCCGACCGGACGGCAGCGGCGTAATTACGTAAACGCTAACATAAATCGTGAGACACCAATCCGCTGCCGGACCAGAAGAATGCAGAAATATTACTTCCATGTGCTGACGTCTGAAGCACGCGTTATCGATCCCGAGGGTAGCGAATTGAAGGACATGGACGCTGCCTATATCTCCGCGATCGAAGATGCGCGTGCTTTGATGAGCGAAGCTATTTTGGAAGGAAAGGATATTTCGTCGCGGCGAATCGAGATTTGCGATGAGATAGGGAGACCGCTGCAGGTCGTTCCGTTCCGCTCTGCCCTGACTATTCTTGACTAATCAAGACATGATGCTGAACGGGCAAGCACTTATCATCGACGACTACCTGTAGTCGCGTTCAAATCGCGCCATAAATCGCTCTATTGGGTACGCTTCCGGACGTTTACGGCCTTCAGGTACCGTCCTATACTTTGAGGCATTCTTCTTTCCTCAAGCATAGGCCGGGTTGGTACTGCTCGGAAGATATGATGTGTTTTCAATATGAACATCAAAGCCAGGGCGTTTTTTTAAACGATGATATGCGCGTCGTCCAAACCGCATATAATGGCGTGCTTTCCGAGCAGTGGGAACCAATCGCTCCCGACACCGCAGACGTGGCCCGCTACGTGCTTCGGATGTATGATCGGGGAATCGTCGACGCGGAAAAAATGACCCGTTTGGCGTCGCTGCACTTCCGCTACCGTCTTGATATGCTTCGCTACGGTTGACGCGATCCACCGCTTCAAAATCCGGAACCTCGCCCGTCCCTTGAGGTTAGCAGCCGCAAAGAAGACTATATATCTGGGGCGGTTGGACGATGGCTTACATCGATACGAATACTGACAATTGGCGGCACCTGTGCATCGACATGCAGCGGATGTTTTCGGAAGAGACACCGTGGCAGGTGAACTGGATGCCAAAGATCCTCGGCAATGTGAGCCGGCTGGTTCAGCAGTGGCCACAACAAACCATCTTCACCCGCTTTGTCCCGCCTGCCAATGCGAAGGCCGCCCACGGTCAATGGCAGTCTTATTACCGCAAATGGTGGATGATGACGGGCGATCATATTCGCCGTGAATTGACCGAAGTTATTCCGGAGCTTGCAGCCTTCATGCCGCCGGCCGTAGACTTTAGCAAATATACGTACTCTCCGTGGACCGATGGAAGACTGCACCACTATCTGAGCAAACGGGATGTCGGCACTGTCGTTATCTCGGGTGGAGAAACCGATGTATGCGTCCTCGCAGCGGTTCTGGGCGCAATCGATCTCGGCTACCGCGTCTTCCTGATCGAAGATGCGGTCTGCAGTGGGCAGGACGAAACCCACGATGCATCGCTGGCACTGCTGCGAGGCCGTTTCGCGGTCCAGTTGACGCTTGTGAAAACCGAGGAGATGATTGAAAGCCTACATGAAATTTTGGCCCACCCCTGAGATGCAGGAATGGGCCATGAAAGACATGGCAACGTGGCGGAACGCGTTAGTAAAGGTCGCGGCGCAAAGCTTCGCGAGCGCGGCTGACACGGCTCTTGATGGTGCCGATACGACACCCGCATAGATCGGCAGCGTCGGAGTAGCTGGTACCGTCCGCGATCAGGAGCAGAGCCTTCTTCTGGTCTGAATCCAGATCGCCTATAGCGCGCATGACCTGTTGATGTTCGAGGCGCCATTCTTGGCTCGGGGGCGTGGACATCATTTTCTCCACACCCGCAGGCAGGCCGATGCGCTCTCGCTGAGCGACCTTATAACGGGTGCAGAATGTGTTGCGCATAATAGTAAACAGCCAAGACTTCAACGCGGTCCCCGGCGTGAACCGATGAACGGCGCGAAGCGCCCTTAGAATCGTTTCCTGGACGAGATCGTCAACCTCTCCCTCCGTCCGAACAAAACGGCGGGCGAAAGCAGAGAGCGCCGGGCTGAGATCGGCAATGCCCATTCTCAATTCGGCAAGCTGGTCCTCGGTGACAACCAATTCGGATGCGGTGCTGGCGTTTTGCATGTCCATATTCCCCTCCGTGGATACAGTTCATAATGCAGGGGGGAAGGTCATCGTTGCTGTACGCCAGCGTACACACAGCGGTTGAATTAGAGAAAACTTAATGAACGGAACGAGAATCTGACGGTTCGAAGCATCTTTTATAGCAGGATGCCCGATGGGGAAAAGAGCCCTTCTACCGTTGGGATTAGAGCACGGTTTAAGCAAAACCGTGCAGCGGTTTTGCGATAACGACATGCGTCCCGAATACCCTTCACCGCACGTCCTCGATCAGAGCCAATAACGCAAGATGGCGACACACAATCTATGATTGAATACGCCTGCGTCTTCCTTCCATGGCGGCCAGCGCTGTACCGACGAGGATCAGCGGCAGGGCGGTGATGAAAGTACTGGAGAGCAGCGAGTTGAAGATCAGCAAGTCCGCCAGGATCGGCCACAGGATGGCGAGATATTCAAACGGCGCCAGCAAGGATGCTTCGGCGTGTCGAAAGGCCATCGTCATGGCGATATGCGCAAAGCCACCGAAAAGGCCGGCGAGAATGAGAAGTGAGAAACCTATGGGGTCCGGCATCACCCAGCCGAAAGGCACGGTGAAGAGACCGCCAATCATCGAGGCAATGACGAAGTAGAAGGCGATCGCGCCCGGATGTTCCGTTCTGCTGAGACTGCGCACCATGATCAGGGCGAAGGAGGTCAGCACCCCCATCAGCAGACCGAGGATATAACCCCACATTCGCGCGTCATCCATGACGCCGTGACCGATCTCCGGCCACACCAGCGTCACCACCCCGGCAAGCCCGAAAAGCACACCACCCACACGCCACTTGGTCAGCCGTTCGGAGAGAAGCACCACACCAGCAACACTGGTGAAGGTCGGCGAGAGGTAGGTGAGAAGCGTTGCCTCCGCCAGGGGCAGGCGCGCAATGGAGGCGAAGGACGCAAACATCGCAGCAGCCCCAAGACTGGAGCGCAGCAAATGGCCAAAAGGGCGTCGCGTCGCCAACCCACGCGGAAATTCGTTGCGCCACCATAGAAAGATCACGAGCGGGATCAGCGCAAATGCCGAGCGGAAGAAGACGATCTGGCCGACAGGCACCTCACCCGAGGTCGCCTTGATGCAGATCGACATGGCTGCAAAAAGAAATCCCGAGAGAACCCGAAGGCCAATGCCAAGCGTCTGGTTTTCGCTGATGGTTTTCACAAGTGTCCCTGGACCGTAGATGGGTGGTTGCTGCCACACATTCAGACGCGATGTTCTATCGAAGAAACTGGATATGTGGCTTGGCGTGGAAGCGCGAGGTCTCGACGACGGCTTCGACCGAAAAGACGTTCCGCAACAGATCCTGCGTCATCACCTCTTCAGGCGTTCCTGACGCCACGATCTTGCCGGTCTGCAGCACGATCAGGTGATCGCAGTACATGGCAGCATGGTTGAGATCATGGAGCGCGATGATGCTGGTGACCGGAAGCCCAGATACGAGGCGCAGAAGGCTGATCTGGTGGTGGACGTCCAGATGATTGGTGGGCTCATCGAGAATGAGTTCCTTCGGCGACTGCGCCAAGGCGCGGGCAAGATGAGCACGCTGCTTCTCACCGCCCGAGAGGCTCTGCCAGGCATCGTTGCGTTTGGCGGTCATCTCTGTGCGCTCAAGCGCTTCATTCACAGCCGCATCGTCTTCCCGCGTCCAGCCTGAGAACATTGACTTGTGGGGAAAGCGTCCCAGCTTGACGACGTCGATGACCTTCAGATTGACGTTCGTCGTGGCGTGCTGCTCGATGAAGGCGATACGCTGTGCAAGAGACTTGCGGCGGATCGTCCTGATATCCTTGCCGTCCAGCAGCACCTGGCCTGAATGGGGTTTCTTCAACCCACTGAGCAGGCGAAGCAGCGATGTCTTGCCGGAGCCATTCGGGCCGAGAAGTCCAAGCATCTTGCCGGGCTCGACCGTGAAGGAAATGCCATCCACGATCGTCTTTGCGCCGACCTTCCACACCAGATTGTCCGCTGTGATACTCATGACGCGCGTTGCAGCCTGTAGAGGATGACGGAGAAGAACGGCACTCCGACCAGAGCCGTCACCACGCCGATGGGCAGAACCTGCTGCGGCACAAGCGTGCGCGAGGCGATATCGGCGAGCACCATGAAGATCGCCCCGGTGATGGCGCAGGCCGGCAAGAGCCGTGCGTGCAGCGGCCCGACGACGAAACGTGCTGCATGCGGAACCACGAGACCGACAAAGCCGATCGTCCCCACCATACTGACGATGGTGGCGGTGATGACTGCGGTCAGCGCAAAGAGAATGATGCGCGTGCGCCCGACATTGACACCGAGTGAGGCGGCCGCCTCATCGCCGAAGGCAAAGGCATCCAGCACGCGCGCATGGAAGAGGCAGCAGATCAGACCGAGACCGACGACGATGGACACGAGACCGACATCCGGCCAACGCACGCCACCGAAGCTGCCGAGAAGCCAGAACATCACGTCGCGGGCCTGCTGGGCATTGCCGGAAGTGGTGACCACATAGGATGTGGCGGCATTAAAAAGCTGAGCGGCTGCAACACCCGCCAAGATCGTTCTGTCTGCGCCACCGCGCGCCCCATTGGACAGAATGGCAACCAGGAAGAATGCCGCAAAGGCGCCGACGAAGGCACCCAGAGACAGCGACACTGCGCCGGCACCGATCCCGAGAATGACGACGGCTACGGCACCGGTCGAGGCGCCAGCGGAAATGCCGAGAACATAGGGCTCAGCCAGCGGATTGCGCAGCATGGCCTGCATGATGGCGCCGCACATGGCGAGGCCCGCGCCGCAGAAGACGGCCACGAGAGCGCGGCTCAGCCTGTACTCCCAGATCACTGCCTCATGGATGCGGCTGATCTCGACCGACGTCCAGCCGAGCTTGTTGGTGATGGCGGCATAGGTGGTAGAGAGCGGAATTGGTAGATCGCCAATCCCGACACTGATGCCGACCACGAGGGCAATCGTCGCGAAGCACGCAAGATAGAGCGCTACGGAGGCAACAAGCCGCCGCATCCCGCTACCTGATCGATCCTTCGCCGCCACCGAACTCACTTCAGGCCGAGGGTCTTCAACTGCCGAGCAATCTGCTCGGCGCCGTAGATCGTCTGAACGCTTGGGTTCATCGCCTGCGCCGGCATGATGACGAGCGCCTTGTTCTTGACGGCATTCATCTGGCTGGTGGCAGGATCGCTATTCAGGAACTTGATCTTTGCATCTGCCTTGTCGAGTTCCCAGCGATTGCGGTCGACCTGCGTCACGACGATCACGTCGGGATCGGCGGCAATGATCGTTTCCCAACCAATGGCCGGAGATTCGGTTTCGGTGGTAATGGCATTGGTGCCGCCCAACAGATCGGCGATATAGCCCGATGGGCTGTTCTTGCCGCCGAGATAGGCGTCAGCCGACGGCGACGGGCTGGAGAACCAGAAGACATAGGAAAGCTTCTTGCCATCCTTCGCCGCATCAGCACGCAATGCAGCTTCGCGCTTCTTCAGGTCGGCGATGACGGCCTGCCCCTTGTCGGCCACGTCAAAGATCTGCGAGAGATCATCGATCTCCTTATACAGCGTCTCCATGTTCCAGAGTTTGGAGCGATTGCCATAACCGGACTTGTCTTTGGACATGTCGTCCAGCGCGCACATGCTGGGCGAAAGATAGGTGGAGATGCCAAGCTTGTCGAAATCTTCGCGCTTCGCCACCTTGCTGGTGGGGCCGACGAGTGTCGGCAAGGCGGCGGTCACAAAGTCCGGGTTCTGTGCCAGGATGGATTCGAAGGTCGGAAACTCGACGGTCAGAACCTTGACCTTGGCGTTAGCCTCGGCGACCTGCGGCAGAACCTTGTTCGGCCAGAAGGCAGTGCCGACCATCTTGTCCTGAAGACCAAGCAGCAGCATGATCTCGGCGCTGTTCTGACCGAGTGCCACGGCACGCTCAGGCGCCTTGTTGAAGGTGACCGTGGCGCCGCAGTTTTCGATCGTCAGAGGATAGGTCGTCGCGGCCGTCGCCGGGGTTGCCGCAAACCCCGCAAATGCACAAAATCCCACAGCCGCAAAAAGACGCTTCATCATCACCCAAGATCCTGTTGAACGCGGCTCCCGCCGCACAATGCCTGCGCCTATAATCACCTCTCCTTGCACAAAACAAGACCGTTTGCTTCATATTATGGTGTCGGGATTTTTCCTGTTGATATCAAGATCAGCCCAGTTCGCGTCGTTGCAACAGCCTATTGACGCACTGAACGAAATGCATACTATATCTGGTATTCAAGGTTCTTCCGATTCTGTCGGAAGCGAAGATGGGAATACGGTGCGCGAAGCCAGCAATGGTGGAGCAATGCCGCAGCTGCCCCCGCAACTGTAAGCGGCGAGCATTCTCTCAGCAGCCACTGAAACATAAGGTTTCGGGAAGGCGAGATGAATGTGACGACCCGCGAGCCAGGAGACCTGCCTTGAGTAAATACGTCCACCGGCGGGGTGCCCGGAAGGTCGCGAATGCGTACGGGATGACCCTGTGCGTCTCGCTTCCCCCATGCCTCCGCGTAGAGCCACTTCGGGGTGAAGTCCTATGATTACGAGTTCAGTCTTTTATCCGTTGGAGTAACCGGCGTCTGAGGCATGGTGCACAGAAGCGTTCGGCGCTTTTGCTACTAAGCCATGCCACAGCACTGTCCGGCAGGCCTCGGCTTTGCGTTCAACCCTGTTTTTAAACCGTCACGCGCCCCGCGGCGCGAGAGCGATTTCCCATGCCTTTTTCCAACGAGGATCAAAATGAGCATCACCGTCTACAGCAAGCCCGCTTGCGTTCAATGCACTGCGACGACGCGCGCACTCGATCGTCAGGGTCTCGACTACACGATCGTCGATGTCTCGACTGACGAGCAGGCCTATGAGCGGGTGCTCGGTCTTGGCTATCGCCAGGTGCCGGTCGTCATTGCCGGCGAGACGCATTGGGGGGGCTTTCGGCCCGACATGATCAGCACGCTTGCATCGTGACGCAGACTATGGCGGGGGAGATCGTCTACTTCTCGACGCGCTCGGAAAACACGCATCGCTTCGTGGCCAAGCTCGACACCCCCGCCCGCCGCATCCCGATCAGCGCTGCTGTGACTCTGCATGTTCCAAGCCCGTTCGTCCTCATCGTCCCGACCTATAGCGGCGAGAACGGCAAGGGCGCGGTTCCCAAACAGGTCATTCGCTTCCTCAACGATGCGAATAATCGAGCAAACCTTCGCGGCGTGATTGCTGCGGGCAATAGCAATTTCGGCGCGACCTTCGGGATCGCCGGCGACATCATCTCCGCCAAATGCGGCGTGCCCTATCTCTATCGCTTCGAGCTGATGGGGACGGGTGAGGACGTCGTCAATGTCAGACAGGGATTGGAACGATTTTGGACACGTTGACACTCGAGAGGCCCCTGAAGCAGTCGGACGCAGCAGTGCTGGATTACCATGCACTGAATGCGATGCTGAACCTTTACGATGAGGATGGCCGGATTCAGCTGGACAGGGACAGGCTGGCAGCGCGCCAGTACTTTCTTCAGCACGTGAACCAGAACACGGTGTTCTTTCACAATCTGCGCGAAAAGCTCGATTATCTTTTGAGTGAAGGCTATTACGAGCAGGTAGTGCTGGACCAGTACGCCTTCAACTTCGTCCGCGATCTCTTCGACCATGCCTATGCGAAGAAATTCCGCTTCCCGACATTCCTCGGGGCTTTCAAATACTACACGTCCTATACGCTGAAAACCTTCGACGGAAAACGGTATCTGGAGCGGTACGAGGACCGCGTCTGTATGGTGGCGCTGACGCTGGCGCGCGGCGACGAGACACTGGCGCGCGGCCTGGTGGATGAGATGATCTCCGGCCGCTTCCAGCCGGCAACTCCGACTTTTCTCAATGCGGGCAAGAAGCAGCGCGGAGAGCTCGTGTCATGCTTCCTGCTGCGCATGGAAGACAATATGGAGTCGATCGCCCGCGGCATCAACTCGGCATTGCAGCTCTCGAAGCGCGGCGGCGGGGTGGCCCTTTCACTGACCAATCTTCGTGAAGCCGGTGCGCCGATCAAACAGATCGAAAACCAGTCCTCCGGTGTCATTCCGGTGATGAAGCTCCTGGAGGATTCCTTCTCCTACGCCAACCAGCTTGGCGCGCGCCAGGGTGCAGGCGCCGTCTATCTCAATGCCCATCACCCCGACATCATGCGTTTCCTCGACACCAAGCGCGAAAATGCCGACGAGAAAATCCGCATCAAGACGCTGTCGCTCGGCGTCGTCGTTCCGGATATCACCTTCGAACTCGCCAAGAACAATGAGGATATGTACCTGTTCTCACCCTATGATGTGGAACGCATCTATGGCGTTGCCTTCAGCGAAATTTCGGTGACGGAAAAATACCGGGAGATGGTCGCCGACAGCCGGATCCGCAAAAAGAAGATAAAGGCGCGCGAGTTCTTTCAGGTGCTGGCCGAAATCCAGTTCGAAAGCGGCTATCCCTACATCATGTTCGAGGACACGGTGAACCGCGAGAACCCGATTGCTGGGCGCATCACCATGAGCAATCTCTGCTCGGAAATTCTTCAGGTCAGTGAAGCCAGCACCTATGAGGCCGACCTGTCCTATGAAACGACGGGGAAGGATATTTCCTGTAACCTTGGCTCGCTCAACATCGCAGCGGCGATGGATTCGGACGATTTCGGCAGGACGGTCGAGACCGCAATCCGCGCTTTGACGGCCGTCTCGGACATGAGCCATATCGCCTCCGTGCCATCCATCGCCAAGGGCAACGCAGAGAGCCACGCGATCGGCCTCGGCCAGATGAACCTGCATGGCTATCTGGCACGCGAGCGGATTTTCTATGGCTCCGAAGAAGGCGTGGATTTCACCAATATCTATTTCTACACGGTGACCTATCACGCACTGAAGGCTTCCAATCGCCTGGCAGTAGAGCGTGGTCAGCGCTTCAAGGGCTTCGAACAGTCCAAATATGCGAGCGGCGACTACTTCGACAAATACACGCAACAGGAATGGAAGCCGTCAACGCCGCGCGTTGCCGATCTGTTCGAAAGGGCCGGCATTCACATCCCGACACAGGAAGACTGGCTGGTACTCAAGCAGGCTGTGATGGAGGGTGGGCTGTACAATCAGAATCTCCAGGCGGTGCCGCCGACCGGCTCGATTTCCTATATCAACCACTCGACCTCCTCCATCCACCCGATCGTCTCGAAGATCGAAATCCGCAAGGAAGGCAAGATCGGCCGCGTCTATTATCCGGCTGCCTTCATGACCAACGACAATCTCGAATACTACCAGGACGCCTACGAGATCGGGCCTGAGAAGATCATCGATACCTATGCGGCCGCCACGCAGCACGTGGATCAGGGATTGTCGCTGACCCTGTTCTTCCGCGACACCGCCACGACACGCGATATCAACCGCGCCCAGATCTATGCCTGGAAGAAGGGCATCAAGACGATCTACTACATCCGCCTTCGCCAAATGGCGCTGACCGGCACGGAAGTGCAAGGTTGCGTCTCCTGCGCCCTCTGATCATTCGGTAACAACCATGAACATCCAACTGAAGACCACGGCGCCAAAGGCTGCCACCGCGATCCGCGCGATCAACTGGAACCGCCTTGAGGACGATAAGGACCTCGAGGTGTGGAACAGACTGACGGGCAATTTCTGGCTGCCGGAAAAGGTGCCGCTCTCCAACGACATCCCGTCCTGGGCAACGCTGAAGGCCGAAGAGCAGCAATTGACGATCCGCGTCTTCACCGGACTGACACTGCTCGACACGATCCAGAACGGCGTCGGGTCAGTCCGCCTGATGGAAGATGTGGCGACACCGCATGAAGAGGCGGTGCTTTCCAACATCTCCTTCATGGAGGCCGTGCATGCCCGCTCCTATTCGTCGATCTTCTCGACGCTGTGCTCTACGCCCGATGTGGACGATGCTTATCGATGGTCGGAAGAAAACGAGTTCCTCCAGCGCAAATCGTCCCTGATCCTGGAGCAATATGCCTCTGACGATCCATTGAAGAAAAAGGTAGCGTCTGTCTTCCTTGAAAGCTTCCTGTTCTATTCGGGCTTTTATCTGCCGATGTACTGGTCGAGCCGGGCCAAGCTCACCAATACGGCAGACATGATCCGCCTCATCATTCGCGACGAGGCGGTGCACGGGTACTATATCGGCTATAAGTTCCAGCGCGCGCTCGAACGGTTGCCAGAGGCGGCGCGCCAGGAGATCAAGGATTTCGCCTTTGATCTGCTGCTTGAGCTTTATGACAATGAAGCGCGATACACCGAAGCGCTTTACGACGGCGTCGGCCTGACCGAGGACGTCAAGAAGTTCCTGCACTACAATGCCAACAAGGCGCTGATGAATCTCGGCTACGAGGCACTGTTTCCGCCGGAGGCCTGCAAGGTCAATCCGGCCATCCTTTCGGCGCTGTCACCCAATGCCGACGAGAACCACGACTTCTTCTCCGGCTCCGGCTCTTCCTATGTCATCGGCAAAGCAGTCGCCACAGAGGATGAGGACTGGGATTTCTGAAGCGCCGCGCGTCCTTTGGAGCGCACGAAGGACGCCTTACCTATTTGAATCGACGCATCGGCCAGAAAATCGAGCCTGATTTTCTGGCCGATGCTGTAGGGTACAGTCAGTCCCGCAGCCTCAGGCATCTCCAATGTGCTTGAGAAAGTGCCTGAGACGTAGAGTAGTGGCGTGTCCCAACCGCGAACGATTGCGGCGATCATACTGGCGGCAAGTGTGAGAAAAGCGCCGCCAAGCCTTGTTGGATCAGCGTGCCTGTGTCCACTCCGGCAGCCAGTCGCGGTGGGCGACGAGAAGGTCATCCACCATCGACCAGATCTGATCGAGGTCGAGTTCCGCCGCCGTATGCGGATCCATCATCGCCGCGTGATAGATGTGCTCGCGGTTTTCGCTCATCATCGCCCGGACCGTCAGTTCCTGGACGTTGATGTTGGTGCGCATCAGCGCTGTCAGTTGCGGTGGCAATTCGCCGATAAAGGTTGGCTGCACGCCGTTATGGTCGACGAGGCAGGGCACTTCTGCGGCGCAGTTATAAGGCAATGAGGTGATGCAGCCATTGTTGCGCTGGTTTCCGTAGATTACCGAAGGCTCGCCGGTCCACACCGAGTTGATGATGGACGAGGCATATTCTTTCGATTGCTTGACCTCGATCTTGTCGGCCGAGCGATAGGCGGCCGCCTCACCCTTCCAGCGTTCGATCTGCTCGATACAGCGCTTCGGATATTCATCGAGCGGAATGCCGAATTTCTCGATCAGGTCCTCACGGCCTTCCTTGATGAAATAGGGCGTGTATTCCGCGAAGTGCTCGGAGCTTTCGGTGACGAAGTAACCGAGGCGCGTCAGCATCTCGTAGCGGACCTTGTTGGGGCAGCGTGGGTTCCAGCCGGGCTTCGGGGCACGGCCTTCGCGGTAGCCGCGCACCAGATCCGGGTAAAGGTTCTTGTAGCTGCCATCCGGCTGGCGGTGTTCGAATTCAAGGAAGAACGCCATGTGGTTGATGCCAGCGGAGCGGTAGCGAATTTCCTCGTAGGGAATATCAAGATCGAGCGCCAGTTCCATCGCCGTTCCCTGAACAGAGTGGCAGAGACCCACCTGGCGGATTGTCGGATATTTCTCCGCGATCGCCCAAGTGTTGATGGCCATGGGGTTCACATATTGCAGCATGATGGCGTTCGGGCAGACCGCCAGCATGTCCTCGCAAATCTTCCAGAGGTGCGGCACGGTGCGCAGACCACGCATGATGCCGCCCACACCAAGCGTATCGGCAATCGTCTGGCGCAGACCATATTTGCGCGGCACCTCGAAGTCGGTGACGGTACAAGGCTCATAGCCGCCGATCTGGAAGGCGACGACGACAAAATCGGCATCCGTCAGCGCCTTTCTTTGATCGGTGAAGGTTTCCGCCTTGGCGCTGACGCCGAGCGTCGAGATCAGCTTGTTGACGACGATGGCGCTCTCGTCCAGCCGCTGCTGGTTGATGTCCATCAGCGCAATGCGGGCGCCGGACAAAGCGGGGCGCTGCAACACGTCGCCGATGATATTTTTCATGAACACCGTGGACCCTGCCCCGATGAAAGCGATCTTGGGATTTCTTGTCATTTCTTTCTCCACTCTCGGAAATTATGCGATTTCGAACGCAGCCCGGACCAGCCGCTGCGTGTATTCGGTCTTGGGATTGGATAGGACTTCCTCGACGGACCCCTGCTCCACGATCTGCCCGCGCTGCATGACGATGACGCGGTGGCAAAGTGCCCGCACAACCTTCAGGTCGTGCGAGATGAAGAGGTAGCTCAAGCCCTTCTCATCCTGCAGCTTGCGCAAGAGATCGATGATCTGTGCCTGCACAGAGAGGTCGAGCGCCGATGTCGGCTCGTCCAGCAGCAGGAACTCGGGCTCCAGCGCGATCGCGCGTGCGATGGCGATACGCTGGCGTTGCCCGCCAGAGAACTCATGCGGAAAGCGATTGGTGACATTGTCGGGAAGTCCCGCATCTCTGAGAGCCGCTCGCACGCGATCCAGCCGCTCGGCGCTGTTGGCGCCGATATTATTGACGACCAGCCCCTCACCGATGATCTGGCCGACCGTCATGCGGGGATTGAGCGATGAAAACGGATCCTGAAACACCACCTGCATGCGTGAACGTAAGGGGCGCATGCCATCGCGATCCTTGTTGTGGATCGGCTGCTTGTCGAAGAAGATTTCCCCGCCCTCATTGCTGATCAGTCGTGTCAGTGCCTGCCCAAAGGTCGTCTTGCCGGAGCCGGATTCGCCGACGAGCCCGAGTGTTTCATGCCGCCTGAGGTCAAGCGACAGGCCATCCACCGCAACGAGATCGTGAAATACCGGGCGGAAAAAGCCGCCGCTGCGCAAACCAAACGATACCCGGACATTCTTGCCTTCGAGCAGGATGGGTTGGTCGTCCGACAGTGGCTTGGCTCGGCCGCGGGGCTCTGAGCCGAGAAGATGGCGCGTGTAAGGGTGTTGCGGCGCCTCGAAGAGCGCGGCTGTGGTATTGTGCTCCTGCAGCAGACCCTTCTGCATGACATAGACATAGTCGGAGAAGCGCCGCACCACCGTCAGATCATGCGTGATGAGGACGACGGCCATGCCGTGCTTTTGCTGCAAATCGCGCAGCAGATTGAGGATCTGCGCCTGCACGGTGACGTCGAGCGCGGTCGTCGGCTCATCGGCGATCAGCAGGTCCGGATTGTTGGCAAGCGCCATGGCAATCATCACGCGCTGGCGCTGTCCGCCGGATAGCTGGTGGGGATATTGATCGATCCTCAGTTCCGGATCCGGGATGCGCACTTCGGCCAGAAGCGCGATAGCCTGCTTGCGCGCCTCCGACTTGCTGACCCGGCGATGCGCGCGGATGGCTTCGGCAATCTGCGTGCCGATGGAGTAGAGCGGATTGAGCGAGCTCATCGGCTCCTGGAAGATCATCGATATCCGGCTGCCGCGTAGCAGGCGGCGTTTGTCGCGCGAATATTTCAGAATGTTTTCGCCGCGAAACTTCACCCGCGTATCGGGACTGACCGTGGCGCGCTTGGACAAGAGCCCCATGACCAGACGTGCCGTGACCGATTTTCCCGAACCGGATTCACCGACGATGGCAATCGTCTCGCCGCGGTATAGCTGGAACGAAATATCCTGAACGGCGGAGACTTGGCCATGCTCGGTCTTGAAGTTGACGCCGGCGTGGCGCACGTCGAGAAGCGGTTCGTCGGTATGAAGCGCTGCGTCGAGACGAAGTTCGGGGATGAGGTTTTGTGTCATCGTGATCTCTTTCTCGGCTCAATAGGGATCGATCGCATCGCGAAGACCATCGCCCAGCGCATTGAAGGCGAAGACAGTGACCAGCACGAAGCCGACAGGTGCGAGGATCCAGGGGTAGGAACCGATAACCGAATAATTGGCCGTATCCTGAAGCATCAAACCCCAGGAGATGAGCGGCGGCTTCACCGCAAAGCCAAGGAAGCCAAGGAAGGACTCCAGAAGCACGATCGTCGGAATGTTCAGCGTCACCGCCACGATCACATGGCTCATCACATTCGGGAAAATGTGCTGGAAGATGATGCGCCGGTCGGTTGCCCCGATTGCGATCGCCGCCTTCACATATTCGATGCGGGCAAGTGCGAGCGTCTTGCCACGCACTTCGCGCGACATCTGCGCCCAGCCGAGCGCCGACATGACGACGATGACGAAGCCGAGAAAGACATTGGTGGGTGCAGTAACCGGGATCAGCGATGTCAGCGCCAGATAAAGCGGCAGTTGCGGGAAGGCGAGCACGAGTTCGACAAATCGCTGCGTCCATGTGTCGAAGGCACCGCCAAGATAGCCGGAGACCATGCCGACGGTCGTGCCGATAGCGGTGACGATGGTGACGACGGTCAACGCAATCATCAGCGAGATGCGAGAGCCATAGATGGCGCGGGAGAGAATGTCGCGGCCGAGCTTATCCGTGCCGAGGAAGTGAATTGGCTTGCCATCCGTCGAGCCGAAGAAGTGGACTGTGGACGGAATGATGCCGAAGAGCTTGTATTCGAAGCCGGTCACGAAGAAGCCGAGGACCCGGGGGCTCTCATAGTCCGGTCCGCTGATGGGCTGGAACGTGATGGGATCGAGCTTTTCGGAATCGACGATCGGATAGACGCGGGGCATGACCAGATTGCCTTCCTGGTCATGGATCGAAATCGATTCCGGCGGCATGAAGGAGTCTTCCGACAGCATCGGATCGACGGGGGCTAGGAAGCCCGCGAAGACTGCCATGATGAGAAGAACGCAGACGAGCACGAGGCCAAGCATGCCGGTGAAGGATCGCCGGAAGCGGCGCCAAACCAGAGCCTGATAGCTTTCGTTGCCCGCTGTTGCAGTCGTTACGGTCGGCTCGATTGTGGTTTCGGCTGGAACCAACATGGTCACGCTCCTCCCAGTTTAATACGTGGATCAAGCGCTGCCAGCAGCATGTCGGCGATGATGTTGCCGACGATCAGTGTGGCGGCCAGCACCAGCATGAAGGTGGCTGTCACATAGACATCGCCCACATGCATGGAACCAACGATGGCTGGTCCGACGGTCGGCAGCGCGAAAATGATCGCCACCTCGATTTCGCCGGTCAGCATGTAGGGCAGAACCACGCCCTGATACATGATGAGCGGATGGAGCGCATTGGGCACGGCATGGCGCATGACGACGGCACTTTCACGCAGGCCCTTGGCCCGTGCCGTCTCGATATATTGCGCATTCAGCGTATCGAGCAGATTGCCGCGCATGACGCGCATATTGTAGGCAAGCCCGCCAAAGGTGGCGATGGCGACCACGGGCCAGACATGCTTCACCAGATCGACGAACTTGTCCCAGGACCAGGGAGCGCCGCCATAGCGGGGCGAGAAGAAGTTGCCGATTTCGCTGATGTTGAAGTGGAAGACCAGGAGATAGACCATGATCAGCGCCATCAGAAAGCGCGGAATGGTCATGCCGAGAAAGGCGATGCCGGAGAGGATCGTATCCACCCAGCTATATTGGCGTGTCGCGGCAAGAATACCGAAACTGATGCCGAGGATGGATGCCAGGATGTGGCAGACGAGCGCGAGGATCAGCGTGCGCGGCAGGCGTTCGGCAACAATCTCGCCGACCGGGCGGTTGTAGTACATGCTGTAGCCGAAATCGCCCTTCGACACCATGTTCCAGATCCAGTTGAAATACTGGATGACGAGCGGCTTATCGAGCCCGTGGGCAACGGCGTAGGCCTTGGCCTGAGCATCGGCCTGCTCGAAGGACGCGCCTCCGAGATTCATAAGCTGCGACCGGATATAATCTGCATAGTTGCCGGGCGGCGCCTGGATGATCGCAAATGTCACGATGCTCAGGATCAGAAGCAACGGTATTGCGGACAGAAGGCGAGTAACCAGAAACCTCAACATAAGAACTTCTCCTCGAGGGGACGGTGGTGGTCCGCGGCCTTAAAGCCGCCAAACCGCCACCACTTAGAGCGCCGTGCGTCCTGGAGGACGCACAAAGGACGCTCTAACTTTTTGAATCTACGCGTCGGGCTTTCCGAAAATCGGAATCGATTTTCGGGCCGATGCTGTAGGTTCCACGCCCCGCCTGATGCTGCGGGGCGCAGAGCCGGGAGGAAACGCTTACTTCTGCGGACCGTCACCGCCAGGCTTGCCTGGCAACGTGTCTTTGAAGAGCTGGTAATCACCCTGATCGGCTGCCGGAACATAGAGGCGTTCGCGGATGATCGAGTCTTCGGCCCAGTTGAACATGTAGATCGGCGCACCGTTCGGCACGTTCTTGAAGCGCTTGTTGATGATCAGAGCACCGGGATATTCCACGAGACCGACCGTGTTGACGTTGGTCGTGTAGATCTTCTGATACTGCTTGATCAGTTCGGCCTGCTCCTTCGGGTCGCTCGAGATGACGAACTTGTTGATCGTATTAGCCAGCTCCTTCTCGAATGGCATCAGGTCGAGCTCATTCTTGTTGTTGGCGCGGTGGAACCAGCTGGTGCGTGGACCGGTGGGAGCGAGCTGCGGCGTGTTCTGCACGACGGAAGCGAGTTCTGCCTGGGTGCGGTGTAGCGACCAGTCGAACTTGCCACCAAAGTTTGCCGCATCGCGATCCTTGCTGGCCTGGGCGTTCAGCACCACACGAATGCCGAGCTTCTGCATCTGAGCGATGACGCCTTCGCCAAGACTCTTGTCTGTCGTGTAGTCATTGCTGACGAGCATCGAGATTTCGACATCCTTGCCGCCGGCAGTCCCTGCCGGGAAGTTGACGATGCCATTGCCATCGGTGTCCTTCAGACCGGCTGCAGCAAGCTCCTTCTTGGCGCCTTCAAGATCGAAGGGATAGTAGAGGGTCGACTGACGATCGTAGAAGTTCGAGCCGGAAAGGATACCACCGGCATAGGTTGCGACGAACGGTCCCTTGACAAGAGAATCGCCCAATTCCTTGCGGTTGGTCGCCATGGTGATGGCTCGACGGAAGTGCTCATTCCGGTTCAGCTCGCGAATGGCCTGCTGGCGGGCATCCGGATCGCCCCAACCGTTGGCGGAGAAGTTCATCTCGATATTGTAGCCGATCAGGCGCGGTCCGAAGGCAAGTCTCGCGGGAGCGTCCTTCTGGGCGGAGCGCTTGAGCGACTCCACGAAGTTTTCCGGCTGCTCCAGGTTGGAAATGTCACCGGAGCCTGCAACTGCCTGGACGTCACGGTCGGCCCAGGTCGAGAGCTTGTAGTGCGTCTCGTCCAGGTAAGGGAGCTGGTTGCCCTTTTCGTCAACCTTCCAGTAATAGGGATTGCGGCGCATGACGATGATGTCGTCCGGGCGATACTCGACCGGGACCCACGCGCCCATTACCGGAAAGTTCATGTAGCTCGGCGGGAACGCGTTCTTGTACTGCTCGTAGGTGTTCTTCGAATACTTAGGATGCTGTGGCTTCAGCATATGGGCGGGGCCTGGGCAGAAGGTGCCATAAGCCATGTTGTAGATGAACTGCTTCGGAAACGCGTCCTTGAACGTCCACTCGATCGTGTACTTGTCGATGGCTTTCAGCGTCGTGCCGGCGCCGAAGGTCTCCTGGGTGGCACCGTTCAGCGGCGAGACGTTCGGATCGAGGACGTTATCGTCCCAGTAGAACATGACGTCATCGGAGGTGAAATCCTGGCCGTCGGACCACTTCGCACCCTCGATGAGCTTCATGGTCAGCTTGTGGCCGTCCTTGGACCATTCCCAGTTTTTTGCGAGGTTCGGCAGTGGCTGAAGGTCGTCCGCCTTGACCTGGAAGAGCGGGCCGGTGCGCGTCAGGCACTCGAAGAGACCGATATCGATGCCGCCCCATCCCTGGTTCTGACCGGCCCAATAGTTCCAGCCTTCCGGACGACCACCGATGACATGACGTAGCGTATCGCCATAAACGCCCACACCATCCGCCATGTTGCCGGTTTTGTAGACCATCGGCTCTTTCGGCAGGCGATCCTTGACGGGAGGCAACTTCTTTTGGTCGACGAACTGCTTCGTCACCCAGGAAGGCTCATGATATTCCGGCAGCGCCTTATATTCGAGGATGGCCGAGCCATCCACATATTGGACCTTGGTCTGCGCCGGAAAGTCCGGCGGCTGCGGCACGACGGTCAGTTCCGACGCCATGGCGCCATAGGCCAACGCGGACACGCCGACAAGAAGGGCGGCCGTTTTCACAAGATATCGGTTTGTCATCCTCACTCCCCTTTTTGAACAACGGGCAATACCCGCCGTGGCTCTTTGAACCGGGCCTCCCGCCCGGTCTTATCGACGGCCCTCCTCAGGGCCGTCTGATCTCTCTGCGGCGATCAGCTTGCCTGCTTGATGGCGCGCAGCTCCTCGACGGAGCGAACGGCGCGACGCGCTGACCCTTCCCAATCGCGGGTCTTGACCGTTGCGTTCTTCAAGCGCTCGCGCGCCGCTGGAACGGCATCGGCATATTGTGGCAGCCACTGGGCCTGCGCCACGACCATTTCGTCGACCATCTGCCAAACCTCTTCCGGCGTGGAGACCGCACCCACCAGCGGATCATGCAGCACGGCAAGCTTCAAGAGGTCGATATCGCCGGTCACCGCCGCATGCACCGACATGCGCTGAACATTGATGGACGCCATGCAGGTCGCCGCACAGGCTTCCGGCAAAGTGATCCCCGAGACCATGTTGATACCGAAGCGATCGACGAAGCCGGGCGACTCGATGATCGCATCCGAAGGTAGATTGCTGATGACACCATTGTTCTTGACGTTGAAGTGGCCACGATAGACGCGTCCGGTTTCCAGCGCCTCCAGAATATGGCTGGCATGTTCATTGGAGCGTTTGGCCGGATCGATCGGCTTGTCGGCAGCGGCCAGGAACTGCGGGAACTCGGTTTCGAACCAGTTGCGCGTTTCCGTCGAGTACCGGAGATAACCGCCGGTTTCGCCGTGGATCCAGTCCGACATGTCGATCCAGCGGGAGATTTCTTCCGGCCGCTTACGATACCATGGCAGATATTCCGACAGATGACCGTTGCTTTCGGTGGAATAGACGCCGAACCGCTTCAAGACGTCGATGCGAAGCTTTTCCTGCTGCGAGAAAACCGGATGGGCTTCAAAGGCAGAAGTCAGCTCCTCCTTGCCGATCTTGCGACCATTAAGGCGCAGGTCGACAAACCATGTCTGGTGATTGATACCGGAGCAGATGTAGTCGAGTTCGGAAAGCGATTTTGCGCCCAGAACTTCGGCAATCTGTTCGGCGCCATGCTGGACACCGTGGCAAAGACCGACAGTGTCGACCTTGCCATATTCGATGGCCGCCCATGTGTTCATTGCCATAGGGTTTGCGTAATTCAGGAACTTCGCATTCGGGGCAGCCACTTCGCGAATATCGCGGCAGAAATCGAGAATGACGGGAATATTGCGCTGGCCATAGAGAATGCCGCCTGCGCAGATCGTATCGCCAACACACTGGTCGATACCGTATTTGAGCGGAATGCGAATATCCTCGGCATAGGCTTCCAGACCACCGACGCGCACGCAGCTGATGATGTATTTGGCGCCTTCCAGCGCACGTTTACGATCCGTGTGCGCGGTGACCTTGACCTTGAGGCGGTTGGCTTCAACGATCTTGTCGAGAATGGCCTTGATCATATCGAGATTGTGCTGGCTGATATCCGTCAGCGCCACCTCGATATCGTGAAACTCCGGTACGCACAGAAGATCGGTAAAGAGCTTTTTTGTGAAGCCGACGCTCCCCGCCCCGATTATAGCGATTTTGAAACTCATAACGCCACCTCTTTTTCAAATGGAAAGGGTGAAACGGGCCAAAGGATTCTCGCGTCACAAAAACTCAGATGACCTTCCATCTTATTGGAAAATCAGAATTATTGACTATATCGTTTTTAAAAAATCCTGCTGGCTGTCTCCTCTGCGGGCGATTATGCGTATAAAGATGGTCAATGCCAGAGAAGGATTATGCTTTAATGGGTAATTTTGTGCTGCAAGATTTGATCGACCAAGGCCCTTGCATGCGCACCGTATCCCTGCCGCGCGGTCGCCAGACGCTTCATACGATGCCGACCAGCAGCGGGTACGAGATCCGCCGCGGCGGAAATTACGACTGGGATGGGCGAAAGCGTGGACAGACGCCGTTCACAGTCCTGCAATATTGCATCAGTGGTTCGGGCAATCTGCGCTACGACAATCGTCGCTACCTGGTGAAGCCCGGCGAGACGTTGCTGCTTCTTATTCCCCACAATCACCGTTACTGGTTGGAAGAAGGCCAGGAGTGGGAGTTTTTCTGGATCTCCATGAATGGCGAGGAGGCGCTGCGTATTCACCGCAACATCCTCGCCGTCACCGGCCCGATCCTCAAGTTGAAGACGCAGACGATCGATCAACTGGCGGAATGCTGCTCCCGTCTCGTCAACGGCGCGGAAACACCTGGGGCCGCCTCAGCGGTCGCCTATGAAGCCGCAATGACCCTTTATGATGATGTCTTTGGCTCTCACGCATCCTTCGGCGGCGAATACCGTACCATGCAACAGGTGCTGAGCTATATCGACGGACACCTTAACGAGCGCTTGTCAGTCAACGATCTGGCTGCCGTGGCTGGGCTCAGCCGAGCCCATTTCTCACGGATTTTCACAGCGAATGAAGGCGTTCCTCCAGCAGAGTTTGTACTGCAGCGGCGCCTTCGACGCGCAGCCAAGCTTTTGACCACGGCGGCGAATATTCCGATCAAGGAAGTCTCCGTCCTCTGCGGCTTTGACGACCCGAACTATTTCTCAAAGGTGTTTCGCAGGCTTTACGGCGCCAACCCAAGCGAATTTCGCACCAGCGGCATGTATCCAAGCGCGCCCCAGAAATAAAGCATGCCGTCGAAAAGAGAGATACTGCCATGCGGCGCCCTGGGCGCAGCCTCCACATGGCCGCTTTTAAACATATTTTTGAAATGACAAAGTTATGAAGTATTAACTTCCGTCGTAAGACGGGGTTTTAAACTTTTATCTTATCAGTCTCATCGACAGCGAGGCCAGTCAGACGATCGTCCGGTCGGTCAGCTTTCTGTCGCGCGATCTGTCACTCGATTGCGTCGTCGAAGGCGTGGAGACCGACGATCAGCTCAATATGCTGACCGAAATGGGCTGCAACCTGATCCAGGGCTACATCTGTTCCCGCCCGCTGAAAGCCATCGATGTTCAGCCCTTCCTGGACCAGCAGGTCCGGACGGATGTTGTGGCCGTCGGCTAACGAAGCCAAAGCATGGTGTAACTCAAGAGGTCTCAGTTCCGCGGTGCATTATTCTCGACCGGTCGCGGTGATGGCAACGGAACATCGGCGGCAGCGGCTTCATTCTGCCAGGTCGTGATGCGGTGAACGATGCCAGGTATTTCATCATTGAGATAGCTTGGCTGGCCGGGAAGCCCCATCGGATACATGGCCTCGCGCGACGCTTCATATTGAACGCTTTGATTGGTGCAAAGCCGCACTCTCATATCTTCCGGCTTGACCTCGGGCCTGTTGGCGATCGACTCCACGGTTCCGAAGCTCGGAGGCAGCCGCCCTTCAAAGCCCTCGTCCAGATATTTTGCAGAGCGTTCGTTGCGCTCGCGCTCGGTGGTCGCCCCCATCACCACCACCATGAGGCGGCGGTTGTCGCGCGTGGCGACGCCGACGAAGTTGCGCCCGGATGCGCAGAGGAACCCGGTCTTCATACCTGTGGTGCCGCGGTAGCGGGTGAGGAGCAAATTGTTGGATGGGATTTCCTTGCCGTTGATCGATACGGCAGAGACCTGGAAGAAGTTCTGGAACTGCGGGAACTGCTGTTCGATGGCGAGCCCCAGGATCGCGAGATCGCGTGCGGTGGTGTAGTTGTTCTTGTCGAACAATCCGTTCGGATTGGAAAAATGCGTCCCCGTCATGCCAAGGCGCCGGGCTGCTTCGTTCATCTTCTCAACGAAAGGTGCCTCGCCATGGCCCACCCGTTCCGCGACGGCCATCGCAACATCATTGGCTGAGGCGACGATCATGGCATAAAGAGCATCTTCCAGCGTCATCGCCTGACCTTGAGACAGACCGGACTCCAGAAACGCCTCGCTGACGGATTTCTTCGTCATGGTGACAGGCGTGGAGAGCGAAATCTCGCCATCACGCAAGGCCTCGAACGTCAGAAACGCCGTCATCAACTTGGTTGTCGACGCAGGATACCAGGGAACGCCGGCATCTTCCTGAACGAGCACCTGATGGGTATCGGCATCCAGCACGAGCACCGGAGTTGCGTTTGCAGCAATCGGCGCGGCAAACAAGGATCCCAACAAAACGGAGCCGATCAGTCTTTTCATCTTACTGCATATCCACTGTCTTGCAAAAGCGGTTCCCATATCAGCTAAACGATCCGGATGCCACCTGAGCAAAGATGGCCGAGCATGTGAGCTGATATGCAATAAAGACATATCGAAAGTTTTTGATTTTGAGAATTTGGAGCGGGCGAAGGGATTTGAACCCTCGACCCCAACCTTGGCAAGGTTGTGCTCTACCCCTGAGCTACACCCGCTCAAAGTCCGACGGTTCGGGGTAGATCGCTGAACCGCGGGTCGCCGTCATGCGGCAACGGGCGCTATATCGCTCAACCGACTTTCAAATGCAAGAGATAAATGCAGGGAGGGTGCGATATATCTTTCGCACGCCAGCGGCCAGCCGTTTGCGCCACAAACGCGGACTGCGCCGTGGTCTATGGCGAAGAAGGAGAATGAACATTGAAAAGAGAGATTTGGAGCGGGCGAAGGGATTTGAACCCTCGACCCCAACCTTGGCAAGGTTGTGCTCTACCCCTGAGCTACACCCGCTCAAAAATCCAACGGTTCGGGGTAGATCGCTGAACCGTGGGCGCCGTCTTGCGGCGACGGGCGCTATATCGCTCAACCGATTTTCAAATGCAACAGGGAAATGACGAAAACCCGGAGAAAAATTTGTGCCTCATCGCAAGCATCGGAAAAGGCTGATCTTTTGCGGGCTTCACGGCAGAATGGATTGCAAAAGCGGTGTGTCGGGCCTATTCACTTTGTCAAAGACAGACGAAATCCGGCAGAGGCACGCAGTGATGGTTGCAGAGCATTCCCCCAAGACGGCGCAGGATCTTTTCAGCTTTCTCGATGGCCTTGGCGTAAAACACACGACCACGCAGCATCAGCCGGTCTTCACAGTCGCTGAATCGGAATCCCTGCGCGATCTGATCCCGGGCGGCCACACGAAGAACCTTTTCGTCAAGGACAAGAAGGACCAGTATTTCGTTCTGACCGTCGAAGAAAACGCGACGGTGGACCTGAAGACGGTTCACAAGACCATCGATGCCGCCAGCAAGGTGTCCTTCGGCAAACCGGAAAAGATGCTGGAATATCTGGGCGTCGTTCCCGGTTCGGTCACCGTCTTCGGCGCGATCAACGATACCGACAATCAAGTGACCTTCGTGCTTGATAGCGAGTTGATGAAATCCGACCTGATCAATGGCCACCCGCTGACCAACGACGCGACGACGACGATCGGCCGTGACGATCTCGTGCGCTTCCTGGAGGCGACGGGGCACACGCCGCTGATCTTGAAAGTCACGGAATAAACCACGATCTGTGCGGTATGAGCGCACCGGCACGAGATGATATTGGAGACGAGATATGAGCGGAATGGATAACCCTTACGGAGCCTCGCTCGGAGGTCAGATGACGGGTTCGGCAAGCTTCGGCGGCGGACAATCCGGCGCTCAAGGCTCCTATATCAAGGATACGACGACCGCGAATTTCTCCAAGGACGTCATGGATGAATCGCGCCGGCAGCCGGTGCTGGTGGATTTCTGGGCGCCGTGGTGCGGCCCGTGCAAACAGCTGACGCCCGTTCTGGAAAAGGTGGTCAATGAAGCGGGCGGACGCGTCAAGCTGGTCAAACTGAACATTGACGAACATCCAGCCATCCCCGGACAGCTCGGCATTCAGTCCATCCCCGCGATCGTCGCATTCGTCGACGGCAGACCGGTCGATGGTTTCATGGGTGCCGTTCCGGAAAGCCAGATCCTGCAATTCATCGAGAAGCTCGCAGGACCGGCAGGCGATGATCAGGAGGCCGAAATCGGGGCGGCGCTCGCCGAGGCAAAACAGCTGCTGGAGGCCGGCGATTTCCAGAATGCCGCCCAGCTCTTCGGCGCCGTGATGCAGGCTGATCCTGAAAATGCCGCCGCTGTCGCCGGCATTGCCGAGTGCATGATCGCGGTCGGGCAATATGAGCGCGCCAGCGAGCTTCTGTCGGCCCTGTCGGAAGAACTTTCCAAGGACGCAGCCGTGCAGGCGGCGTCGAAAAAGCTGGCGCAGTTCGAAGAAGCCCGCAAGCTCGGCGATCCGTTGGCCTTGCAGCAAGCCCTACAATTGAACCCGGACGATCACGCATCAAGGCTGAAGCTCGCCAAAATCCTGAATGCGCAGGGCAAACGGGAAGAGGCCGTCGAAGAGTTACTGACCATCATGCGCAAGGATCGGACCTTTGAAGACGACGGCGCGCGCAAGCAGCTGGTGGAGTTTTTCGAGACCTGGGGTTTCAAGGATCCGGCCAGCATTTCCGGTCGCAGAAAGCTCTCCTCCATACTCTTTTCCTAAAACCGTCTTGCGCTTTGCCGACCCGCTCCTCATCTAGATTGGAGCGGGAACGATGAGACATAAGGAATCCCTCCGATGCATGTCGGAAATGCGAGATATCTGAAAGAAAGCGATCTACCCGAGACTATTCCCGTTTTTCCCTTGCCGGGCGCCTTGCTGCTGCCGGAAGGGCACCTGCCGCTGAACATCTTCGAGCCACGATATCTGGCGATGTTCGACGCGGCCATTGCGAGCCACCGACTAATCGGCATGGTCCAGCCCGCCCTGCAGGCTCTTGAAGCCGGAACCGAGGGTGGCGCACTGAGCCCCATCGGCTGCATCGGTCGCATCACCTCATTTTCCGAGACCGGCGACGGCCGCTACGTCGTGTCGTTGACAGGCGTCTGCCGCTTCAGGCTGCTGGAGGAGATCGAAGAAAAGACGCCTTACCGCGTGTTCAAGCAAGCTCCGTTCATTGCCGATCTCTCCGGTGAAGATGGGGAGGAAGATATCGATCGCGCCAATCTCTTGCGCATCTTCCGCAATTTCCTTGAATCGAACCAGTTGGAAGCGGATTGGGACAGCGTCGAGCGCGCGGGAAATCGTGTATTGGTCAATTCATTGTCGATGATGTCCCCCTTTGGACCGGCGGAAAAGCAGGCTCTCTTGGAGGCTCCTGATCTGAAATCCCGCGCGGACGCACTGATCGCCATCATGGAGATCGTGCTGGCTCAGGGCGGGGCAGAGGGTGGTGTCATCCTGCAATGAGCCACACCCATGGATGAAAAGCTGAGCAAGGTCGATCCGAAGCTTCTGGATCTTCTGGTCTGCCCTTTGACCAAGGGCAGGCTCACCTATGATCGAGAACATCACGAATTGATTTCCGAACGCGCCAAGCTGGCCTACCCGATTCGTGACGGCGTGCCGATCATGCTGATTTCGGAAGCGCGCAAGATCGAAGACTGACGACCTCAAGTCGCCCCCGTAGATAGACAGCACGCTTCCAAAAGACTCCGCGGCACACAGCACCCGCTTGCTTCACGCCTGGGAACCGGTATTCCCCCCACGCGTTCGATCTTTGACGACAATCGTCACATTGCGATGAGGAGTTCGAACGATGCAAGACAAAAACGCCCGCGAGGCGATCGAAGAAAAAAACGTGAAGACCGAGCGCAATGAAGATATTCCCGCTGCCGGTCCGCACGCGAAAAAGCATCTGACCGACAACAGCAAGACGCCAGGTGCCGGCTCCCTCCCAGACGAGGACGACAGCGAGGTCAACCCGGGAGCGGGCTAACCTCCAGGTAAAGTATTAGTATGGGTTCTGGCCGCAGCGATCACAAATTTTATGAACGTTGCGGCCATAACTGTGCTGGGTCAACAAGCGGGCTATCGCATCGGCTCGAAGACCGGGTACGAATTTCCAATATCGCGCACATTGCTCTGGTCGTCCATTTAATGGGCAGCCACTGACCGCTCATGGCACCAGCAAAAAATACGGTCTTTTTTTAACGCTTTTTCAAAGCTTGATTGCAAAAGTCTCCTCTGCCGGAAAACCGATAATAATCAACGGCATAATAATAATAGAGGCTCTGGGACAGCATGTTTATTGATAGAGTTCTGGCACGGTTTAAGATCCAGACAAAGGTTATTGTCTTCATTGCACCATTCATCCTTAGTATTCTTGCGGTTGGTCTCTCGGGTCTTTACACCTCAAAGCTGCTTCAAGGTCGCATGGATATTTCCAACACGACCCTGCAATCCTTGACCGGCTTCAAGCAGGTCTATGAAAGCATGACCTCGTTTCTTCACAACACCACCGAAGAGACGCGAAATACGCTTCATCATCAAATCGATGAGCAGATCACCTTTCTCAAGATGACGGGTGACGGAAGCGATCCGGCCATTCAGGACGCGATTAAAAGTACCTCGCTGATCGGCGTTCAGGTGGATGAGCTGTGGTCCTTTTACCAAAAAGAACAGGCGCTCAGATCGCAAATGAATGGCGATATGGCGGGCGTGACAAAAGAGCTTAATGGCCTTTTGGCAAACGCCACCAACATCCGCAGCACGCTCGAAACCGATGAGACGAAGGCCAAGGAGATGTTGCGCGAGGCCGACAGGCTGGTTCGCGGCGCGACACTGATCGCAACCGTCGTCACCGAATTCAACAAGCGTACAGTTCCGGAAGAAAAGATTGCGGTCATTCGCGATTCGATTGGCGGGCTTGAGGCTACGGCAAAGTCGCTCTCTGCCATCGCTAGTGCCGACCAGAAGCTGGTCATTGATCAGATTTCCGAAAATGTGAAGCAAATCCGCCAGCAGGTCGATGTCGGCGTCGTCAACGACATGACGGTCGGAACGATCGATCAGGCGATCAACATGATGCGCCCGGCAACCATCCGCCTTCAAGGATTTGCAACGGTAAAGTCGCGCCAGGCCACCGAGATGTTCGGACAGTTGGATGGCAAGATCGAGCCCGCCGTCAACTTCCTGACGATGGCGCGCCAGATCGGCGACGACGCAAAGAACATGCAGCTTGAAATGGCCGGCTTTGCCGCAGCCCCGACGAAAGACGGGTTGGAACGGTTTCGCGATATGGCCTTCCGTCTGAGCGTCTCTGCGGGTGCGGTGATGTCCGACAAGACGATGTCCGAAAGCGCCATCAAAAGCGCGACCCTGATCGATGCGCTGTCCACAAAGCTCGACAAGAATGCCACCGACCTTCTGACCATGTTCAACCAGCGCAAGGCTGCCTTCGCCAAGGCAACGGAAGAAATCGGCCATATTTGGGAGCAGCTGACAGGCTTTGCCGAATCCCAGCGTCTGGCGGCTGATAGCGAACGCAGCAAGGCTGACGGCATCTCTATCTCTGCCATGCTCACCGGCATCCTGATCGCGATTTTCGCCGGCATCGGTCTGGTCATGACCTTCAAGGGTCCGATCCTGACGATCGTCAGCGCCATGAAGCGTCTTGCCACCGGCGACGTCAACGTACCGCTCAACGGCAACACCCGTCATGACGAGATCGGCGACATGGCACGCGCATTGGAAGTCTTCAAGGAAAATGCCGCTCAACGCCTGCGCCTCGAAGCGCAGACGGAAGAGCAGCGCTCTGCCGCCGAAGCGGAGCGGCAGATGAACGAAGCGGAGCGCCGGGAACTCGACCGTCAGATCCAGTTTGCGGTGTCCGCACTGGGCGATGGCCTGGAACGGCTGTCTGCTGGGGATATTTCCACCATGATCGATACGCCCTTTACGGGACACCTGGAGGAGCTGCGTCTCAACTTCAACCAGTCCATGCAGCGGCTGCGCCAGACGATCGGCGGCATTCAGGACAATGTCGGAACGATCCGCGTCAACGTGCAACAGATGTCGGCCTCGACGCTTGATCTATCCCGGCGCACCGAGCGCCAGGCAGCCTCGCTGGAAGAAACCGCAGCAGCCGTGGATGAGGTCAACTCCAACATGCGCAATGCGGTGGAGCGCGCGCGCCAGGCCAACAGTATTGTCGACAATACGCGCCGCCACACAGACGAGTCCCTTGCTATCGTCAGAAACGCAATAGCGGCGATGGAGAGGATCGAGGCGGCTTCGCAGACGATCGGCAATATCATCGAGGTGATCGACTCCATCTCATTCCAGACCAATCTTCTGGCGCTCAATGCCGGCGTGGAAGCGGCCCGCGCGGGCGAAGCCGGCAAGGGCTTTGCAGTCGTTGCGCATGAAGTGCGGGAACTGGCGCAGCGTTCTGCCTCTGCCGCCAAGGAAATCCGCCAGCTGGTTGCCGTCTCGACGCAAGAGGTCTCGGCAGGCTCAAACCTCGTCAACCAGACCGGCGACTCCTTGGCGGAAATCGGCGTTCAGATTTCCAAGGTCAGTGATCAGGTGCACCAGATCACCCAGGCTACCCAGGATCAGGCGGTCGTACTGCAACAGATCAACGGCTCCGTCGGAGAAGTCGATGTGCTCACCCAGCAGAACGCCGCCATGGTGGAGGAGACGAGTGCAGCAACGCAGCAACTCAACACCGAGACAGACCAGTTGCTGCAATTGCTGCAGCAATTCCGCCTGACGAAGGACAGTGCTGCAACCCGTTACGCAGCCTGATTTTAAGAGAGCATGCCTTCTACAACAGGTCCGGTCATTCGGCCGGACCTATGCGTTTGTAGAAGAAGGTCGTGTCGCAGTAACGCCCATCGGGGAAGAGCGCGAAATCCGGGATGACGCCGGCGCGTTGCCACCCGAAGCGCGGATAGATGGCTTCGGCCTCGCTGCCTGTTGCCGTATCCAGCACGAGAAGCGTCCGACCAAGGCTTGCCGCCTCCGCTTCCACATGCGTCATCAGCCGGCGTGACAGACCAAGACCACGGGCTGTTCGATGGATCAGCAGCTTCATCACGTCGCCCCGGTGAGGCTGGTTGGGCTTGGTGGCAAGACCCACCTGAACCGTGCCAACCACTTTACCATCGCGCTCCGCCACCGCATGGAGTGTGGTGCCACGGCCCACCGCTTCTGCAACATCCTGCCAGAAGTTGCGCGCGTCGTCTGGTCCGAAGGGCAGCATGAAGCCGACAGAAGCTCCGCCATTGACGCAGTCCGACAGGACGTCGCAAAGATCCGGCAGGGCATTCAGTGTCTCCTGGCGGTCTAAAAGCCGGATGTTGATAATATTCTCTTCCATCATATGCGCTTTCTCTGGTCCAACACGACGGCATAGCGAGCGGGACTATCGGACGGATTGTGAAAAATGTGGCCCTCGCCAACGGGCATGAAGAGGCAGTCACCCGGCTCTAGCCGGTACGTTTCCTCGCCAAGCGTCATGTGGAGCACGCCCTCGAACAGCCAGACATATTGGGTCATGCCCTTGCTGGCCGGGTGGGGCGGGAAGCTGACGCGCGCGGATGCCGGCAACGAAACTTCGACGATGTCGACATCCGAGCCCGTACGGGGTGGCGAAATGGCGCGGCGGACATAACCGGTTTCCGGATCTTTCCACGTCGGCTGATCGCTTCTTTTTACCAAAGGTGATGGCGGCGCCTCGCCCTCGGCGAAAAACTGTGACAGCGAAAGGCCGAGTGCGGCGCAGATGCGCGCAAGCAATGATGCCGTAGGGCTCGCCTCGCCTCTTTCGATGCGGGATATCATGGCGCGGCTCACGCCGGACGCCGTCGCAAGTCCATCGAGCGTTAGTCCACTCTGTTCTCGCAGAAGCTTGAGCCTTGCGGCGATTACCGGTTCAAGCGGGTCACTTTGATTTTCCATGATAAGAGAATATTCGATCTTATAATGGAGTCAATGGACAAAAATGAAGCCGGGGCGCATCGCGCACTCCGGCTTCCTTACCGTTAATCAGACGCTTGCCCGTTCGACTTGCAGCTGCGCACTCTGCTCATTGAGCCTGACATCGATCCGCTTACCGGTGTCCTTGTCGAAGAAATGCAGCCTGCCGGGATTGATGGTGAGCGCGAAGATTTCCGGAAGCTCCAGTTCGGCGGAAAGCGACACCGTCAGCGGCTGATCGCCAACGACGCCATGCACCAGCCGCTGCGAGCCGAGCTCTTCGACATAATCGAGACGGAACGGCAAGGCTGGCTCATCACCATTTGCAATGCGCAAATCTTCCGCCCGTATGCCGACCGTCACCGGGCCGGAGGTCGGCGCAACACCATTCAATGACAAGACAGCAGGACCGATCGCCAGACGATCACCATGCAGTTCGCCAGACAGGAGGTTCATGGCTGGCGAGCCGATGAAGCTTGCGACAAAGGTGGAGGCAGGCGTGTGGTAGACATCGAGCGGCGCGCCGATCTGTTCGATGCGTCCCGCATTCAGAACCACGAGACGATCCGCCAGCGTCATGGCTTCCAACTGGTCATGTGTGACATAGATGGAGGTGGTGCCAAGGCGGCGTTGCAGCCGCTTGATCTCGCCGCGCATCGAGACGCGCAGCTTGGCATCGAGGTTGGACAGCGGCTCGTCGAAGAGGAAGGCCGCGGGCTTGCGCACAATGGCACGGCCCATGGCAACGCGCTGACGCTGACCACCGGAAAGCGCCCGTGGTTTGCGGTCCAGATAGGGCTCGAGCTGCAGCATGCGTGCGGCTTCCGCCACACGCGCATCGATCTCCGCCTTTGGCGTCTTGCGGTTCTTCAGACCATATTCGAGATTTTCGCGTACCGACATATGTGGGTAAAGCGCGTAATTCTGAAACACCATAGCGATGTCGCGCTCGGCAGGCTCCACGTCATTGACGATGCGATTGCCGATGCTGACGGTGCCCTCGGAGATTTCCTCCAGGCCAGCAACCATGCGCAGAAGCGTGGACTTGCCACAGCCGGAAGGGCCGACGAGCACGATGAACTCTCCATCCTTGATGGAGATATCCACATCATGAACGGCGCGCATGCCGTTGGAGTAATCCTTGCAGACCTGACTGATTTCGATCTCGGCCATTGTCGGTATCCTTTACTTATCGCTTTCGGTGAGGCCCTTGATGAACCAGCTCTGGAAGATGATGACGATCATCACCGGGGGCAGCATGGCGAGAACCGCAAGCGCGAAAGCCTCGTTATAATCGGGAAGTTGCGAACCGACCCAGACCTGTAGGATCGACTTGATGCCGCGCATCAGCGTGAAGAAGCTCTCATCATTGGTCATCAGCATGGGCCAGAGATACTGGTTCCAGCCATAGACGAACATGATGATGAAGATCGCTGCCACCATGGTGCGCGATAGTGGGATCAGCACGTCGATAAAAAACTTGATCGGCCCCGCACCATCGATGCGCGCCGCCTCCAGCAACTCGTCCGGCACGGATTTGAAGAACTGGCGGAAATAGAAGGTGCCGGTGGCAGAGGCCAGAAGCGGGACGATGAGGCCGGTATAGGAGTTCAAAAGCCCGAGTTTGCTCATCACCTCGTAGGACGGCATGATGCGCACTTCGAGCGGCAACAGCAGCGTGGTGAAAATGATCCAGAAGGCGAGCGTAGCGAAGCGGAAGCGGAAATAGACGATGGCGTAAGCCGCCATCATCGACAGCACGATCTTGCCGACGGCAAAGCCGATGCCGAGGATCAGCGAGTTCATCACCATGCTGAAGCCGGTCACCTGGCCGGTGAAGCCACCCTTTTGTGTCAGCACCTTCTCATAGGTCGCGACGAAATTATTGCCTGGCGTCAGAGCCAGTCCATTCATGTGGATTTCGGCTGCGGTATGCGTCGAGGTCATGAAGGCAACGATGACCGGCAGGACCAGAAACAGCGAGCCGATGATCAGCACCAGATGGTCGAGAGGCTTTGTCTTGTACATGGGTCAACACCTCAACCGTAATGGATGCGTTTTTCTAGAAAGCGGAACTGCATGACGGTCAGCACGAAGACCACGACCATCAGAATGACGGATTGCGCCGAGGAGCCGCCGATATCGTTTCCACGGAAACCATCGAGGAACACCTTGTAGACCAGCGTGATCGGATTGTTGGCCGCCTTGTCCTTCACCATCACATCGATGATGCCGAAGGTATCGAACAGGGCATAGGTGACGTTGATGATCAGCAGGAAGAAGGCGGTCGGCGCCAGAAGCGGCATGATGACGGTCCAGAACCGGCGAACGCCGGAACGGCAATCAAGATAGGCCGCCTCGCGCACCGAGACCGGCACACTCTGCAGGCCCGACAGGAAGAAGATGAAATTATACGGGATCTGCTTCCAGACGGAGACGAAGACCATGGCGAAAGCCGTGTCGAAGTAACTGACGCCCACCTGCATGTGCCAGCCGAAGAAGGAGGCGATCTTGACGAAAGGGCCGATATGCTGGTCGAAGAACATCATGCCGATCAGGCCCGCAACCGGCGGCGCGATCGCATAGACGGAGATCAGCAGCGTCTTGTAGGCCGAAGAACCGCGGATGACCGCGTCGGCCTTCACGGCCAGCAGCAGCCCTATGGCCAGAGAAAACACCGTGACGAGGATGGTGAATATGCCTGTAAACTTGGCGATGCTCAGATATTCGACGCTGAAAAGCGCATCTGAGTAATTCGAAAAGCCGACGAAGGTCGAGCCGAAGCCGAAGGGATCCTCGATATAGAAGGAGGACTGGACTGCCTGGACCGACGGCCAGTAGAAGAAGACGAAAATGACCAGAAGCTGGGGCGCGAGAAAGAGATAGGGCAGCAGCGAAGGGGAAAACTGGACGCGCTTGGCCGTTTCTGTCGCCACGACAGGCTTCTTCGCTTTCGCGGCAAGACCGGGAAGAACCTGTGTGGCGCTCGGTTGGGAGGGAACGTAGGTCACGTCCGCAAACCTTCCTTGGTTATGGACCAGACATCTTGTGAAGACGTCGGTCCCTGAATTTTGAGAGAGCGCTGCTTGTGTACTGTGCGTCACGCCCTGCCTTGGAGGCGAGGATGACAGAGCCTTGGAAGCGCCTTGCAATTGGAACGGACCTCCCCTCGATTAAGAGGAGAGGTCCTTCGATAGGGTGACGGTATGATCAGCCAGCGGTCTTGGCGAAACGGGCCAGAAGGTCGTTGCCTTCCTTCTCGATGATGTTGAAGGCGTCCTTTACGGAGACTTCGCCGGAGAAGATGCGACCATATTCACGTTCCATGATGGCGCGGATCTGCGGGTAGAAGCCGAGGCGGTAACCCTTGGACCATTCGCCGCCAGGCAGTGACAGCTGCTTGATGCCGACTTCGGCAACAGGCTGCTTCTCGTAGTAGCCTTCCTTCTTCGCCAGCTCGTAGGCTGCCTTGGTGATGGCCACGTAGCCGGTCGCTTCATGGTAGAACTTCTGGATCTCAGGCGAGGTCAAGAACTGGAAGAAGTCCGCCACGCACTTGTTTTCAGGCTCAGGCTTGCCGGACATGGCAAACAGGGCCGCACCGCCGATGAAGGAGTTGGTGCCAGCGCCCTTGATTGCGCCCCAGTATGGCAGGAAGGTTGCCGAGAACGGCATTTGCGCTGTCTTCTGCAGACCGCCGAAGGAACCCGAAGAACCGATCCAGAGAGCGACCTTGTTTTCTTCGAATGGCTTCTGGTTGTCGTTCCAGCCGGCACCGTAGTAAGCGAAGTAGCCCTGATCCTTCCAGGACTTCAGCTTTTCGAACATCATGATGAGGTTCGGGTCGGTGACCTTGAGCTTGGTATCTACAACGCTGTCATAACCGTTGTTGTTGGTGGCGAACTGGACGTTGTTACGCGAGAAGAAGTTCTCGGTGAACTGCCAGGTCAGCTGCGACTGAACGAGGGGTATGAAACCGGCTTCCTTCAGCTTCGGGGCAATGGCTTCAAACTCTTCCCAGGTCTTCGGCGCTTCGACACCGGCCTTCTTCAGGGCGTCCGTGTTGATATACATGATCGGCGCGGAGGAGTTGAACGGCATGCCGACGAACTTGCCATCAGCTGCAGCGTAGAAGTAGCGAACGCCAGGAATAAAGGCTTCGCGATCGAACGTGTAGCCAGCCTTGGTGATGATATCTTCCGCCGGGATGACGGCACCCTTGGCGTTGATGATGGTGGCGGCACCGGCATCGAAGACCTGGAGAATGTTCGGCTGCTCGCCGGAGCGGAAGGCGGCGATGCCGCTTGCCAGCGCTTCCTCGTAGGAGCCCTTGGAAACGGGCGTCAACGCGCATGCGCTCTGCGCAGCGTTGAACTTCTGCGCGACCTCGTTGATGACTTCGCCATTGCGGCCGCCCATGCCATGCCAGAAGGTGATGTTGGTTGCCGCCATGGAAGATGTTGCGGAAACGCTGAGGGCCATCACGGCCATGGAAATTTTCTTGATCATCTTTCGATCCTCTACCGCCCTTGTTGGGTGAGGATGCGAATAGGGACGTTCCGTGACGGGAATTTAACAATTTCATGTCAGATTTGTTACGTGAGAAGCTTCGAAATTGCAGGCCGATCGCGCCGGGCAATCGCAGGTAGATTATTTATCTCGGGTCGAGCGCGCCGGGTTGCCGACGACGATGTCGCCTGGCGCGGCGCTCTTCGTCACCACCGAACCGGCACCGACGATGGCTCCATCGCCTATTGTCACGCCCGGCAGAATGATGGCGCCGCCGCCGATCCAGACATCCTTGCCGATCACTACCGACCGTGCCCTTTCGATCCCCTGCCCGCGCAACGTGATGTCGCGATGGTGATCGGCACAATAGATGTGAACGGCAGGGCCGAGCATGGAGCCCGCACCAATCTCGACGCTGCCGGAGTCGAGGATGGTGCAGCCTGCATTAAGATAGACCCTTTCCCCCAGGCTGATATTGAGGCCGTAGCTGCAATGGAACGGCGCTTCGATGAAAGCGCTTCCGGCGGCCGATTTTAGAAGCTTGCCAAGCAGCGGGCCAATCGATCCACGCTCGTCCGGCGGCAGTATATTGTGCTGATGAACGGCAAAACGCGCTTTGACCCGAAGCGCGTCCAACTCGTCATCGAGACAGCAATACCATTCGCCAGCAGCCATTTTTTCACGTTCGCTCGACATGGAATCGTCCTCAAAAAGCATCGATGAAATGGACTGGCAGACGCCGCGGCAAGACAGCGACGATGTCGAAACGCAAAGACAACAGATGCGCATCTTTACGTCGTGCCAGCCAGAGATCGGCAGACGCGCGAATGCGCCGTTGCGATTGCCAGCTGACAGCATCAACCGCGCCATTTTCCGATCGACGGGCCTTCACCTCAATAAAGGCGACGACGTCCTTGCGCCGGGCAATGAGATCGATCTCGCCAAGCGGCGTGCGATAGCGCAGCGCCAGGATGCGATAGCCCTTCAGCATGAGATAAAACGCCGCCCAATATTCGGCAGCGTGGCCGCGTTTTTCCGCACGGCGTCTTTTCACATGCCGCACATCAACCGCCATGGCTGTCCTTCATGTCGAGCAGTCGCTGATAGAGTTCCTTGCGTGGCAAGCCGGTGAGCTTTGCCGCCTCGGCAGCCGCCTTGGCCGCCGGCATGGTGGAGACCAAATCCTTCAACAGCTTTTCGACATCCTCAATATCGGGGATGTCATCATAGGATGGCGGCTCGACGAGAAGCACGATCTCACCCTTCACCGTGCGGTCTTCGTCATAATAGTCCGCAAGCTCGCCCAAGGTCCCGCGACGGAACTCCTCGAAAGTCTTGGTCAGCTCACGGCACACAACGGCGCGGCGATCGCGCCCAAGCACCTCTGCGGCGACACGCACGGATGCACCGATGCGGTGCGGGGATTCGAAAAAGATGAGCGTTGCCGGAATTTTCGAAAGCTCGGCAAAGCGATCGCGCTTGCCACGATCTTTCACCGGCAGGAACCCCGCAAACAGGAAGGCGTCGCTCGGCATGCCAGATCCGACGAGTGCGGCAAGCGGTGCGGAGGCGCCTGGAATGGGCACGACGCGATAGCCCGCGTCCAGCGCCAGCTGGCCAAGCCGATAACCGGGATCGGACACGAGCGGCGTGCCTGCATCGGAAACGAGTGCCACCGACTTGCCCGCCTCTAGAGCAGCAACCAATCTCGGCCCTACCTCCTGGGCATTATGTTCGTGATAAGCGTAAGGGCGATTGCGAATGCCGTAGCGCTCCAGAAGGATGCGGGTGACGCGCGTATCCTCGCAGGCCAGAACATCGGCGGAGCTTAGCGTTTCGAGCGCGCGCAATGTGATGTCGCCCAGATTGCCGATGGGCGTCGCCACGAGATAAAGGGCATTCTCGAGCGGCCGTGCCGGAACCGAAACGCCCGCGATGCGAAAGCTCTTGCCCGAAGACGTCTCCGTCTGGTCGTCGTTGGTTTCGTCTGTCACGGGTCAGTCCAATCTATTTTGCCATTCCAAGGAAGCACTTATGGGCAATCGGACGCGGCTGAACAAGCGCAAGATGTCACTCTTATCTGTGGATCACGCACGTTAGCGGGGAATAGCAACGGCTAGCGTATGCTGGCCTCTTGCATTTCACACGATAACTCTGCCATTTTGCCTGTCCCATTATCCGGCATCAGGCCGGGAAAGACTATCTTGCCGATCCGGCACCGCCGGATCGCAACGGTTGAAAGCGGTAGCGTCCATGCGTATTACTCTTGAGCGGTCCAACCTTTTGAAGTCGCTGAACCACGTGCATCGCGTGGTCGAACGGCGCAACACTATTCCGATCCTGTCGAATATTCTGCTGCGCGCATCCGGCGCCAATCTGGACATGAAGGCGACCGACCTCGATCTGGAAGTGACAGAAGCGACACCGGCCATGGTGGAACAGGCGGGTGCGACGACCGTGCCGGCCCATCTGCTTTATGAAATCGTCCGCAAGCTGCCCGACGGGTCGGAAGTGCTACTCGCGACCAATCCCGACGGTTCGTCGATGACGGTGGCGTCCGGGCGCTCCAAGTTCTCGCTGCAGTGCCTGCCGGAAACGGATTTCCCTGACCTGACCGCTGGCACCTTCAGCCACAGCTTCAAGCTGAAGGCCACCGATCTCAAGATGCTGATCGATCGCACGCAGTTCGCCATCTCCACCGAAGAAACCCGCTATTACCTCAACGGCATCTTCTTCCATACGATCGAAAGCGGCGGCGATTTGAAGCTGCGTGCAGTTGCGACAGACGGCCACCGCCTGGCACGCGCCGATGTCGACGCGCCATCCGGTTCCGAGGGCATGCCGGGCATCATCATTCCGCGCAAGACGGTTGGCGAATTGCAGAAGCTCGTCGACAATCCCGAGCTGGAAGTCGCTGTCGAAGTGTCCGACGCCAAGATCCGTCTGACCATCGGCGACATCGTCATGACCTCGAAGCTCATCGACGGCACCTTCCCGGACTATCAGCGCGTCATCCCGACCGGCAACGACAAGGAAATGCGCGTCGATTGCAGCAGCTTCGCCAAGGCCGTGGACCGCGTCTCCACCATTTCCTCGGAACGCGGGCGTGCCGTCAAGCTTGCCTTGACCGACGGACAATTGACGCTGACCGTCAACAACCCGGATTCTGGAAGTGCGACGGAAGAAGTGGCTGTTGGCTATGAGAACGATCCGATGGAGATCGGCTTCAACGCCAAATATCTCCTCGATATCACGGCGCAATTGTCTGGCGAAGATGCGATCTTCCTTCTGGCCGATGCAGGCTCGCCCACGCTGGTGCGCGATACGGCGGGGGACGATGCGCTCTACGTGCTGATGCCGATGCGCGTGTAAAACAACAATCTTGGAAAAAAGCCGGCGGAATTTTCCTCCGGCTTTTTTTGGCTCCAGCATTGCGATAAGTTTTTCCACTTGCGACATTTTGCTTTTGATTTGCGCCATACGAGACAAGATGTCGCCACAGTTTCAACAAATGGTGTTTGACGACAAATAAGGGGACGAAAAATGGGACTGAGCCTGAAAGAACGCTTCGGCCGAAAATTCGAAGAAGAAATTCGCTTCTTCAAGGGGATGGTCAATCAGCCGAAAAAAGTCGGCGCGATCGTTCCCACCTCCGGCATTACCGCGCGGCGGATGGCAAGCGTCATCAACCCTCATTCAGGCCTTCCCGTTCTTGAACTTGGACCCGGAACCGGCGTTATCACCAAAGCCATCCTCGGCCGCGGTCTTCGGCCCGATCAGGTGACAGCAATCGAATATTCGACGGATTTCTATCAGCAGCTTTTGCGCAACTATCCTGGCGTGAACTTCATCAATGGCGACGCCTTCGATCTGGATAAGACGCTGGGCGAGCAGAAGGACCAGATGTTCGACTGTGTCATTTCCGCCGTTCCCATGCTGAATTTTCCGATGGCTGCGAGAATCAAGCTGCTGGATGAGCTGCTGAATCGCGTCCCGCACGGCCGTCCCGTCGTTCAGATTTCCTATGGCCCGGTCTCGCCGATCGTGGCGCAGCCTCACCTCTATCACATCCGCCATTTCGACTTCGTGGTGCGCAACATTCCGCCTGCGCAGCTGTGGACCTATACCCGCACCTAGTCTAATCTTTGGGCATGTACGCTCTCTACATAACTCATCCGCAGGTTCGCATCGATCCGAAGGTTCCCGTTCCGGAATGGGGACTATCGGATATAGGGGCAGAAAGAGCCCGAAGGGCGTTTTCGCAGCCCTGGGCTCGCAACTTTCGCCGTATCGTCAGCAGCACCGAGACCAAAGCGATCGAAACGGCGCAATATCTTGCTCGAGCCAGCGGTCTCGACGTCGAAACTGTTGAGGACATGCACGAGAACGACCGAAGCGCGACCGGCTTTCTTCCGCCTGACCTCTTCGAAAAGGCCGCTGACTGGTTCTTCGCCCACCCGCATGCAAGCTACAAAGGCTGGGAAACCGCAGCCGACGCACAGGCTCGCATTGTAAAATCGGTCGAAACCATCCTCGCCACCCACGATTCCAGCCAGCCCATTGCCTTCATCGGTCATGGCGCGGTCGGCACCCTTCTCAAAAGTCACCTCAGCCACGATGTCATCCGACGCAGCACCGACCAGCCGCCCGGCGGTGGCAATCTTTTCAGATTCGATCTTGCGGACCGGAAAGTGACATGCGACTGGACGCCCATCGAAAATTGGCAGGGGTGAAGATGATGACCACGAACGAGCGCCTGATCGTTGGCTTGGATGTTCCAACCGTCAAGGAGGCCGAGGCGATCGTCACCGCCATTGGCGACGATGTCATCTTCTACAAGATCGGTTATCAGTTGGTCTTCGCCGGTGGGCTGGAGTTCGCCCGCGAGCTTGCCCAGAGCGGCAAGAAAATCTTCCTCGACATGAAGCTCTTGGATATCGACAACACCGTTGCCTCCGGCGTGGAAAACATCGCCAAGATGGGCATGTCGATGCTGACCCTGCACGCTTATCCAAAGGCCATGCGTGCTGCTGTTGCTGCCGCCAAGGGATCGGATCTTACGCTTCTCGGCGTCACGGTTTTGACCTCGATGGACGATGCCGATCTGGTGGAGGCAGGCTACCAGGGTGACGCGCGGTCGCTGGTTCTCAAGCGCGCCGAACAGGCGAGACAAGCAGGCATGGGCGGCATTGTCTGCTCGGCTGAAGAATCCTCAGCCGTCCGCGACATCCTCGGACCCGACATGGCGGTGGTCACCCCCGGCATTCGCCCGACCGGTGCAGACGCCGGAGACCAGAAGCGCGTCGTCACACCTTTTGACGCCATTCAGCGCGGTTCGAGCCATCTGGTCGTTGGCCGTCCCATCGTCAAGGCGGCAGACCCGAAGGCTGCGGCACGCGCCATTCTGGACGAAATGCTGCGGGCCAGCTTCCCAGCCAATCGATAAGGACGACAGCCATGACCAAAGCCTACTGGATCGCCCGCGTGGATGTTCGCGATGCCGAGCGCTACAAGGATTATGTCGCGACAGCCAAGCCGGCTTTCGAACGCTATGGTGCAAAGTTTATCGCTCGCGGCGGTGCCTTCACAGAACTGGAAGGCCAGGCACGCGCCCGCAACGTCATCATCGAGTTCCCTTCGATGCAGCACGCTGTCGATTGCTATAACTCCGAAGAGTATCAGGCTGCAGCTAAAATTCGCCAGGAAGTGGCCGATGCGGAAATGGTCGTCGTCGAGGGAATTTGAATAGCGCCGGAAGGCTCTCTCAGTCGCCGTTCTGCTTCATACTGTTCTCTCTTCCCGTGCGCCTAGCTTTCGGCTAAGACACCAGAATATATCCATTAACGCTTCGCAGGAGCCGTCCCATGCCCTTGGCCAACCTTCCTCCTCTCGTCACCGTTTTTGGCGGCTCGGGCTTTGTCGGGCGGCATGTGGTTCGCACGCTGGCAAAGCGCGGCTATCGTATCCGCGTTGCGGTGCGCCGCCCGGATCTTGCAGGCTTCCTGCAGCCGCTCGGCAATGTCGGCCAAATCTCCTTTGCCCAGGCAAACTTGCGTTACAAGGACTCGATCGTCCGTGCTGTCGAAGATGCCGATCACGTCGTCAATTGCGTCGGGCTGCTGTTCGAAAATGGCCGCAACACCTTTGACGCCGTGCAGGAGTTTGGTGCGCGCGCCGTCGCTGAAGCGGCAAAAGCGGCAGGCGCGACGCTGACCCATATTTCGGCAATCGGCGCCGATGCGAATTCTTCGATTGGATATGCCCGCACCAAGGGCCGCGCAGAAGCCGCGATCCGCTCCATTCTGCCAGACGCCATCGTTCTGCGCCCGTCCATCGTTTTCGGCCCTGAGGATGACTTCTTCAACAAGTTTGCCGGCATGGCCCGCACGCTCCCCTTCCTGCCATTGATCGGTGGTGGAAAGACGAAGTTCCAGCCCGTCTATGTTGAAGATGTTGCGGAAGCCGTTGCCCGCAGCGTCGACGGTCAGCTGAAGGCGGGCGCCACCTATGAGCTTGGCGGCCAGGACGTTTTGACCTTCCGTCAATGTCTTGAGGCTGTATTGGAAGCAACCTACCGCGAACGCCCGATGGTCAACCTGCCGTTCGGCATTGCCTCGTTGATGGGTTCGGTGGCGTCCCTCATTCCGCTGATCAAGCCTCCCTTCACCTCCGACCAGATTGCCCTTTTGAAGAATGACAATGTGGTATCGGCTGAAGCGGAAAAGGCGGGTCTGACGTTGGAAGGGATGGGGATCACACCCGTTCGCATCACCTCGGTGCTGTCGTCCTATCTGGTCAGCTACCGCCCGCACGGCCAGTTCAGCAATGCGGGAAAAGCTGCTTAAAGCACAACTCTTCCTCTTCTCAGCACGAACGGCGCTTCAACTCTCTGAGTTGACGCGCCTCGTGCTTTGATGAGTCGATTGCGACTGCGCTACGATGCCTCCGGTTTTTTTCAAAACGCGCTGCAACCAAAGATTACTCCACCCGTTATGACCCCAACGAGCGTTCGGCGACGAATTCGTCGCTACGTTCAAGGGGTGGGAATGTCGCGGAAACGCGTGGGGAATGCCGCAAGCGTGGCGCAAGGGCAACGGTGGAAAAGTCTTCACATTAACCCGGTGTTCAGCAACGTCAGTTATTGGTAAACGCCACAATCACGACACATCCTCCATCGAACAACCAAGCAGCGGCGCGACCGCTCGTATTTTAATTTTGAAAGGCAATGAGAAATGGGCAGGTCTATCGCACTCTTTTTTGCGTGTGCGGCGTTGGTTGTTCTGGCAGGTTCGTTCATGGCTCCGGGCACGGTTGCCGCGGGCAAGACCGGTTGCTCTCCTGCCTATGGGGTTGACCCATGCGCAACGAGCTCCATCTCTGCGCAGTGAGGTCGATGGCCCTGACGGCCGTTGCGTGAAAAGGCTAAGCGCCCGGAGAGAAAATCCAGGGCGCTTTTTTATTGCAGCCGCTCAAGGCAGTCGCGAAAGAGAAAGAGTCCCGTGCATCCTTGAATGCACAAGGGACGCTCCATCTTATTCGAGCCCACCCATTGCGTTTTCTGAAAATCGTCTCGATTTTCGCGCCCATGCTGTGGTGCAACGCAGCATTAAAGTTACGTTAAAAAAACTTCGTCTATTATTTCGTGCCGAAGCCGCACTTTGAGCTTTTTTCCACCACAGATAAGCAACCGCAAGAAACACAAACTCTGAGCGCAAATGCCAACTCTTTATCATTCCTCCATGTCGACAGCATCACGGTTCGTCCGGCTGATCCTTGCCGAATATGGCTTCCAGATCGATCTTGTCGAGGAGCAGCCCTGGGAAAAGAGGCGGGAATTTCTAGCGCTCAATCCGGCCGGTACCTTGCCCGTCTATCTCGACGACAACATGCGCTCGCTCTGTGGGCCTTATGTGCTGGCAGAGTTTCTGGATGAGGCGCATGGCGTGCTGAAGCGCGATCGTCGTCTTCTGGCGGAAGAACCGTTTCAACGCGCTGAAATCCGTCGTCTGACCGAGTGGTTTCTTCAGAAAATGGAAAACGACGTCACCAAGCCCTTGGTGCGCGAGCGTGTCTACAAATTGCAGATGACGGCTGCCCAAGGTGGCGGACCGCCGGACTCGAAACTTCTGCGGACCGCCCGGTCGAACATTCGCCAGCATATGAAGTATCTCGAATGGCTTGCGGGTTCGCGCACCTGGATCGCCGGTGATCGCTTGAGCTATGCCGATCTCGCGGCCGCAGCATCGGTCTCCATTCTTGACTATCTCGGGGAGATCAACTGGCTGGAAGCGCCGATTGCCAAGGAATGGTACCAGCGGGTGAAGTCACGCCCGTCCTTCCGTCCGCTGCTGGCCGAACGCGTGCCACGTCTGGCACCCTCTTCCCATTATGCCGATCTCGATTTCTAATCCTGTCACCACGCATTATATATAGCGTCTCAGTCGGCGCAGTGCCGGCAGGCGTCCCAGGAGAGAAGCAATCGACACGGTCTTGCAGAAGCAGGAGCTGCGCGCACGCAAGCTGACGGATTTCGTCAAAGCGGAAGCAACGGCGCTTGGCTTCGACCTCTGTCGGATCACCTCGCCGGACGCTATTCCGCAGGCGCCGGAGCGATTGCGTGAATTTCTCGACAGCGGCTTCCACGGCACCATGGGCTGGATGGCGGAAACGCAGGAGCGGCGGGCCTCCCCCAAGACCCTGTGGGGCGATGTCCGCTCGATCGTGATGTTCGGCCTGAATTACGGACCGGATGAAGACCCGCGCACAATCCTTGAACAGCCGGACAAGGCCGCAATCTCCGTTTACGCCCGCAACCGCGATTATCATGACGTCATCAAAGGACGACTGAAGGAGATCGCAACACGCTTTGCGGCGCGTGCTGGCGAAGACGTGAAAGTCTTTGTCGATACCGCGCCAGTCATGGAAAAGCCACTGGCTGCCGCTGCCGGTCTTGGCTGGCAGGGCAAGCACACCAATCTCGTCAGCCGCTCTTTCGGCTCATGGCTCTTTCTCGGCAGCATGTTCACCACGGCCGAACTCTGTCTCGATGAGGCTGATAGGGATCATTGCGGCTCCTGTCGCGCCTGCCTGGACGCATGCCCGACCAACGCCTTTCCCGCGCCCTACAAGCTCGATGCGCGGCGCTGCATTTCCTATCTGACGATCGAGCATAAAGGGCCGATACCACACGAATTCAGACCGATGATTGGCAACCGCATCTATGGCTGCGACGATTGCCTGGCTGCGTGTCCCTGGAACAAGTTCGCCGCCAGCGCATCGGAAATGAAGTTGCAGGCGCGAGAGGATCTCAAGGAACCCCCCATCGACTTTCTTCTTGGACTCGATGACGCTGCATTCCGAACCTTCTTCAGCGGGTCGCCAGTCAAGCGGATTGGTCGCAATCGCTTCATCCGTAACGTTCTGATCGCGGCCGGCAATTCGAAGGACCAAGGCTTGGTCGAAAAGTGCAAGCGTCTGACAAGCGATGCATCACCAGAGGTGCGCGGCATGGCCGTCTGGGCACTCTCACAGTTAATGGACAGCCATAGCTTCCATGCTTACGCTGCGGCGCACACGACCGAAGACGATTCGGATGTGCAGGACGAGTGGCGTATCGCAGGAGCATAGATGTCGCAGCTGATGATTTTCGGTGCCGGATATTCCGGCAAAGCAATCGCCAAAAGTCTTCAGGACAGCATGGACCTGGTGTGCGGTACCACGCGAAGCGCCGACCAGGCCGACAAGCTGCAATCGCTCGGCATCACCCCGTTCATCTTCGATGGCGAAATGCTCAATGACGATTTGTGCGCGGCACTCTCAACCGTCACCCATCTCGTCCAATCGATTGCTCCCGGCAAGACGGGCGATCCATTGTTGCGCCTGTGCGGCGGGAATCTGCAATCGCTCATGCCGCAGCTAAAATGGGCTGCCTATCTTTCCACCGTCGGCGTTTACGGCAATCACGATGGCGCATGGGTCGATGAGGCAACGCCTTGCAAGCCCGTTTCGGCACGCTCGCTGGAGCGCGTGGAGGCTGAGCAGGCGTGGATCAAAGCGGCGAACGACGCCTCGGTGCCGCTCTGTATTCTGCGTCTGTCGGGCATTTATGGACCGGGCCGCAACGGCTTCATGAACCTGGAAAAGGGGACTGCCCGGCGCCTGATCAAGCAGGATCAGGTCTTCAATCGCATCCGCGTCGAGGACATCGGTGCAGTGAGCGCTTTCCTTGTGTCGCGCAACGCCAACGGCATCTTCAACGTGACGGACGACGAGCCGGCACCGCCGCAAGATGTCGTGACGTTCGCCGCGGATCTGATGGGGATCGACCCTCCTCCCGAACAATCCTTCGAGACGGCGGAACTGAGCCCCATGGCCCGGTCCTTCTATGGCGAGAACAAAAGGGTCTCGAACGGCAAGCTCCGCCACATGGGCTTTACGTTTCGCTACCCCGATTACCGCGGATCGCTGCGCCAATTGTCGGAAAGCGGCACCTGGAAAGATGAATGAACGTTCATCTTCAAAGGGTGAAAAATCCATCCAAGTGGCGTTTTGAGAATGTTTATCATCGTTAAATTTGTCTTTAACCTTTTATTAATGTACAAATTTAGAGGATTTTTTCAGCTTTTAGAAAATTATTTCACTCGACTTTTGTGAAGTCGTGACTCGTAGGCTGGTGCCGCAATCCTTTTGCGCTTGTGGTTTGATTCTAAAGAAATTTTTCCGAAACCATAGACGGCTATCTAAAATTGGCTTTCACGCCGGCGATCACGAATGTTACAGACTGTAACAGTTCGTGATTGGAAGAAGGCAAGTTTTTGCCATTTTTCCGCGTCCCTAAACTCTCCGCAATTCATTCGGCGCGGGGCCGAGTATCAGGGAAGCACAGTTTGACGACTATCCGACGCATGACTATCGCGGCAGCAACTATTGCCGCCTGCTGTTTTATCGCTCCTCTTCAAGCCAATGCTGCAAATGGTTGCGGCGGCGCATCTTGGTATGCTCTCACTTCCAAGACTGCTTCCGGCGAAAGGATGAATCCTTCCAATCTGACCGCAGCGCATCGCTCCTTGCGCTTTGGCACCAAGGTCAAGGTGACCAATGCACGCAATGGTAAAGCCGTTGTCGTTCGCATCAATGACCGTGGCCCGTTCATCAAGGGTCGTGTTCTCGACCTGTCCAAGGCTGCAGCCAAGAACCTCGGCATGGTTAGCTCCGGCACCGCCAAAGTCTGCTATGAGATCGTTGCCGCCAAGTAAGACTTGTTTTGCCGCATGTCGTTCTCGCGAGGCCGTTTAGACGCTTGACGTGAACCATGCTTTGATTTCCGAAGCGCTTGTTCGGGAATTCCAGCCTAAGCCTTGCCCTCGCCGCCATTCGCGTCTACCAACCGGGCAATCACGAGATGAGGTAGACAATGCGTTTGGGCGGGCGTTTGGCCGGAGCAATCGAAGTGTTGGCAGATATCGAGGCGCGCAGACGCCCCGTCGCCGACGCACTGAAGGACTGGGGACTGGCGCATCGTTTCGCTGGTTCCGGCGACAGGGCCGCCATCGGCAACATCGTCTACGATGCCCTTCGCATGAAACTGTCCCACGCATGGTTGATGGATGACGATAGCGCCACGGCGCTGGGCTACGCCGTCATGCTGCGCCAATGGGGCAAAACGCCTGAGCAACTGGCGCAAGAATTCGATGGCGATAAGTTCGCCCCTCCGCCTCTTTCCGAAGATTCAATCAACGCACTGAAAAGCCGCTCGCTGGCCGACGCGCCTCTGCACATCCAGGGCGATATTCCAGAATGGGTTCAGCCATCGCTTGAAGCGGCATTTGAAGACGACTGGCTCCGACAGGCAAAAGCACTGAATGAACGCCCGACGCTCGATCTTCGTGCCAACACGCTGAAGGCAAACCGCGACAAGGTGCTCAAGGCGCTGGAAGAGACCGCCGCCGTCGCAACCCGCATCGCGCGTCAAGGTATACGCATTCCGGCGGGCGAAGGTCCGTCGCGCCTGCCGAACGTCACAGCCGAGCTTTCCTTCCAGAAGGGTTGGTTCGAGGTGCAGGACGAAGGCTCGCAGATCGTTGCCGATCTCGCTGGCGCCACTGAAAGTGAGCAGATCCTCGATTATTGCGCCGGCGGCGGTGGAAAGACGCTGGCCATGGCCGCGTCCATGACCAACAAGGGCCAGGTTCACGCCTTCGATGCCGATCGCAAACGCTTGGCACCGATCATCGAGCGGCTGAAACGTGCCGGCACGCGAAACGTCCAGGTGCATGACAGGCCGGCCGGACTGAACGCGTTCCGCGACAAGTTCGACCGCGTCCTCGTGGACGCACCGTGCACAGGCACGGGCACATGGCGCAGGCGGCCGGACACAAAATGGCGTCTCACACAACGCAATCTAGACGAGCGCGTCGGTCAACAGGCCGAAGCTCTGGATCAGGCAAAGGCCTTTGTGCGTCCGGGTGGTGAGCTTCTCTATGTGACCTGCTCCGTGCTGCCGGAAGAGAACGAGCGTCAGGTTCATCGCTTCTGCGCTGAAAACCCGGAATTCTCCATCACGTCGGCACTTGACCGGTGGACGAAGACCTTCGGGCCGGCCGCAACCAAGCCCCATTCTGCAGATGGTGAAACGGTAACTCTGACGCCAGCGACGACGGATACGGATGGCTTCTTCTTCTGCGCCATGACCCGCAAGGGCTAGAAAGGATTTCCTCATATAAACGCTGCTGCAAGGCGATAAGACCGTGTCAGTCCGTTTGTTGGAAGCCTTCTAAACTAGAATATTTGACACCAGTTTACGATTGGTTCAGAACTCGCCTTCACAGCCTCGTTACCGCAGTGCTGGACAGGAGAGAGCATGTTTCGCAAAACCGTTCTAAGCGCCAGCATGGCGCTTTTCGCTGCATCGTCAGCCTTCACCGCGGCCCCCGCAAGAGCAGCGACCGATCCCGCCGCCGTGGTCAAGCATTATGCCGAGTTGGCTGAGGCGAAGTATCAGGATTCACTGACCACCGCACAAGCGCTGGACAAGGCGATCGACGCGCTGATTGCAGCGCCGAGTGACGCGACATTGAAAGCTGCCCGCGAAGCATGGATCAAGGCGCGTGTTCCCTACCAGCAGTCTGAAGTCTATCGCTTCGGCAACCCGATCGTTGATGAGTGGGAAGGCAAGGTCAATGCATGGCCGCTCGATGAAGGCCTGATCGACTATGTCGATAGTTCCTACGGCACTGAGAGCGACGAGAACGAACTCTACACGGCCAACATCATCGCCAACAAGAAACTGACCGTTGGCGGAGAAGTGGTCGATGCATCCAAGATCACGCCCGAACTGATCCGAAGCCTTGCAGAAGCCGGCGAAGTGGAAGCCAACGTTACTACGGGCTATCACGCGATCGAGTTTCTGCTGTGGGGTCAGGATTTGAACGGCACCGGCCCAGGAGCGGGCAACCGTCCCTACACCGACTACGACACGAAGAACTGCACGGGCGGCAATTGCGACCGCCGCGCCGATTATCTGAAAGCCGCTTCGACCCTGCTGGTCTCCGACCTGAAGGAAATGGCCGCGAACTGGGCGCCGGATGGCGAGGCGACGAAGAATGTCGAGGCCGATCCCAAGAAGGGCTTGTCCGCGATCCTCACCGGTATGGGCTCGCTGTCCTATGGCGAGCTTGCGGGCGAGCGCATGAAGCTTGGCCTGCTGCTGCACGATCCGGAAGAAGAGCATGATTGCTTCTCCGACAACACCTACAACTCGCATCTCAACGACGCGATTGGCATCGCTTCGGCTTATACCGGCGAGTACACGCGCGCTGACGGTACCAAGATGAGCGGACCTTCACTCTCCGAACTCGTTGCCGCCAGCGACAAGAAGCTGGACGACGAGATGAAATCCAAGCTCAACAAAACGCTCGATGCCATGCACGCGATGGAAAAGCGCGCCCAGACCGTTGAGGCCTACGACCAGATGATTGGCGAAGGCAACAAGGAGGGTAACGCCGTGGTGCAGGCCGCCATCGACGGGCTTCTCGACCAGACCAAGACGATCGAACGCGTGATTGCCGCTCTCGACCTCGGCAAGATCGAGCTTGAGGGGTCCCAGAGCCTCGACAATCCAAACGCCGTCTTCAAGTAAGATAGATTGATCCGAAAAATAGATGAGGCTGCCGTCCCGGACGGCCTCATCACCTCGTTTCCATTTCTCCAAGCCGGGTCATCGTGAGCCGAGGACATGAAGCGCACTGATCTCGTTCGGCTTGTCACGCCCACCCTCGCCCTTCTCATATGCGGCCTGCCGTCACTGGCTGCCGATGCGACACGCCGTGACATCTCCCAAAGCGATCTAGATCGCGTTCGCGCCGTCACCAGGCCTACGACCGATTTCTCCAAGGCCGAGCCTTTCGAAGCCATGTCCGCCGGTGCGGCGACAACGAGGGTTGCGCCGGGCAATACGTCCTTCTCCCAACCGTCCGCCAACATCGCCCTGGAGCAGGACCAGGACTTCAAGCTCGGCCATGCGCTGTTCCAGAAGCTGTGGGTGTCCTCACCTTCGTCGACGCAGGCCTCCGATGGTTTGGGGCCGCTCTATAACGCCCGCTCCTGTCAGACCTGTCATATCAATGACGGACGCGGGCGCCCGCCGCGTGAGGGCGAGGATGCCGTCTCGATGATCGCCCGCCTTGCACGCGCTCCACGCACGCCTGAGGAAGACAAGCTTCTCCAGGATCATCGGGTCCTCAACTTTCCCGACGTGACCTACGGCGCCCAACTGCAAAACCTCGCCGTGCCGGGTTTGCAGGCGGAAGGCAAATTGACCGTTTCCTATGAGGAGCGGACGGTGACGCTTGGCGACGGCGAAATCGTGTCACTGCGCAAGCCGACCTATCGCGTCGATGGCTTGGTCGATGGACCTTTCGAAGCCACAACCTCCATCTCACCCCGGATTGCGCAGCCCACGCTTGGCCTGGGCTTGATCGAAGCGATCGCTCAGGAAGACATTCTCGCCAATGCCGATCCTGAGGATAAAAACGGCGATGGGATTTCCGGCAAGCCCGCCTTCGTACGCGACCATCGTTCAGGCACGTTGTCGCTCGGTCGTTTCGGCTGGAAAGCCCAGAACGCAACCGTGCGGGATCAGGCCGCAATGGCCTTTTCGCATGATCTCGGCATATCGACGCCTGACGCACCCAATGCCTATGGGGATTGCACGGAAAGGCAGACGGACTGTCTTGCCATGCCGACCGGCGTGCAAAAGCGGTTGGGCGACACCGAAGCACCCTCTCCTGTCCTCGATCTCGTGACGGTCTATACCGAAAACCTGAGCGTTCCTGCCCGACGCAATGTGGATGCCCCCAACGTTCTGCGCGGCAAACAAATGTTCTACGACAGCGGCTGCGCCACCTGTCACACGCCAAAATTTGTCACAAGACGAAACGCCGACGATCCCCTTCACTCTTTCCAACTGATCTGGCCCTATTCCGATTTTCTTCTGCATGACATGGGCGACGGTCTGGCGGATGGGCAGCAGGTTGGTGACGCGACAGGCAAGGAATGGCGCACGCAGCCGCTCTGGGGTATTGGCTTGACGCACGCCGTTAACGGCAACGAATTCTACCTGCATGACGGGCGGGCGCGCAGCCCGACCGAAGCAATTCTCTGGCACGGGGGTGAGGCACAAAAAGCGCGCGACGCCTTTGCTGCCTTGCAAAAATCTGACCGGCAGGCATTGCTGACATTTCTGGAGTCTCTTTGATGGACATTTCGATGCGTAAACTTCTGGCAAGCCTGCCGCTGACGATCCTTCTCTTCATGGGTACGGCGAAGGCCCAGGATGTCGAGTTGATGCCACCTCCGCCGCTCGACCCCGTCAAGGTGCGTGTGACGATGGAAAAGGCTGTCGACGGGTTTATCCGCCCTGGCTATGAGACATTCCGCGACAAGGCACGCGCGCTGGAAAGCACGATGCAAGCGCTCTGTGCCGATCCATCCGCCAATAAGATGAACGATGCCAAGCAAGGTTTTGCCGATACGGTGGACGCCTGGTCGCATATCGAAATCGTCCGCGTCGGTCCGGTCATCGAACAGAACCGTTTCGAGCGCATTCTCTATTATCCGGACAAGAAGGGTCTGGGATTGAAGCAGGTGCAGCGCTATCTCGCCGACAAGGATGAGAGCGTGACGACGGCAGACGGATTGAAGACAAAGAGCGTCGCAGCACAAGGTCTGGGTGCTCTGGAGTTCGTGCTCTACGGTACTGGCGCTGAGGCTTTGACTGGGCAGAAAAATGATTTCCGCTGCCGCTACGGCGCGGCGATCGCCGGCAATCTTGCCAATATCGGAAACGAACTGGTGACGATCTGGACGGCACCGGACAGGACCGCAAAGAACTGGAAAGAGCCAGGCCTGGCCAACCCTGTCTTTCGCGATGAGCGGGAAGCACTGGTTGCCCTTCTCGGCGTTCTCGTCCACGCTTCCGAGGCGATCCGCGATCAGCGCATCGAGACCTTCTACAAGGGGACGGACAATGTGAAATTTCCGCGCACCGCTATCTACTGGCGCTCCGGCCTCACCTGGAAGAGTATCGGCGGCAACATTTCTGCCGTCCAGGACCTACTGCACACCGCCCGTATGGGCGATCTCCTGCCACCGGATCAACGCTCGATCATCGGCTCCATCGACTTCATCGCCAAATCCATGGTCCGCGTCTCCGGCACCATAAATCCCGATGTCGAAAAAGCCTTGGCTGACGACAAGGAGCGGGCCAAGGTCGATTACCTGCTGTTGAACGGCAAGGACCTGATCTACCGCATCAACGACCAGTATGGCGGCGCCATCGGTCTGAGCTCCGGTTTTTCGTTCTCGGACGGAGACTGACGTGGACAAGGACCGGCGGCTTCTTATCGACAGACGCAGCTTCATCAAGGCTGCCGGCGTCCCCTTTCTGGCATCGCTTGCGCCGCGGTCGCTCTTCGCGCTCGAGCGCACCGACGCCGTCTTCGCTTCCGCCTTCCGTAGTCGAGACGGTGCTTATGGCGTGGCGACGCTCAGCGAGGCGGGAGAGATCATCGACAGGGTCGCCTTGCCGGCACGCGCCCATGGTATGGCTTTCAGCCCGGAGACGGGTATGACGGTCGCCTTCGCCCGAAGGCCCGGGACCTTCTTCGTCGCCTTCGATGCACGCGATCGTCGCGCTTCAGTGGTGATCAACACACCCGAGGGGCGGCACTTTTACGGTCATGGACAGTTTTCGCCGGATGGTAAGACCCTCTATGCCAGCGAGAACGACTTCGACGGCAATCGTGGCGTCATCGGCCTTTATGACGCGCAAGACGGCTTCCGCCGCTTCGGTGAATATGACGCCCACGGGATCGGCACCCACGACATGACGGTGAGCACCGATGGCGCGATGATCGTGATTGCCAATGGCGGTATCGAAACCCACCCGGATTTTGGCCGCACCAAACTCAATATCGATCGCATGGAGCCCTCGCTGGTGCTTCTGGAGGCTGCGACCGGCAACCTGATCCAGAAACACACACTCCCGGAGCAGCTAAAGCAGCTTTCAACCCGTCATGTCGATCTTGGCAATGACGGTCGGATTTGGTTTGCCTGCCAGTATGAAGGCCCGCGCAACGACCTGCCGCCACTTGCAGGCTATTTCTCCAAGGGCGACGATCTGCGTTTCGTCGACCTGCCCGATGAGACGACCGGGCGGCTAGCCAACTATGTCGGGGCCATCGCGGTCAACCGCGAGGCGGGTGTCGTCGGATTGACGTCTCCCAACGGCAACGCCTTCGTCACGCTTGACGAGAAGCGTGGCACGGTGCTGACGCAGACAACATTGCGCGAAGCGGCAGGCGTCGCCGCATCGAATAGCGGCGTCATCGCCTCCTCCTATGACGGAGATTTTGCGGGCCGGATGAGTGCTGTTTCATGGGACCAGCACATCGCGCGCATCTCTCGCTAATTTGTTGAAATGGCGCGGGAACCAAAGCCTGTCGCCACCATTCATGCGGCATGAAGAACGCGCTCGTCGTCTATCTCGTTTTTATCGCTGTCGTCGTGACCTGTGGCGCGTTGATCGGCATCAACAACGTTCCCGGCGACTGGTACCAGTCGCTGAACAAGCCGCCATTCAATCCTCCCAACTGGATTTTCGGCCCCGTCTGGACGACGCTTTACGTGATGATCGCCATCTCCGGCGCGCGCACATGGTTGCGAAGCCGTATGGGCGGACGGATGCAGCTGTGGGGCAGCCAGATGCTGCTGAACTTCCTCTGGTCGCCGATGTTCTTCGGCATGCAGAGCCCGGCCGCAGGTCTGATCATCATCGTTCCGATGCTGATCTGCATCATCGCCTTCATCATTCTGACCTCCCGCCGCGACCGGCTGTCTATGTTGCTCTTCATCCCCTACGCGGCCTGGGTCGGCTTTGCCACGCTTCTGAATGCCAGCATTCTCTATTTGAACTAAAGCGCCGTGCGTCCTGCTGGACGCACAAAGGATGCCGGACCTTTTTGAATCGACACATTGTACTTTCCGAACATCGAGGCCGATTTTTGCAAAGCACGATGCTGTAGTCGCAAGTCTGCTCCGCTTCCGGCAACCATTGGGAGCACCGGAGTGGAAACCCAAACCGAAACTGGTTAAGCTCTCTCCGAGAGCCATGGGAGGCGGCGATCGAAAGCCGGCAGTCTATGAATGTTTCGGATCATATCAAAGAAATCGAGCATGTCGCAGATGGCAGGAACACCGGTCGCGATGCCGTCGTCCTGGAATCCTGGAGACGCTGCCTCGATACCTACCAGTTGGACCCGGCAAAAGCCCGGGAAGCGGTGATCGTTTCTGACACGCGGTTGCGTGAACATCGGCAGCGATCCGGAGATCTGGTGCACATTGCCCGTTCAGCCCTGGAAGCGCTCTATCGCCAGGTGGCGGAGCAGAATTATGTGCTCCTTCTCTCCGATCGGCAGGGAGTGACGGTGGAATTCCTGGGGGATCCCTCCTTCAACAACAATCTGCGCAAGGCAGGACTTTACCTCGGATCGGAGTGGTCCGAACCCCGCGCCGGCACCTGCGCTGTAGGGGCCTGTATTGCGACGGGCGAAGCGCTGACCATTCACCAGACCGACCATTTCGATGTCACCCATACGCCGCTCTCCTGCACCGCCGCACCCATCTACGATACGCAAGGCGCTCTCGCGGCCGTGTTGGATATCTCGCTTCTGAGTTCTCCCATCCTCAAGACGAGCCAGAACATGGCCCGCCACCTTGTGTCTTCGACGGTACGACGCATAGAACTGGCAAACCTGATGGCGAGCAGCCGACATGATCTCGTCCTGCGCTTTGCCAGCGCACCGGAGTTTCTGGATGTTGATCCGGAGGCGGCCCTTTCGGTCGATGGCGCCGGCCGGATCACGGGCATGACCCATGGCGCTGCCCGCTTCCTTGCCGCATCACAAGGTTTGGACTGGCGAAAGCCGGACGAACTTCTCGGACAGCGCGTCGAGGCGTTTTTCGAAGCCGACCTTGATGAGCTCGCGTCCCATACCCGCTCCAGCCTTCCGCAGGAAAGGCGGATCGTGGTCAAAGGCGGGACCATTCTTTACGCGCATGCAATCGAGCCGCAGCAGACGAGATCGACCGTGCCGCTCGTGCGCTCGAAATCTCAGGCGACGGTTTCCCGAATTGGTGATAGCGGACCGGCGGTCCAAAACCTCCAGCGGAAGGTGGAGAGACTGGCACCTTCGAAACTCCCGATCCTGCTGCAGGGCGAGACGGGTACCGGCAAGGAGCATCTGGCGCGCATCATTCATGATTTAAGCGGGCTCTCCGGCCGCTTCGTCACGATCAATTGCGCAGCCATTCCCGAACAGCTGATCGAAAGCGAATTGTTCGGCTATCTTCCAGGCGCCTTCACCGGCGCTTCGCCGAAGGGACGCAAAGGGCTCGTGGAAGAAGCGGATGGCGGCACGCTTTTCCTGGATGAGATTGGAGACATGCCGCTTGTCGCACAGAACAGGCTGCTGCGTGTTCTCGCCGAGGGAGAGGTTCTGCCGGTCGGTGGCTCGACACCGCAGAAGGTTGATTTCAGGGTCATCTCCGCGTCGCACCGCCCTTTGAGGGACATGGTCCTTACCGGAGATTTCCGCGAGGACCTGTACTATCGGCTGAATACCGCCGTCATGACGTTGCCGCCGCTGAGAGAACGGGAGGACTTTACGTGGCTGCTTGAGAGGACCCTGGAGAAGCACAGCGTGCCGGGCCGCCCACTTTCTCTCTCCAACGCCGCACGGTCCGCGCTCGTGCATCATCGCTGGCCGGGCAATATTCGCGAACTGGACAATGCGATAGCCTTCGCGGCAGCGCTCTGCGACGACGGATTTATCACGGTGGACGATCTCCCAGAGCATCTCGTTTTCGCCTCGACAACGCCTGTGACCGATGAGCGGGAACTTGATCTTCGTGCGCTGCTTGCCGCATGCGACGGCAATGTCTCCGAGGCGGCCAGAAGGCTTGGTATTGATCGCACCACGCTCCATCGTCGGATGCGCAGGCTTGGCATCGGCAAGCCTCACTGAGTGAGGCACGCGCCACAGCTGTAGCACCACAGCTGTGGCGGAATGCAAAACCGGCCTGTCGCGAAACCCCAGCAATCTCCGGCGTCTCAGCCTGGGAACGCGTCTGGCATGGGCATTGCACCTTCTCTGGCATCAGACGCCATGGAGGAAAAAAATGCGCGCCCTTAGATTTCATGCGGCCAAGGATCTGCGGATCGAGGATGTTCCAGATCCGAAACATCCCGGACCGGGACAGGTGCTCGTCCGTAACCGCTTCGTCGGCATCTGCGGCACCGATCTCCACGAATACAGCTACGGTCCGATCTTCGTGCCCACCGAGCCGCACCCGTTCACCGGCGCGCATGGTCCGCAGATCCTCGGCCATGAATTCGGCGGTGTGGTGGAGGCCATCGGAGAGGGCGTGACCTCGGTGCGCGTCGGTGACCGCGTATCGATCCAGCCACTGGTCATGCCGCGCTCCGGCGATTACTTTGCCGATCGCGGTCTCTTCCATCTGAGCCCGCAACTGGCGCTCGTTGGACTGAGCTGGGACGGCGGCGGCATGGCCGAGGCAGCGCTGGTCAATGAATACAACGTCCAGAAAATTCCGGACGACATGACCGATGAGGAAGCAGCGCTGGTAGAACCGACGGCCGTTGCCGTCTATGCCTGCGACCGCGGTGGTGTAACCGCTGGTAACAGCGTCCTGGTAACAGGTGCCGGCCCGATCGGCATGCTGACGCTTCTCGCCGCTCGCGCCGCCGGTGCCGCGCAGCTTTTCGTATCCGATCTCAACGATGCGCGCCTCGAACTTGCTCGAAACGTCATTCCCGACGTGATCACCATCAACCCCAAGCGCGATCGTGTCGGCGATGTCGTGCGCGCGGCAACCGAAGGGCTTGTCGGCTGCGATGTCGCGATCGAATGCGTCGGCAACGAACATGCACTCAAGGCCTGTGCCGATGCGGTACGTAAGCAGGGCGTCGTGGTCCAGACGGGCCTTCACCCACACGAAAATCCGCTCGATTGGTTCCAGGTGACTTTCCGGGACCTGGAAATCAAGGGCTCCTGGGCCTACCCGACCCATTACTGGCCCCGCGTGATCCGTTTGATTGCCTCCGGGCTGTTACCCGCCACGAAGATCGTCACCAAGCGCATCACGCTCGATAACGCCGTGTCTGAGGGCTTCGATACCTTGCTGGACCCGGCCGGCACGCATCTGAAGATCCTCATCGATCTTTCCAAATAGCCCATCCCTGTCGCAGCCCGGGAAGAGGAGCCCGGAATGCGGCAGGTCAATAGTCTGGCAAGTGGAGAGACCGCCGCTTGCCACAAGACCCAAGCAAACCATGGAGGAGATGAATATGCTTGACGTCAGTCCCGCCACCAAAATCGACACTGTTCTTTCCAAGTTCGGCACAGCGCTTGAAGCAGGCGACATAGATGCTGCCATCCACCTGTTTCAGGCCGATTGCCACTGGCGCGATCTGGTAACCTTCACCTGGAACCTGAAGACGCTGGAAGGCCGCGAAGAGATCCGCGACATGCTGCAGAGCCAGCTTGCCGCAATCAAGCCTTCGGGCTTTGTGCAAGACGGTAAAGAGCCGGCCTCGGAAGGCGGTGGCGTCACCGAAGGCTGGTTTGAGTTCGAGACTGCGACAGCGCGTGGATACGGCCATATCCGCCTGAAGGACGGACTGATCTGGACCTTGCTGACCACGATGAGCGAGTTGAAAGGTCACGAAGAGCCGAAAGGCATGCGCCGTCCGATGGGCGCCGAACACGGCCATGACCGCAACCGCCGGACCTGGAAAGAAAAGCGCGAGGCCGAAGCCAGCGAACTTGGTTACTCCGAGCAGCCCTATGTCGTCATTATTGGCGGCGGCCAGGGCGGCATTGCCCTTGGTGCCCGCCTTCGTCAACTCGGCGTTCCGACGATCATCATCGAAAAGAACGAGCGGCCGGGCGACAGCTGGCGCAAGCGTTACAAGTCGCTCTGCCTGCACGATCCCGTCTGGTACGATCACCTGCCCTATATTCCCTTTCCGGAAAACTGGCCGGTCTTTACCCCCAAGGACAAGGTGGGCGATTGGCTGGAGATGTATACCAAGGTCATGGAGCTGAATTACTGGGGCTCAACCACCTGCAAATCTGCGCAGTATGACGAGGCCAAAGGCGAATGGACGGTTGTCGTAAACCGAGCCGGTGAGGACGTCGTGCTGCGGCCGAAACAGCTGGTGCTGGCGACCGGCATGTCGGGCAAGCCAAACGTACCGAAAATTCAAGGGCAGGATATCTTCAAGGGTGAACAGCAACACTCGTCGCAGCATCCTGGCCCGGATGCTTATGCGGACAAAAAGGTCGTGGTGATCGGCTCCAATAACTCGGCCCATGATATTTGCGCCGCCCTTTGGGAGGCCGGCGCGGATGTCACCATGCTGCAGCGGTCGTCCACCCACATCGTCAAATCGGACTCGCTGATGGAAATCGGTCTGGGCGACCTCTATTCCGAACGCGCGGTCGCGAGTGGGATGACGACGCGCAAGGCCGATCTCATCTTCGCCTCGCTCCCCTACAGGATCATGCATGAGTTCCAGATCCCGATTTACGACAGGATCCGCGAGAAGGATGCCGATTTCTACGCGGCGCTGGAGAAAGCCGGCTTCATGCTGGACTTCGGCGATGACGAATCCGGTCTGTTCATGAAGTATCTGCGTCGCGGCTCCGGCTACTACATCGATGTCGGCGCCTGCGATCTAGTGATCGACGGCTCGATCAAGTTGAAATCCGGCGTGGATGTCTCGCATCTCACTGAAAATGCCGTGGTGTTGAAGGACGGCACCGAGCTGCCGGCGGATCTGGTGGTCTACGCAACCGGCTACGGCTCGATGAATGGCTGGGCCGCAGATCTCATCTCCCGCGAGGTAGCAGACAAGGTTGGCAAGTGCTGGGGTCTCGGCTCCAACACGACGAAGGATCCCGGCCCTTGGGAAGGGGAGCAACGCAACATGTGGAAGCCGACCCAACAACAGGCGCTGTGGTTTCATGGCGGCAATCTGCATCAGTCGCGCCACTACTCACAATATCTGTCGCTTCAGCTGAAGGCGCGCCACGTCGGGCTTGAAACCCCGGTCTATGGTCTGCAAAAGCCCCATCATCTGGCATGATGTGAAACTGGCCTCGATCCGTCGGTTGGCAACGACCGACGGATCAGCCACCCTTGTCTTGCGCGTGAACGGACGCCATGTCATTTTTGCGTAAAAATGAAAGGCAGGGGAATGGCATTCACCGATCCTGGCGATTTTCGCCAGCGCATTGAAAAGAGCTTTGCACGTCAGGGCGTCGTACAGGCGATCAAAGCCGAGCTCTCGCGTATCGAGCACAGGCTGGTCGAAATCGAACTGCCCTTTCATCCCAAGCTCACCCAGCAACACGGCATCTTGCATGCTGGCGTCATCGCCGCAGCGCTCGACACCGCCTGCACCTATGCCGCCTACACCATCGTAGAGCCTGAAGCGTCTCTTTTGACGATCGAGTTCAAGGTCAATCTCATGTCTCCGGGGCGTGGTGAGCGTTTTCTCTTCCGCGGCGAAATCACCAAGCCCGGCAGCAACATCATCGTTGCCGACGGGCGCGCCTATGCGATCTCCGACGGACCAGCCAAACTGATCGCCTCGATGACCGGTACGATGATGGTTCTCAAGGGCCGCGAAGGGTTCAACGAAAATGAGCTATGAAATGGTCGATATCGACGGCAAGCGCCTTCTCTTCGTCATGGCGGCAGATGCCGAGTATGGCCCGCATCTGAAGGCCCGCTTCCGGCCGCTGATGACCGGCGTTGGCCCGGTAGAGGCCGCCGTCTCCTTGACCGCGACACTGAGCGACCTTAACGGCCAGGCGCGCCTGCCGCATCTCGTCGTTTCGCTCGGTTCCGCCGGTTCGCGCACACTGGAACAGGCGGACGTCTATCAGGCGGCGAGCGTCTCGTACCGCGATATGGACGCTTCAGCCTTCGGCTTCGAAAGAGGGCGCACGCCCTTTCTCTATCTCCCGGCAGAGGTGCCGCTCCCATTCATCATCCCGCAGATCCCCACTGCCCGGGTTTCGACCGGCGCAAACGTCGTATCCGGAAGTGCCTACGAGGCGATCGACGCCGACTTGGTGGAGATGGAGACCTTCGCGGTTCTGCGGGCCTGCCAGCGTTTCGGCGTTCCGCTGATCGGCTTGCGCGGCATCTCCGATGGCAAGGCGGACGTCCACCATATCGGTGATTGGACCGAATATCTGCACGTCATCGACGAGAGGCTGGCAGAGGCCGTCGACAGGCTGAAGGACGCCATAAAGGCTGGAGAGATTCCGCTCTAAAGCTTGCACTGAAGCCCATTTTCTGGCTTTTCAAGGCATCTGCCGGGTTGCCTTACGCCCGGCAATTCTTTAAAGGCTCGCCATGACCCAGATAGCCCATCCCGACAGCATCCTCATCATCGATTTCGGCAGCCAGGTGACGCAGCTGATTGCGCGCCGTATCCGCGAAGCCGGGGTCTATTGCGAAATTCACCCGTTCCAGAACGCCGCCGAGGCATTCGAGAAGATGCAGCCGAAGGGCGTCATCTTCTCCGGCGGCCCCGCATCTGTCACGGCAGAGGGAAGCCCGCGCGCACCGCAGGCGGTGTTCGATGCAGGCATCCCGATCCTCGGCATCTGCTATGGCCAGCAGACACTCTGCACCCAGCTGGGCGGCACGGTCGAAGGCGGCCATGCGGCGGAATTCGGCAGAGCCGATATCGAGATCAAGAAGGCAAGCCCGCTCTTCGACGGTTTCTGGGAGCTCGGCGGCCGTTACCCGGTCTGGATGAGCCACGGAGACCGCGTCACACAATTGCCGGCCGGTTTCGAAGTGGCGGCGACGTCCGAGAACGCCCCCTTCGCCATCGCAGTCAATGAAGAGCGCCGTTATTACACCACCATGTTCCACCCGGAAGTGGTTCACACGCCGGATGGCGCAAAGCTGCTTTCCAACTTCGTTCACAAGATCGTCGGTCTGAAATCCGACTGGACGATGGCCGCCTATCGCGCCGAGATGATCCGCAAGATCCGCGAGCAGGTCGGCGATGGCCGCGTGCTTTGCGCGCTTTCCGGCGGCGTCGATTCCTCGGTTGCAGCGATCCTCATCCATGAGGCCATCGGCGACCAGCTGACCTGCGTTTACGTCGATCATGGCCTGATGCGTCTTGCTGAAAGCGAGCAGGTCGTCGGCATGTTCCGCGATCATTACAACATCCCGCTCGTCCATGTGGATGCCTCCGACCTTTTCCTCACTGAACTGGCTGGCGTTTCCGATCCCGAAGTCAAGCGCAAGACCATCGGTCGCCTGTTCATCGAAACCTTCGAAGCCGAAGCTGCCAAGATCGCAGCCGACGGGAAGGGTGCTCCGGCGTTTCTGGCGCAGGGCACGCTCTATCCTGACGTCATCGAAAGTGTGTCCTTCTCTGGCGGCCCGTCCGTCACGATCAAGAGCCACCACAATGTCGGCGGGCTTCCCGAGCGCATGAACATGAAGCTGGTCGAACCGCTTCGTGAATTGTTCAAGGACGAAGTCCGCGCTCTTGGCCGCGAACTCGGCCTGCCGGAAAGCTTTATCGGACGTCACCCCTTCCCGGGCCCAGGTCTGGCGATCCGTTGCCCCGGCGTCGTGACGCGCGAGAAGCTCGATATTCTGCGCAAGGCGGATGCGATCTATCTCGACGAAATTCGCAAGGCTGGTCTCTATGACACCATCTGGCAGGCCTTTGCGGTTCTGCTGCCGGTTCAGACCGTGGGTGTTATGGGTGACTACCGCACCTATGACTTCGTCTGCGCATTGCGCGCGGTCACCTCAGTCGACGGCATGACGGCGGATTTCTACCCTTACGACATGAACTTCCTCGGTCGTGCGGCCACCCGCATCATCAACGAGGTCAAGGGCATCAACCGCGTGGTCTATGATGTGACGTCGAAGCCACCCGGCACGATCGAGTGGGAATGATCGCGCTCCCGCTGTAAACTGGCAGCAAGTTGCGAGAAAATACTGAAAGCCCGCTTATTGCGGGCTTTCAGCTTTTTAAAACAGGCCGATTGATGCAACGTTTACGCGATACAATGAACCGATAGGCTGTCCTCACGCTGCTGGTCAGTACCTTGCGGTCAATCACCTCGTGAAAGCCCTCTCGCCGCGAAGGGTTTGCGGGCCGCTTCAGACTGTCTTGATCGTACCGCCATCGATGACAAACTCGGCACCGTGGATCGCAGCGGCCCGGTCGGAGGCAAGGTAGGCAATAAGGTCGGCAACCTCTTCGGGTTCGGCTCCGCGCCCGATCGAGATCCCGCCCAGCGCATCGAGCACGGACTGACGCGCGTCTTCGATCGTGCCGCCATTGGCATTGCGCAGCATGTCGAGGAAGTCGCCAGCGGCATCGGTCATGATCCAGCCGGGAGAGACGGAATTGACCCGCACACCTTTGGGCCCGAGTTCTTTCGAAATCGACTTGCTGTAGGTTCTCAGCGCCGCTTTCGCAGCGGCATAGGCTGTCGTGGATTCCGGCAGCGGCAGCACGGACTGGATGGAGGTAACGTGCACGACGGTGCCCTTACCGCGCTCCAGCATCTGAGGGATCAACAGTCGGTCGAGCCGGACCGTTGCCAGCAGGTTGAGGTTCAGTTCGGCAAGCCAGTGCTCATCCGTCAGCGCAGCGAAGCCGCCCGCCGGCGAAGCAGAGCCACCGATAACATGGGCAAGAATGTCGATACCGCCGAGCCGCTCGATTGCCGCCTTGGCCACCGCTTCGCTACCCTCAGCAGTGGTCAGGTCCGCCTGAACATATTCGACGCCTTCAATCGGATCCTTGATCGTGCGGGCAGCCGTAACGACGCGAGCGCCGCCGGCGAGGAAGCGTTTCACCGTGGCGCGGCCGAGACCCTTGGTACCGCCGCTGACGAGCACACGCTTGCCGGCAAATTCATGGGGAAGTACCTGGACACTCATATCGTGGTCTCCAGGGTCTTGATGGCATTGTGCGCCAGCGTAAATCGATAGGTGAAGCGGAGGGGGCTGCCGGGGAAGTCTCCGTGAGCTGGACCTTCGAGAACAATGTCGCCGTTTTCCTTCCGAACAGTATCGGGCTCGAAGATCGCTTTGACCGCGATCGCTTCATCCTCAAGGAGCTGGCGGATTTTGGCTGGGCCTACGTAACGCTTACCGTTATCTATGAAGACGGCATCATTCGTGAATTGCTTCATCATGCCTTCCAGATCGAGACGCGCATTTGCCTCGATGTAATCGGCAATCGGTTGAGGTAGGTTCAGTGACATGATCATCTCCTTCTAAGTGATGCGGCTAATTTAGCGCTGGACTTTTCTCCCGATAAGCGAGATGAAACCGCATGAGGTGTAACGGAAATCGGGACAATGGCGCGCCACTCTCTCATTGAACTTGAGGCGGTCTTGGCCATTGTTCGGTGCGGTTCGTTTCGAGCAGCGGCTCTCGAACTCGGCATGTCGACCACGGCGATCAGCAGCGCTGTCGGCAAGCTTGAGCGGGAGCTTGCCGTTCGTTTGTTCAATCGCACCACGCGCAGCGTCTCGCTCACCTATGCGGGACGCATCTTCGTTGCACAGATCAAGCCGGCGCTCGAAAACATCCAGAAGGCGATGAACACGGCACGCTCCCAGCAGGAGACACCGTCCGGTACGTTGCGCATCAATACTTTCGCGACGGCGGCGCGCGAGATCATGGCGCCGCTGGTCCTGAACTATCTGCAGCGCTATCCCCAGGTGCATATCGACATCGTGACTGAGGGGCGGCTCGTCGACGTCGTAGCGGCGGGCTTCGATCTGGCAGTGCGCAGCGCCGATCTCGTGCCCAGCGATGCGATCGCAATACCGCTGGGCCAGATGCGACGCATGGCCGTTGTCGCATCTCCTGCCTTCTTCCAAAACCAGGCTGTCCCCCAAGTGCCGCAGGATCTGCTCAACCACCCCTGCGTTCGCGCCAGGCTTCCGGATGGCACATTGCTCCGGTGGCGGTTCGAGAAGGGTGGCGAAGGTCTGCAACTCGACGTCGATGGGCCGATCACGCTCGACGAAGCCTCTCTGGCGCGGATCGCGGTGACGAGCGGTTTAGGGATCGGCTATTTCATGGAAATGGATGTCCGCGAAGACATCGCTGCAGGACGGCTTGTGCGCATCCTCGATGACTGGACGCCGCCGCTCGTACCGCTGTGCCTCTATTATTATAATCGGCGCAATTCCTCGGCTGCCTTCCAGGCCTTCATCGCATTGGCGCGCGACTATGCCGCCGGACGGCTCGCGCAGCCCTGAGCTTTTATCTCGGCAGTCGCTGAAAATCGGTCTCGGAGGCCCCATCTCTGCGAAAAGGTGACGACGACGTCGGGACTTTTTTTACTCCCGGCTCAACCATTCATCCGCGCGGCGCGTTAGGGATCCATTGTTCCCAGCACCGCGGTCCCGTCATGCCCTCAACCTTTCGATTCGATCTGCTCGCCAAGAGTGGTTACGCCGCACGCGGTATCGTCTTCATGCTCGTTGGCGGGCTGGCGCTGCTGTCCGGTGTCTCCGGTGAGAAAGCCGAAACGAAGTCGGCACTCTCAACGCTTCTGAACCAGCCGTTCGGACGCATCTGGGTGGGCGCCATCGGCATCGGGCTTCTGGGTTTTGTGTGCTGGCGGTTGGCGCAAGCCATTGCCGATACGGACGATCACGGCACCAGTGCAAAAGGACTTGTCATTCGTACTGCTCTCATCGGAAGTGCGATTACCTATTTGGGTCTTGCCGGCTTTGCGCTTGGCCATAGCTTTCTTGCCGGTGGTGGCAATGAAGGATCTGGCGAGAAAGATCTTGCTCAATGGATCATCTCCCAGCCTTTTGGATCTTATCTGCTGATTGTGGTTGGAGCGGGGTTCGTCATCGGCGGCGGTGTCACTGCTGCGAAGGGACTGACGCGAAAGTTCGAGCGTTATCTCCGCATCCCGGATCAAAACGCAGTCGCTACCTGGATCTGTATCTACGGCCTCGTCGCGCGCGGCCTGGTGTTTGCCATCATCGGCATCCTGTTTGTCATGGCGGGAATGAAGGTCGATCCGCAGGAGGCTGGCAGTATGGGCGATGCGATGCAGTGGCTGAGGCAGATGCCATTCGGCAGCGCTCTTTACATCTGCGTTGCAGCAGGGCTTGCCGCCTTCGGCATATACAATCTGATTGAGGCCCGCTACCGGACGATCCCGAGCCCTTCCTTAAGCGCAGTAACGCAATCCGTGCGCTCCGCTTTGCCCGGGCGATGACAGCGACGTTCCAAGACATTCTGATGATCCAACGCTCAAGAAAAGGAGCCTTCCATGGCCAGCAAGACAATCGAAGACATTGCTTCAACGATGAAGAAGATCGACTTCTGCATGATGGCAACGCACGGCTCATCCGGCGCCATCACCAACCGCCCGATGAGCAATAATGGCGATGTCGCTTATGATGGCGATTCCTGGTTTTTCTCGATGAAGGACACCCACAAGGTCTCCCACATCAATCGCAATTCTCAGGTGACGCTTTCCTTCACCGAGCCGCCAAGCCTGCTTGGCAAACCCGGCATGTTCATTTCGATCGAGGGCGCTGCAGAGCTCATCGAGGACAAGGCCGCCTTCGAGCGCCACTGGGTGTCCGACCTCGATCGCTGGTTCACAGAAGGCGTCGACACCCCCGGTTTAGTCCTGATCAAGGTGCGTGGCGTTCGCGTGCAATATTGGGACGGGGAAGAGAACGGCACGATCGAACTCTAGAGCGCCGTGCGTCCTATCGGACGCACAAAGGACGCTCTATCTTTTTTGATCTACGCATCGTGCTTTCCGAAAGTCGATTCCGATTTTCGGGATGGCGCTGTGACGGGGCTAGCGAACTTTCAGATTCGCTCCGTATGCTGTGAGTTCTTCTCCTGCCGTATGTCGTTATCGCAAAGCCGTCACGCAGTTTTGCGCGACATGCGCCAGGCTGGAATCGCGTAGAACTCGGCGGATGGATTGACGATAGTGGGTCTGATCACAACCGCCCCTGCTTTGAGCCCCGTTATTTCACATTCGGTCGACCGTCGAATCAACATCTTCAGGCTCCGCCAAGCCCTTCTGACATTCCCTTTGCGATCACCTGCAATTGCGATCCGAGTTCGGATATTCTGTCGTCGCTTGCTTCGCTGCGCAACATACTGATCGCAATTCCTGCAACCGCGGAACCCGAGTGATCTCGAAGTGCTGCCCCAATACAGATCATCCCCTCACGGATTTGCCCATCGTCAATAGAAAAGCCACGTTCTCGCGTGAGCTCAAGCTCCTTCTCCAGCTCTTCGACGGTGCGGACGCTGCGTTGCGTCAGGGGCTTGGGAAAATCGGCCAGCAGATGATCGAGTTCTTCACGTTTAAGATCCGACAACAGTATCTTGCCAGTGGCAGTAAACGGTGCCGCCAGTCTCATGCCGATGCGGAATGTCTGGCCTAAAGGCTGATCTGAGTTACGACAGCCAACATAGACGACCTCTGCGCCTTCGCGTACCGTCAGCGTAACAGTGTAGGGGTCAAGTTTCCGGTCCCGTGCAAGCACTTCCTGAAATGTCGTGACGATGTCGAGCTGCGACAAAAAGGCGTTCGCCCATCTGAGTGGATGAGGTCCAATCTTCAACGTTCCATCCGGCGATCTCGCCACAAGATCGAGCTCACTCATCACCGCCAGGAGTCCGTGGGCCGTGCTCTTCGGCAGACCAAGTGCGCGGGCGATTTCAGCAGCCGTCAGATTTTTGCCAGAGGTGAGAATATCGAGAATGCCAACTGCCCGGCGCAGGGCCGGTACCGTTTGCGCGGACGAAGAGTCGGGCTCGTCATTTTGCATTTCGTCTCCTTGACAGGATCGGCAACAGCGATCATAGTTCAATACACGGACCACGGTTCAATTAGATGAACTTATCTGGAGATCGCACAGTGCTCAAGTTGAGAAATCCTCGCCTTCTTACAGATGCATGTTTGATCAACGGAAAATGGATTCAATCGGATAGTTCCCAAACGATCAAGGTTGAAAATCCGGCGACCGGGAAGGTCATCGCTGAAGTTCCGTCACTGACATCCAGCCAGGTAGCGCACGCTGTCGAGGCAGCTGAACAGGCTTTGGTCGGTTGGAGAACCCGCTCCGCCAAGGAGCGCGCATCCATACTGAGGCGCTGGTTCGATCTGATGGTGGCAAACGCCGACGATCTCGCAGCGCTGATGACGGCAGAACAGGGCAAGCCGCTCGCCGAAGCCAAGGGTGAAGCGCTCTATGCCGCCTCCTTCGTGGAGTGGTTTGCAGAGGAAGCAAAACGGGTCTACGGCGAAACCATTCCTGCGCCCACCACCGACAAACGCATCACCATCCTAAAACAGCCGATCGGTGTTTGCGCTGCCATCACGCCCTGGAATTTTCCGGCGGCGATGATCACCCGCAAGGCCGCGCCAGCGCTTGCCGCAGGCTGCACGATGATCGTCAAACCTGCAGAGCAGACGCCGCTTACAGCATTGGCGCTTGGCGTTCTTGCTGAGGAAGCCGGCATTCCCGCCGGTGTGCTGCAGGTGGTGACAGGCGAGGCACGGGAGATCGGAAAGATCTTTACCGAAAGCGACACGGTGAGGAAGATATCCTTCACCGGATCGACCGAGGTTGGACGCGTTCTAATGGCGCAATCGGCCCCGACAATCAAGAAACTCTCTCTCGAACTTGGCGGCAACGCACCGTTCATCGTCTTTGACGATGCCAATATCGATGCGGCAGTCGAAGGCGCGATTGCATCGAAGTATCGTAATGCCGGGCAGACATGCGTGTGCAGCAATCGCATCTATGTCCAGTCAGCAATCTTCGACATCTTTGCGCAGAAATTGGCCACAAAAGTGAACGCGATGAAGGTCGGCATTGGTACCGAAGAGGGCGTGACGATCGGTCCGTTGATCGACGAGGACGCTGTCAAGAAGGTCGAGGAACATGTGGCCGACGCTCTGGCGAAAGGTGCTGCTATCATCACTGGCGGCGGACGACACGCACTTGGCGGCACCTTCTTCGAGCCGACCGTTATTGCGGGCGCGACAAAGACCATGAGGGTCGCGCGCGAGGAGACGTTTGGACCGGTTGCGCCACTTTTTCGCTTCGAGACGGAAGAAGAGGCGATTGCCATGGCCAACGACACCGAGTTTGGTCTGGCGGCGTATTTCTACACCGAAAACTTCAGCCGCACATGGCGCGTCGCGGAAGCGCTGGATTACGGCATGGTCGGTCACAACACCGGCCTGATCTCCAACGAGGTTGCCCCCTTCGGTGGCGTCAAGCAATCCGGCCTTGGCCGAGAGGGCTCCCACTTCGGCATCGATGAATATCTTGAAATCAAATATCTCTGCTCGGCTCTAAGCTGAGACGTGATTGGGAGGATACTATGACCATCAATCCGTTCGAGTTTCGAACCGTCCCCTCCATGCAGGTCGCCTGGGGCGGGGCAGCAAAGCTCGGTGAAATTCTGGCTGGCCGTTTCGTACAGCGAAAAGCGCTTCTGATAACCGACAGCGGTCTGGTGAAGGCAGGGCTTATCCAACCGATTGCCGAGGCGCTGTCTGTCAGCGGCTTTTCCGTCGAGACCTTCGACAGGGTGGTTGCCGATCCGCCCGAACATGTGGTTGCGGAATGCGTCGCCTCCGCCAAAGCCTTCGGCGCGGATATCGTCATCGGTCTTGGCGGCGGTTCGTCGCTCGATATCGCGAAGCTTGTGGCTGTGCTTCTGGTTTCCGATCAGTCACTCTCGGACATGTACGGCATCGGCAACGTCAAGGGTTCGCGTGCGCCTCTGGTACTGGTTCCGACCACGGCCGGAACGGGCTCCGAGGTCACCAATATCTCGATCATCACCACCGGCGAGACCACCAAGATGGGCGTAGTTTCGCCTCAGCTTTATGCGGATTTCGTGCTGCTTGACGCAGAGTTGACGGTGGGCCTGCCGCAAGTCCACACCGCTGCCACCGGCATCGATGCAATGGTTCACGCGATCGAAGCCTATACCAGCAAGCACAAGAAAAACCCGCTCTCCGATTGTCTGGCGCGCGAAGCCCTGCGTCTCCTGGGAGACAATCTGGTCGCAGCCTGCAAGGATGGCAAAAACCGTCACGCAAGAGAAGCCATGTTGCTCGGCGCCACGCTGGCCGGTCAAGCCTTCGCCAACTCGCCGGTAGCGGCCGTGCATGCTCTCGCTTATCCGCTTGGCGGACACTACCACATTCCCCACGGCCTCTCTAACGCTCTCATGCTCGGCCCCATCCTTCGTTTTAACGCCGCTGCAGCAGCACCGCTTTATGCGGAGCTTGCCGACGTATTGAAGGTGCCGGGCGAAGGTGACGCGACCACGCGATCCACCGCATTCGTTCAGCACATGGAAAAGCTGATGGACGAGAGCGGTGCGCCGCGCCGTTTGAGAGATGTCGGCGTTACCGACAACAGCCTCGCAATGTTGGCGGCGGACGCCATGAAGCAGACGCGTCTGCTCGTCAACAACCCCGTCGAGGTGCGCGAGGAGGATGCGCTGGCGCTTTATCGGGAAGCGTTCTGATCACACAAACCATTCAGCAATCTACTCTCAGGGAGGAAACGTTTATGACCGATATCAGGCTTTATATGCTTCAATCCGGAACCTTGAAGTGCAAGGTGCACAACATCAAGATGAACCAGGGAGACGGCGCGGACTACGAAATTCCCGTTCCTTTCTTCCTGATCACCCATCCGGACGGGCATACGGTCATCGATGGCGGCAACGCGATCGAAGTGGCAACCGACCCGCGCGGCCATTGGGGCGGCGTGTGCGATGTCTATTGGCCGGTTCTGGACAAGGATCAGGGCTGCGTCGATCAGATAAAGGCGCTCGGCTTCGACCCTGCTGACGTCAAATACGTCGTCCAGTCCCACTTGCATCTCGATCACACTGGCGCCATCGGTCGCTTTCCCAATGCCACCCATATCGTCCAACGCCGGGAGTATGAATACGCCTTCACGCCGGACTGGTTTGCGGCAGGCGGCTATATCCGAAAGGACTTCGATAAGCCGGGCCTGAAATGGCAGTTCCTCAACGGCGCGGATGACGATCTCTACGACATCTACGGCGATGGCACCCTTACGACCATATTCACCCCCGGACACGCTCCGGGCCACCAGTCCTTCCTGGTGCGAGTGCCGGATAGCAAGCCGTTGCTGCTCACCATCGACGCTGCCTACACGCTCGATCACTGGGAAGAAAAGGCATTGCCAGGCTTCCTCGCCTCCACTGTGGACACCGTGCGTTCCGTACAGAAACTCAGAACAATTGCCGATAAGACAGATGCGATCGTGGTGACGGGGCATGACCCCGACGCTTGGTCGACCTTCAAAAAAGCTCCCGAATATTACGGCTGATATGCCGTTCTCATCGGCGGCGAGGCTCCATCCACGTCGAAAAGGTTGAACTCAGTTTCAAAAACAGAAAAACCGGGCTCTGCATCAAGCAGAGCTCGGTTTTTTTTGATTGAGCTTTACGGTGCGCAGCCCTTTAAGGCGCGCGACTGAATGTTACAGCTGAACCTTGTCGAAAGCCTTGGGATCGATGCCAAGCGCATCGAGATCAGAACCGGCAGGCTTGCGATGGGCACGCACAGCGGCGGAAACCGAAACGGCGGCGCCGAAAACAGCAAGGGTTTCACTGAAAAACTTACGCGATGTCTTTGCAACCGAACGCATTTCTTTCTCCTTTTGGGTTGACCTGAATATGGGTAAATCCACCCGTTTCTACAACTCGTGATATAGCGGGGGAGCCATGCGGCAGAGCTCGAACTCCTTCGGATGACAGCTACGGCAAATTTGCATGGGTGATGGCGCTTTGACTACGGCCCCGATTTTGTTAATCCGTGGAGAGAAAGGGAGATTGAGAGCATGGCGACGGTCATTTACGGCATCAAGAACTGCGACACGATGAAGAAGGCGCGCAGTTGGCTGGAAGCGCACGGCATCGACGCCGCCTTTCATGACTACAAGACGCAAGGCATCGATCGCGCCCATCTGGAAGCTTGGTGCGAGGCGGCGGGATGGGAAACCGTTCTGAACCGGGCGGGGACCACTTTCAAGAAACTGGACGATACGCAGAAGGCCGATCTGACCCAAGAGAAGGCGATCGGGCTCATGCTGGAGCAACCGTCGATGATCAAGCGCCCGGTCCTGGAAAGCGACGGCGAGATCACTGTCGGCTTCAAGCCTGATACCTACGCTTCGATTTTCGGCAAGTAGGCTCCATGTCCAAGACGACCCGTGCAACGCAGATGCTAACCAAGGCCGGCGTGGCTTTTACCACCGTATCCTATGAGTACGATCCGAATGCCGAGCGCATCGGTCTTCAGGCAGCCGAGTCCATTGGCGAGCCGCCGCATCTGGTGCTGAAGACGCTGATGGCCGAGGTGGACGGCAGGGCCGTCTGTGTTGCCGTCCCTTCCGACCGGGAAGTCAGCATGAAGAAGCTGGCGGCAGCCTTTGGTGGAAAGTCCGCCCATATGATGAAGCCGGCCGATGCCGAGCGGGCAACCGGTTACCATGTGGGCGGCATCAGCCCCTTCGGGCAGAAGAAACTGGTTCCCACAGCGATCGAGGTTCAGTCGATGGAACATGCATACGTCTATATGAATGGCGGCCAGCGCGGGCTGCAGGTACGCCTTTCGCCCCAAGATGCGCTCGCTACTTTGAAGGCGAAGGCTGCCCCGCTTGTCGCAGACTGAGCATTGCCGTCTGGGAAGGTGGTTGGCTTTCCCGATGGATGGTCTATTGTCCAAACCCATTCAAGCAGACATGTGAAGGCAGATCATGAGCGTTTCTCCTATCGATCCCGTCAAACTCGAAAAGCTGGCCGAAGTCGCCGTCAAGATTGGACTTCAGCTCCAGAAGGATCAGGATCTGGTGATCACGGCGCCGCTGGCGGCCTTGCCGCTGGTCCGTTTCTTGACCAAGCACGCCTATATGGCAGGCAGCGGCCTGGTCACCACTTTCTATTCCGATGAGGAAACGACGCTGGCGCGCTATCGCCATGCAAGTGACGCCAATTTCGACAAGGCGTCCGGCTGGCTCTACGAAGGCATGGCAAAGGCTTACGCCAACGGCGCAGCAAGACTGGCAATTTCCGGCGACAACCCCATGCTTTTGTCTGAACAGGACCCGACCAAAGTCGCGCGCGCCAACAAGGCCAATTCCACGGCCTACAAGCCGGCACTTGAGAAGATTTCCAACTTCGACATCAACTGGAACATCATCTCCTACCCCAACCCATCCTGGGCCAAGCAGGTCTTCCCGGATGTCAGCGAAGACGACGCCGTTCGTAAGCTCGCGGATGCGATCTTCGCAGCATCGCGTGTGGATGTCGCCGATCCGGTGGCAGCCTGGGTCGAGCACAATGCCAATCTTGCCAAGCGCTCCAAGTGGCTGAATGGGGAGCATTTCGCCTCGCTGCGCTTCACAGGCCCCGGCACTGATGTCACCATCGGCCTTGCAGACGGCCATGAATGGCACGGCGGCGCCTCCATGGCGAAGAACGGTGTCACCTGCAATCCGAACATCCCGACCGAGGAAGTTTTCACCACACCCCATGCGCTGCGCGTGGACGGTTATGTCTCCAGCACCAAGCCGCTCTCCCATCAGGGCACGCTGATCGACAATATCCAGGTGAAGTTCGAGGCCGGCCGCATCGTCGAAGCCAAAGCCTCGAAGGGCGAATCGGTGCTGAACAAGGTGCTCGATACAGACGAGGGTGCGCGGCGCCTCGGCGAAGTGGCGCTGGTGCCGCATTCCTCGCCGATTTCGGCAAGCGGCATTCTCTTCTACAACACGTTGTTCGACGAAAACGCCTCGTGCCATATCGCGCTCGGCCAGTGCTACTCCAAGTGCTTCATCGACGGGGCGACGCTCAGCCAGGATCAGATCAAGGCGCAAGGCGGCAATTCCAGTCTGATCCACATCGACTGGATGATCGGCTCCGACAAGGTCGATATCGACGGCATCAAGCCAGATGGCTCCGTCGTGCCCGTTATGCGCAAGGGTGAGTGGGCCTGATCTCGGCACGGGCCCTCTAGAGCGCCGTGCTTCCTTTTGGACGCACGGCGCTCCACGTTTTGAATCGGCGCACCGTGCTTTGCGAAAATCGAGTCCGATTTTCGGGCCGATGCTGCAGGATGAGAGGCCCGGCCCGCCACCGCGGCAGAGCGATTGGCGACAGCGATCGTAACGGATCGCCGCTCGTACCTGCTAATCGCTCTCGATCGCTTCTGAAGAGCGCGTGTCTATTAGACTAAAGTCATAAGCCAAAAGCATCGCTCTTCCTTTCGTTAAAATTCTGTCACTTTGGAATCAGGTGCATCGCGCCCGGAAGGGCCAGTTCGAGGGGAGTCGAGCTGTTGCGATGCGTCTTCTTGATTTCTGTGGAGGACAGCCAATGGCAAATATAGCAGCGACGGGCGTGGAAAAGGCCCGCCCCATGACGGGGGAGGAGAAGAAGGTCATTTTCGCCTCTTCTCTCGGTACGGTTTTTGAGTGGTACGACTTCTATCTCTATGGTTCGCTTGCCATCTATATCGGCGCGAACTTCTTCAGCCAGTATCCGGAAACGACGCGCAACATCTTCGCGCTGCTGGCCTTTGCGGCGGGCTTCCTCGTTCGTCCCTTCGGCGCTCTGGTCTTCGGCCGTCTCGGCGATATCGTCGGACGTAAATACACCTTCCTCATCACCATTCTGATCATGGGCTTCTCGACCTTTGTGGTCGGTATTCTGCCAGGTGCCGCACAGATCGGTATTGCAGCGCCTATCATCCTCATTCTGCTGCGCATGCTTCAAGGTCTGGCACTCGGCGGTGAGTACGGCGGTGCTGCGACCTATGTGGCAGAGCACGCGCCGAACGGCCGTCGCGGCTATTACACCTCGTGGATCCAAACCACCGCGACACTCGGACTCTTCCTGTCGCTGGTCGTCATTCTCGGCGTGCAGTTCAGCCTCGGCAAGGAAGCTTTCGCAGCCTGGGGCTGGCGCATTCCATTCCTGCTCTCCGTCATTCTGCTCGGCGTATCGGTCTGGATCCGCCTGAAAATGAATGAATCCCCTGCCTTTAAGAAGATGAAGGAGGAGGGCAAGACCTCCAAGGCCCCGCTCAGCGAAGCCTTCGGTCAATGGAAAAACGCCAAGATCGCCATCATCGCACTTCTCGGTGCGGTCGTCGGTCAGGCAGTCGTCTGGTACACGGGCCAGTTCTACGCCCTCTTCTTCCTCCAGAGCATTCTGAAGGTGGATGGCCAGTCAGCAAACATCATGGTCGCCTGCGCTCTTCTGCTCGGCACCGGCTTCTTCGTTCTCTTCGGTTGGCTCTCCGATAAGGTCGGCCGCAAGCCCATCATCATGGCTGGCCTCGTTCTGGCGATGCTGACCTACTTCCCGCTGTTTAAAGCGCTGACATGGGCGGGCAACCCAGCCCTTGCTGAGGCCCAAGCGACCGTTCGGGCAACAGTGACGGCTGCCCCCGGGGACTGCAAGTTCCAGTTCAACCCAACAGGCACGGCAAAGTTCACGACATCCTGCGATATCGCAACCTCGTTCCTGACCCGCAACTCCGTTCCTTATGATGTGGTGGAAGGTCCTGCGGGACAACCCGCCACCGTCAAGATCGGCAACACCACCGTAAACAGCTACGACGCTGTGGCAGCAGGTGCAGACGCAGCCGCCAAGGATCGCACTTTCCAGAAGCAGATCAACATTGCCCTGCATGACGGCGGTTATCCGCTGGTTCGTGGCGCCGCTCAGGTTCCAGCCGCAAAGCTCGACGCTTTTGTTGCTGCAAACCCTGAACTGGCGCTCAACGCCGATGCCATCCGGGCAACGCCTTCCAAAACCGTGCCGGTTGACAAGCTTGTCACCGACAAGCTTCTGACACCGGCGGAAGCCAGTGGCGCAACCGAGATGGCCGTCTATACGGTTCCGGGCGGCGGTGCCTTTAGCATGGTTGCCGATCCGGCAGCCGTGAACTGGGTGGTCATCATCGCGGTTCTGACCGTTCTCGTCATCTATGTGACGATGGTCTACGGCCCGATCGCAGCGCTTCTGGTCGAGCTCTTCCCGACCCGCATCCGCTACTCCGGCATGTCCCTGCCCTACCACATCGGTAACGGCTGGTTCGGCGGTTTGCTTCCTGCAACGGCGTTTGCGATGAGCGCTGCCAAGGGTGATATCTACTACGGCCTCTGGTACCCGATCGTCTTTGCCGGCATCACGCTTGTGATCGGCCTGCTCTTCCTGCCGGAAACGAAGGACCGCGACATCCACAAGATGGATTGAGGACCCCTCAGATCCAAAAGAAAACCCGGCGAGACGATCGCCGGGTTTTTTGTTGCTCGAGAATGGGAAGCTTAGGCCTTCAGGCCCTGCAATTCGGCATTGACGCGATCGCGCCAGGGGCGGTTCTGAACGAGTGCTGGCGGGAAAAGTCCGTCGATAGCGAATAAGGACGCCGACGGGTCGCTCGGATCGACATTGCCCGCGGCGACAAGGATTTCCTCGCGACGTGGATCGTCGAGATTTCCGCGCTTGTGGATCGAGGCGATCCAGAGCGCGATCACATAGGCAAACTCCGCAGCATCTTGGCCCGCCTCCAGCGTTTCCACGGTTGCCGCCAGAACACGCTGCGGCAGCTTCTGGCTGGTGTCCATGGCAATCTGAATATTCTTGTGCGCAATCGTCGGATTGGCAAAGCGCTCGACGAGCTCATCCATATAGGCAGGCAGGTCAATGCCCGGCACCGGATCGAGTGTCTTGACCGCTGCCTGCATGTGCCGCCTGACCTTCTCGACGAATTCCGGCACAGCCATCACGTCGCGCACGAACTCCAGGTCATTTATGATGCCAAGATGGGCAATCATCGTGTGCGGTCCGTTGAGCAGACGCAGCTTCATCTTCTCATAGGGTTCGACGGCCTTGGCGAAGACAACACCGCCCGCTTCCCAAGCGGGTCGACCAGAGACGAAATTCTCTTCGATGACCCACTGCATGAAAGGCTCTGTCTCGATCGACAGCGTGTCTTCAACGCCAAGAAGTGCTTCCGCCCTTGCGCGGCTCTCGGCCGTTGCCGCTGGAACGATACGGTCGACCATGCTGCACGGGAATGCACCATTTTCGGCAATCCAGCGCGCCAGTTCGGGATCGCGACGTTCCGCCATGTCGAGGACAAGGCGACGAACCACGTGACCGTTGGAGGGCAGGTTGTCGCAGCAGAGAACGGTATAAGGAGCGATCCCCTTCTCACGACGCTTCGCAAGACCCTCAACGAGGAAACCGACCGCACCGACCGGCGCGTGAGGATTGGCGAGATCGGCCGCGACGGAAGGATGCTTCAAATCCAGACCACCCGTGACGGGGTCAAGACCATAGGCCTTCTCGCTGACAGTCAGTGTGACGATCTTGATGGTTTCGTTGGCAAGATAGTCGAGCACATCCGTGCCGCGTTCTGCAGCGCAAAGCCAATCAACCGTGGCGCCGATGACTTCCGCCGTGTCGCCCTCTGCGTTACGAACGATGATCGAGTAGAGACCATCCTGCTCGGCAAGCGCTTCCACCGGATCAGGGGACCGTAGATTGACCGCAACGATGCCCCAGCCGCCGAACTGTTCCGACAAAGCCCGCTGCGTATAGACGGCCTGATGGGCGCGGTGGAAAGCGCCGAGCCCCATGTGGATGATGCCGGGCTGCAAATTCGCGCGGTCATAGGAAGGCTGTGCAATGACGTCAGGCAATAGGGTTGAAGAAGACAATCTGCTCATAATCAAATGATTCCATAGTTGGGATGAGAAAGGGTACGTTCGATACCGCGAAGTTCCGCGAGACCCTTCAGCCGGCCGATAGCCGGATAACCGGGCTGGGCGCCGCGGGTCACATCATCCAGGATTTCCTGTCCGTGATCCGGTCGCATGGGTATTTGATGATCGGAAAGACCGGCATCCAGGCGGCGCTTCTCTTCTGCGAGAAGGGCAGCAATCACCGCAACCATATCCGTTCCACCTTCCAGATGCTCGTCCTCAAAGAAGGAGCACGGCACGGTATCGGTGTCGCGGGTGACGTTGCGCAGGTGAACGAAGTGGATGCGATCGGCAAAGCGCTTGGCGATGAAAGGCAGGTCGTTATCCTGTCGCGCACCAAGAGATCCGGTGCAAAGGGTCACGCCGTTCGCGCGGCTATCGACCGCTTTGAGCATATGTGCGTAATCTTCTTCCGTCGAGAGAATGCGCGGCAGACCGAGCAACGGCCACGGCGGGTCGTCGCCATGGGCGCAGAGATTGATGCCGACCTCTTCGGCCACCGGTACGACCTCGGAGAGAAAATCGATGAGATTCTGCTGCAGCCTTGCCCGATCGATACCATGATAGCTGCGCAACTTCTCCAGAAGCTGGTCGAGCGTGTAGCCATCGGCGGAGCCGGGAAGGCCAGCGCCGATGTTCCTGCCAAGTGCGGCAATCTTCGCGTCCGGCATATCGGCAAAGCGGCGTGCCGCCTCGTCCACCAGCCAATCGGGATAATCGGCAGCAGCGTTCGGGCGCTTGAGAATATGAATATCGAAAGCGGCAAAATCGGTCAGGTCGAAGCGCATTGCTCTCGCCCCGTGGCGGGTTTCCCATCTGAGATCGGTTCGCGTCCAATCGAGCACCGGCATAAAATTGTAGCAGACGGTGCGGATACCGCTCGCTGAGAGCCGGCGAAGCGTTTCCTGCCAGTTGGTGATGTGCTGCTTCCAGTTGCCCGTCTGGGTCTTGATGTCTTCCGACATCCAGACGCTTTCCACCACATCCCAATAAAGCCCGCCGGCCTTGATCTCCGCATGACGCTTCTGGATTTCCTCCACAGGCCAGGCATCGCCGGTTGGAATGTGATGCAACGCGCTGACGATGCCGACAGCACCGGCCTGTGCGGCGTCCTGAACCGTCACTCTGTCCACTGGTCCGAACCAGCGCCATGTATGTCTCATGATCCTATCCTCTGAATTTTAATTCTGGTCGCTGAAGGTGATCTGCACCTTGCAGGCCACCTGGCGGTCACCGGCCTGCTCGAAGGCCGCAACAGCCTGTTCAAGCGGAAAATGATGCGAAATGATCGGCCGCACATCGATGGCGCGGGACGAAATCAGCGAGACGGCCTCACCGAACTCTGCGTCGAAACGTTGCGACCCGCGCCAGTTGATTTCCTTACCCACCAGAAGGTTGAGCGGAATGGTAATGTCTCCCGTCACTCCCACCTGCACAAGGGTGCCGCGCGGCCTGATAGCACTAAAGGCGGATCGAAGCGCAGGCGCGGCGGCCGAGCAATCGAATACCACGTCGAAACTGCCCTTGTTTTCCTGATAAGGCGCTAGCGCCTCCGGGTTACCGGCAACGTTGATTGTTCCTGTCGCCCCCATGGCCGGTGCGCGGGCGATGGCAGCGTCTGTAAGGTCGGTCACGATGATTTCGGCCGCACCTGCGTGTCTTGCGGCGGCAACGGTCAGAAGCCCGATCGGCCCCGCTCCGGTGACGAGGACGTTTTTGCCGGAAAGATCGCCCGCTTGCGCAACGGCATGCAGGCAAACAGCCAGCGGTTCGGCACAGGCGGCCTCATGTGCGCTCACGCCCTCGGCGAGGGCAAAACATTGCTTCGCAGGTACGACCAGATGGTCGCGGAACATGCCCTGCTCATGCGGCAGTCGCATGGCGCTTCCCATGAAACGCATGTCGAGGCAATGGATGGGTTGTCCCTTGAGGCAATAAGCGCATTGGCCACAGGGCTGCGATGGATTGACGGCTACCAGCGCACCGATCGCAAGACCGCTGACACCCGCGCCGAGTTGCTCGACATAGCCTGAGGCTTCATGGCCGGAAATGATCGGCTCGCGCACCTGTACAGGCCCAAAACCGCCATCCTGATAATAATGCAGGTCCGATCCGCAGATGCCTCCGGATGCCATGCGCAGAAGGACTTCGCCCTCCCCCGGTGCGGAATATTCCTGCGTTTCGACCTTGAGGTCTCTTTTGCCGTAAAGACGCGCCACGCGTGTCAGCATTTCCAGTCGACTTTCCTTGTCGTGACAGAGGAGGTCCGCGCGAGCCTAAACCGCGCGGACCGATTTCATACCCTATCGGATCAGACCCATTTCCGTTGGTAGCCACAGCGTGATTGCCGGAATGAAGGTGATCAGGATCAGCGCCACGAAGAGCGGAACGAGCCAGGGCAGAATGGCAATCGTCGTGCGCTCCACCGAAAGCTTCGCCACACGGGACAGAACGAAGAGCACCATGCCGAGTGGCGGATGCAGGAGACCGATCATCAGGTTCAACGTCATGATCAGACCGAAATGCACCGGATCGATATGGAACTGCAAGACCAGCGGCAACAGGATCGGCACGAGAATGGTGATGGCCGCAATCGTGTCAAGGAAGCAACCGACGAACAGCATTAACAGGTTGACCAGCAGGAGGAAGATCCATTTGCTGTCGGTCAGCGTCAGGATCGCTGCCGAGAGCAGTTGGGCCGCCTGGCTGACAGTCAGGAGCCATGCAAAGACCGAAGCCGCCGCCACGATGAATAGAACCGATGCCGTGGTTTCGATCGTGTCGAAGGTCGCCTTCGCCAGCGTCTTGAACGTCATCGTGCGATAACGAACAAGACCGAGGAAGAGCGACCAGAGCACGGCCGCGACCGCCGCTTCCGTCGGCGTGAACCAGCCCATCGTCATGCCGCCGATGAGAATGACCGGCGTCATCAGCGCCATCACGGCGGAGAAGTCGAAGTACCAGTCGCAGAAGATCAGCACGGCCAGCACGATCAGGATGGAGAGGTTCAGCGACATGCCAAATAGCGTCAACACATAGATGCCGGCGGGAACGAGCATGACGATGAAGACTTCCAGCGAGGCACCGAAGATGGTGCGCAGGCTGAAGGGCGTGTCTGAACCCCATTGCTTGACATAGGCGAAGACCGCAACAGTGATCATCATCAACAACGTCATGACGACACCGGGCACGATGCCCGCCATGAACAACGCCCCGATGGAAACGTTGGCCATCATCCCGTAAATGACGAAGGGCAAGGAAGGCGGGAAGATGGGCCCAAGCGTTGCCGAAGCGGCGGTGACGCCGACAGCGGCTTCCACCGGATAGCCGTGATCCTTCATCGCCTTGATTTCGATAGTGCCGATGCCGGCAGCATCTGCCAGGGCCGTGCCGGACATGCCGGAGAAGATCACCGAGCCGATGATGTTGACCTGTGCCAGGCCACCCTTCATCCAGCCGACGAGGGCCACGGCGAAGGAGTAGATGCGCCCCGTCACGCCGGCAGAGTTCATCAGGTTTCCGGCCAGGATGAAGAACGGGACCGCGAGAAGCGGAAAGCTTTCAACGCCCGCGATCATGCGTTGCGCCGCGATGATATCCGGCGCGACATTATAGAAGACGATGTAGAGCAGCGACGACGTCGCCATGGAGATAGCCACCGGCAGGCCGACGACCATCAGAAGGAGGAAAGAACCGATCAGCAGCAGCATCTCAAATCTCCTCGCTCGACTGGAATTCTTCCGGTCGCTCGAGAACCGAATAGCCGCGACGCTGATTGGCCACGAAGACCTGGATCGCGCGCAGGAACATCAGCACGAAGGCGCCGAAGACAGTGTAGAAAACGATATTACGTGGCAGCGCCACGGTGACCATTTCCTCATCCGCAACGATCTCCAGATAACGCCACATCAGCCATGAGCCGTAGGCGAAAAAACCGATGCGGATGATATCGACCGCGATCGCCATGATGCGTGTCAGATGCGGTGGAAGGTAGTGATAGAGAACATCGACCTGGATATGGCGCGACATGCGCACGCACATGACCGAGCCAAGGAAGACGACCCCGATCAGGCAGTTGACGGCGATTTCTTCGGTCCAGGCATAGCTGTCATTGAGAACGTAACGGGTGAAGAACTGGAGGAAGACGCATCCCGTCATCATCCAGAACAGGGCGAGCGTCAGCCAGTCTTCGAAGGCATAAACGGAAAGGTCGGTATCGGGCGGTGCCTCGTCAAAAGTATGGGCAAGCTCCTCGGGCGTAACCTGAGTATGGATTTCCTGCGTCATTGAATTGTTCCGGTTGGAGCATCGGCGCGAGCAGCAGTTTCGAGATGCGCTCACCTGCCGGTGCTGAAAACGAGAAGGGTGGCGCGGAGACGAGCTCCGCGCCAGGCGCAATTTACTGGATGGCGCGGATCGCTTCCCAATCGGTCTTGTTGTATCCGAAGTCTTCGAACTTCACCTTGTCGAGCACGTTCTTTTCGAAGTCGGCCTTGTCGACTTCCGTCACCGTCAGGCCACGCTTCTTGAAGTCGTCCACGAGCGCCACTTCACGCTCTTCGATGATCTTCGTCGTCTTGGTGGCAGCCTCCTGCATCACGTCGACGAAGATTTTCTTGTCTTCGTCAGACAGGCTCGCCCAGCGCGACTTGGAGATCACCGTATTGAGATGGTCGACGATATGGCCGGTCAGAACGATGTTCTTCTGCACTTCGAAGAACTTCTTTGCTTCGATGGTCGTCAGCGGATTTTCCTGCGCGTCGACCGTGCCGTTTTGCAGCGCGAGGTAGACTTCGGCAAAAGCGATTGGCGTGGTGTTGGCGCCGCAGGCGCGCGGCATGGCAAGATAGGCCGGCACATCCGGAACGCGCATCTTCACGCCGTTCAAGTCACTGCACTTTTCGATCGGCTTGTTCGATGTCGTGTGACGCGTACCGTAATAGCTGACCGCCGTGATGACGTTGCCGGTCTTGTCCTCGTAACCCTTGGCAAGACGCTTGAAGACATCGCTCTTGGTGTAGGCGATCAGGTGCTCCGGATTGCGGAAGATGTAAGGGAAGTAGGTGACGCCAATTGGCTTGGAATCGCGCGCTGCAAAGCTCGAACCGGAAATGATGATATCGACCGTGCCGAGTTTCAGGCCCTGGTTGATATCGGCTTCCTTGCCGAGCTGGGATGCCGGGAACACGTCGATCTTGTAGCGACCCTCCGTGCGCTTCTCGATCTCCTTCGCCGCCCATACCGATTCCGTGTGGAACGGTTCTGTGGTCTCGTAAACATGGGCCCATTTGAGCACGGTTTGCGCCTGCGCAGACAGCGCAGAGGCCATGATGATGGCTGTGGCACCCAGCAGGCTTCTCAATCTGAACGTCATTTCTGTCTCCTCCCGAAATAGTGTCAGATGTTGCTTCTCTACCGCCGCGCCGAACGCGGCAGCACCTTACCTCCCCTCAAGCCTCCTCTCCGAAGCTTTGAGAAAATCTCTTTTGCGACTGGCTGAGATGTCGCTGCATGGCAGCTTTCGCCGCCTCCGGATCGTTTGCGGCAATTGCATCACGGATCACCACATGCTCCTCAAGCGCCAGGCGCCAGGTCCGCGGCCCTTCGAAATGGCTGGCAAGACGCTCGAAGTAAGGCGTCATGCGGCGGTCGAAGATATGTCCGGTGAAGCGATGGAGTGTGACATTGCCGATGATGTCGGCGATCGCCAGATGAAACGCCCGGTCGTGAACCAGCATCTTCACCGCGTCGCCGATGGCATCTTCCATCCGCTTCAAATTCCCATCCAGCAGAGCGACATGCGAGGCATTGGCGCGCTTTGCCGCCTCTTCAGCAATGCCACCTTCAATGATGCTGCGCGCCTGGAGAATTTCGAAAGGCCCGTCGCTGTCGTCCGCAGGCAAGATCGAGTGCGCTTTCGGACGTTGGCTTACATAGACCCCTGAGCCCATGCGGATCTGGATGTAGCCTTCAACTTCCAGCACGATCAACGCTTCGCGAACGGTCGGCCTTGATACGGCAAAGCGTTCGGCAAGATCGCGTTCTGCCGGAAGCTTGGCTCCGTCCGCGATTTCTCCTGCCTCTATCAACGTCCTGATCTGATCCGCCACCTGCCTGTGGAGGCGACGCGGCTCAAGCGCCACAAACATGATATCCCCTCCCGCTGCGGCATCTGGTAAAGTGGTCTTACCAATCATCTCCATTAAGGCTGTTTCGCCGATGAAGTCAATTGGTAAACGTGGATCTCGCTTCCGACCCCGTTACATCAGGCAAATGGCTGCGTAATACCCAATCGATTTGCCAGATCTGCGAATGACTGCCGCGTCGCCGGGTCCAGGACGACACCTTGACGCTCCCTTTCGGCCGCGACTTCCCACTCGCGGTCCCCTGGCGCCATCACCCGCGCGCCCTCACGTGCCGGTGAGTTTCGCAACGAGTCCAGATAACGCGTCATCGCTCCCTCGAAGACGCTTTTCTCCAGAAATGCCTCGGGCTTCAGCGCAAGAACGAAGGCACCCATGCCGCGTGGCGTGGAAAAATCCGGGCCACCCATGGATGCGATGTCGAAGCTGAGCTTCATACCGGTCAACACCGCGCTGAAGATTTCCGCCAAACCGCCAAGTGCTGCGCCCTTGAAGCCGAACTCGCCACCAAGCGGCGCAAGCATGGCCGCAGCATGCGGATCCTTGGTGTCATGGCCGCCTTCGTCAGACGCGGTCGCATTGGGCAATGGCTGACCAAGGCTCCGATAGAGCAGCACACGGTTATAGGGGATGGAGCTCGTCGCCATATCGAGAAGCCACGGGTTGTCTCCAGCGGACGGAACACCAACCGCAATCGGATTTGTGCCGTGAAAACGCTGCGCGCCGTCGTGCAAACGCACGAAGCTATCGGAGTTGCAGAAGGTGATGCCGATAAACCCTCGCTTGGCTGCCTCAAGCGAATAGGCGCCGGCGGGACCAAAGTGTGAGGTGTTGCGAATGGCAACGGCCCCGATGCCGAACTGCGTCGCAAGCTCGGTGGCGTGGGTCATCGCCGTATAGGCAGCCAGCGCCCCGTGCGCATCATCCGCATCCAACGTCTCGACAGCGCCCAGCCCAGCCACCTTGCGAAGGCGGGGTGTGCGGTTGATGCGTCCACCCTGCATAGCGGTCACATAATGGTCGAGCAGACGAACGCCGTGGCTGTCCACGCCATAGCGTGTTCCATGCATCATGGCACGCGTCGCCGCATCCGCTGTTGGGGCATCAGCACCGCAAGCGGCGAAGACCGCGCGGCAGAACCGGTCCAGCAATGTCAACGGGACATGGGCGCGCACTTCGTCTCGCAGCATCCCGGCTTCTCCTTCTCAAAATGTCTTATGCATACACTAGACATTGTTTTTTGGCCGTGCAATCCCTGTAGCGCTAAAAACGATTGCTGGTCAGCAACCAGACCGAGAGCGAGAGAGGAGAACGATGAAGAGCGCCACGACCGGAATCGCGCCCCGCCTGTACCGTAGAGCCTGCGATCTTCTGGCTGCGGACATCGCCAATGGCGTCATCGTTCACGGTACGAGGCTGACCGAGACCATGGTGGCCAATCGCTTCGGCATCAGCCGCGCACCCGCACGCCAGGCGCTGGCTGAACTGGAGCGTCTTCATCTAGTGCGCAAGGCCGAGAGCCGCGGCTATGATGTCGTGGCAAAAAGCAAATCGGTGCCAAAGATACGCACAACCGATGAGAGTTCGGTCCCCACGACCGACACTATGCGCATGCAGCCGAGATCCAGTTGGGAACTCATCTACGACAATATCGAGATCGAGATCGTCTCGCGCACATCGCTCGCAGATTGGCGAATAAACGAGGCGATGCTGGCCAAGCATTATGGCGTCAGCAGAACCGTGGCGCGTGATGTCGTCGCGCGTCTGCAGCAGCGCGGTATCGTTCACAAGGACGAGAGCGGGCGATGGTATGCACCGGCGCTCACGGCCAAGCATATCGACGAACTCTATGAGCTACGCTGGATTCTCGAGCCCGTCGCGCTGGAAAAGGCGGCCGCCAATTTTCCGGACGGGCTGCTGCTCTCCTTGCGCAAAAACGTTGCGGACGCCATCCACTCGATCGACAAGATCGACGGCGAAATGCTCGATGCGCTTGAACAACAGTTGCATGTCGAGCTGCTCGGCTACTGCGAAAACGCCTCGCTGATGCGTGCCATCAGCCTGCCGCAGGCGCTGCTCGTCGCCCACCATTTTCTCTATCACTGGACAATGGGGCTTTTCGACACCGAGCCCTTCCTGCCGGAACACCTGGCGATTTTCGACAGCCTTCTGGCAGGCGATATCCAAGGGGCGAAAGCCGGGCTGACACGCCACCTGCAAATCTCCAGAAGCCGCGCGATGATGCGCATCAAAGCCGTTGCGGAGGTCATTTCGCCTGACGAGCTGCCTTATCTCGAGAAGATGGAAGGCGGCTGAGCAGCAGAATTTTACAAGACATACCACCCGATAACCGGAGGAGGGTTATCCGTCATGAAAATTGCATCTATCCATCCCTTCATTCTTCATCTGCCGCTCACGTCCGATTCCATTTCGGACTCGACCCATTCCATCACCCATTGGGGCGTCGTCGGCACGAAGATCGTCACAACGGATGGGCTGGAGGGTTACGGCTTTACCGGCACGCATGCACATCTCGCCTCGGACCGGCTGATCACTGCCTGCATTCGCGATTGCTATGCGCCTCTTCTGATTGGCGAAGATGCCAATGACCATTCGCGGCTCTGGACCAAGCTTGCCCGCTATCCATCGCTGCAATGGGTCGGCCGTGCAGGCATCACCCATCTGGCACTTGCCGCGGTCGACGTCGCGCTCTGGGACTTGAAGGCGAAGAAGGCGGGCCTTCCGCTGTGGAGCTATCTCGGCGGAGCCCGCACTGACAAGCTTGAGGCTTACAATACCGATATCGGTTGGCTCTCATTCACGAAGGACGCTCTGATCGAGGGGTCGGCAAGAGCCGTCGATCAGGATGGCTTTACCCGGCTAAAGATCAAGGTCGGTCACGACGATCCGAATGTCGATATCGATCGGCTGACGGCGGTTCGCGAGCGTCTTGGCGGGTCGGTGCGCATCGCCATCGACGGAAATGGCAAATGGGATCTGCCGACCTGCCAGCGTTTCTGCGCGCTCGCACGGGATCTGGATATCTACTGGTTTGAAGAACCGCTCTGGTATGACGATGTCGGCAGCCACGCAGCACTCGCCCGCAACACGGCAATTCCGATCGCGCTCGGTGAACAGCTCTACACGGTCGATGCCTTCCGCTCCTTCATATCAGCGGGCGCGGTCGCCTATGTTCAGCCGGATGTGACCCGGCTTGGCGGCATTACCGAATATATTCAGGTGGCGGATCTGGCCCTGGCGCATCGCCTGCCCGTCGTGCCGCATGCAGGCGAGATGAGCCAGGTCCATGTCCACTTGAGCTACTGGCACCCGGCCTCGACGATCCTCGAATACATTCCCTGGATCAAGGATCACTTCGAGGAGCCGGCAGATGTTCAGGGCGGCGTCTACAAGCGGCCGCAACGCCCCGGCGCTGGCACGACCGTGCTGGAAAAAAGCTTTGCCCGTTTTGGCAAAAGCATAGGCTGAAGCGACGTTGGCGCGTTTAGAGCGTGCGATAAGCCCGCTTGAAGTAAAGCAGCGCCTCTTCCCCTTCTCCTACGGCAGTATCGACCACATCGCATATGATGATGTCGTGGGTACTGCCATCATGGATTGCGCGAACACGGCAATCGAAGGAGGCGAGTGCGCCTTTCAGAATCGGTGCACCGGTTTCGAGCGACGACCACTCACCGCCTGCGAAACGCTCCTCCATCGGGGTCTTGCCTCCGAAGAGCTGGCTCAATGGCTGCTGATCTGCTGAGAGCGTGTTGACGCACACGACGGCGTTCTCAAACAACATCCGATACGCCGATGAACTGCGATTGATGCAGACGAGAAGGGTTGGGGGATTGTCCGATACGCTACAGACGGCGGTGGCGGAAAACCCCGCCCTGCCTGCCGGTCCATCTGTGGTGACGATATTGACTGCGCCGGCAAGCTGCGCCATCGCGTTTCTGTAGTCCAGGCTGCGCTCTTCCGCAGTCTTAATCCCCATTGCGGCTTCCTTCTCACCATCTGACATACGCATCTCAAGCGACTGTTCCTAAAGAGTCGTCAAATACAGGACGTCTGTTCCGCTCCACATTAACGTCTCGAGGCCGCAAGGGAATCGAAAATTCTTCCCGCAGCGAATAAATGCGGGCCGACCTCAATTCGCTGTCCCCCAGAGCGCCTTACGTCGTCTTGTTGGATGCACAAACAAAGCCTTACCTTCTTGAAGACGCGCATCGTGATTTTTGCGAAATTTCAAGCCTGATTTTTACACCTCTATTGGTGACAGAAAAAAAGCCCCAGACGACGTCCGGGGCCTTTCATCAGCGATGCTGATCGCGCAGTTTCAGAACTCTTCCCAGCTGTTTGCCTTCAGCGCCGCGTTCCCGTTGAAGGAAGACGCAACGCGATTGACGAGGCTACGAACTGGAGAGCGCTGAGGTGCCGCGGATGGAACGACGGGACGTGCCGAGACCGCCGTCTGAGCGCTGCGCTGCGAACCCGTTTCGAACGCGCCCACGAGGGAAAACAGCGAATCCGCCTCTCTGGCGAGCGAGTGGCTGGCTGCCGTCGACTCTTCCACCATGGCAGCGTTCTGCTGCGTGCCCTGATCCATTTGGGAAACCGCGTTATTGATTTCCTTGATACCGGTGGACTGCTCACGCGATGCCTCAACGATTGAGAGCACGTTGACGCTGATATCCTTCACCTGCGCGACGATGTGGGTGAGCGCCTCACCCGTCTCACCGACAAGGCCAACACCGTTTTTGACATGATCGCCTGACTTTGCAATCAGTGCCTTGATGTCCTTTGCAGCACTGGCCGATCGTTGGGCAAGCTCGCGCACTTCCTGGGCGACGACAGCGAACCCCTTACCGGCCTCACCCGCGCGTGCGGCTTCGACACCAGCATTGAGTGCTAGCAGATTGGTCTGAAACGCAATCTCGTCGATGACTCCAATAATATTGGAAATCTCTCTTGAAGACGCTTCGATCTCGTTCATGGCGCCGATGGCCTTTGTCACGACAACGCCGGAGCGTTCTGCGTTTTCACGCGTTTCGCTCACGAGGCGACCGGCTTCCTCTGCCCGGCGCGTCGTATCCGCCACCGTGGTCGTGATCTGCTCCAGCGCCGCGGCGGTCTCTTCGACCGACGCTGCCTGCTGTTCTGTGCGTCGTGCCAAATCGTCGGCAGATGCTCTGATCTGGTTGGAACCCGCCGCAATCCCCTGCGCGTTTCCGCTGACCTTTATGATCGTATCCTCAAGCCGCTCTATCGCACCATTGAAGTCCACGCGGATCTTGTCGAGACGGTCAGCGAAGCTGTCTTGGATGCGGTAGTTCAGCTTGCCGTTTGCAAGAGCGCCGAGACCCGCACCGAGCGTATCGACCACGTGCTGCACTTCCGCTGCGTCCTGGGCCTGCCGCGCTTCGCGCTCCAAACGTTCACGTTCAGTGAGCGATCGGTTGGCCTCGGCTTCGGCCTCAAGCTTGAGACGCTCCTGGGCGTTGGTTTTAAAGACTGCAACGGAGCGAACCATTTCGCCGATCTCGCTGCAGTCAGGTTCAACATCCAATGCAGCATCGGCGCGACCTGCTGCGAGTTCACGCATGGTGCCAACCACGCTGCCGATAGGGCCCGTGATCGAGCGGGTAATGATTGCGGCAAGAACAGCCACGACGGCAAGGACACCTAAGGATGTTAGAATTGATACAGTAAGGCCACGTTGTTCAGACGTCGCAACGCCTGTAGCATAGGCACTCAGTTCCGCACCGACTTTGTCTTCGACCGTCTTGAGAACGTTGATGCGGTCCGTGGTCGCTTTGTACCAAGCTTCTCCGCTGATGCCACTCAACTGGCCTCCAAAGGGCGCCTGTAGAAGAACAGAGCGCTGCGTATCGACAAGCTTGGCGGCATCGCTGCCAAGTGCAGCCTCCAGCGCTGATTTTTCAGCAGCACCTGCATAGGAATCGAAGATCGAGAAATAGACGCCCTGCATGGCACCGAGGCGAACGAATTTCTGATAGCTTTCGGGAGTGATGCTTCCGGTGGTAAAGGCCGCGGTTCCGACTGTTCGTTCCTGGCCCGCCCGTTCCTTCCCTTGCAGGAGTGCAGAATAAGCGATTATCCGATTGGAAATGCGGCTGTCCGACGTCAGAGAACTCATCGATTCGATGAGCTTGATCTGGCTGCCGATCGTATCGGCGAAATAAGCACCAATATCGGCAACAGATGCCTTTAGCGAGGTAATGTCCTGCCGCATGGCGTCAAGCTTGTCGAGCTTTGCTTGCGCGGTAATGGCGAGCTGCATGAAAGCAGGAGTGCCGGCGGCTTCTTCGGTCGTCAGATTAAGCTTTCGAAATCTCGCAATCGCGGCATCGGTCACGAGGCGCTGTTTTTCGAGAAGAGGTCCGAACTCGCCCTGCCCCTTCGCACCCACAAAGCCGGCAGAGGCACCGCGCTCCTTCTGAATTTCGTGGACCATACCACCGATCAGAGGTGCCATGGCTGAGATCTCAGAGACGGAACTGGCTTGAGAGGCAACGTCCAGCCTTCGGAAATTATCTTGGACCACAGCGCCTAGGAGGGCGATTGTAGGGATAGCGGCAACCACGACGATGCGGGTGCTGATTTTCAAGTTCCTGAAAAAATTCACTTTTGCCTCGATCCATCTGAAGACTCTTCGACGGCGCTTGAACGCCTGCGACGACTTTCGTCATGGATGAAGGTAATAGGATAAAATAATTTATTATCGGTTTAATTGCCTAAATGATGATCAGGTGTAACAGCAGTTGATCACATTTTTCATGGCTTAACCAACAGGTAAGGATTGGAGGTGCCTTCCCCTGCGGAGATACTGGGGAAGACGATCCATCGCGAGGCTGTACTGGCCTTAGTCCATCTGAACGTTGGCTTCCTTCACCACCGGACCCCATTTGGCAATCTCTTCCGACACGTGGGTCTTCAGCTCCTCCGGCGACGAACCGACGATTTTAGCGCTGAAATCCGCCATGCGCTTTGCCACATCCGGATCGGACAGTGCCGTTTTGGCAGCCTCATTCAGCTTGGCGATTGCCTCAGGCGGCGTTCCGGCCGGTGCAAAAAGCGCATTCCAGGTATAGGTCTCATAACCTGGCACGGTTTCGGCAATAGTCGGCACATCCGGGAAGGAGGACGCCCGCTCCGCCGTCGTCACACCCAGCGCCTTCAAGGTACCCGACTTGATGTGCGCGGATGAGGATGGCAGGTTGTCGAACATGATCGAAATCTGATTGCCCAGCAGATCGTTCAATGCCGGGCCGGAGCCCTTATAAGGCACGTGCTGCATGTCGACGCCGGCCATGCTCTTGAACAGCTCACCAGAAAGGTGAAGCGGCGTGCCGTTACCGGATGAGGCATAGGCATGCTTATCCGGCTCTTTCTTCAGGAGCGCGATCAGCTCGGCAACATTGTTGACCGGCAGCTGCGGATTGACAACCAGCACGTTCGGCACGACGACCAGCAACGAAATCGGTGCGAAATCCTTTTCAGGATCATAGGGCTTCGTCTTGAGGATCAATGGGTTGAGGGCATGTGTCGCCACCGTACCCATGAGGATCGTGTATCCATCGGGCTCGGCGCGCGCAACGCGGTCAGCACCGAGATTTCCGCCAGCACCCGCGACATTCTCGACAATGATCTGCTGGCCAAGCGTGTCACCCATTTTTTGTGCAATGACGCGTGCAACGACGTCGGTGGAGCCGCCTGCCGCAAAAGGCACGACGAGCGTGATCGTGCGCTCGGGAAAGGCCTGCGCATGAGCGCCTGTGTTGAACGTTAATAAAGCTGCCGCAGATGCAGCAAGCATCAAAGCTGCACGGCGTTTCAAATACCCAATTGCCATAAAATCTCCTCCTCACGGCCCAACGGCCTGGAAGGCATAGTACTAAAAGCAACGACCGTAGCAACCTCTACATGCGATCTGAGCTTTTTCAGGAGTCAATTTGTTATGAAATACACGTATGACGCGTTTCTTATATTTGGATGTATAATCTGAGCAATAAAAAACCCGCCATGAAAGCGGGTTTTTCAGCATCATCACATGAAGCACAGGATTACGCGCGAAGCACGCCGCCCGTTGTCTTCTCGACATTACCGACGATTTTTGCCGTCAAGGCTTCGAAGTCCTCATCCGTCAGGGTCTTGTCCATCGGCTGGATCTGAACTTCGATCGCAATCGACTTCTTATTCTCACCGAGCGACGCGCCTTCGAAGACGTCGAAGACGTTGACGCCGGTGACGAGCTTGCGATCGGCGCTGGTTGCCGCCTTGATGAGGGCGCCCGCTTCGACCGACTTGTCGACCACGAAAGCGAAGTCGCGTTTCACCACTTGGAACGGTGAAAGCTCCAGCGCCGGCTTGGTGCGCGTTGCCTTCTTCTTCGGTTCTGGCATGGCGTCGAGATAAATCTCGAAGCCGCAATAGGCACCGGAGATATCCAAAGCGCCGAGTGTCTTCGGATGGAATTCGCCGAAGTAACCAAGAACCACCTTGGGACCCATCTTGATCGTGCCGGAACGGCCAGGATGGTACCAGGACGGAGCACCGGCCTCGATCTGCACATTAGCCATCGGCAAACCGCAGGCTTCGATCACGGCAAGCGCATCCGCCTTGGCATCGTAGACATCGACGGCCTTTCCACCGCCCTTTGCTGTGTTCGACCACATGCGGCCTGCACCGGCAAGCGATGCGGTGCCGCGGCGAACGCCACCGGCGACGCGCCGCTGGCCTTCCGGCGTATCGCCCTCATAGGTACCCGACACTTCGAAGATCGCCACATCGCCATAGCCCTTGTCGGCATTGCGCTGGGCTGCGGTCAACAGACCGGGAAGCAGGGACGGCCGCATGTCGGACATATCGGCAGCAATCGGGTTGGCGAGCTTGAGCGCGGATGAGCCGCCGCCGAAGAGCTTCGCCTGCGCTTCCGGAATGAAGGACCAGGTGACGGCCTCCAGCATACCGCGGCTTGCAAGTGCACGGCGCGCGGTGCGCGTGCGGATCTGCAGCGTCGTCAAAATGCGTCCGTTGATGGCGCCGAGGCTCTCAAGCGGTTCCGGCTTGATGTTGTCGACGCCGTGGATGCGCATGACCTCTTCCACCAGATCCGCCTTGCCATCGACATCCGGACGCCATGAGGGCACCGACACGGAAACACGCTCGCCGGAGCCTTCGATGCCGAAACCGAGACCTTTGAGGATCGCAAGGCTTTCTTCCGCCGAAACCTCGAGACCCGTGAGGCGCTTCACCTCGGAGAGTGGGAAATCGATCCACTTCGGCTCGAAGCCCTTGTAGCCGACAACCTTGGCTTCTCCGGCCAAACCACCGCAAAGCTCGAGCACCAGTTCCGTCGTGCGCTCGAGGCCCGGCACCATATATTCCGGATCGACGCCGCGTTCGAAACGATAGCGCGCATCGGTGATGATGCCGAGAGAACGTCCGGTCTTGGCAACGTTGATCGGATCCCAGAGTGCCGACTCGATCAGTACATCGACGGTATTCTCGTCGCAGCCGGAATGTTCGCCGCCCATGACACCACCGATGGACTCGAGCCCGTTGTCGTCGGCAATCACCACATTGTTTGGACCGAGCTTGTATTCACGCTGATCGAGGGCAAGGATCGTTTCACCTTCTTTCGCGCGCCGCACGACGAGATCACCCTTGACCTTCGCCGCATCGAAGACGTGCATTGGACGGCCCTGATCGAAGGTCATGTAGTTGGTGATGTCGACCAATGCGTTGATCGGGCGCAGGCCGATTGCCAGCAGGCGCTGCTGCATCCACTTCGGGCTGGGGCCATTCTTCACGCCGCGCACGATGCGAAGCGAGAAGCCCGGGCAGAGAGCCGCATCATCAAGCTCCAGCTTGACATCGACCGGCGTTGCGCCTTCGACCTTGAAGCTCGGTGCAGGCCGCGTCTTCAACGTGCCGAGACCGGAGGCCGCCAGATCACGCGCGATGCCATAGATCGAGGTGCAATCCGGACGGTTCGGCGTGAGGTTGATCTCGATGACCGGATCGTCAAGTCCGGCATAGGACGCGAAAGACGTGCCGACCGGCGCATCTTCCGGTAGATCGATGATGCCATCATGATTGTCGGACATGTTGAGCTCCTTTTCGGAACACATCATGCCGTGGCTTTCGACACCGCGGATCTTGCCGACGGAAAGCGTCACATCGATGCCTGGAACATAGGTCCCCGGACGCGCCAAAGCGCCAACGAGGCCTGCGCGCGCATTCGGCGCTCCGCAAACGATCTGCACCGGCTTGCCGTCACCGGCATCCACCGACAGCACCTTCAGGCGATCCGCTTCAGGATGCTTTTCCGCCGACAGAACCTTGGCGATGACGAAGGGCTTGTAAGCCGCCTTGTCGTCGACATCCTCGACCTCCAGACCGATTGCCGTCAGTCGTTCGCAGATCTGCTCCAGAGAGGCATCCGTATCGAAATGCTCTTTCAGCCAGGAGAGTGTGAATTTCATACTATATACTCCTCGACTTGACCGATCAGGCGCTCAGACCGCCGAACAGCGTCGGCATGTCGAGCGGGCGGAAGCCGTAATGGTTCATCCATCGAACATCGGCGTTGAAGAAATCGCGCAGGTCCGGCATGCCGTATTTCAGCATGGCGATGCGGTCGAGACCCATGCCCCAGGCAAAGCCCTGATACTCGTCCGGATCGAGCCCACCGGCGCGCAGCACATTGGGGTGCACCATGCCGCAGCCGAGGATCTCCATCCAGTCCTTGCCTTCGCCGAACTTGATGGTCGGGCCGGAGCGGTCGCACTGGATATCCACTTCGAAGCTCGGCTCGGTGAACGGGAAGAAGGACGGGCGGAAGCGCATGACGACGCTGTCGACCTCGAAGAAGGTCTTGCAGAACTCTTCGAGAATCCAGCGAAGGTTTCCGACATGTGCTTTCTTGTCGATCACCAGGCCTTCGACCTGGTGGAACATCGGCGAATGAGTGGCATCGGAATCCTGGCGGTAGGTCTTGCCGGGAATGACGATACGGATCGGCGGCTTCTGCGCTTCCATGGTGCGCACCTGAACCGGCGAGGTATGCGTGCGCAGAACCTTGCGCTCACCCTTTTCATCCGGCTGGAAGAAGAAGGTGTCGTGCATTTCGCGGGCGGGGTGTCCTTCCGGGAAGTTCAGCGCCGTGAAGTTATAATAGTCGGTTTCGATATCCGGGCCTTCGGCAATGGAGAAGCCCATATCGGCAAAGATCGCCGTGATCTCATCGACGATCTGGCTGATCGGATGAATGCGGCCGCGTTCGGCAGGAGACTGACGGACGGGTAAGCTGACGTCGAGCGTCTCGGCCTTCAGCCGCGCTTCGATGGCTGCATCCTTCAACTCGCTCTTGCGGGCGGTAAGAAAGTCCGTCACTTCATTCTTCAGCTGGTTGATGGCGGCGCCGCGTGTCTGGCGCTCTTCCGGCGTCATGGTGCCCAGCGTTTTCAGAAGCTCGGAAACCGAGCCCTTCTTGCCAAGCGCCGACAGGCGCACGGCCTCGATGGCCGTCTCGTCTGCCGCCGCAGCGATCTCCGACATCAGTTGCGATTTCAAAGTGTCCAGTTCAGTCATCTTTTCCTGCCCTGCCGGAGGTCTTGGCCCCGACATCGGTTTCAACAGCATTCTTTAGAAAGTCGGTCGCCACGATAAAGCGTTGCAGATCACTACCCATCTGCACGCGGCCAATCAACCGGGCGAGCGGCAAAAATCGGCCAAGCACACGCACCAGGCGACGCAATTCATCGATGGTCGCCTGTGGTGCATGGGCGGACCATCCGCGATAGGCAGCGCCAAGCGTTGCATCGGTGTTTTCGGCGAAGGCACTCAGTGGCAAGAATAGCAGCCACAGGTCGCGCGCCTGAGCGCTGGCCAGCGGCATGACCGCCTGCGGCTCTTCTTCGAAATCCATGAAGCCGATCCGGCCACCTTTGAGAAAGAAGTCGCGAATATGCGGGCGCCCATGGCAAAGACCGGCGGCATGAAGCTCACCAAGCTCGATCGCCGACTGAACCAGCAACCGGTCGGGATGTCCTTCGCTTGCCTTGCGCGCCACGATGCCCTGGATGGTTGGCCCCACATCCTCCAGCACGATGGCGGTATCGGAGGAATAGATGATCGCCGGAACGGTGAAGCCCGCATTGCCGAACTCGATCATCCGACGCTTTTCGCGCGCCATCATCTCGACAGGCGAAAGCACCGGCGACGGTCTGAGAAAAGCATATGGAAGAAGGCGGGCAGCAAAGCCCTGCAACTTGCTCCACCACCGTGGTTCTTCCGTGCCTTGACGCTTGATCCAGACGGCGCCGGAACTCAGCTCCAGTCGCTGGATGCGCTTTTCGCTCATCAACAGGGTCTGCATGAGCGCAGCAATATCGGCGTCTTCCAGATGAACATGGAAGCCCTTTTCCCTCTCGCTCGCATTGGCAGCCTGAAGCATGATAGTCCCGTCGGCGCCAAAGCGCCCAGAGGGCTTCCTTCTGAAAAGGAAGCATTTTCAAACGTAAAACCCGCCCCGGTTGCCCGGCGCGGGTTTCAAATGAACAACAATTTGTCCGCGCCGTAATTACTTTACAGCGGATTCAAACTCGTTGGCCGTACCTGCATCCTTGAGGTACTCAAGAGCCTTCTTCGCGGCGTCGACGAGCGCGCCGAAAGCTGCCGGCTCATGGATAGCCATGTCGGACAGAACCTTACGGTCGACTTCGATGCCAGCCTTGTTCAGGCCGTCGATGAAGCGGCCATAGGTCAGGCCGAATTCGCGAACAGCAGCGTTGATACGCTGGATCCACAGAGCGCGGAAGTTACGCTTGTTGACCTTGCGGTCGCGGTAAGCGTACTGCTTGGAACGGTCAACCGCTGCCTTTGCTGCACGGATGGTGTTCTTGCGACGGCCGTAGAAGCCCTTGGCTGCCTTGAGTGTCTTGGTGTGCTTGGCGCGGGAAGTTACGCCACGTTTTACGCGTGCCATGTCATGATCTCCTTAAAGTGTCCAAAAATGCGGAAGAGTCTTAGAGACCGTTCGGCAGGTAGTTCTTGACGACTTTTTTGCCGTCAGCTTCGGCCAGAACCATGGTTCCGCGCGCGTCGCGAATGAACTTGTTGGAACGCTTGATCATGCCGTGGCGCTTACCGGCGGCGGCTGCGAGAACCTTGCCGGTGCCAGTGATCTTGAACCGCTTTTTTGCAGCGGATTTCGTCTTCATCTTGGGCATTTTGCTACTCCGTTATTTTGTATCGAAACAGGCAGACGAAGCCCGCTTCAAGCTATTCAAGAACGGCCACGGCATGCCCTGCCGGACCGTTCGGACGCGCGCTTATAACCGCAGTTATGAGAAAGCGCAACGGGGAAGCCAAACTTCCCCTGCGAGAGTGGAAAACGCCGACCTCGATGTCAGCGCGCCCAAGCATTACTTCGGTGCAAGCACCATCATCATCTGGCGGCCTTCCAGCTTCGGCTCGGCTTCCACCTTGGCGATTGTCAAGGTATCTTCCTTCACCTGCTGCAGCAGCTTCATGCCGAGTTCCTGGTGAGCCATTTCGCGGCCACGGAACTTCAGCGTTACCTTCACCTTGTCGCCTTCTTCGAAGAAACGGTTCATCGCCTTCATCTTCACCTCATAGTCATGGGTGTCGATGTTCGGACGCATCTTGATTTCTTTGACCTCGACGATCTTCTGCTTTTTGCGCGCTTCGGCCGCCTTCTTCTGCGTCGAATATTTCAGCTTACCGAGATCGAGAATTTTGCAAACAGGCGGTTCTGCATTCGGCGAAATCTCGACAAGATCAAGACCGGCCTCTTCCGCCATCTTCAACGCCTGGTCCGTCGGCATCACGCCGAGGTTCTGGCCTTCTTCATCAATCAGCTGAATTTTGGGAATGCGAATTTCCCTGTTGGAGCGCGGGCCTTCCTTGACGGGGGCATCGGCTTTGAACGGTCTGCGAATGGTCGTATTCTCCTGATCTGTTTCGATATCGCGTCGGCAAAAACAGCTTGTCGGTGCAAATGGCTGAAATGTCGTGAACGCCTCTGGGAAGTCAATAGCATGGCTTTGCAAAAAAATCACCTCCTGTCGTGGTTTTTACGAATCTGGTCTACAGGGGAAAGAAACGTATGGAGAATAAGATGACGCAGCCACACGAAGCCCCACAGTATATTGTCGTCGGTGAAGGTGACGCCGCGCGCGAGATCGCCATCCTGTCTCGATCGGCTCAAACGTCGGATCATCGCCCTGCCCTCGTCTGGCTCGGGGGCTACCGCTCCGACATGACAGGCACGAAGGCTGTCGAGCTCGATCGTTTTGCGCAACAGGAGGGGCTCGCCTGCATCCGCTTCGATTATTCTGGTCATGGCGCATCGAAAGGCGAGTTCAGAGACGGCACCATTTCACGATGGCTGGAGGAATCTCTTGCCGTTCTGGATGACAAGGCACCTAAAAGCGTCATTCTGATCGGTTCGTCCATGGGTGGATGGATCGCACTCAGACTGATTGAGGAACTGCGCAAGCGCGGCAAGGGCCCGAACGTTTCAGGTCTTGTCCTTATTGCGCCAGCGCCGGACTTTACTGCGGAATTGATCGAGCCCAATCTGACGGAAGCTGAACAGGCGTCGCTTACCGAGCGCGGCTATTTCGAAGAGCCATCGGAATACAGCCCCGAGCCCAACATCTTCACCCGCGATCTGATGGAGGACGGCCGCAAAAATCTGGTTTTGAAGGGCGTGATCGATACCGGCTGCCCCGTTCATATTCTGCAGGGCATGCGTGATGAAGACGTTCCGTACCAACATGCCCTGCGACTGATGGAACACCTGCCTGCCGACGATGTGGTCTTGAGCCTTATCCGTGATGGCGACCATCGGCTTTCGCGTCCCCAGGACATCGAAAGAATGCTCGGTGCGGTCAAAAGCCTCGTAGCTTCGGGCACCGCGCGTCTTTAAGGGCGCACAAAGAATGCTCTACTCCTTTGAATCGATGCGCCGTTCTTTCCGAAAATCGATTTCGATCTTCGGGCCGATGCTTTAAGCATTTCGGCCACGCTCTTAACCATAATATTCATCTTGCGTTCATAGAAAGCCCGCTTCCGATTGACACTTACCCCTGATCTCTCTTAACACTTTATTAAGACTTCAAGGGACGGGTTTGATGATGAATGCATCGCAGGCACGGGCGCTGCTCATTGCAGTGGCGGCCGGACTACTTTCTGCGGCCTCCGTGCAGGCTGAAAACAAAGGCAGCCCGGCCATGGTGACGGGCGGCATTACATCGCAGCCGATCGGCCATTACGAATTCTGCCAGAGATACGCATCCGAATGCGATATCCGCAGCAAGCTGACACCCGCTCCTCGCGTGACGGATTATGGCTGGACTGTCATTCGCGACATCAACACTGAAGTGAATACCACCATCGTCGCCATGACCGACCAGGAAGTCTATGGCAAGGACGAATATTGGGAATATCCCAAGACCGCAGGCGATTGCGAAGACTTCGTGCTGTTGAAGCGCAAGAAGCTGATCGAGAAGGGCTTTGCCGTCTCCGATCTTCTCATCACCGTCGTGCGCAAGCCCGATGGCGAAGGCCACGCCGTGTTGACCGTGCGGACCAATGACGGCGATTTCATCCTCGACAATTTGTCGAACGAAGTGAAGCTGTGGACCGACACCAACTACACCTATTTGAAGCGTCAGGCTTCCTTCAACACCGGTCGCTGGGTCTCCATCGAAGATGGCCGTGATGTTCTGGTTGGCGCACTGCGCTAAACAGACAGCATTGGCAAACACCGCTTAGGTATCGCCTTATCGAAACGCAGAACGTGATGTGTCACCTGAGGCGTCGCGCTTTTCTTTCAGGCGGGGAACAACAGACCAGCCCAATGTCGAACCTGCTGCGGCCGCAAGAATGGCGACCACGCCGATGATCTGCAGTGGCTGCAGGTGATGGCCGAAGGCAATACGATCAATCATGATCGCCGCCACCGGATAGATGAAGGACAGGGAGCCGGTGAGGTTGGTCGGCAATTTCTGGATTGCGCCATAGAGCAGAATATACATCAGTCCGGTGTGAACGACGCCAAGCGTCACCAACATCATCCATGCCTGTGCCTCGATGCGAGGACCGTCTGCCGAAAATGGCAGGAGCAGAAAAATGCCGGTGACCACCTGAATGAGCGCGATCAGTTGCGGCGGAACGCCCTTCAGTGTCTTGGCGATGATGGCGGCCACCGCATAGAAGAAGGCGGCGGCGAGAGCGAGCGCAATTCCGGCGAGATAGTTTTCACCAGAATATCCGACACCGAGCTTCGCATAGATGATGGCCAGCGTGCCGACAAACGAGATGGCGAGCCACACCATCTTATTGAGCGTCAGCCGCTCGGACAGGAAGACAGCGCCCATGGCCACCAGCATAAAGGGTTGGGTATTGTAGACCGCAGTCGCAATCGAAATTGAAGCGCGTGGATAGGCGGCGAATAACAGCAGCCAGTTCGTGACGATCGCCATTCCGCCGAGCACTGCGAAACCCAACTGTTTGCGCGACATGATACCGAGCCTGAAAAATCCCATTGCTGCGCAGATCGGCAGCAGGATCGCCGCGCCGAAAACGCAGCGCCAAAATACGACGCTCGTCACCGGTTGGCCGGACAAGACAACAAACAGACCGATGGTGCCGGAAATCACCATCGCGCTTGCCATTTCAATCACGCCGCGCATCTTTTCAGTCATGGTCAGGCCCTCATTGTGATGCAGGGATCCTAATGGACTTGATTGGAGATTGCCTTGAATTTTAAAAGGCGTTACCTCAAAAAATCCTATCAAAAGAAGGCTGTAATTGGCCTTCGCTTTAAAGGACAAAGCCTATGCTCGACGATGTCGATAAGCGCATTCTGGAGCTTTTGTCGAATGACGGGAGAATGTCTGTCAAAGATCTTGCGCAGCATGTGGGACTGTCGGCGCCGAGTACATCCGAGCGGATCAAGCGACTGGAGGAGCGGGGCGTCATCCGCGGCTTTACAGTGGAAATCGACCCGGCGAGTATCGGGTTCACGCTCCAGGCTATCATTCGTGTTCGTCCCTTGCCTGGCAAGCTGCATGTTGTTCAGCAACTCATCGAGGCAATCCCTGAGATTTCAGAATGCGACAAGGTGACAGGAGACGATTGCTTCATTGCCCGTCTGCATGTCCGCTCGATCGAGGAGCTGGACACCATCCTCGACCGGATCGCCGACAAGGCGGAAACCAACACGTCGATCGTGAAGCTGCAGCCGGTCAAACGCCGGCTGCTTCCTTTGTCGTGACGCTCATCCGTGGCCGATGATAATGCCGGCCGCCAGAACCAGCGAGCCGCCAAGAACCACCTGAAAAACCGCGCGCAGGAACGGCGTTTCCATGAACCTGTTCTGGATGAAAGCAATCGCCCACAACTCGATGAAGACGACGACGGCGGCGATCGCGGTTGCCGTCCAGAAGTGCGGAATGAGGTAGGGAAGTGCGTGGCCGAGACCGCCGACAGCCGTCATGATACCGGACGCCAGGCCGCGCTTTATCGGCGATCCGCGTCCTGAAAGCTTGCCGTCATCATGAGCGGCTTCGGTAAAGCCCATGGAAATGCCCGCACCGACCGAGGCGGAAAGACCGATCAAAAAGGTCTGCCACGTATCCTGAGTGGCGAAAGCTGCGGCAAAGATCGGCGCAAGCGTCGAGACCGAGCCGTCCATCAGGCCCGCTAGACCAGGCTGCACATAGGTCAGCAAGAACTGGCGCTTGGAGGTCTCATCTTCTTCCGATCGCGCATCTTCGGGAAGATGCTTGTCGCTGAGCATGCCGGCAATGTCTTCATGCCCCCGCTCCGCTTCGGCAAGATCGCCGAGAAGCTTGCGGGTTTCTGCATCGGTCACGTGGCGAATTGCCTCGTCGTAGAAGCGAATGGCCTGCTGCTCCATCTCTTCGGCCTGCTCGCGGATATGGTCTAGCGTCAGCGTATTGATCAACCAGTCCGGCTTGCGCTCATAAAAGCCGCGCACATGCTCGCGCCGAATGAGTGGAATGACATCGCCAAACCGGCGCTTGTGCATATCGATCAGGACATTGCGGTGCGCGTGCTCCACTTCAGCCATGTCGTCGAAAATCTTGGCGGATTGCGGATATTGAGCGCGCAAATGATCCGCATAGGACCGGTAGATCCGTGAATCATCCTCTTCCGACGAGATGGCCAGAGCAAGGATTTCCTGCTCGTTGAGAGAGGAGAAGGGACGTTTGGAGGAAGAGAAGAGACTGCTGAACATGGTGCCATCCTTTTAGAATGATTCTAATTACTCCTGTGATCCGTGCTTCGCAAGTCTTTTTAGAATAATTCTAAGTAGGTTTTTTGCATGGCCGGAAAGCTGAAGGACATGTCTCGCACACCAATGGTGGCGCCGGTATTCGACCAATGATGGGATGCGAGCAAAGCGCCACAAAACACAAGCGCAGGCAGCACATTGGCCTAACAGCCATCAACCCATGTGCAGCACCCCGTTTATAGAACCGACTGCCAAACGGAATCCGGATCCGACACGCTTGGGGCAGACCATCATGTCCTTGATCCGGAACATTGCTGAAGGTTCGGCATTCCTCATTGGCAATGCCGCATCCGGCTGCGTTGCTCCCCAATCAAGCGAGTTTCGAGAGCGCAATGCCATCACCAGAACAGAAAATCCGTTACGCCGTCGTCGCCGGAGGCCAAATCTCACAGCAGGCCTTCATGCCCGGCATCAAGCAAACCAACAATTCCGAGCTGGCAGCGCTTGTGACCGGTGATCCGGTGAAAGCGGACAAGCTTGCAAAACTTTACGGAATAAAACCCTGGTCGTACGAGCAATATGATGAGCTGCTGAAGTCCGGCGAAATCGACGCCGTTTATGTTGCCACCCCAAACTTCCGTCACGCCCCATTCGCCGTTGCTGCTCTCGAGGCTGGCATTCACGTGCTTCTGGAAAAGCCGATGGCGTCGAGTGTCGAGGAGGCTGAACAGATCCTGGCGGCACAGAGAAAAAGCGGCGCCAAGCTGATGATCGCATACCGTCTTCATCATGAGCCCGGCAATGTCGAGCTTTTCACACGCGCTCGTAATGGCGACTTTGGTGATCTTCGCAGCTTCTCCTCAACCTTCGCCCAGAATGTCGCAGAAGAAAACTCTCGTGGTCATAACGGCTATTGGGGCGGCCCTGTGCCAGATATGGGTGCCTATCCGCTCAATGCAGTGCGCAACCTCTTTGGCAGCGAGCCCGTCGCGGTTCACGCGGTTGGAACCAAGGCCAAAGATCGCGGCTTCAACTTTCATGATACGGTCGCGGTCACTTTGGCGTTTCCGCAAGAGCGCACCGCGCAGTTTACCGTGAGTTACGCCACCGCATCGGCCGAAAACTTCACACTGGTCGGAACGAAGGCGACGGTCGAGGCTTCGCCCTGCTACATGTTCGGGCCTTCCATGGGGATCGCTTACCGCGAGATTACTGACGAAGGGGAGAAGGAACACGTCTTCGAGCCGGTAGACCAGTTTGGTAACGAGACGCAGTATTTTTCCGACTGCATTCTGAACGACCGCGATCCGGAAGCCAATGGCGAGGAAGGCTTGATGGATATGCGTGTCCTGGCTGCGGTTGAGCGATCGCTTGAGACTGGGGAGACCATCACGTTACCCGCAGCTTCACGATCTCGCAGGGTCGAAGCCGACCAGGCGCTTCACCTGGACCCCGCTGAGCAACCATCGGAAGACGAGATGATCAGCATCATTCCCCAGTCGAAGTAATCAGATCCACGCGCCTCCATGCGTCAGGAGCAATCTGCGACACGGGAACAAGCCTTTCGTGTCGCGGTTACGAGACGATGTTCACCTTGGAGGAGACGACAATGGCTTTGAAAGCAATCGCGCTTAATGCAACCTTGAAGGCATCTGGCGGCGAGCCATCATCGACGGATCGCATGCTCGCACTCATTTCGTCGGCGATGTCAAAAGACGGTGTGGAGACCGAGACGATCCGCCTTGCCGATTTTAACATAAAGCCGGGCGTGTCCTCTGATGAGGGCGACGGAGATGATTGGCCGGCGATTCGTCAAAAGGTTCTCGACGCAGATATTCTCATCCTCGGCACACCAATATGGCTTGGACAGCCCAGCAGCGTGTCGAAGCGTGCATTGGAGCGAATGGACGCGTTTCTTGAAGAAACCGATGACGCGGGCAGAATGGCATCCTATGGACGGGTGGCTGCCGTAGCCGTTGTCGGCAATGAAGATGGCGCCCACCATGTCTGTGCTGAACTCTATCAAGCCCTGAACGATGTCGGCTTTACGATCGCCCCCAACGCGGTGGCCTATTGGGTGGGCGAAGCGATGGGTAGCACAAACTTTTCCGATCTGGAGCATATCCCAGAAACAGTGACGAAGGCCGTCGACATGCTGGCTCGCAACACCGTGCATTTGGCAAGGCTGACCAAAGAAAACCCCTATCCAGGTGAAGCGTAAGAACGGGTATTCTTATCTTCCTGCATCAAGCGAGTGACGCCTCGGGTCTCAATCATACCGTTAATTAGTCGGCTAATGAAAGCGCCTTGATCGGTTCTTTAAAAGCTCGGAGGCGTGCAGGCGCTGATCACCTCGCAGGGCACGGGCCCAACGCAGCGAAAAACATGGGGACGCCTGCTTTCGAAATAATAGGCGTCACCCGGCCCAAGAATGCGGCGTTCGTCATCGACGGTGACCTCCAGCCGGCCAGACAGCACGATGCCACCCTCCTCCCCCTCATGCACCAGAGGTACACGTCCGGTGCTGGCGCCGGGTTGATAGCACTCTTTAAGAATCTGCAGGCTCCTGCCGAACAAGTTATCTCCGATTTGCCGGTAGGAAATCGGCCCCTTGCCGATCTCGACCAACTCTTCCGCAGCATAGAACGCCTTGCGCGGCTTGTCCGGCTCGAAGGCAAAAAACTCTGCAAGGCCAATCGGGATGCCGTCCAGAATCCGCTTCAGGGCACCAACCGACGGATTTGCCGAATTGGACTCGATCAGCGAAATCGTCGAGTTCGTTACGCCTGCCCTGCGGGCCAACTCGCGTTGCGACAACTTGTGCATCGACCGAAGATGACGCAATCTGTTGCCAATATCGACGCTCATTAAAATCTCCGCGTTTCACATGTTCGGTATAGCGCAAACATACACCCTTCTACTCAGTTAAAACAATAGGTTAGGACTGAATAGAAAAGGACTTGTTTACAGCCACAAAGTCGCGGATGGATGCATCATCCAAGTCAAGGGGACCCTCATGGACCATCAAACCAAAGCCAACATGCCAAACCTCGCCAATTTCTGGATGCCGTTCACGGCGAACCGCCAGTTCAAGGCGTCACCCCGTCTGCTGGCAAGTGCCGAGGGCATGTACTACACCGATGTTGACGGCAACCGGATCCTCGACGGCACGGCAGGCTTGTGGTGCGTGAATGCGGGCCACGGCCGCAAGCGGATTTCGACGGCTGTCGAGCGACAGCTCTCCACGATGGATTTCGCGCCCACCTTCCAGATGGGCCATCCCATCGCTTTCGAATTTGCCGAAAAGCTCGCCGCACATGCGCCGGGCGGTGCCGCTGCCGAACTCGATCGCGTCTTTTTCACAGGTTCTGGTTCTGAATCCGTAGACACAGCGCTCAAGATTGCGATCGCCTATCAGCGCGCCATCGGTCAGGGAACACGCACACGCATCATCGGCCGTGAGAAGGGTTATCACGGCGTTGGCTTCGGCGGCATCTCGGTTGGCGGTCTCGTCAACAACCGCCGCGTTTTCCCGCAGATCCCCGCCGACCATATGCGCCACACGCTCGATTTGGAGCGCAACGCGTTTAGCAAAGGCCTACCACAGCATGGTTTGGAGCTTGCGGAAGATCTGGAGCGTCTGGTCGCCCTTCATGGCGCAGAGACAATTGCCGCGGTGATTGTCGAACCGATGTCGGGTTCGGCCGGCGTGATCCTGCCACCCAAGGGCTATCTGGAAAGGCTTCGCGCCATTGCCGACAAGCATGGCATCCTGGTGATCTTCGACGAGGTGATCACCGGCTTTGGTCGTCTTGGTCAGCCATTCGCCACCGATTACTTCGGCGTCGTTCCGGATCTGGTCACCACAGCCAAGGGTATCACCAACGGCTCGATCCCGATGGGCGCGGTGTTCGCGAAGCGCTATGTCTATGATGCGCTGATGCACGGCCCAGAAAACCAGATCGAACTCTTCCACGGTTACACCTATTCAGGCCACCCGGTTGCCTGCGCCGCCGGCATCGCGACGCTCGAGATCTATGAGGAAGAAGGCCTTCTGACACGCGCGGCATCGCTGGCGCAGAAATGGGAAGATGCCCTCCATAGACTGAAGGGTGCACCACATGTGGTCGATATCCGCAATCTCGGCCTCGTCGGCGCCATCGAACTTGCCCCGCGCGACGGTGCTCCAGGAACACGCGCTTACGACGTCTTTGTCGATTGCTTCAAGAAGGGCCTTCTTGTCCGCGTTACGGGAGACATCATAGCGCTCTCCCCTCCCCTGATCATCGAGGAAGACCAGATCGATACGATCGTCTCCATGATCGGGGACGCACTTCAGCGGGCTGTGTGATCGCTCACGCTCTGAAGAATGTCCGGGGTGAGGAACCCGCCCCGGACCATATCTGACCAGATTTAGTCAAAATTTAAGAATTTTCATCCCGTTGTAATATAACGAAAAAAATCCTCATATCAAAGCAAAGTCACGCTTTGCTTTCTGCACTTCGTATAGCTGTTTTTGTTGGATTCTGATCGCTTTGCGATGACCTGACTTGAACACGTTGTTCGATCGATTCGGCGACTTTGCGAGTCTGCACGCGTATGTCAGGCACAGCAGTAATTTCCCAAAACTGCCCCGCTGTCAAGGCACCCACAGCGAATAGGTCAGACTGCGCATGCCCATCAGGCTTGAGAACATGGGACTGCGCATCGACCCTGATGCCCAATCCAAGTGGGTCGGTATCGATCATTTTATCTGTGACCATCTGCTGCAGAAGCGGAGAGTGAGCGATCCCAGCTCGTTCCATGCCAGTACAATTTACCAGCCAGTCGAACGGCAAACAGACCTGGCCCGTTTCACCTCGTTTACGGTAGGTCAGGAAAGGCCCCTCCTCCGCCCTGGCAATACTTTGTACGAAACCAGCGTGAACTTCGACCACATCCTGCTTCAGCAATCCATCGAAGACCTCATGCACTTGCGGTGCGACCCGGTGCCGGTGAATATTCCACCAGGCAAGGGCATGGCGAAGGAACCGCGCTCGCTTCGGCTCATCCAGGGACTGCCAGAGCTTTTGGGTCTGTGGACGCAAACCATCCATAACGGCACGCCATTCCGTGCCCGCCCTCACCACGCGTCGAAGATCGGCCAGGATCTGACTGATTTCGCTGTGGCCTGGATTGAGCTTCGGGTCTACAGCGGTAACAGGCGAAGTACTGTGACAATGGGGGACAAGGCCACGGCGCGAGATCACATGGATCTTTCCGCGATGCCCCATGTTCCGGAGCGACAAAACCTGATCGATCATCGTCAAGCCGGACCCCAAGATACAGATCGTGTCATCGGGCTGAACTCTGGAGAGCCAGTTGAGACGCCATGGGTTTCGGACGACGCGGCGCAGGAGCGCCATATCGGCTTCTCGAGTTAGCCGCGGTAAACTTGCCGTCCCCACACCAAGACACAGGACCCCCCTTCCGGCAATCAGCGACGTTCCGTCACTAAGCCGAAAGGCGACACGGCCTTCACCAATGGCTGCACACGACATCGCCTTGGCCTTGATAAAGTCAACTCGGATTCGCTGCCTTTGATCTCGAAGAAGGGCGGCGAGTGTATCGCGCAAATAGAGTCCGTAGTCATTTCGGCTGGCAAAGCCAGACCCGTCTACGTCCCGTCCTCGGCTACTCAGCCAGTTGAGAAAGTCGTCGGGACGATCGACAAATGCGCTCATTCGCGCTGCTGGTACATTTAACCGATGAAGATGCAGTTCAGTGCGATATGCCGTTCCTCTTCCGAAGCTCGCATCATCACCGACGATGGCAATCGATGTCCCTGCCGGAAGCAATTGCAAAAGATTGGTCACCAGACTGATCGCTGAAAATCCGGATCCCACCACCGCGACGTCATAGATCATATTGGCCTCCTTGCTATTGCATGACCAACAAAGCTCACGCCGACTCAAAAAGCAAATGAAAGCATCGACACACTTGAACTGAGGTACCGCTCGGCAGCGCTCCAGAAATCGGTTAGCCGCGGCTAACACGGGGAACGCATAATGGAGGTTCCGCCTCGCGCATTTGCCGAGCCACCAAACTCTATTTCTGATTCAAAATGCCGTTGTATGACGCTGGAAAGATTCATGTTTGGCTTAAGAAATGCCTATTGCGTCAAAAAGAGAATCGGCGCTTATATTCCAGTTGCGGAAAAATCCGATTTCGACGGAAAAAACCGCAACTGATCTAACGAGCGGAAAAGAGAGAAATGACACCTGGTGCTGACCCCAACATTGCTGAGAGAGCGCCCGATCTCACGAGCCTCATCTTACAGCATTCGGCAGCTTTGTCTGCACAGCTTCAGGCGCACAATGCTCACACATTTGCGCCGTTGTCCGAAAAGACCATGCGCACATTCTCTCCTTCCGAGACAGCAAAGCTGATCGGTATTGGTGAGGCCTATCTTCGCCAGATCGCCGCCGAGATGCCGGACCTCAGCGCATCGCAGAGCGGCGGTCGCCGAAGCTATTCCGTCGATGACATCCACGCGATCCGCAAACACCTCGATCAGGGTGCACGCGGTACACGCCGCTATCTTCCGCATCGCCGTGAAGGTGAGGCGCTCCAGGTCGTCGCAGTCATGAATTTCAAGGGCGGCTCAGGCAAGACGACCACCTCCGCGCATCTCGCTCAATATCTGGCGTTGCGCGGCTATCGCGTTCTCGCCATCGACCTTGACCCGCAGGCCAGTCTGTCCGCCCTCTTCGGTCACCAGCCTGAATTGGATGTCGGTCCAAACGAAACACTATATGGTGCCATCCGCTACGACGATGAACAGCGTCCGGTGGCAGAAATTGTCAGGGGCACCTACATCCCTGACCTCCACATCATTCCTGGCAATCTGGAGCTTATGGAGTTCGAGCATGACACGCCTCGTGCTTTGATGCGCCGCGCGCCTGGCGACACTTTGTTCTTCGCCCGCATCGGTCAGGCAATCGCTCAGGTGCAGAACTTCTACGACGTCGTTGTCATCGATTGCCCTCCGCAGCTTGGTTATCTGACACTCTCGGCCCTGACAGCTGCGACCTCGGTTCTCGTGACCGTTCATCCGCAAATGCTCGACGTGATGTCGATGAACCAGTTCCTGGCAATGACCGGCGATCTTCTCTCTGAAATCGGCCGTGCCGGTGCGCGCTCGGATTACCATTGGATGCGTTATCTCGTGACCCGCTTCGAACCGAGCGACGGACCACAAAACCAGATGGTGGCGTTCCTCCGTTCCATCTTCGGTGAGAACGTTCTGAACCATCCAATGCTGAAGAGCACGGCGATCTCCGACGCCGGTTTGACCAATCAGACCCTGTTTGAAGTTGAACGGACCCTCTTCACACGGTCGACCTATGACCGTGCCTTGGAAGCCATGACTAACGTAAATGCCGAAATTGAAGGCCTGATAAAAAAAGCGTGGGGTAGAACCGCATGAGCAGAAAGCAAATCTTCGCCAATCTCGGCGGCACCGGTGCCGATAACAACGAAGCCGCTGCGGACCGTCCGCGCCCACGTATTCGGCCTATTCTCGGCTCGCCGGATCTGGTGACCGACACCGTGAACTCGCCGGTTGGAATGATAGGTCAGTCCCTCAACGAGGTTTCCGAACGCAGCAAGCGTGCCGAAGAAATCGAAAAGAAGCTGGCTGAAGGCCTGGCTATCGTTGCGCTTGATCCTGCCGATATCGATCCATCCTTTATTCCCGACCGCATGCCGGCGTCGCGCGAGGCAGATGTGGGTCTGGTCGAAGCCATTCGTGAGCAGGGCCAACAGGTCCCGATCCTGGTTCGCCCGCATCCAGATAGGCCCGGCCGCTATCAGGTCGCCTTCGGACATCGTCGTCTGCGTGCTGTCGCGGAAATCGGTATTCCTGTTCGTGCCGTCGTTCGTGATCTGACAGACGAGCAGCTTGTCGTGGCGCAAGGCCAGGAAAACAACGAACGCCGCGATCTCAGCTACATCGAGAAAGCGCGCTTTGCACAGAAGCTGCAGCTCAAGTTTTCGCGTGAGACCATCATGGCGGCGATGTCTCTCTATAAGAGCGATCTTTCCAACATGCTGTCGGTCGTAGGCCGCATTCCCGATGATATCGTGGACAAGGTTGGTCCTGCTCCTGGCGTCGGTCGTCGCAACTGGATGGATCTCGCTGATCAGTTGACGTCATCCAAGGTGAATGATGTCGCACGGTCCTTCCTTGAGGACGATCGCATCGAAAGGCTCGCCTCGGAAGAACGTTTCAAGGCTCTGCTGGAGTATCTCAAGCCGAAGGTGGAACCCAAGCGCAGCGGTGTTCTAGCGTCGAAGAGCGGTCAAAAACTCGCGAAGATCGTCGAGACGGACCGTAAGATCGATATCTCCATCGACCGTAAGGAAGCTCCTGAGTTCGCGTCTTTCGTTCTGGAGCACCTGCAGGCTCTGTTTGAGGAGCACCGCTCTAAACAATAGTGCCCGTCAGTTGCGCGAGGTCAACCAAGGCTTTGCGATAGCGACAGGTTCGAACACGACATCCAAGCGCGAGACGGCTTTATCAAGATTCGACGCGCTTTAACGAAACCAACGAGTGAAACAGAAACAGGAGCATCTGGCCCAAAAGAAAAAAGCCCCCGAACGTTGCCGCGCGGAAGCCTTTCTTTGATTTAAGCACCCGAAGAATCTCATTTCCGCGAATCATAGTCAAGAGTCTTGGCATCGAATTCTTTTCGGTGAGCGATTTTCTTTTGCCTTTTTGAAGGTGAAAGACATGAATAGCGATACTGTAACGACGCCCTTTGGGCGGCGAGGGGTTAGTTATGCCCAACTCGCACACCAATTTGCGTCTCAACGCATCAATACGGAACATTCCATCGACAAGTGGAAACTCTTCCGTCGCATCTGTGAAGCAAGAACCGTCCTAGGCGTTTCGGACCGGTCTCTTGCCGTTCTCAATGCGCTTCTCAGCTTTTACCCGAAAACAGAACTATCCGACGAACATGGTTTGGTGGTCTTCCCATCCAACGAGCAACTGTCACTGCGGGCCCATGGAATGTCAGAGCAGACATTGCGCCGGCATCTTGCAGCACTCGTCGACGCTGGTCTCATTCTGCGCAAGGATAGTCCAAACGGAAAACGCTATGCCAGAAAGAACCGCGCGGGCAGTATCTGCGATGCTTTCGGATTCTCGCTCGCACCTCTCATCGCACGCTTTGACCAAATCGAGGCCATTGCGGAAATGCTGGCCGAGGAGCGCCTTCAGCTCCAGCGGATGCGTGAAAAAATCAGCCTGTGCCGGCGTGACATTGTCAAACTCATCGAACTTCTTGCGGACTGCATCGACCAAGATCGACTGGAGGTCTTTCACGCACGTCAAATCGTCATCACTGCAAAGATGGATCGCAAGACAAAGGCACCGCAGCTCAACCTTATTCTCGATGAACTGAGCGAAATCCGGGATGATATTGCTAAGCTTTTGGAAAAACAGCTAGAAATCGAAAAAATAAGCGCCAATGCCTATCAAAATGAGCGGCTTATACAGAGTTCAGAATCCGAATCCTATTTTGAAGATGGTAGCCCTGTGGAAAACGCGGACGCTCCGGAAGCGGAAACGGTGGAGGCACGCCCATTGGCGATCAACGCAAACCAATCCTCGAAAAGCGAGGGAACCCTCAGCGAAGAGAAATATGATCTCCAGACGGTGCTACGAGCATGCCCTGAGATCGCGCTTTACGGCCCCAATGGCACTGTGAGGAGTTGGATGGACCTCAAAACTGCAGCCAATGTGGTGAAAACCATGCTCTCTATCAGTCAATCGGCTTACGATGAAGCAGAGAGACAGGTAGGCCCACAAGCCACAAGTGCAATCATAGCGTGTATTCTGGAGAGATCTGGACAGATCAATTCCGCCGGTGGCTATCTACGAAGCCTGATCAAAAAGAAGCATAGCAACAGCTTCAGTGTGAAACCGATGCTGATGGCGCTTCTCAGGTCCAAAATGTCAGCCAACCTGGGCCCAGCACCACTTCGTTGCTGAAGAACACCTAACATGCCGCATATTCGGCCTGCTGAACCAAAAGGGCGAAGACAACGACCGAGATCAAAACCAGTACCGTAGACACACCATCCCTTCGCAATCTGCATTGGGCTTCCCATATCAGAAACAAGAAGAGCAATGACACGGAGCAGCCCATTGAACGACCAGAGCGTATCACTGAAGCCCATGGGACCTGTAACGGAAGCGTCGACGGCCAGAGCGCTGCTGGCGCTTATCCGCAACCCACTCGAAGCACTGCCACCGGCAGTCTTCACCGAACCGCTGGTGTTTTCAAAAGTCGCCGGGCGGGTCAGCATCTACATCTCCGACCCGGCGCTTATCCATGAAGCACTTGTGAAGAATGCGGATGTGTTGGGAAAGGGCGATCAGGTTCGTCGTGCACTTGGCCCCGCGCTTGGGTCAGGACTATTGACGGCCGACGGAGCACACTGGAAATGGCAACGCCAGTCAGTCGCCAGCGCGTTTCGCCCATCTTCCTTGACGGCACTTCAACCCGCCATGCTCGACGCTGCCAGACAAACGCGCGATCGATTGTTGGGTCACCAAGGTGGAACGGTCGATATTGGCCACGAGATGATGAAGACGACCTTCGATATCATTGTCGAAACGATGATGTCCGGTGGTCATGGCATTGATGTTGAACGGGTTGAGCGCAGCATCACCGATTATCTTCGCCCTAGCGGCTGGACCTTTGCACTTGGCGTCGTCGGCGCACCGGACTGGACTCCCTATCCGGGAAGACAGCGGGCCATAAGGGCGGTGGAATTTTTGCGCTCGAGCCTGATGAGCGTCTTGGAAGAGCGCCGGCGTAACCCGTCAGATCGTCAGGATCTCGTTTCCATGCTGATCTCCGCGAGCGATCCCGAAACCGGGCGTATGATGACCGATGTCGAGATCATCGATAATCTCATGACCTTCATCACGGCCGGCCATGAAACGACAGCTCTTGGTCTCGCCTGGGCCTTCGATCTTCTGGCGCGGAATCCCGAATGTGAGGCCCGGCTGTTGGCGGAAATCGAAGAGGTCACGCGAGGCGGGGAGGTGAGGCCGGAGCACATCGGGGAGTTTAATTACACGAGGCAGGTGTTTTCCGAAGCAATGCGGCTTTATCCACCAGCGCCGATCATTACGCGAACGGCGCTAAAGGACTTCAAGCTTGGAGATTATCTTGTGCCGGAAGGCACCGTCATGTTCGTTCCGATCTATGCCGTCCATCACCACGCCGCGATCTGGAATGAACCGGAGAAATTCGATCCCGACAGGTTCCTGACTGACGCGACGAAGGCCCGGCACCGTTATGCCTATATGCCTTTTGGGGCAGGCCCGCGCGTGTGCATCGGCAACGCTTTCGCCGTGATGGAAGCCGTCGCGGTTTTGGCTGTTATCTTGCAGAAGCTGCGATTGAGAACAGACGGCATCACGCCCGAGCCGCTGATGAAGGTAACGCTGAGACCGAAAACCAGCCTGAAGATGAAGGTTGCATCAGCGTGATACTGGGCTGAGAGCCATGTGCAGGCTTGCAAGAAAATGGCCAGCGGATCGTCGCTGGCCATAATGGTTTCACATATCGACTTTGGCGTTTTCGCCCATATCTGGACGGGTGTTGCTGACGGCTGCGGCGGCCATCTTGATGTAGCTAATGACGGTGCCGGGGCTGTCCCAGTACTCAGCGGAGGAAGGCATGACTTTCAGGACACGAATGGACGGGTCTTCTGCACTGTCCCACCAGGCTTTCGCCGGCGTCGACCACAAGTCTCGGATCCGCTCACGGTCGTTTTGAACTTCAGCGGTGCCGGAAATCGAAACGTATTTCTGTCCCTTCGAGTCGGCGAAGGCGAGGCAGACATTTGGGTGTCGGGCGATCTCCTCATCCTTGTGACTAGCAACATCGGTGAGGAAGTAAAAAGCATTCTCCAATCGCTCTGCATGCGCTGCCATGGGTCGTGCGCGAAGGTCGGACCCGGTCTGCGTTGTCAGCATGCAAAAGCCGATCTTTTCAGCCAGATCCCAAACCTTGGTGGTGTCGTCTTCGATATGTGCCATCTGGCCCTCCTCTGATCGATCCCCCTTCAACGAGCTTCGCTATGACATCGTTCCTCTCAAGGAACTTCGAACGCACATGGCCATTTTTCCTTCAGGTCCTATCGGCAGAGAGACAATCACATGCAAAGCAAAGAACTGGGTAAAAGCGATCGATGGAGCGAACGCAACTTCGTGCTCGTCCTGGACGATGGCGAAGAGGCGTTTGGCGCCATCACCAAATTCTGCGAGGAGCAGAACATCACCGGAGCCTCACTCACCGCAATCGGTGCTTTTAAACGCGCTAAGCTCGGCTTTTTCGACTTCGCTCAGAAACGCTATATCGACATTCCGGTCGATACCCAATCGGAAGTTCTAAGCGCCATCGGGGATGTGGCCGTCGATGACGAAGGAAAGGCCAGCGTCCACATGCATGCTGTTCTCGGTTTTGCCGATGGCTCAACCAAAGGAGGGCATTTCATCAGTGGCATCGTTCATCCGACATTGGAAATCATCATCCGCGAAAGTGCTGTCGCTTTGCGTCGACGCAAACGGCCTGATCTGGGGATCGCGCTTCTCGATGTGTGAGGGGGGTGCTTCGGATCGCGTGCCCCGGCGATGTCTCGTCTAGCGCTTGTTCAAAGCTCAATATAAGAAATCATTAAATAAACCTTGGCGTTTAACCACCGTTGTGAATCATCTAATGATTTCAGATAGACAATGTCTTCTAAAAAGAAGCGCAGATGCCGATATAACAATTATCAAATTTTTATAAAATACTTTCCCTGTAAAAGACCCAATTGTGAGACGAACAGACGATCATTTTAGCAATGTAATGATTTTTATATTGAATTTCTATTTATGGAATTCACCGTTGATATTCGACGTTAACCATTCATCAGACGTTTCGCTCGGAATTTATCTCGAATTCAACGAGAGGAAATCCTATGCAGTTCCGTTCCCTGAAAAGTAAAATAGCAGTCTTATCCGCCTTCAGTGTTCTCGCGGCCGTCGGTGGACTGTTGACCTACAGCCTTATAGCAACGCAGAACAGTCAAGCGGTGGTCGCAGAGAGCGTGTCGGAGTTGACGCGCGACTTGACGAAGGAAAGCCTGCAGCGCCTTGCCACAGCACAGGCTAGTAAGATCCAGGGGTCGCTCAACGAAGCTTTCGATGCCGCCCGTAACATGGCGCGTAGTTTCGAAGCCTTGACGAACGGCGATGCATCTATTCCCCCAGAGACGCGCAGAGGTCGCCTCAATCAGATCCTGCTGAATGTGCTGAAGGACAATCCAGCGTTCAACGGCACCTATAGTGCATGGGAACCGGGTGCTCTGGATGGGATGGACGAGCGTTTCAAGGACAATCGCAAGGCTGGCTCAGACGCGACGGGCCGTTTTCTGCCCTACTGGACGCGAAACGCCGCGGGTCAGATCGATATCCAGCCTCTGGTGGAATATGACAGCCGGGATCTACATCCCAATGGCGTCACGAAAGGGGGCTGGTATCTCGGTCCCCAGAGCGGTGGGGGCGAGAGCATTCTCGATCCATTGCCCTATGTCGTTCAAGGCAAGAATGTCTATCTTGCCACCATGTCGGTGCCGATGACGGTCAACGGCCGCTTCGCGGGCGTAGCCGGCGCAGATTTTGACCTGTCTTTCGTTCAGGAACTGGCACAGTCCGTAAAAGCCGGAATCTACAGTGGCCGGGCCGTCGTGGAAATTATCAGCCACAAGGGCCTGATCGTCGCCTCCAGCCGCAATCCGGACCTCATCGGTCAACCATTTGACCGCAACGATCCTGAACTTCGCGCCGTCCTTCAAAAAATCCAGGCCGGTGAAGCCAATGTCTATAACGACGAAAAGGACCTGCGTGCCATCGCGCCGATCATGATCGGACGGACAAAAACGCCCTGGTCCGTCATGATCGAGGTTCCCGTCGAGGTCGCGCTCGCCAAAGCTACCGACCTTGATCATACGCTTGCGCAGACAAGTACGCGTGACGGCTGGATGCTGGCGGCCGTAGGTTTCGCAGTCCTGCTCTTCGGTGTCGCTACAATGTGGTATGTGGCCCGCTCCATCGCGGCCCCGATCAGCGCCATGACATCGGCGATGAGCAGTCTTGCAAATGACAACTTCGAGGCCGTCATTCCCGGTATTGGACGCCCTGACGAGATCGGAAAGATGGCCGCAGCCGTGCAGGTCTTCAAGGAAAATGGCCTGCGCGCGCGCACGTTGGAAAAGGAGACTGAAAGCAATCGTCGTGAAACCGAGGAGGAGCGGCGTCGCAGTGCAGAGCGTGATGCCAAGCGGAACGACGAGATGCGTCACGCCACCGAAAATCTGGCGGAGGGTCTCAAGCAGGTTGCCGAGGGCGATCTGACTTTCAGCTTCGACCAAGCCTTCGCCGATGAATACGAAAGCTTGCGGCGAGATTTCAATGCAGCGGTGACGCAGTTGAGGCAGGCAATGGTTTCCGTCGCGGCTGCGACCACTGCAATCGACGACGGATCACGTGAACTCAGCCAGGCTGCCAACGATCTTTCCAGGAGGACGGAACAACAAGCTGCGGCGCTTGAGCAAACCGCTGCGGCTCTTGACGAGATTACGGCGAATGTCTCGAGTTCAACCAAGCGCGCTCAGGAAGCGCGTACCGTTGCGATCGATGCGAATGAGGCGGCGCGCAAATCCGGGGTCGTGGTGGCGGACGCCGTGGATGCCATAAAGCGCATTGAGACGTCGTCGAGCCAGATATCCAACATCATCGGTGTGATCGACGAAATCGCCTTTCAAACCAACCTGCTAGCCCTTAATGCCGGTGTAGAGGCGGCTCGTGCCGGCGAAGCAGGCAAGGGTTTCGCCGTGGTGGCGCAGGAGGTCCGCGAACTCGCACAGCGTTCTGCGCAGGCGGCGAAAGAAATAAAAGGGCTGATCCGCAATTCATCGATGGAAGTGGAGGGCGGTGTCAGACTGGTTCAGGAAACCGGGTCCGCTTTGAAAGCGATCGAAGACTATGTGGCGACTGTCAATCACCACATGGATGCGATCGCAACGTCTGCACAGGAGCAGTCCCTCGGTCTCTCAGAGGTCAATGCCGCCGTCAACCAGATGGACCAGACAACCCAGCAGAATGCCGCGATGGTGGAAGAGGCAAGCGCATCCAGTACCTCGCTTGCCAACGAAGCAGATAAGCTGCGCCGGCTGGTCGCGCAGTTCGAGACAGGCGGAACGCTATCCCGGCAGACCGCCGCAGCCCGGCCCGAGGCAGTCCGCTATGACCACAGGGCAACGCAATCGTCAGCGCGGCGTCTCCTCGCCAAAGTGGCAGGTGGTGTCGGGTTGCGCGGGGAGGCTGCCGCTGAAAGCTGGGAAGAATTCTAGGGTATGTCGCGCAAAACTGTGCCGGGGTTTTGCAATAACGACATGAGATAAAACAAAGAACCAAAGCGTAATGAGCGAATTGAAAGATCGCGACAGGCTTTAAGGGAACTAGACGACGTTCATTCTGTGCCCAGGGACGGTGTTTCGACTCGTCTCTGTGCAGCACCGTTCGATAGAGACGATTGCCTGGGAAAGGCTCTGTCGCTGCAAGATAGAATGGTGCGGTGTACGTCTCTACCGGCGGACCACCGATACTCCGGGATTTTTTATTTTTAGCGCAAACAGGCAACGCGGTTATCCTCGACGATCTCGCGGTTCACAAGAGCACTAAGGCGGCACAGGCGTTGAAAGAACAGGCGCTTGGTTCCTGTTCCTGCTGCCTTACAGCCCCGATCTCAATCCCATTGAGATGCTTTCTCCAAGATTACGGCCCACCTGCGCGCCGCAGCCGCAAGAATGTTCAAGACCCTTTCAAATGTTCTCGGATCAATCTGCAATCTCTTCGAGAGAACCACGTGCTAAAAATATCTCAAAGCAGCGGGGCTATGCATCCGATTAAACGCATAGTGGTTTGAGTAGATACTGTGAGCTGAATGTACCGAGCCGACCCTTTGCCGTTCAGGCGATGGGTTCGTTCGTGAATAGGTGGCAAGCGGTTCGATCGCCTGAACCTCAGCTCCAGTCTCCCGACCAAACCTGGACAACATGTCCGGGCGAGACTTCCTGATAGGTGCGTGCAGGAGGGTTGAAATCCTTGTTGCGGATGGGGCTTTTCAGCTCGCCGATCGTCAGTTTACGGCGCAACCGCCTGCGCGACGGGTCTGGTACGGGAACAGCCGATAGGAGCCGGCGCGTATAGGGGTGTTGCGGGTTGGAAAAGACCGCTTCGCGAGGTCCGGTTTCGACGATTTCTCCCAGATACATGACTGCCACGCGATGGCTGATGCGTTCTACCACGGCCATGTCATGGGAAATGAAGAGAAAGCCGAGCTTCAGTCTTTCCTGCAAATCGAGCATCAGGTTCACGACCTGCGCCTTGACAGAAACATCGAGTGCCGAAACCGCTTCGTCTGCAATGATCAGTCCGGGCTCAAGTGCCAGGGCTCTGGCAATGCAGATACGCTGGCGCTGCCCACCGGAGAATTCATGCGGGTAGCGGCTTCCCATATCAGCCGAAAGCCCGACTTCACCGAGCAGATCGCGTGCAAGCTTGCGCGCATTCCTCGGCGTCTCCAGTCCGTGGATGAGCAGCGGTTCCGCAATCGCATTCTCAACTGTCAGCCGCGGATTGAGGCTTGCAAACGGGTCCTGAAAAATCATCTGCACCTGGCGGGACAGATCGGCACGGCGAAAGGACTTAACCTCGTTGCCATTGATCCGGATCAAGCCGGAGTGCGGGCTGTTCAATCCGGCGAGCAGGCGTCCCGTCGTCGATTTTCCACAACCCGACTCTCCGACGATGGCAAGTGTTTCCCCTCGTGCCAAAGAAAAGCTGACATTTTCCACGGCGTGAACACGCGCTTGCACCATGCGGGTATAGGGAGAGCGTATTTCGAAGCGACCGGACAGCTTCTCGACTTCAAGCAGCGGGGGACCCGACGTATCGACCGTATCTGGCCGACTTGGGACCGGCAGAGCAAGACCTGTCTCCATATCGATGATGGGGAAGGGCCGCGGCCCGCCTTCACCGGCGGAGCCCAACTGCGGCACGGCGGACAACAGGGCTCGGGTGTAGGGGCGCTTGGGCGCAGCGAAGACATCGGACGTCGCGCCCGCTTCGATCTGGTCGCCGCGATACAAGACCATTGTGCGATCGGCGATTTCGGCAACGACCCCCATATCATGGGTGATGAACAGAACGGCTGTGCCTTCCTCTTCCTGAAGGGTTTTGATGAGGTCCAGAATTTGCGCCTGGATGGTCACGTCGAGAGCGGTCGTCGGTTCGTCGGCAATCAGGAGAGCCGGCCGGCAGGCCAAGGCGATCGCGATCATGACGCGCTGGCGCATACCGCCTGAAAATTGATGCGGATAATCGTCGATGCGCCTGGCTGCTGACGGAATGCGTACCTTTTCCATCAGCTTGATTGTTTCTGTCCGCGCCTGCTTCTTTGAGATGCCACGGTGGGCGATCAACGGCTCAGCAATCTGCTCACCGACCGTCAGCACTGGGTTGAGGCTCGTCATCGGCTCCTGAAAGATCATCGCGATCTGGTTGCCTCGGATCGTCCGCATCCCGGCGGGGGAGGTGCCGATCAGCTCTTCCCCATTCAACTTGATCGAACCTTCGATCTGACTCGAATTCTCCGGCAGCAGTTGCATCACCGACAGTGCCGATACGCTCTTTCCCGAACCGCTCTCGCCGACGATTGCAAGCGTTTCGCCCGCGTTGATATCGAGATTGAGGTCGCGAACGATGGCATTGAACTTGCCCTCGCGCAGGAAGGAAATCTTCAGGTTGCGAATCGAGAGAACAGGATGAGGGGTGGCTTCGGTCATTGTGTCTTTTTCCCTTAGGCGCCGGGTTTGCCGACGCCGCCCAATGCGGCGGAAGAGCGTGGATCGAGCCAGTCTCGGAGGAGGTCGCAAACACCGTTCAGGATCAGGATCATCGCCACAAGCGCAAGGCACGGCCAAACCAGCAGCATGGGTTGATGCGCGATGGCCGCGCGCCCGGTCCCGATCATCAGTCCCAGCGACGGGGAGGGCGGTACGACCCCCAATCCGAGAAACGAAAGACCCGATTCCAGAACGACGGCGGCCGCGGTGACGAAGCTTGCCTGGACCAGCAGAGGGCCCATGATATTGGGAAGGATGGTCTTCACCATGATCCGGCCATTGCTCGCGCCCATGGCCCGCACGGCTTCCACATAGTCCTGGGAGCGTACAGTCAGCACACTGGCATAGGCGACGCGGGTAAAGCCGGGAACGAAGACCACCGACAGGACAGGGATCAGCGTTATCGGACCGGGGCCGTAGAGCGTGACCGCGAGCATCGCAAGGAGAAGTGGCGGAAAACACAAGACGATATCCATGGCGCGGAGCGTGAAGATTTCCGACAAGCCACGCATATAGCCGCCGAAGATACCAAGCGCCGTGCCAACGATCGCCGACAGGAGCGCCGTCGACAAGGCTATGAAAATCGAGATACGAACACCAAACAGCAGACGGGAGAAAACGTCGCGGCCCATCTCATCCTGCCCGAGCAGGAAAGCAGCGGAGGGTTGGGCAAACCGCTGTCCCATGTTCATCTTCAGCGGATCTGGGATCGGCAGGACAGGAGCGAGGAGGCACGCCATCACCATGAGCGTCAGCAGCACCGGCCAGATGAGACGGAGTGAGCGCGTCATTTGCGGACCCTCGGATCAGTAATGCCGTAGACGATATCGACGACGAGATTGAGCGTGATGAACATGGCGGAGATCACCAGAATGACAGCCGTGACGCTTGGATAATCGCGTGAATTGACGGCACTCACCAGCATGCCGGACAGTCCCGGCCAGTTGAAAACATATTCCACAAGAACCGTTCCGCCGAAGAGGCCGCCGAGGTTGAGCGCGAAGACCGTGATGACCGGCATGAGGGCATTGCGAAGAACGTGACGCACAACGATCCGCCTTTGCGGCAATCCCTTAGCGCGGGCAGTGCGGACATAATCGAGCGGCAGAACATCCAATACCGCGGCGCGCGCGATACGAATGACGATCGCAGCAAGGCCGAGAGCGATGGCAAAAGCCGGCATTGCCAGCAGGATGAGATGCTTGCCGGGGTCAACGCTGAAATCGACATAGCCTCCAGCCGGCACCAATTTCCATATTTGAGCGAAGAGCAGGATGATGATCGTTCCGGCAACAAAGACAGGAATACCCTGAGCAAAGCCCGCAAGCACGTTCGATATACGATCAAATCTGCTGCCCTGCCGCAATCCTGCTGCGACGCCTGTCGGGATGCCGACCAGCAGGCTGAGAAGGGCAGCTGCTGCGACCAGTTCCAGTGTGCGGGGCAAACGTTTGGCGATCTCCGGACCGATAGGCGACCCGTCGATCATGGAGTTGCCGAGATCAAAACGCATCAGTCCTGCAAGGCGATCGGCATATTGGGCGGCGATGGGACGATCAAGGCCAAGGTCGCTGCGCAGCTGCGCGATCGATGCGGGGTCGGGCGTCATGCCATCGCCGGAGAGCAGAAGCTCTGCCGGGTCTCCGGGAACCATGTAGATGGAAAGGAAGACGAGGCTGGTGACGAGCCAGAGCAGCGCCAGGGAAATGGCAATTCGCTGCAGAAACCAGAACATGAGGGCAATCCTCCACGGATCTGCCATGCAATGCGGGGAGGACGGACTTCAGCCATCTCGACCGTGCTGCATGGAGGAAAAGAGATGACGGCCGGTCCTCTTGTCAAGGACCGGCCGACCCGGATGTTATGATATCGAAAGCTCGTCGAAGAGACGCCCAGAAAAAGGAGATATCTGGTCAGGCAGCATGTGGAAGTCTTTGACCTGATTCAGATGCGCAAAGCCTGTGGCGCGATAGGAGAGACCGCAGAAGGGCGTATATTCGATCACCAGCTTGTCGACTTGCGCGTAGATTGCCTTGCGCTTTTCGAGATCGAACTCGGCACGTCCCTTCGCCAGCAGCTCGGTGAGCCCCGGAACCTCGAAATTGCGTGAGCGGAAGAAAGTCGGAGAGAGCGTCGGATCGATCAACGAGCTCGCCGCATCCGGATCGAATGTTTCGAGGCCGAGGCCCTGGACGGCAAAGTCTCCCTGGCCGCGATTTCCCATGGTGACGCGGGTGGACCAGTCGGGCATGGTCAGCGTGACATTGATCCCGACTTCGGCGAGATGGCCCTGGACGATGACGGCAGTATCCCGGTGCATGCCGTATTGTGCCGTCGAAAGCAGGTTTACGGTCACGCCTTCTGCACCGGCTTCCTTGATCAGAGCCTTTGCCTTGTCGGGGTCATAGGTCTGGCCATTGGCCAGTTCTGCATTGTAGTAAGGTGTCGTCAGCGAGCGGGGAACGCCGCCAAGCACGGCGCCGCGACCAAAGAAAACGCCATTGACGATTTCCTCGCGACGGATGGCCAGTGCCACGGCGCGCCGCAGACGGGCATCCTTGAAGACGCCTGCGCCGTTGAAGGAAAGGAACATGAAGGCGCCCGTCGCAACGGTTTCGAGCTTCACATTGGCGTCCTTCTCGAGCTGGTCCATCGCGCTCCAGGGAACGTAGTCGATCACATCGACGTCGCCGGCGGTGATGGCGGCAACGCGCAGGTTTTCATCCGCATAAGCAGTGACGCGCGCTTTTTTGAATGTCGGCAGCCCGCTCTTGAAATAGTGCGGCGACGCTTCGAAATCAAAACCAACGCCCTTTTCCGCATTGGTGAGGGTGAATGGCCCGGCGCCTATTCCGTGGTCTTCCGTATCTGTCGAACCCTTGGCGATAATCTGCAGAAAAGGATTGGCAAAGAGCGCGGGGAGCGCGGCATTTGGTAGCTTCGTCATCAGCTTGAAGGTGCGCTCGTCAACGATGTCAACCTTCTCGACATCCAGCATGGAATCGCGTGTCGACGCGCCGGAACCCTCTGCCTTGATTTTCTCGATATTCCATTCGACATCCGCGGAGGTTACCGGCTGGCCGTTGGAGAATTTCGCGTCTTTCAGTTTGACGATCCAGCTGCGGTCGCCGTCGCGCTCAAAGCTTTCAGCCAGCTCCCCAACCAGCTTGCCGTCCGGCGTATAGGCCATGAGGAAACGATTAATCAGCGATGATACGAGTTGACCGGCATAGCCGACATTCACCCAGGGCTTGAGATGAGCCGGATAGGTGGAAAGACCGATGCGCAGTGTGTCGGAGCTTGCAGCGGAAAACGCACGCGGCGCACCACCCATCGCAAGTGCGGCACCAGAAGCGGCAGTGAGTTTTAGAAGGGTACGGCGATCGAGTATCATGGTTAGTTCCCCATTATGTGTTGATACATGCTTGCCAGCCGGCGTGACGTGTCTGCGGCCCCTTTTTCTGGTTTTGCCAGTCCGAACTGAGCGTGCAGGATTGGTCTCGTCGTTATGGAAAACAATAAAGAGACCCTTTTCGGGGTGTCAAGTGAAATTCCATTAATTAGTCCAGCAGATAAATATTATGCCAATTATCGGAATAAGAAGTGTCCGTTGGCCGAGATAAGTGCCTCAACCGCTTCTTATTGTCATTATAGGAATATCATTATTCTTTTGGTCTTAATAATGGAATTTGATTGACAAGGAAGAACGGCCCGCCTTAGGCTTTTGTTACGGACTGAGATCATCGATCTGCCGTGTTCAGGTGCCGTGGCTTTTTCTCTCGGCCTCCGGCGCTTTCATGAAAATGCCGCGGCCACTGGCTTCAGGGGAAGGGTCGCTGGGCGATATCGAAAAAGGAGCGACCATGGCTTGGCGTGTTGGCGTGGATTCAGGTGGGACTTTTACCGACGTGTGTCTGTTCGAGGACGAGACGGGTGAATTGATGATCTGGAAGGTCTCCTCGACGCCGGATGACCCCTCCCGCGGGATCACGCAAGGTGTGGCCGATGGTATCGAGCGCGTGGGTATCCAGGCGAGTGAGGTGTCCTATGTTGGTCATGGGACGACGGTTGCCACCAATGCCCTCATCCAGGGTCGAGGTGTCAAGACCGGGCTCTTGACCACGGGCGGATTTCGCGACCTTTTGGAAATAGGACGCCAGAAGCGACCCGATCTGTATGATCTGCAGGCGGAAAAGCCGGAATTGCTCGTGGAACGGCATCTCCGCTTCGGTATTTCCGAACGGGTACTGGCAGACGGCACAGTCGAGACGCCGCTTGATGAAGTGAGCCTGCGTGACGCGGTCCGCGCCCTGAAGGCTGCGGGCGTGAAGGCCGTTGCGATCAACTTCCTCTATTCCTTCAGCCATGCCGAGCACGAAAAGATCGCGGCGCGTATTCTCGAAGAAGAATTTCCGGAAGCCTTTCATTCGCTTTCGCACCGGATCGCGCCGGAATTCCGCGAATTCGAGCGCCTGTCGACAACGGTCGTCAATGCTTATCTCGGGCCCGTCATGCAAGGGTATGTGAAGGCGCTTTCCGGCAAGCTGTCTGATCTCGGAATTGCTGTGGCACCGCAGCTAACCCAATCCAACGGTGGGGTCATCAGCTTCGATGCCGCCGCGGAAATGCCGGTTCGCACCGTGCTGTCCGGTCCGTCCACCGGTGTCGTCGCCGCGCAGGCCGTCGGCCGGATGACTGGCATCGACAATCTCATCACCTTCGACATGGGGGGAACCAGCTCCGATGTTGCGCTTCTCGCCGATGGTCATTGCCGGGTGGTGAACGAGTCCGTCGTGCATGGATATCCAATCAAGGCGCCTATGCTCGATATCCACACCGTCGGTGCTGGTGGCGGATCGATCGCCTATATCGACTCGGGCAATCACCTGAAGGTGGGGCCACGTTCGGCAGGAGCCAATCCTGGTCCCGCCTGCTACGGCCTCGGAAATGACGAGCCGACGGTGACGGACGCCAATGTCGTATTGCAAACACAGCATCCTGAATATCTGCTCAATGGTCGCATGAAGATCGACCGGTCCCTATCGGTAAAGGCCGTCGAAAAGCTGGCTGACAGGCTCGGCATGGGTGTTCTGGAAACCGCCAACGGTATTCTCGATATCGTCACGGCCAATATGGCCAAGGCCATCCGCGTCATCTCCGTGCAGCGCGGGCATGATCCGCGCGATTACGCACTTGTGGCCTTCGGCGGCGCTGGTCCGGTACACGCGGTGCGCCTTGCCAGAGAGCTGGGCATGAAGCGTATCGTCATACCGAAGACGCCGGGCGTCCTGTGCGCCCTCGGTCTGCTGATGACGGATCTGAGAACGGATTTTTCAGCCACCGTTCTGCACCGTCTCGATGATGTGGAGGCTTCGACGATCTCGTCATTGTATGACGCTCTCTCAGAACAGGCCGAGATATGGTTCGAGCGGGAAAAAATTCTGATCCCGGCGCGGGTCGTCAACCGTACCGTCGATTGCCGTTACGCCGGCCAGAATTACGAGATTGCAGTCGCTCTTCCAGATGGACCGATCACGTCCGAAACCCTGCGTCTGATCAACGACCGTTTCGAGCAGGCACACTGTCAGCTCTATGGTTTCGTTGCCGAAGGTGAGCCCGTTCAACTCGTTACCTACCGCCTCGCGGCAAGCGGCCGCGTCGAGAAGGCGGCGTTCAAGCCCCGTCCGATGGAGGGGGAAGACTCCTCTTCTGCGATCACCGGCACGCGCGACGTATGGATGGCGGAGGCGGGCGGCTTCACGTCAGCGACGCTTTATGATCGCGACCTGCTGAAGCCCGCCAATATCGTTGTCGGTCCCGCCATTATCGATCAGATGGATTCCACCACCGTCCTGCCCCTCGGCTACACCGCCAAGGTCGATGCCTATCTCAATCTCATCGTGGAGGAGAAGTGATGACCAACGCCGCTATTGCCGAGAAACCTGTCTCGACGCTCAATCCCATTACAGTCGAAGTCATCGGCAGTGCTTTCGCCTCCACGGTCGAAGAAATGGGCGAGGCCCTCGTTCGCGCCAGCTACTCAACAAATATCAAGGAACGGCGCGATTGCTCCACCGCCTTGTTCGATGCGGCCGGCTATATGCTCTGCCAGGCAGAGCATATTCCCATGCATCTTGGGTCGTTCATCGGTTTCATTCCCTATATTCTCGACCATGTGGATGCGGGCAGCCTTGCGCCCGGGGATGTTTTCATCGGCAACGATGCCTATGAGGGCGGCGGCACGCATCTGCCGGATATCGTGCTCGCCGAGCCGATTTTCCATGAAGGCAAGCTGACGGCCTGGGCTATCAACACGGCTCACCATTCCGACTTCGCCGATCGTGGCCATGCGCATATCTATCAGGAAGGATTGCGCATTCCGCCGGTTCGGCTTTACCGCGAAGGAATTCTTCAGGAAGACATCCAAAAGCTCTTTCTGCTGAACTGCCAAGTGCCGCATGAGCGCATGTCTGATCTTCGCGCGCAGATGGCAGCAAACCGTCTCGGCGTCACCCGCTTCAAGGAACTGTGCGAGAAATACTCGACCGACACGGTTCTCGCAGCTGGTCGCGAGTTGATGGATTATGCCGAACGAAAAATGCGCTCTGGTATCGCCTCAATACCGGACGGGACCTATCGTTTTTCGGATCTGTTCGATGCCGAGTCACTTCGCGAGCAGCTGGAATTTTCCGTCACCATCACCGTGAAGGGAGACGAGATACATCTCGGCTTCGTCAGCCCGCCGCAGGTGCGTGCCGGCTTGAACGTGGTCTATACCGCGCTTCTCTCCACTGTCTATTACGCGGTAAAGACGGTTGTCGACCCGACAGTCCTTCCCAATGCCGGGCTGGCAAGGCCAATCCACGTGACCGCGAAAAAAGGGACGCTGCTGAATTGCGCGCACCCCGCTGCCGTCGATGGTCGCATTGCGGCATGCCAGCGGGTGGTGGATCTGATCCACGGCGCACTGGCAGAAGTCGTGCCGGACCGCGTCACTGCGGCCTGCAACGGTTCTGTCGCCGTCGCAAGTTTTTCCGGGACACGCCCGGATGGCAGTCTCTGGGTCTACCTCGAAACGATTGGCGGGGGCTTTGGCGCGCGGCACAACAAGGATGGCCTTGACGGCGTCCACGTCCACATGACGAACACATCCAATCTGCCGCTGGAATCGTTGGAGACCGAGTATCCGCTGACATTGGTTGCCTATGAGCTGGTGGATGGTTCGGGCGGTGCCGGGGAGTTCAGGGGCGGCATGGGCTTGCGCAGGGTCTACCGCGCCGAGGCGGACTGCCGGGTGTCGGTGGGCGGTTCACGCTTCGTCTCGCACCCGTGGGGATTGAAAGGCGGTCTTTCGGGCGCCTGCGGCTCATTCACCGTCATCGGCGCACCTGATCGCTTGGTCAATGGCGCCGGCGATATCCATAAGGGCGACGTGCTGGAAATCATTACACCCGGCGCTGGTGGATATGGCGCTCCGCGCGAGCGGGCTCCCGCATCCGTTGCTGCAGACATTCGGGACGGGCGCATTCCGCTCGACATCGCCAAGTCCGTCTACACTGTTTGATTTCCCGCCTGGCCCGGGTTTCGGCGCGCTGAAACTCGGGCCTCTTTTGATCGGCTTTCCCATCGGTGCAACTCATTGTTGCGCTTGACTATCGATCTTCCTTTTTCTATCGGTTCCAATAATCGGATTTTAATCCATGTTATATTCACTGGAGATCGAGGAACCGGATGGCCAAGCAATCTTCCAGCAATGTCGAACGCGGTGCGGAAATATTGCTTTCGCTGGGCAATGCAGGGCGCGCGGGTATGAGCCTGGCGGAGATCGCCGAAGATATCGGCGATGCGAAGTCCGCTGTCCATCGCGCATTGACAGGGCTTTCTCATTACGGCTTCGTCGAGCAGAGTGGTCGTCGCGGCAATTATCGGCTGGGCAATGCCATCTACGCCCTGGCGCAGCGCGTGCCGGGCATTGGCGATCTGGTGGATCTTTTCCGGCCCGCGCTGATTTCCGTCACCGCTGGGACTGGCATATCGAGCTTCCTCATGGCCCGTTCGGGTTTCGAATCCGTCTGCCTCGATTTCCAGTTGAGTGCAGCCCCCGTTCAGCCACTGCTTTCAGGCGTCGGTGGACGTCTTCCTCTCGGCATAGGCCACGCGGGTGTCTGCATGATTGCACGGCTCGACAAGGAGTCGCGCGAGCGCATTCTCGAGATCAACGCGCCGCATTACGAGGAATGGAAGATCGAAACGGATACGATACGAGCCGAGATCGAGATGTTCCTGGAGAAGGGCTATGTCATCGGCACCCGCAAGGCGGCGGGCTACGAGGTTTGGACACTGGCATTCGCGCCCGCTCCCGGCGACAACCGCTACGGCGAAACAGGTGTCTCGCTTCTGGCGCTGGCCAACAGTGTCTCGGACGAGGAGGCGAAGCGCTGCATCGCACTGATGACAGAGTCGTTGCCTTACAAGTGGTTCGGCAACAGGGCGTAACGCCGTACCATCTCCTGGATATGCGCAAGCCGTGCACTGCGTGCCGGTTCGGACAGAACGTCACGCTCGAAGGTAAAGCGTATTGTGTGAACTGTGGCAACGGTGGCCCAACAGAGATTGGAGATCGAAAGCCAGAGTTCCACCGGGTCGAGGCCCTGCCGAAAAAGGCCCGCGGCCACGCCTTTCTCGAGAATGCCGGCAACCATGCGGGAGATATTTCCGGCATGCACGATGTCGCGATCGGACTCGCGGATGTTTTCGCCGCCATGCAGGTTTTCGATGCCGACGAGCGTCAGAAAAGACTGGTTTTCGCTGTAGTAGTCAAAGGTGAAGGCGGTCAGGCGGTCCAGTGCCGCAACGGGATCCGCCGGCATGTCCAACGCCTGTTCCGCATCGCGCATCGCCCTGTAGGCATCTTCCAGAACATGGCGGAACAGCAGTTCCTTGCGAGAGAAGTGACGGTAGATCAGCGCCTTGTTCACGCCCGCTGCATGCGCGATCGCCTCCATATTCGCGCCCTCAAGCCCGTGCGCAACAAATTCTCCCGAAGCCGCCGCCAGAATGGCCTGGCGGGTGCGCATGCTGCGAGCAGCGTGCGTTCCAGAGGAGGTCTTTCTCGGTTTTCGGATCTGAGCGTCGTCGTCCATACATCTGGTCCTGTGATCAGTGCTGAATATCACTTTTTGGCCTGTCGTGTGCCACTTCGTGCCACACCGATGAAATTCGAACTTCAGCCGGTAAAAACCCTTTACAGGGCCCTGTACTTCTGTTTTTGTAACGACAACGTTACTGTTACACAAGAGCTAATCATGACCCCCCATATTCGCGTTGCTTCCGATGTCGGTGGTACCTTCACCGACAGCATTGCCTATGACGAAAAGACGAGGACGATCACGGTCTCGAAGGTCTCCACAACGCCCGTCAATCGGGCGCTCGGCACATTGGAAGGGCTACGCATAGCGCTCAGCCTTCAAGGCGGGACCGGCGCGGATGTTGCTTATGTCGGCCATGGCATGACGACTGCGACCAACGCCGTCATTCAGCGCAATGGTGCAAAGACCGCGTTTCTTACCAATCACGGCTTTCGCGATATTCTCGAAATCGGTCGGCAGAACCGCCCGACGCTGTTCGATCTCACCAAGGTAAAGCCGGAGCCGCTCGTCCCGCGCGAGCTTTGCTTCACCGCGCGCGGCCGTATCCTGCCGACAGGCGAGGAATTGCAGCCGCTTGACGAGTCCGATGTGCGCGAGGCTGGCGCGGCCATGAAAGCGGCAGGCGTTGAGGCTGTCGCCATTCTCTTCCTTCACTCCTATGCCAATGCCGCTCATGAATTGAGGGCGCGCGATATTCTAGCCGACATGCTTCCGGATGTGGCGATTTCTGCCTCGGTCGAGGTCAACGCAGAGTTCCGCGAGTATGAGCGTGGTTCGACGGCAGTTCTCAACGCCTATCTTCGCCCCGTCATGAACCGCTATCTTTCCTCGCTCTCGGGCATGTTGCAGGATGAGAAGGAGGGCCTGGGCCTTGCGGCTGACCGTCCGGTCATGGTGATGGATGCCGCGGGAGGTTTGATGAGCCTTGAGGGCGCGCGGCTAAAGCCGGTCCATACCGTTCTGTCCGGTCCTGCAGGCGGCGTGGTGGCGAGCGCCCATGTCGCCAAGCTGGCTGGGATTGCCGATATCATCACCATGGATATTGGCGGGACGTCCACCGATATCAGCCTCATTCGCGGCGGCCGGCCGGAAATAACCCGCTCGGCCAACCTGGAAACAGTACCGATCAGGTTGCCGGTCATCGACATCAATGCTATCGGCGCTGGTGGTGGCTCCATCGCCTGGATCGACGAGGGCGGTGCTCTGCGAGCGGGCCCGATGAGCGCCGAAGCGGTACCCGGACCAGTCTGCTATCGGCGTGGCGCAACCTTGCCCACCGTGACCGATGCAAATCTGGTGCTTGGTCGTTTTTCGCCCCAGTCACGACTGGGCGGCACGATGACACTCGATCTCGATGGTGCGCTGAAAGCGATCGATACGGTCATTGCCAAGCCGCTGGGGCTCGATGTTTACGAAGCGGCGGCGGGCATATTGCGGGTCGCCCATGCCAATATCGTGCGCGGTATCCGCGTGGTGTCCGTCGAGCGTGGTTACGATCCTCGAGACTTTGCTCTGGTGCCGTTCGGTGGCGCCGGACCCATGCATGGCAGCCCTGTCGCCCGTGAGTTGAAAATGCCGCGCGTGATGGTGCCCCCCACTCCAGGTATTCTGTGTGCGCTCGGCCAGCTGATATCGGATTTGCGTCATGACTTCGTCGAGACTCATGTGGTTGCCTATGAGGCGATGACGGAAACTGAAGCCTCAGCTCGTATCAGGCGCCTGACGGACCGGGCCGACTCCCATCTGGACCACGACGGCGTTGCCCGGGAAAATCGCGAGATGGAAGTGCGCATCGATATGCGCTACCGCGGCCAGTCCTTTGAATTGCCAGTCACGGTTGATCCCATGAAGCCGGGCTGGTGGGCAATTCTTCCCGACCGCTTCCACGCGGCGCATCGCGCTCGCTTCGGCCATGCCGACCAGAGTGCGGCTCTCGAGATCGCCGGCTTCGGAGTGACAGGCATCGGCCGCATCGAGACGCCGGTCTTGCCGGAGCTGGAGCGGGGTGGTCCCGTTCCTTCTGAAGATGCCCGCATCGGCGACCGGCAGGTTTACTATGAGCCCGGCGACACCGGCGCCAATGGCGCATTTCAGACCGCTGCGGTCTACGCCCGCGACATGCTCAAGGCGGGCAACGTCATCGCCGGTCCCGCCATTATCGAGGAAGTCTCCTCCACCACCGTCCTTTATCCGGGTGATCGTCTGACCGTTCATGCATCCGGCAGTCTGATTGTTGAGGTAGCAGCATGAGCAATTTCGATCCAATCCGCCTTGAAGTATTGCGCAACGCGTTGGAGGCGTCCGCACAGGAAATGGGAGTGGTGCTGAAATGCACCGCCTTTTCTCCCAATATCAAGGAGCGCATGGATGCATCCTGCGCCATCTTCAACGCCGAGGCGGAACTAGTCGCCCAGGCGGAGCATGTTCCTGTCCATCTGGGCTCCATGCTCAAGGCCGTCGGCCCTACGCTTGCAGAGCTGCCGGCGCTGAAAGAAGGTGACGTCGTCATCGTCAACGACCCGTTCATCGCCGGTGCTCATCTGCCCGACATCACGCTGATCGCGCCGGTCTTCGCTGAGGGTGAATTGGTCGCCCATGTAGCCAGCCGTGCCCATCACTCCGATGTCGGCGGCATGGAGCCAGGCTCCATGCCGGGAAGTTCCACCGAGATTTACCAGGAAGGTCTGATCATTCCGCCCGTACTCCTTTACGACGGTGGTGTGGAGCAAAGCGGTATCATGCGCATGGTGCTTGCGAATGTGCGCACGCCGGAAGAGCGGCGGGGCGATCTCAATGCCCAGCTTGCGGCATTGCGCGTGGGCGAAACCCGAATTCACGAACTTGCCGCGCGCTTTGGTGTCGGAGGCCTGAAGGAAGGGCTGTCGGCCATTCTCGCCTATTCGGAACGACGCATGCTGAAGCGTCTCGCCGAATTGCCGCCGGGGCGCTATGTCGCGAACGATTGGTTGGATGACGATGGGTCCAGCCCGGAACGGGTCATGATCAAGGTCGCTGTCGAAGTGTCGCCGGAACGGCTCGTCTTCGATTTCGAGGGAACCGCACCGCAGCGGCGCGGCAATGTCAACGCGGTCAAGCCCATGACCCATTCGGCAGTGTTTTACGCCATCAAGATTTTGACGGATGCGACGCTTCCGCCCAATGCCGGCGTGCTGCGTCCTGTGGAAATCCGCATTCCACTCGGCTCTTTCCTCGATGCCCGTGCGCCGGCGGCTGTCTGTGCCGGCAATACGGAGACGACCCAACGGGTTGCCGATACGGTGCTGCGCGCCTTTGCCCAGATCGCTCCCGATCGTATTGCTGCCGCCAGCCAAGGCACGATGAACCTCATTGGCATAGGAGGACGCGATCCCAGAAGCACTCGGCCCTACACCTATATCGAAACGATTGGCGGTGGACAGGGCGGGCGTCCCTACGGCCAGGGGATGCATGGCGTCCATGCCAATATGTCGAACACGCTCAACACACCGGTCGAGGCGCTCGAAATCAGTTATCCTCTGCGCGTCGAACGCTACGAACTTCGCGAAGGTTCGGGCGGCGGCGGTCATCATGCCGGCGGTGAAGGGTTGATCCGTGCCATTACAGCTATCGATCACGAGGCGCGTGTTTCGCTGCAGTCCGACCGGCGTCTCACAGGCCCCTACGGTCTGCATGGCGGAGCATCCGGCGCCACCGGGCAAAATTCCGTGCGGGACAGGCAGGGCAAGGTCACTGCGCTGCCGGGCAAGGGATCGGTCACATTGGCCCCAGGAGAAACCGTCATCGTGGAGACGCCAGGCGGGGGAGGGTGGGGTGCCCCGCAAGCGGCCGATAGTCGGCTATCCGTGGCTGCGGCGCGGGTAGACGCCTGATACTGGGACACTATCAGCGCATACGAAGGCGGAAAGGATAAGGGCATGATCTCGGAAAAGCGGGTGGCGATGGTGAGCGGTGCGTCGCGCGGCATCGGCGCAGCCATCGCGGAGACACTGCTCTCTGCTGGCTGGAACGTCAGCCTTGGGGTGCGCGCGCCTGCATCGTCGCGTTTTTCAGATCATCCTGATGCCTTGGTCTGCCCATTCGATGCGCTTGATCCGGAAAGCGAGAGGGCATGGGTCGAGGCAACCATCGCCCGTTTTGGCCGTCTGGATGGCCTGGTTCATAACGCTGGTATCATGATACCGAAGTCAGTTCTTGACGCCGGGGACGATGACTTCGACATGATCTTCAACGTGAATGTCAAATCGCCGATGCGGCTGAGCCAGCACGCCTGGCCCTACCTTGCCGATGCGAAGGTCGGGCGCATCGTTACGGTCGCGTCGCTGTCTGGCAAGAGGGTGAAGTCAGCCAGTTCCGGTCTCTACGCAATGTCCAAATTTGCGGTCGTTGCACTCGGCCACGCGCTACGCCAATGCGGTAAGGAAAGCGGAGTACGTTCTACGATCATTTGCCCAAGCTTCGTGGCAACGGATATGGGTAACGCCCTTGCGGGCAGAGATAGCAATGAGCTAACCCAACCGGAGGATATTGCGCGGATCGTGCATATGGTGCTGGAGCTGCCCGTCACAGCCAGTATTTCTGAGATACCGGTGCATTTTAGTGTGGAAGACTGTTACTGACATGAACGCTGCCTTTTCGTATCACATGCCCGCGATCACCCCTGTCGCGAATGCCGAAGACCTGCCCGAGGCGGTTGATGTGGCAATCATCGGCGGCGGGATCATCGGTGTTTCGGCCGCATTTCAGCTCGCCAGGCGTGGCGTCCGGGTCGCAGTCTTGGAAAAAGGCATTGTCGGTGGCGAACAGTCCGGTCGCAACTGGGGCTGGGTGCGTCTTACCGGTCGTGACACACGCGAATTGCCGCTGATGCTGCAATCCCATGCGATATGGGAAACGCTGCATCAGGAGACCGGCGTGGATGTCGGCTACCGAAAGCGTGGCATCATTTATGCAGCCAAAACGCCAGAGGCGCGCGCGCGATATGAGCGTTGGGCCGTTCTGGGGCGTGAGTTCGGTATCGGTGTCAGAAGTCTTGAACCACAAGACGTTGCGGCGTTTGTGGCCGGGATGGACAGGACGACGTTCGGCGGCATCTTCGTCCCGGAGGATGCGTCAGCCGAACCGCAACTGGCTGCGCCCGCCATCGCCTCACGCGCCCAACGGGACGGCGCCTTCATCCTTCAGCGGTGTGCCGTCCGTGGTCTCGATATCGAAGCGGGACGCATTGCAGGGGTGGTAACCGAGAAAGGCCGCATAAGAGCCTCGACCGTCATCGTCGCAGGGGGCGCTTGGTCCTCGCATCTTCTGTCGCGCCACGGCCTTCGCCTGCCGCAGTTGAAGGTCTTGTCGTCGGTCATGCGGACAGCTCCCGTCGATGCAGGTATTGAGCCTACGATGGGCTTTTCGGATTTCACACTTCGCAAGAGGATGGACGGCGGTTACACGGTGGCGTCTTCGGCCACCAGCCTTGTCGATATCGTGCCCGATAGCTTTCGTTTCTTCCGTGACTTTCTGCCCGCTTTCATGATGGAGCGGAAATCCCTGAAGCTGAGCTTCGGCAAACCCTTCTTCGATGAACTGATCGGATACAGACACCGGGCTTTCGATCAGGCAAGCATCTTTGAAAAAATCCGCGTTCTCGACCCAACGCCCGACGCCAATCTTTTGACGAGTGTCGAGGCTGCAATGCGAACAAGTGTTCCGGCACTGCGGGACGTTCCGATTGCCCAGAGGTGGGCAGGGATGATCGATACGATGCCGGATGTCATTCCGGTCATATCAGAGGTGGAGGCCCTCCCTGGCCTCATCGTCGGAACCGGCTTTTCGGGCCATGGTTTCGGCATTGGGCCGGGGGCCGGACGTCTTCTCAGCGATCTCGCAACAGGCGACACGCCCTGTGTCGATCCGACACCATTCCGCTTCTCGCGGTTCAGCGATGGTAGCCGTCCGGAAATCCAGTATTGGCTTTAAAGAACGCCCCATAGTGTGCAGCGCTCTTGCGATGCCGACACGCTGGCGAATCTCGAAGACTGCGACGGGCATTAGTCGCAGCGCCGTGAATGGATCAGGCGAATTCCGCGCTCATTCTAACGAGATCGTCCCATAGGCTTTCGGCAAAGCCGCGCAGCACGATGATCTCGAAGGCGCTCTCTTCCAAACGAGTGAGGTGGGCGGTGATATGGCCGACCAGTGTCGTGACAGAACTGCCCACAGGGAAGGCCGGAAGAGAGAGATCGACCGCCGTCCCCTTGGCCAGAACGCGTTCGACCATCTTGCCCTCGATACGGATGCGAACCCGACCCTGACTTTGGTCCACACCCATCGCTTGTGGCTCTAGCGCGTCGAGCAGAGCCTTCAACTCGCCGTGAGACAGACGTTCATCGCTGACGATAAACCATTGCGCCGGCGATACAGTGCGAACATCACCCTTGCCGATTGCGCGCAGGCGGTCTTCCACCGCAGGCGCGGATGGTTCTGCCAATACGTGGATGACGCTGCCTTCTTGCAAGGCGGACAGGGTAATCATGTTGGACGCGAAAGCTTTTTTCATGCCAAGCACGGGGCGTAATGTCGGCTGAAAGCCGGATTTGAAATCAAGCTTTTGATCAGGCATGGAGCTTCTCGTTCTTGGGATCGAGGAAAACCGGATCGCACAGGCGCGCGGCGGTATATTCGTTGCGAATGCCATTCCACACGATGACCTCCTCGCCATGCCTGTGTGACCCCTTCTTCACGAGGGCAAGGCCGATGGTCGATCCGAGATGGGGAGAGAAAGCGCTGGAGGTGACGTAACCCTGATCGTTCTCCAGTGTCGCAGCGGCGTCCTTCGCCAGAATATGGGAGCCGGTGCGGAAGCTATGGTTTTTATCGATCGGGACAACGCCGACCAGATTTGGCCGGTCGCTGGCTGACAGCCCTTCGCGCTGCAGCATCGCCTTGCCGATGAAATCCACCTTGGTGGCGGACACCATCTTGCCGAAGCCGATATCGGCCGGCACGACCGTGCCGTTGATCTCATTATGGGTGACGTGACCCTTCTCGATGCGCAGGACGCTCAGCGCCTCGACGCCATAGGGCATGATACCCTCCGGCTTGCCTGCCTCCATCAGCGCATCCGCAACGCTCTCGCCATAGCCAGCGGGAACGGCAAGCTCATAGGCGAACTCGCCCGAGAAGGAGATGCGGAACAGGCGTCCGTTCAGCTTTCCGCCAAACAGAGAGACCTCTTTCGCGGCAAGGAAGGGAAAAGCGTCATTCGAAAGATCATCATCGACGATCTTCTCAAGAATGGTTCTCGATTTCGGTCCGGCAATCGCCATCTGCGCCCATTGATCGGTGACGGAGGCGAGCCGCACATCGAGATCCGGCCACAGCGCCTGGGCGCAGAATTCCAGATGGTTCATCACGCCCGCGGCATAGGCCGTGGTCGTCGTCATGAAGTAGCGGTTTTCGTCCAGCCTGCTGGTTGTGCCGTCATCATAGATCATACCATCCTCGCGCAGCATCAGGCCGTAACGCGCCTTGCCGACGGCAAGCTTGAGGAAGCCATTGCAGTAGACCCGGTTGAGGAATTCTGCGGCGTCGCGCCCGCAAACCTCGATCTTGCCGAGCATGGAAACGTCGCAGAGCCCTGCATTCTTTCGCACATTCAGAACTTCGCGATCAACGCTTTCGCGCCAACCGTTTTCGCCCTGTCGCGGAAACCAGGATGAGCGATACCAGAGCCCGGTTTCGACGAACACAGCGCCATTCTTCTCCGCCCATCCATGCAGTGGTGATTTGCGCACCGGCTGAAAATGATGGCCGTGATAGGCACCGGTGAGCGCGCCGAAAGAAACCGGCGTATAGAAAGGTCGGAAGGTGGTGGTGCCGACCTCTGCCGGAGAAACGCCGCGCGCCTCAGCCAAAAGACCAATGGCGTTAACGTTGGAAAGCTTGCCCTGGTCCGTTGCCATGCCATTGGTCGTATAGCGCTTGGCAAGCTCCACATGGGCATAGCCTTCGGTCACCGCCAGGCCGAGATCCTTGCGATGCACATCGTTCTGGTAATCGACGAAAGCCTTGGCTTTCACGCCAGGAATGGACCAGAGCGGCTTTGCCGGTGCGGCAACGACATCGTGTTCGACCGGTCCGAAGGACGGCGCGGTCGCGGCAAAGCCGATCGCTTTCGCCAACTCCGCACCCTTGTTTGCACCCTCTTCAAGGCATGCGGCGAGGCCATGCGTGGCAGAGACGGCACCGGCGAGATCAAGCCCTTCGAGACGACCGGGCGCGAGGAAGGCCGCCTCTTCGTCCGACCATACGGGTTTTCCGCCCCGGTGGCAGGCGAGGTGAATGACCGGGCTGAACCCGCCAGACATAGCAAGCGCATCGACATCCAGATGCTCGGTGCTGCCGTTTCTGTAGACTTCGACTCCGGTGAGCGCCTTGCTGCCCCGGGTGTTGGCAACGACGCCGCCTTTGATGACGCGCGCCTTTCCGCCATAGGAGAGATTTCCCTCACTGCGGCTATCGATAATGGCGACGAGCGAGACACCTTTCGCTTCCAGGTCACGCGCCAGCGCATAGCCGCTGTCATTGGTGGTGAAAATCGCCGTCGCTTTGCCGGGGCTGACGGCATAGCGGTTGAGATAGCTGCGCATCGCGCCCGCCATCATCACGCCTGGAACATCATTGCCACCGAAAACCAGGGGCCGTTCTTCCGCACCGGTTGCCAGAAGCGCGCGTTTCGCGACGATCCGCCACAACCGTTCCACAGGCACATGAAGCTTGGGATCGGGTAGATGTTTCTGCACGCGCTCCACCGCGCCGAACACATTGCCATCATACCAGCCGAAGGCGGTTGTTCTGGTCAGGACGGTGACATTCGGAAGGGATTCAAGCTCGGCAATACAGGTTGCGGCAAAATCCGGCGCGCTGGTGCCGCCAATGGTCGCCGTTTCTGAAAGCAGCCCGCCGCCCGCGACGGGATGTTCGTCAACAAGGATAACGCGCGCACCTGTCCGTCCGGCGGTGAGAGCGGCTGCGAGTCCGGCAGAACCAGCGCCGATTACCAGTAGATCGCAATGCGCCCAGCATTTGTCATAGGCGTCGGGGTCGGCCTCGTAGCTTGCCTTGCCGAGGCCTGCTGCGCGGCGGATGAAGGGCTCGTAGAGCTTTTCCCAGAAGGCGGCGGGCCACATAAAGGTCTTGTAGTAGAAGCCCGCGCTGAGAAAGGGCGAGATCAGGCCCGTCATCGCGCCGATGTCGAAGTCGAGAGACGGCCAGCGGTTCTGGCTTCGCGCTTCCAAACCGGCATAGAGCTCCTGCATCGTGGCGCGGGTATTGGGCTCGGTTCTGCCGCCGTTGCCGATCGTCATCAGGGCGTTTGGTTCTGCTGCACCCGCGGTCAGGATGCCGCGGGGACGGTGGTATTTGAAGCTGCGGCCGACGAGTTGCTGGCCGTTGGCAAGCAGGGCAGAGGCGAGGCTATCGCCTTGGAAACCCTGCATCGCCTTTCCATCGAAGGTAAAGAAGAGTGGCTTGGAGCGGTCGATCAGACCGCCAGTGGGCAGGCGGTGGGATGTCATGCGCTTTTGACCTTTGTCTTGTCGGCTGCATCTTCGCAGGTGCTGATCTCGTGCGTTGCCGTATTGCGGGTCACCACAAGCCACCGGCGGCAGCCTGCCGTGTGGTGCCAATATTCCTCATAATCGCCACGCGGATTGTCGCGGAGATAGACATAGTCGAACCATGCCTCCGCGCTGGCGTCCGGTGCGGGTCGCTGAAGAACGGCACCCTTGATGGTGAACTCTTCCTTGGGTCTTGGCCCGCAATGCGGGCAGGGCACGAGACTTGCCATTTCGAACGTCCTTGATCCGCTTTGTCAGTGAAGATTGGGCTGGGCGCCTTGGCCCTTTTCGTCGATGAGATAGCCGCGTTGAAAGCGATCCAGACGGAACGCGGTGGCCGTTTCCTGCGGTGCACCGCGCGCCAGAAGATGAGCAAAGCAGAAGCCTGAGGCAGGCGTTGCCTTGAATCCACCGTAGCACCAGCCAGCATTCAGATAGAGATTGTCGATGGACGTGCGGTCTATGATTGGCGACCCATCCATCGACATATCCATGATGCCGCCCCAGGAACGAAGCACGCGGACCCGGGAAAGCGCGGGGATCATCGCCTTGCCGGCTTCCGCGACATGTTCGACGGTCGCGAGATTGCCGCGCTGTGCATAGGAGTTGTAGCCATCGATATCGCCGCCGAAGACGAGACCGCCCTTGTCGGATTGTGAGACGTAGAAATGTCCGGCACCAAAGGTGACGACGCCATCGATGAAGGGTTTCAGTCCTTCCGAAACGAAAGCTTGCAGCACGTGGCTTTCTATTGGTAGCCGAAGCCCGGCCATGGCGGCGACCTGGGAGGAATTGCCGGCGGCTGCGAGCGCCAGCTTGCCGCAGCCGATAAAGCCGCGGCTCGTTTCGACACCAACCACCTTGCCGTTTTCGCGGCGTATGCCTGTCACTTCGCAGCCCTGGATGATGTCGACGCCGCGTTGATCGGCCCCACGGGCATAACCCCAGGCAACCGCATCGTGACGTACTGTGCCGCCGCGCCGCTGTAACAATCCCCCTTGAATGGGAAAGCGCGCATTGTCGAAATCGAGAAACGGCAGCATGGACTTGACGGCGGCCCGATCCAGCAATTCGGCATCGACGCCGTGCAGCCGCATGGCGTTGCCGCGACGCGTATAGGCATCGCGCTGCGCGTCTGAATGATAGAGATTGAGAACGCCGCGTTGGGAAACCATGGCGTTAAAGTTGAAATCCTGTTCCAGACCTTCCCACAGCTTCATCGATAGTTCGTAGAACGGATTGTTGCCCGGCAGCAGGTAGTTGGACCGAATGATCGTGGTGTTGCGCCCGACATTGCCGGAGCCGACGTAGTTCTTTTCCAGCACCGCCACATTGGTGATGCCGAATTCCTTCGCCAGATAATAGGCGGTCGCCAACCCATGTCCGCCGCCGCCCACGATGATGATGTCGTAATGGGGTTTGGGCGCGGGGTCCCGCCAGGCAGGCTTCCAGGCCTTGTTGCCACGAAGGCCGTTCATCAAAATGGAGAGGGCTGAATAGCGCATGGCAATACCTCGACGGATGTCCGACCAGAGTAATCGTGCAATCCGTCACACGATTGCATAAAAAGGACGTTTCTATATAAGAATGGGACATGCGCCATCCCGATCAAAGAAATGTCCAGCGCATCGGCTTCGTTCTTATCCCGAACTTTGCTTTGATGTCCTATGCCTCCGCAGCCGAGCCATTGCGCGCAGCAAACCTGATTGCCGGCACGGATCTTTATGACGCTGTTCCCCTATCCTTCGGTGGCGAGGCGGTGAGAAGTTCGTCTGGCATCACTGTGGAGTGCCAGCCGCTGATGAGCTTTGGCGAAGGGTGCAACACGATTTTTGTCTGTGCAGGTGGCACGCCGCAGGACTGGGCTTTATCGGAGGGTTCACTTGCGCTTTTGCGCCGTCTTGCACGGCAGGGTGTCAAGATCGGCGGCATTTCCAGCGGCGCCTATGTTCTGGCGGCGGCAGGCTTGCTCGATCATCGCGACTTCACCATTCACTGGGAACACGCGCCCGTGCTGCGAGAAGCCTTCAACCATCTGACGCCGCGGCAGGCGCGCTTCGTGTTCGATGGCGACCGGATCACCTGTGCGGGCGGGGTTGCACCGCTCGATATGATGCATGCGATGATTTCGCAGCGCATGGGCGCCCATTTTGCAAGGCGTGTCAGCGATTGGTACCTGCATACGGCGGTGGCCGAACCGGGTGCGCCGCAGCGTGGCTCGATCGCCCAACGCTATGGCACCCATCATCCCGCCTTGCTCACCGTACTGGAGAAGATGGAGGCGACGATTGAGAACCCGCTCGATCGCAACACCATGGCGAAACTTGCCAGAACCAGCATACGCCACCTCGACCGACTTTTCGCCGATCAACTTGGGGCGTCATTTTTGGAAACCTATCGTGCCATCAGGCTTGATCACGCCCGAAGACTGCTGGAACAAAGCCCACTGTCCATAGCGGAAGTGGCCTTTGCCACCGGCTTTTCCAGCGCGGGTCATTTTTCCGGGAGCTTCAAGGCTCATTTCGGAAAAACGCCGGGCGCTGTCCGACAAAGATTTCCTACGAATTAAAATATTCTTCCTTTAAAGAAGAGTGACCATACCCTTCCGGAGGCTCCATGGCGAAAAAATCCATCAGCATAGAAGCCGCGCAACAGGTCCTGTCGCAGGATCCGCATGCCGTTCGCGAACCGAGGGTCAACAATCTGGAGATGGCCATCGGTCACGAGGTGAGAGCCTATCGGAAGAAACTTGGCATCACCGTCACCGACCTTGCTTCCGCAACCGGCGTGTCGGTTGGCATGTTGTCGAAGATCGAGAACGGTAACATCTCGCCATCGCTGACGACGTTGCAGACGCTCTCCAAGGCGCTGGGTGTACCGATCACCGCCTTCTTCCGAGGCTTTGAGGAGCCGCGCAGCGCCACCTTCGTCAAGGCCGGGCAAGGCGTCAATATCGACCGCAGAGGCACGCGCGCAGGCCACCAGTACAGCCTGCTCGGGCATATCGACAACAACACCAGCGGAGTGACGGTCGAACCCTATCTCATCACGCTCACGACCGATTCCGACGTTTTTCCCACCTTCCAGCACGAGGGCATGGAGTTTCTCTACATGCTGGAGGGCGAGGTCGTTTATCGCCACGGAGAACAGCTTTTTACCATGCAGGCGGGGGATAGCCTGTTTTTCGATGCCGATGCGCCGCACGGACCGGAAGTGTTGGTGCAGCTTCCCGCACGTTACTTGTCGATCATCTCCTACCCTCAACGACGAGTAACGGGCGATTGATAAATTGCTTTAAAGGAAAAAAATATTCCTCATAGTTGACGTCTTGAAATTTCGTGTGATACGCCTTTGTTCAGAAACGAACGGAGGTGCCTGTCGATGTGCGGCATTGTTGGACTATTCCTGAAAGACAAAAGCCTGGAACCGCAGTTGGGTCAGCTGCTCTCTGACATGCTGATCACCATGACCGATCGTGGACCGGACTCGGCCGGTATCGCGATCTACGGCGGCGCTGCCGCAGGACGCGCCAAGGTAACGATCCAGTCCGCCGATCCTGATGCAGACTTTACAGGACTTGCAGAGGCGCTGAAGGAGAAGGGCGTTGCGGCTGCGGTGACGGTTAAGAGCACGCACGCGGTTCTGGACATCCCGGCGGACAAGCTTGATGGCATCCGTGCCGTTCTTTCCGCTCTCCGCCCCAATGTCCGCGTCATGGGCTCCGGTGACAGCGTCGAGATTTACAAGGAAACCGGTCTGCCGAAGGATGTGGTGGCCCGTTTCGACGTGCGCTCCATGGCAGGCACCCACGGCATCGGCCACACCCGCATGGCAACGGAATCGGCGGTGACGACGCTTGGCGCGCATCCCTTCTCCACCGGCTCGGATCAGTGCCTCGTGCATAATGGTTCGCTCTCCAACCACAACAATCTGCGCCGCGAACTGGTTCGTGAAGGCATGAGTTTCGAAACCCAGAACGACTCCGAAGTGGCTGCCGCCTACCTGACAGCAGAAATGGCCAAGGGGAAGGACCTGGGTGAGGCGCTGACCGGTGCACTCGACGATCTGGACGGCTTCTTCACCTTCGTTGTCGGCACGAAGTCCGGTTTCGGCGTCGTTCGCGATCCGATTGCCTGCAAACCCGCTGTTATGGCCGAAACCGATCAGTATGTCGCTTTCGGCTCGGAGTATCGCGCCTTGGTCAATCTGCCGGGCATTGAGACCGCCCGCGTCTGGGAACCGGAGCCTGCGACCGTTTACTTCTGGGATCACGAAAAAGCAGCCTGATGCCGCTCTCGGCCTATCCGTGTGAAAGTCATATCCATGCCAGTCTTCGATCTCTCTCATACGCCGCTGCGTGACCTCAACAAGGCGCTGCACGGCCTTTCTGCTGGTGTAAACGACACCGAATTTGAAGTCGTCAATCCGCGGGGCCATCACGCCGTTGCCGTCGGCATCGACAGTCCCGTAACCGTCGATGTGCATGGTTCGGTCGGCTATTATTGCGCCGGTATGAATGATGGTGGCACCGTCACCGTTCACGGCTCCGCCGGTCCGGGTGTCGCGGAAAACATGATGTCCGGTACCGTCGTCATTGAAGGGGACGCCTCTCAATATGCGGGTGCCACCGGTCGCGGCGGGCTTCTCGTCATCAAGGGCAATGCCGCCTCCCGTTGCGGGATTTCGATGAAAGGCATCGATATCGTCGTGCAGGGCAATATCGGCCATATGTCGGCCTTCATGGGCCAGTCCGGCCATCTCGTCGTCTGCGGCGATGCGGGCGACGCCTTGGGCGACAGTCTTTACGAGGCGAAGCTTTTCGTGCGCGGCTCGGTCAAGAGCCTCGGCGCCGACTGCATCGAAAAGGACATGCGGCCCGAGCATCTGGAAAAGCTGGCGGAGCTTCTCGACAAGGCCGGCATCACCGATGTCAAGCCGGGCGAGTTCAAGCGCTACGGCTCTGCCCGCACGCTCTACACCTTCAACATCGACAACGCCGATGCGTATTGAGGCAGGGATTTACCGATGAGCTATCACAACCCATTCACCCCGCCGCGCAAGTCCGCAACCTTTGACGACCATACGTTGGCGGAAATCCGCCGCGCTGCGGCCACCGGCATTTACGACATTCGCGGTGCGGGCACGAAGCGCAAGGTGCCGCATTTTGACGACCTGCTGTTTCTTGGTGCTTCCATTTCGCGCTATCCGCTCGAAGGCTATCGCGAGAAATGCGATACGAGCGTCACGCTTGGAACCCGCTTTGCCAAAAAGCCGATTACGCTCAAAACGCCAATCACGATTGCGGGCATGAGCTTCGGCGCGCTGTCCGGAAATGCCAAGGAGGCCCTTGGCCGTGGCGCCACGATTGCCGGCACCTCCACGACGACGGGCGATGGCGGCATGACGGATGAGGAGCGCGGCCACAGCCAGACCCTCGTCTACCAGTATCTGCCCTCGCGTTATGGCATGAACCCGAAGGACTTGCGCCGTGCAGATGCCATCGAGGTGGTCGTTGGCCAGGGCGCCAAGCCCGGCGGTGGCGGCATGCTGCTCGGCCAGAAGATTTCCGACCGCGTTGCCACTATGCGCAATCTGCCGAAGGGCATCGATCAGCGCTCGGCCTGCCGCCATCCTGACTGGACCGGCCCGGATGATTTGGAAATCAAGATCCTCGAACTGCGCGAAATCACCGACTGGGAAAAGCCGATCTATATCAAGGTCGGTGGCGCGCGCCCCTATTACGACACAGCGCTTGCGGTAAAGGCCGGTGCCGATGTGGTGGTGCTGGACGGTATGCAGGGCGGCACGGCTGCAACGCAGGACGTCTTCATCGAAAATGTCGGCATGCCAACGCTCGCCTGCATTCGTCCCGCAGTCCAGGCCCTTCAGGATCTTGGCATGCATCGCAAGGTGCAATTGATTGTATCGGGCGGCATTCGCTCCGGCGCCGATGTGGCGAAGGCTCTGGCGCTTGGCGCCGATGCGGTGGCGATTGGCACCGCGGCACTCGTGGCGCTTGGCGATAACGACCCGAAATGGGAAGAGGAATACCAGAAGCTCGGCACCACCGCTGGCGCTTATGATGACTGGCACGAAGGCAAAGACCCGGCTGGCATCACGACGCAGGATCCGGAGCTTGCCGCGCGTCTCGACCCGGTCGCCGCTGGTCGCCGCCTTGCCAATTATTTGAAGGTGATGACGCTGGAAGCGCAAACCATCGCGCGCGCCTGCGGCAAGAACCACCTCCACAATCTGGAGCCGGAAGATCTCGTGGCCTTGACCATGGAGGCCGCAGCCATGGCGCAGGTGCCGCTGGCGGGAACGAACTGGTTTCCCGGTAAAGGTGGCTTCTAAAAAAGCATGCCTTAAGGACGGGCGCGTTTGGGAGGATGCGGCCGTCTTTCTAAAATCAAGTGTCTGATACCAAAAAAAGGGGAATGACGTGACACTGGACCTCTCCGCATATGCAGCCGAAAAGGGCATCAAATATTTTATGATCAGTTACACCGATCTCTTCGGTGGGCAGCGCGCCAAGCTGGTACCTGCCGAAGCGATCGCTGACATGCAAAAGGACGGCGCGGGCTTTGCAGGCTTTGCCACCTGGTTCGATTTGACACCCGCTCATCCTGATCTTTTTGCCGTGCCAGATGCCTCCTCGGTCATCCAGCTTCCATGGAAGAAGGATGTCGCCTGGGTCGCTGCCGATTGCGTGATGGAAGACCAGCCGGTCGAACAGGCGCCGCGTGTGGTCTTGAAGAAACTGGTTGCCGAAGCCGCAAGCGAGGGCTTGCGGGTGAAGACCGGTGTCGAGCCGGAATTCTTCCTGATTTCCGCCGACGGCAGCAAGATTTCCGACGAATATGATACCGCCGAAAAGCCCTGCTACGATCAGCAGGCGGTGATGCGTCGTTACGATGTGATTGCCGAAATTTGCGACTACATGCTGGAGCTGGGTTGGAAGCCGTACCAGAACGACCATGAAGACGCGAACGGCCAGTTTGAAATGAACTGGGAATATGACGACGCGCTTCAAACGGCCGACAAGCATTCCTTTTTCAAATTCATGGTCAAATCCGTTGCAGAAAAGCATGGGCTTCGCGCCACCTTCATGCCGAAGCCGTTCAAGGGCCTGACAGGCAATGGCTGCCATGCGCATATTTCCGTGTGGGATCTGGACGGCAAGGTCAATGCCTTTGCCGACAAGGCAATGCCGTTCGGCCTTTCCGCCAAGGGCAAGACCTTTCTTGGTGGTATCATGAAACATGCCTCCGCGCTGGCGGCTGTCACCAATCCCACCGTCAATTCCTACAAGCGCATCAATGCGCCGCGCACCATATCCGGCGCCACATGGGCACCCAACACGGTGACATGGACCGGCAACAACCGCACCCATATGGTGCGCGTGCCGGGGCCCGGGCGGTTCGAGCTTCGTCTGCCGGACGGTGCGGTGAACCCCTATCTGCTCCAGGCCATCATAATCGCAGCCGGCCTTTCCGGCGTTCGCGCTCAGGCCGATCCAGGTCCACATCACGATATCGACATGTATCGCGAAGGCCATACGGTCACCAATGCGCCGAAACTGCCGCTTAATCTTCTCGATGCGTTGCGCGAATATGAGAAAGATGAGGCGCTGCAGCAGGCGCTCGGCGTCGAGTTCTCCAAGGCCTATTTGAAGCTTAAGCATGGTGAGTGGAACAGCTACTGCTCGCAGTTCACCGCCTGGGAGCACCAGACCACGCTCGACGTTTGACGACGTTTCCCCGCCGCTTTGCGGCTTTTCCCGCGCTCCTTGCATAGCGCGGGTTTTTTCCATCGATGACAGAGAGGGCGCCGGATGACGACCTATGTATTGACCGTAGCTTGCAAATCCACACGCGGCATCGTCGCCGCCATTTCGGGTTATCTCGCGGACAAGGGTTGCAACATCGTCGATAGCTCGCAATTCGACGACCTCGAAACCGGCAAGTTCTTCATGCGCGTCTCCTTCATTTCGGAAGAGGGCGTGTCGCTTTCAGACATCAAGGAAGGCTTCAAGCCGGTTGCCGAGCGCTTCAAGATGGAGGCCGAGATCTACAGCGATGGCGAACGCACCAAGACGCTGCTGATGGTGTCGCGTTTCGGTCATTGTCTCAACGATCTGCTCTATCGCTGGAAGATCGGCGCGCTGCCGATCGACATCGTCGGCGTCGTCTCCAACCACTTCGATTACCAGAAGGTTGTCGTCAACCACGACATTCCCTTCCACCACATCAAGGTGACGAAGGAAAACAAGCCGAAGGCCGAAGCGCAGCTGAACGACCTGATCGAAAGCACCGGCACCGAACTCGTGGTCCTGGCACGCTACATGCAGGTTCTGTCAGACGACATGTGCCGCAAGATGTCAGGCAAGATCATCAACATCCACCATTCTTTCCTGCCAAGCTTCAAGGGCGCCAACCCTTACAAGCAGGCCTATGAGCGTGGCGTGAAACTGATTGGCGCCACCGCCCATTACGTCACAGCCGATCTCGACGAAGGTCCGATCATCGAGCAGGACACAGTGCGCATCACCCACGCCCAGTCGGCAGACGATTACGTCTCGCTTGGCCGTGATGTGGAAAGCCAGGTTCTGGCCCGTGCCATCCATGCGCATATCCACCACCGCACCTTCATCAACGGCAACCGCACCGTGGTCTTCCCGCCAAGCCCGGGTTCCTATGCGTCGGAGCGGATGGGGTAAGTTGCTGCATGCGCCGAACGCCACCGCCGGAGTTCGGGCCATAGCAATGGATGCCCTTACTCTACTCAGTTGCGGATAATTGTCTTTTCAACAACATTAGCAGCGCACGAGGCAAATCAAGAATCCGGCTAAAGAGGCGCAATAGCGCTACATCCGATGCCGGTGCGCGCGATATATCAAGCTCACGAATAGAGAGGCGTCAGATACTTGTCGCCTCGCGGTCCGCAGCAGGCCAAGATTGTAGCGGAGCAGAACGAGCGCGTCTTCCTAGGTCCGTCAGCCGACACGGGCGAAAAGCCATCTGTAAACTGACCGGTTGAATTCTTAACGTTGGAAGCAAGGAACGAGGCAGCGCATGCCTGACCTGCCACCGAAGATTCATCCGGTCGCGTTCGGAGCTTAAGCGGTTTTGAACCGCCAGATGCCGATCATCCCGGCATATTCCGCTGGGGTCTAGTCAGAGCGATGAGTGCGCCAGGAAATTGTTGTAATCGTTGCCCATTCCGCAATGGCGTTGCGGTAAGACCGACCCAAAGACCATTTGTCCGTCCTCGATGGGCCGGACCATCATCAGTTCTGGCGGACATTCTCAGAGGCAGACCGGTTCTCCTCTGCTTGACCCAGACGAAACTCTTTCGCGAACTCACTCACACGCATAGTTTTCGCTGCCACCGTTTGCAGCGGTGGCGCTGGCTTGGTTGGATGATGAACGATCGTATCCGTTCAGGACCACGATATGCTCAACGAAAATGCGCGAGATCCAACGTAATCACGCTGGATCGAACTTTGGAGTAAGCGGAGGTCGCCGCTTGCAGAATTCTTGGGCGCAAGGCATCGAACGCCATCAAATAATCTGCCTCGGTGACATTTCGGGACGATTTCCCATGGGCCAAGACTTCGGTCGCCAGATAGAATTTGATCTCGAACATACCGTCGTATCCGGTGAAACGGACACAGCGCTTTCTGTCGTCAAAACTACGAGCTTTGTTTGGAAACGAGATGCCCATCAGCGTCCACCGTCATCTTGCCAATGATCACCAGCGCTACTCTTTGGCTGGGGATCTGGACTTGCTCGTGTCGACGACTGTTTCCGGTTGGCGAGGGAACTCAGGAGAGCCGATTTGGCTCTCACACCCCTGCGTGACACGGCTGAGAGGATGGGCGAGGCGTCACGCTTCATGTCGGAACTCTCGTTCGACTGAGATTCCCGACGGCCGGCGGACTTTAAGACTTCCCTCACCACCTTGGAGCCGGCGAGGTCGATAGACGAGGCTGCTGGATTGGAAGACATTCCGTCCTCCTTTGTTGGGGCAAGGTTTTGCACCCTTGATGACAGCACCCTGAAGACGAGCCGTCACTGCTATCTTAAGTCGTGCTGGAATATCGGATTACAAGGGGAGGCTGGGCCAAAGCGTAGAGTGCTGGATCATGAGGGCCTGTCCCACCGGCATTCGATGCTGATGGCGGGAAACTTATATATTGAGACGGTGGGTGCTTACCGCACGCATCAAGACGCTATGCGGATCGTGTCAGGTCGATTGGCCAGGCCCCACATCCGCTTCGAGGCTCCCTCGTCTTGCCGGGTTGCCGTTGAGAATGGAGCGCTTCATCACAAGGCGCAATCAATCCAGGCACGATGGCCAAACGCCGCTCAAGCTTCTCCCATGTCGCCGTCGGTCAGCTTTAGTTTGAAAGCAAACATCCATTCGAGGACGGCAACGGCTGAATAGGCCGCGCGCTCGCTTCAGCAGCTCGTGGAAATCGGTGCACTGACGCGTACGGGCAAACGTCGGCATAGCCGGTACTGGCTGTCATCGCAGGCATAAATTGCTGCTCGTCTAACGAACTCCACCAACGTCATCAGCTAGGGGAGTGATTGCTCTCTGCCGCTCAGGAGCTTTGAGGTCCCGCGCCGGACGGTCCGAGGTTGGCGAAAACCAGCTCGGCCGTCTCCAAACGATCACGCTACCAGCGCAAGAGGCGCGTGCCGAGCGCCATGCCGATCAGGCCGCATATAACAATACCGAGCGAGTACCACAGCGTCACGAATGGAAGGCCGTTTTCGATACATGCCCAGGAATAGGTCCACGCCCCTGCGGCCCCTGCCATCATGCCAGCGGTAAATCCGGCGAGTCGATACCGCGTCGGTGCGCAACGTCGCAAGAACCAGATATTGGCGGCGAAGACGGGAGCGGCGGACGCGACAATGATCAGTGGGCAGAACCAGTAGGAGACGCCGAAAATCAAATTCGGATAGTCCATAGCTGGCGATGCATGCAACTGCCAGAGCCCCAGCATTGCTAGCAGCATATAGATGCCAATCGAGGCCAAGCCTGCCGATATCGGCAGCCCACCGGGGCGCGAGACAATCAACACGGCGCAGATACCATTGATCGCCAGCGCCAGCGGATAGAATGATTTCACCCAGAAGGCGGGAAGAGACATTGCCGAGATTATGTCTGGACGCAAACCGTGCAGGAGCAGGATAAATGCACCAGACAGCAAGACGCCAGGCAGCAGCGCTTTGGAGAGTAAGCGGAGAAGAGCATGCGACCGTATAGGCTGCAGCCCTCTTGCCAGGCTATCGATCAGATCATCCGTTTTCGCCACGTTCGCCTCTCAATCTCGCAGCCAGCGCCTTGATGCCGCGATGAACGCTGACCTTGACCATTGCTTCCGTCTTGCCACTGGCAACTGCCGCCTCGGCGACCGAACGACCCTCCAACCTCACGCGCCGGATCAAGTCGCTTTGCCACGCCGGAATGCCAGAGAGCAATCGCTCCACATCCATGCTCGCGAGGATCGCGTCTTCGGAATAGCCGTCCGCGACGCCCTCGACCAGTTCCAGGCTGACAACCGATCGCCCGCCTCGTCGCCTGTGGTGATCGACCAGCTTGTGGCGTGCGATGGTAAAGAACCAGGCCGTGAACGGTCGCTCGCGATCGTAGGTGATCCGGCGCTGATGCAGCGCCAGAAGCGTATCCTGGATCAGATCGTCCGTGTCCTGCGCGTTCGACGTCAGCCGTCGTTTAAAATAGCTCTCCAGCAGATGCCGCAAAATACCGAGCAGACAGCGATAGGCATTCTCGTCCCCGTCAAGGGACAGAAGCATCAACGCCTTCAGCTCAAATTCGCTCATCGCCATCATGTCTTCCAGCTTCATACGGCCCTACGGCGAAACGGTTACACAGCATCGATGGTAAAATCGAGAAAAGTTCAGCCAGGCCGAGTTTGCGATCACAAACGCGTGATGCCTGTTACCAACTCCCGCCTTCCGCGAATGAGCCTGATGTGAACCTTCGGCGCAAACACGCGGCGAGCACATCAAACGGGAGACGCATCATGACTATTCGTTCCTTCGCTGTCGCCATCGGCGCCGTCATTCTTGGTCTTTCCTTTGCGGCAGGCACCGCTGAGGCTCAGTCCTCCGACGCAATGAAAAAGACCGATACCATGAAGATGGATACGATGAAGAAAGACACCATGAAGACCGATAGCATGAAGATGGCCGGCAGCAAGACCGACTGTATGCACAAGGCCGGCATGGAAAAGGACTCGATGAAAAAGTCCAACATGATGAAGAAATGCGACGCGATGAAATGATCCTGTCCGCCCCCGCGAAACGCAACTTTTGCGGGGGCGGTTTCGTATCGACGATAACGCTGGCGCTCGAGGGAAATTATGGATGCGACCGCACAACCCGTCACTGGAAAACGAATTCTCATCAGGCGACACAGTCTGACCGTACGCCTATCGCACTGGTTGAACGTTCTGTTCATGACTGTGCTGCTGTTTAGCGGACTGCAAATCTTCAACGCGCATCCGGCTCTCTATTGGGGTCAATATGGCGCCGATGACGACCCGGCCTTCATTGCCATGGACGCGGTGCAGGACGGCGACCGGGTCAAGGGCATGACACACATCGGCGACGTCTCCTTTGAGACGACCGGTTTCCTGGGCGTGTCCAATGTCGATGGGGAGCTTACGGCCCGCGGCTTTCCCGCCTGGCTGACGTTGCCGAGCTATCAGGATCTCGCCACCGGTCGGCGGTGGCACTTTTTCTTTGCCTGGCTCTTCGTCATCAACGGACTGATTTATATTGCCTATGGTTTCATTGCCCGCCATTTCCATCGGGACCTTTTGCCTAGGCGCGGTGAACTCGCGGTACCGCATCTCGTCCAAGAGGTGGTTGATCATGCTCGTTTGCGCTTTCCGAAGGGCGAAAAAGCGCGTCACTACAATGCTCTGCAGAAGCTCACCTATCTTCTGGTCATCTTTTTTCTGCTTCCCTTGATGATTGCGACTGGTTTGACAATGTCACCGGGCTTCAATGCCTTCGCGCCCTGGCTTCTGGATCTGTTCGGCGGTCGACAGTCGGCCCGGACACTGCATTTCATCACAGCCAGCGCACTGATCGCCTTTGTCGTCATTCACATCGTGATGGTTCTGGTCTCCGGCGTATTGAACAATATGCGCTCGATGATCACCGGACGTTATGTCATCATCGAAGAGCCGGAAGGGGAGTTCAAGCCATGAGCCGCCTCATTACCCGTCGCCGTTTCCTGATCGGATCAACGCTTACCGCATCCGCACTCGGTCTGAGTGGCTGCGATGCGCTTGTCCAAAACGATAAGGTCCAGAAAACCCTGAAACTCGCCGAGGGCCTGACGAAGCGTGCGCAGCGCCTGCTGATCGGCGACAACACCCTGGCGCGCGAGTATACGCTCGCGGACATCTCGCCAAGTTTTCGCGCCAACGGCACAAGCATGCCCGAGGGCGCGCAATATCAGCAATTGTTGTCGACGCAATTTTCGCAGTGGCAGTTGGAGGTCGGTGGCCTCGTCGAGCGCCCAACCAAATTCCCCCTTGCAACCCTGAAGGCAATGCCGGCACGCAGCCAGATCACACGCCACGACTGCGTCGAAGGCTGGAGCGCGACCGGTCAGTGGACAGGTGTGCCGCTCGCTGCCGTTCTGGACAAGGTCGGCCTCAAGCCGGAAGCGCGTTATATCGTCTTTCACTGTGCCGACGAATACGAAAAGACCCTGGATGGCAGCGGCTGGTATTACGAGAGCATCGATCTTGTTGACGCTTTTCATCCTCAAACCATTCTCGCCCATTCCATGAACGGAAGAGATCTCGAAGTCGCGCATGGCGCGCCGCTGCGGCTGAGGGTCGAGCGGCAGCTTGGTTACAAGCAGGCGAAATATCTGATGCGCATCGAGGCCGTCGCAGATTTCTCCAATCTCTACGGCGGAAATGGCGGCTTCTGGGAGGATCGCGGCTACGAGTGGTATGCCGGAATATAGGTCGAAATCCAGATTTCCATAGCTAGCGGATTTTTCAGCCCGCCTCCGCCGGTTGTTCAGCAGACAGGGTTTGAAACACAAAGGAAGCACAATGTTCTCAACCTCAAAAACAGGTTTTACCCTTTTCGCCGGCGCGCTGGTTGCGTTGACGCTCGGCGGAGGCGCCAAGGCCGCCGATCAGGTTCGTGTCCGTGGCACCGTCGAAAGCCTTCAGGGCAACATCTTGTCCGTCAAAACGCGTGAAGGCAGCAGCGCAAAGATCATGCTGAAGGATGGCTGGAAGGTCTCCGGCGTCGCCAAGGCATCGGTTGACGATATCAAGCCAGGTGACTTCGTCGGTATCGCATCACTGCCAACGGCGAGCGGCGGCGATGGCGCTTTGGAAGTGCTGATCTTTCCTGCAGCGATGAAAGGCACAGGCGAGGGGAGCTACGCCTGGGACCTGAAGCCAAACAGCTCGATGACCAATGCGACTGTTGCCGACGCCGTAAAGTCGGTTGACGGTCATGCGGTGACCGTGAGCTACAAGGGGAAGGAAAAGAAGATCACCATTCCGGATGGCACGCCGGTTGTCACTTTTGCCAATGCTGCGGAAACCGACATCAAGCCTGGCGCAACCGTTTTCGTACCCTCCGAAAAGGCAGACGACGGTTCGATGTCGAGCGGTCGTGTGGTTGTCGGCACGAATGGTGTCGTTCCGCCGATGTGAGCGGAGGAAACCGCCTCAGGTAGACAGAGACCGTCGGGCGATAAAGGCCGGCGGTCGAAACATGCCAAAAGGGCGGAGCACTTGGCTCGATATTCACGTAAGCTTGGCAAGCTTCGCCGTCCGGAGAGCGATGAAGGCTCACGGGACTGGTCCTCGCCGAGCCGCCGTCGGCGAAGCGCGCGCAGAAGCGATCGCCTGACCCGACCATAAGCGGCCGTATATCGCCTCGCTTCGGCCATGCGAAAGACCGTCTATCGGCGAGTCCGGTGCGGGCCGTGGAAGAATTTACAGAAACCAAAGGGAAAATTGAGGAAGGCGAGCGGTCGCTGAAACTAATGGTTCGCCGCGTTCGTAACTGGTCGGAAAGCAAGGCCTGAACGTGGGCGCGAAAGGTCGCGCAAGGCGCTCAGGATGAAAACGCGCTGCTGAACTGTCGCGTGATTGCTCTGCTTCGGAATCGCATGAGGCAGTATCGGCTGGAGGCCATGGCAATGTCGGAGTTGACCACATGAGGACCTGTCCCACTGCCCATCTTGCCACGCTCATGGTGTTTGTCGCGATCGGCTTCTTCCGGTTAAGCAGCATGGAGAGCCGCTTTCGCTCCTTGCCATTTGATCGATCGGGCAACACTCAGGAGCCATTCGACGATGCTGACGCGCGGGGGCTGATCGGGAGAACTCTTCTCTCGACAGTTACGGCAGGATCCGGTCTCTGGCTCATCCGACGCCAGTTGAGAACCTTGGATGCGTCGCGATGAGCAATATTCGGGGCAATCGCCGATCATGGACTGACAGAAGCAGCGTCTTTGTCGGGTTTACCGCCCGTCGCTCCTTGTTTTTTCCAGAAGCCAACCGCTATAAGGTTGGAGTGGCAAGGTTTTCTTCAATGCAAAGCAACGACATCGAAGTTTTGATCAATCGTGTCGCGATGGGAGACCGCGCCGCCTTTGTCGCACTTTACCAGGCGACTAGCCCAAAATTGATGGGCGTATGTTTGCGCATCCTCAAAAATCGCAGCGATGCTGAAGAGGCACTGCAAGAAATATACATCAAGATCTGGCAACGCGCGAAAACCTTCGCGACCGGACATAGTGGTCCGTTTGCATGGCTTGCGACAATCGCGCGCAACCACGCGATCGATACGATCCGCGCCCGCAAACCTGTTTCCGATGATCTTGACGCAGCATATGATCTTGCCGATGACACAACCCCGAACCCAGAGCAGCGCATGGGCATCATCGATGAGGGCCGCAGGATCGACAGATGCATGGCAGAGCTCGATCCGGCACATGCCAGCGCAGTTCGTCGCGCCTATGTCGAGGGCCTGAGCTACATCGAACTTGCAGACGACCTGCGGGTCCCGCTGAATACGGTGCGCACCTGGCTGCGCCGTAGTCTCCTCAAGCTTAAGGAGTGCATCCAGCGATGACGCGTGATCCCGGCTCAAGCGAGCACTCAAAAGACGAAATCCTGGCAGGCGAATATGTCTTGGGTGTTCTGTCCATCGAAGGAAGAAGGATGGTCGAGCGCCGCATGGCCAGCGATGAGGCGTTTTCGCAAATCGTTGCGCGCTGGCAGGCCGACATGGAGTCCTTCAATCAGGACTACGACGAGATAACGCCTCGCGCCGCCGTGCTGGAACAGCTTGAACAGCGCCTCTTCGCAGCGCCGCTGACGAGTAAGGTGAACGTCAGCCTTTGGAATTCAATGGCTTTCTGGCGTTGGCTTTCACTTGGCACCTCCGTGGCCGCTGCTGCCGCCCTGATCTATGCGTCGGGTATCGCGCCGCCGTCTTCTCGGGATGGTAGGCTGGTTGCGGAACTCTCGGCACCCAGTAATTCCGTCAACATGCTGGCGTCCTACGATGCCGAAAGCGGGCGAATGCGCATCGTACCTGTCGCGGCAGGGCGCGCGCAGGAGAAATCGCTGGAGCTCTGGCTTGTGCCTGGGCAAGGGGATCCCTTCTCGCTCGGCATATTGCCGGCAGATACGGGCGGAGAACTGGTCATTCCATCGGACATGCGTGATCGTCTGAGCGGGGGCGCAACGCTTGCAGTGTCGCTGGAACCGTTCGGCGGCTCGCCCACAGGCAAGCCGACCGGAGCGATCGTGGCGAGCGGCACGGCAAGAAGCCTCTGAGCTTTCGCTTTCCGGGGCGATGCGCTGCGCGATGGCACAAGGCACCTATTTGGAGGGGAGATGGGATACTCCGTGGCTGCTTCTCTGAGGACGGAAGCTTGGCGGCGCAAATGCGCGACAGGGCTCGCCTGCCTGTATGGCTTCGTCGGCACGATGCACCTTCTGTGGCCGGTGCCATTTCTGAAAATCACGCCGGATTGGGTTCCGTCGCCGCATTTGGTGATTTTGCTGACAGGGCTTTGCGAAATCGCTGGTGCGTTGGGGATCGTAACCGCACGACTTCAGCGGGCCGCAGGCATTGGTCTGGCGCTTTATGCGGTCTGCGTTTTTCCCGCGAATATCAAACACGCCATCGATGCGCTTTCTAGTGACCCGTCGGTGTGGGAGTGGATCTACCACCTTTTGCGCTTACCCCTCCAGCCCGTCCTGATATGGTTGCCTTTGTTTGCTGGCCGCGTGGTGAGGTGGCCACAGCAAGAGAGATGATCGTGTAAAATAATTCGACGGCCCTGAAACTTCTTCTCAAGCCTTTCCGTAACCTCCTTGTCCCGGAAGAGGGAAGCCGACCCTTAGGAGATGCAGCCTTGCATCTGGGTGATCGGCCAGGAGGAATCACCATGTTCAAGCTCGCAATCCGTTTCGCAGCCTGTGCCACCGCAATCGCGATCGCTGCTGGCAGCGCATACGCAGCCAATCCCAAGGTCGGCGGCGCCGCGATGTACGAAGACAAAAACATCGTGGAAAACGCGATGAATTCGAAGGACCACACGACGCTTGTCGCCGCCGTCAAGGCAGCCGGGTTGGTCGAGACGCTGCAAGGAAAGGGGCCATTTACCGTGTTCGCCCCGACGAATGAAGCGTTTGCAGCTCTTCCCAAGGGAACCGTCGACACACTCCTGAAGCCTGAGAACAAGGCACAGTTGACCAAGGTCCTGACCTGCCACGTCGTCGCAGCCAATGCCATGTCAACGGCGATCGAGAAGATGATCAAGGACGACAAGGGCACGCATGACGTCAAGACCGTCGGCGGCTGCGTTTTGAAGGCCAAGGAAAGCATGGGCAAGATTACGCTGACCGATGAAAACGGCAATGTCGCGCATGTCACGATCGCCGACGTGAAGCAGTCGAACGGCGTCATTCACGTCATCGACAAGGTGCTTCTGCCAAAAATGTAATTTGCGTCTTTGAATTGAGATAAAGCCGGACAACAAACCGGCTTTATTTTCATTGAGCCAGGCCTCGTAGCGGCTGTCCGAGGGGAGATCTGGAGCTTCGCAACTCCAGCGATTTCTCGATCTCACTCTTTGATTTTCATATTGGGCTTCAACTAAAGCCTTTCGCGCCCTTCACCCCGCCCAGGGCAGTTCTCAAGTTTATTTCCTGTAGAGAGTGGCCTTGTAAAAGGCGCCGGAGATCACCGATCGATCCCGACGCTTTCGGTTCCGTTGTCTGGCGCTTCAACGGAACTTACGACAAAGCGCCGGCACCGAGGCCGAACGCCACCATCGCCGCTTCACACGCTCGCGTAAACCGCATCGACGGGCCTTCATTTCCAGTTGCAAGCTTGCTGACGCGCGCTCCCTCCAGCAGCATGGAAAGCGTATCAGCCAAAAGTTCCGGATCGCTCGCACCCGTTGAACGACAGAGATCGGCAAGGCGGGAATGCTGTTGCATCTTCAGGGATTCGATGACCGCGTGTGCCGGGTGTCCCTGCTCTTTCAACTCCACGGCGGCATTGGCTAGATCGCATCCATATGGCTCACTTGAGAGACACTGAGCGCGCGCTTTTACCCATGCAGCAAGCTGAGCCCTCGGGTCGCCGGGGTTGTCTGTCTCGAGGTCTTTCCAAGCATTCTCCAATGTTTGAGAACTGTGCTTGAGCGCCTCGCACACAAGATCGTCCTTCGAGCCGAAATGTCGATACAACGTCATCTTGTTGGTGGCTGCGGCTTCTGCGATGGCATCGACGCCTATGCCGCGTATCCCATATTCACGAAACAGTTGACAGGCCGTTGAGACGATACGGTCACGAGGTGGGATTTTCTGTTCGGAGGAGCGATCAGATTTCACGGATTTCATGATTTTTGATTTTTATCCTGAAGTGACGTTGACACGGGTGTGACTGGTCGGTAACTATCCAGTTGTTACTTACCGGTAACACCATGCGAGGTGGCCGTCAAGTAACTGCCGCCTTCTGGATTTAAAACTCGTCGAAAGGAGACTGTCATGACCGTTACGACAGGGGAGATGACGCTCACTGAAATGTATAGAGATCCACTGATCCTTTCGGTGATGCGCGCGGATGGTATCGCTCTGAATGAGTTCAAGGAGATGATGGCTGCGGCTACCGCGTCTCTGAAGACACGGGGCGCAACATTGCCAGAGGTGCGATTCCGGACGACTGAAGCCGCAGCGTCTTCGAGAAGTCCGCAGGTGGCGACGATGCAGCCGTTGTTCGCAGGTTCATTTCAATCGTGCTGTGCAAATTTGTAACGTCTGATCAGCGATTTGGCGTTCGACAGGTCAAACGCACCCGATGTGACGTTGGGATTTTGGTTGAATTTTAGTGGTACGCCAGAATGGAAGCCGAGGCCTGTTTGGTGATAAGTTCATCATAAATCCAGACAGCATGGTCCTTAATTTCCAGGCAGCAAGAGCGTCCCCCCAAGAAGGCGGAAGCCAACGTGCATTGGGCTGTGCAAAGCGCAGTCCGATTAGGGGGCAGAGGTTCGGTAACTTTCAAGAGCTTGCGATCGCTACCTCAGCCCATCTGAATTTCCGGGCGCCACAGCCATGTCAGTTTTTTGGCCGCTTTGACTTTAAGCTCCTGCGGAAATCCGGTTCGTAGTATTTGTCAGATAAAGACGTGTGAAGTCTATCGCCTTCATAGGGCGCCCGTATAGATAGCCCTGTCCTTCATCGCATGCGTAGTGCTGCATCAGGTGTTCTTGTTCGACCGTCTCAATGCCTTCGGCAATGACTTCGAGGTCAAATCCCGCAGCAAGTTTTGCGACCGCTTCAACGATGGCCTCGTCTTTCTTATTGCGCTCACTGCCGCTTACGAACGACCGGTCGATCTTCAAGCGCGTAACAGGATAGTCCTTTAAAAGGCTGAGCGACGCGAAGCCGGTTCCGAAGTCATCGAAAGCAATTCCCACGCCGAGTGAGCGAAGGTAATGAAGGGGCTCCATGAGCCGGTGTTCATTTCGCAGGATGATGTTTTCCGTTATTTCTAGTTCCAGCGCCGTTGCCGGTAAATGACTGTCCGCAAGCGCTGTCTCGACGGATTTTGCAAAATCCCTTGCCCTAAATTGGGCTGCAAACAGATTGATACCGATCCTGAAATTTTTGCAACCGGCCTGCCGCCACTGCGCCGCCTGCGCACATGCCGTGCGCAATATCCATTCGCCCACGGGAACAGCAAGAAGGCTTGCCTCCAGTACAGGCAGAAAGGCGCCAGGCGAGACGACGCCAAGCTGTGGATGGTTCCACCTTATCAGCGCTTCCGCGCCCGCTAGGCTGCCATCGCTGAGTTTGATCTGAGGCTGGTAATAGAGCTCAAACTCCTGATTTTCCCAGGCTTGACGGATCGAGGAACTCATGGCTCCCTTCTTCAAAGCCGTTTGGCGAAGCTCAGGTGTGAATATGCGCACGAGATGGCGACCATCTGCCTTGGCCTGATAAAGCGCCAGATCGGCGTTCCCCAGCATCTGCTCACTGTCGTCTTCCGGGCTTGATTTCAAGGAAATGCCGATACTCGCCCCGATGTGAATGGGCTCGTTGTCGAATTCTATAGGTTCCTCAATAATGGAGATGAGCCTCGAAGCAAGCTCACTGGTCTTCATGGGATCGACCGTTTCAGAGATCACGATGACAAACTCATCCCCGCCCAACCGGGCCACCATGTGGTGGTCAGGGACGCTTTCTCTCAGACGCTGTGCAACAATCTTGAGGACAACATCCCCCGCGGAGTGCCCCAACGTATCATTCACGTCTTTAAAACCGTCCAAATCAAGAAGGAGGAGCGCCAAAGGCTCATGGCTTTCGCAAGCCTGCCGAATACGCCGCTTCAAACTTGATCTGTTTGCAAGGCCGGTAAGATCATCGTATTCAGCAGCATGTTTTAGTCGCTTAACAGCTTCCAAACGGCTGGTTATGTCGCGGATGATGGCCCCGAACTGTGGCTCGCCGGCCTCGTTCCATTGCGAAAGGGAGAGCTCTATCGGAACGTCGGAGCCGTCGCGACGCTTCGCCGTCAAATTGACAGAGGTTCCTATGATGCGAGCGGGTCCGCCTGACGCGACTCTGGCAAGGCCCGCACCGTGCCTGGCACGCATTGAGTCCGGCATGATGATGTCGAGAGGTGTGCCGAGCGCTTCTTCCTTGGAATACCCAAAAATCTCTTCTGCAGAAGCATTCCAAGACGTGATCTGGTTTTTGCTGTTTGCGCAGATGATGGCGTCTGGAGATGTCGATGTAATATTGATGAATTTGTTACGGCTAGTCTCGCTCTCCCGTTCCAACCGGCGCAATTCCATTCTTTCGAGGACCATCGCTGCCAGATCCTCAAGTATTCGCTGGTCACGATCCGAGAACGTCAATCTCGGTTTAGGGTCGATCAAGCAGAGGCTTCCAAGTGCGTGTCCTTCAGACGTGATGAGGGGTGCGCCAGCATAGAACCGAATGTTCGGATACCCCGTAACCAACGCATTCGTTCGGAAGCGCTCATCTTTGGTTGCATCCGGGATTACAAAAACTCTGGATTCCATCATTGCGTAGGTACAAAACGAGACATCTCGTCCGGTCTCACATACGTCCAGGCCGATACGGGCTTTGAAAAATTGTCGATTACGATGCACTAACGAAATCAGAACAGTTGGGACATCGAAGATTCGTGACGCCATCTGTATGATATGGTCGTACTCCTGCTCGGGCGCCGTATCCATCAGCGCGAAGCTATCCAGCACCTCGATTCGTTTTTCGTCATCGCTGGGAATCGGGTAGAGGCTCATCACAGTCGCTCGCTGGTTTATATCACATATGAGCAAAAGCGAAAAAGCTTAACGCACAGTAATTCCGAGACGAAAGGTTCGGCCAGCACGTTAAACCGTGCGATTAGCCTTTATGATTTCTAAATAAACTTAAGTCGGTACCAACTGAATTACAAAATGACAGCAATGCAAACAGACATGGGCGGCCCGCCTACGCCGCCCAGAACGAAGACACTCGCACATCATCGTCGTCTCAGTGTCCGATAATCCGTGCAAAGATCTTTGAGCGGACATTCTATCTGCAATCTTCGTCGAGCTCTTCACAGCGTGCTTGTACCGCTGCAGTAGCTAAGGCATTTGCTGTCCGACGAGGAGCCACGGCTCCGGATGGGCGTTGTCCTGCCGAGCGGGAAACGGCCCACGTTGCGCTTTTTGTCGTTGGCTAGTTCGTGGCCGCTGCTGTCTACTCTTCCACCATGGCAGCGTTTTGCTGCGTGCTTTTGGTCGCTGTATTGATGGCGCGGTTAATTTCGATAGGTGCAGTAGACTGCTCACGCGACGCCTCAACGATCGCTGTAATATCGCTGGTTGCATCGACCATTGATCAGGAGAGATCCATGCCCCCTCGCATCGTCGGCATTGCCGGAAGCTTCAATCGCCCGTCGAAGACGCGCGCACTCGTGGAGCATGTCGCAGCCATTGCAGCCGACCGCTATGGTTTTTCCGCCAATATCCACGATTTGCAGGATGTCGGTCCGTCGCTCGGCACAGCGCTCTGGCGCAACGAACTCGACGAACAGGCGAAGGGAGTGATCGACGAAATCGTCCATGCCGATGCGTTGATCATCGGCTCGCCGACGTTCAAGGGCTCTTATCCCGGCCTCTTCAAGCATCTCATCGACCTGATCGAACCAAACGAGCTGCGAGGCAAGCCGATCATCATCACCGCGACCGGCGGTGGCGATCGTCATGCCCTGATGGTCGAGCATCAGCTGCGGCCGCTTTTCGGCTTCTTCACCGCGCATACGCTGCCGACTGCCGTCTATGCCTCCGACCGCGATTTTGTCGATTACCGCGTGAACTCGGAGCCGCTTGCAGCGCGTGTCGAGGCCGTCATCGACGAGTTCTCTGCCTTCTTTCCTCCAGCGCGCGTCCGCCTCAAGGCTGCCCTGTGACATTGGCCGCTCGGACCCTGCAGGCTCAGCGCCGTCAGTGCGTCGCTATCCTCGGCGGCGGCTTTTCTGGAGCGGCGGTCGCGCTGCATCTCGCCGACGCAATTCCGGGGGGCAGCGTGGAAATCGTCGTCTTCGAGCCGCGCGCCGAATTGGGGCGCGGGCTCGCTTATGATAGCCTCGATCCGGCCCATCGGATCAATGTGCCGGCAGCGCGCATGGGTCTTTTTCCGGATCGGCCGATGGATTTTGAGGAGTGGCTTTCCGAACACGACGCGGTGGCCGATGATCCGGCTGCGCGTCGTCCTGACGGAAGCCTCTTTCCGCAGAGGCGCGTTTTCGGAGCCTATGTCGCGAGCCGCTTGAAGCCGCATCTCGACGCGGATCGTATCGTTCACCGCCGAACCATGGTCGCTGGCGTCCGGCGCTTGGGCGATGGCTGGGTGATCACCGACAAGCATGGCGACGAAACGCGCGCCGATTTCGTCGTGATCGCCACGACACATCCAGCGCCGCAGCCGCCACGTCATCTGCAGGAGCGTCTTGCCGGCCATCCCCGCTATGTCGCCGATCCGACGCTGCCGAACGCGCTGGCGGCGATACGCCCCGACGACCGGGTGCTGATCGTCGGCAATGGCCTGACGGCTGCGGACGTGGTGGCGTCATTGGTTTTGACGGGCTATCGCGGTTCGATCTTCTCGCTGTCGCGTCGCGGCTTGCGGTCACGAGGACATGCGCCAGATCCTCAGGAGCCGTTCGGTGATTTCGCAATCTCGCCGGCAAAGAGCGCTGCAGTGCTGCTTCATCATGTCCGCCGAACGCTTACGCAGGCTGAAACAGCTGGCATCGGCTGGCATGCGGTGCTTGATCAGGTTCGGGCGCAGGGGCGGACAATATGGCAGGCGCTTTCGATGGCCGAGCGGCGCAGGATCGTCCGGCATTTGCGACCCTTTTGGGACGCACATCGTTTCCGTGTCGCGCCGCAGGTCGAGGATGTCCTTGATCGGGCGATCGCCGAAAACCGTTTGAAAATCCTCGCCGGCTCGATCCAAGAGGTGACCCGCGATGGCGACGATATTCTCGCGACCTTTAGGCCGCGCGGCTGCGCTCCCGAAACGGCGCGGTTCGACGCCGTCGTCGTCACTACCGGGCCGGCACATGGTGCGATTCTGAGCAGCCAGCCCTGGCTCAATCAACTGGCGCGCGACGGGTGGCTTACGGCTGACCCCGCCGGTCTTGGCATCGCCTGCAACGAACAATCGGAAGCGTTGGGCGAAGGTAGCGCAGCTGAAGCCACGCTTCTCATCGCCGGGCCTCTGGCACGCGGGACCTTCGGCGAACTGATGGGATTACCCCAGGTCACCGAGCACGCGGTCTTCGTCGCTGGCCAACTGCAGTCAAAGCTCGTCGCGCACCAGATTTGCAAGCCCTGAAGCAGGTTGCGCAAACGTGGTCACGGGTTGCTAGTTTAGTACCGCGCAGCAATTCTTGTGAGCTTTGCACGAGGTGCGGAAACCATTTCTTCGATGTCTACAGAGCCCATCAGCTACACTGGGTCAATTGACGCCTGGAGTTGCCCCTAGACCGAGCCAAGGCCATCATGACATTCCAGTGTTATGTCGACATCCCGTGACCCGAGCTGAACGGTGCTTTCTGGTCTGACACCGTGGTCCGTTCATGCGGTTTTTGAATGCAGCCCGCGCCTGCAAAGACGGTTATGGGGTGTAAGGATCTGTGAAGATTGCCTTGCTTCATGAGCGAAGCCCCGTCTCCCGCGTCGCGACCGCTTACGGGCTCGGCAAAAGGCCTGCCAAAATGCCCTAGACGTAATATTGAAGGCCATCTGGGAGGTCACCTTTTGCGTGTGACGTTCGGGGCGATCGCCAGACGGCAGAAGGACCAAGCTCGATGAGACCGTCTCCTTCGTGCGCACCAAGAGCCGCGCCTGGGTAGACAGCGGCGTAGACAACGCCTGGGATGATCCCTACACGATCCAGGCTGTCGGCGATTTGACACTGCGCCTGCATGCGGCGCAGGCGTTGCTTGAGAAAGCCGGTTACGCCATCGACCGGGCTATCCAGAATCCGAACGCTGAAACGGTCGCCGAGGCGCAGATCGTCACTGCCGAGGCAAAAATCCTCTCGACCGAAATCGCCATTACGGCGACCAACAAGCTCTTCGAACTCGCCGGGACACGCTCCACACTTGCGGAGCATCACCTTGATCGCCATTGGCGCAATGCCCGCACCCACACGCTGCACGATCCGGTCCGGTGGAAATACTCGATCCTGGGCAAGTACTTCCTCAACGACGAGAAACCCCCGCTTCACGCCTGGAGCTGAGGCCCTCTATGACAGGGGCGCTCCAATGGGCGCCCCCTTCACCTCTCATAGAGCACACACGTTGACGGAAGCGGAAACTCGATACGTCGCGATTTACGCTAGCTTGCCATTCCGAGCCTAAGAGGACGGTCACTAATGCATCTCGCGGCGTTTCCCGCTCACCTGCCACTGAGAATTTCCTCGGTGCGAGGTCACCGCACCAATTGTACCCGTCGAATAGAGCCAGAGCAAAACCAATTAGCGCCGGTATTGTGTGATCATTGAGAGCGCCTCGATATGTAAATAATTCTTCGAGGCTTCCCGCTCTGCATCGGGCAGTTCGTGGGTTTTCCGCTTATTGTCGCTATAGATATCTCTGCGTCGCTCTCGAGCATTCTACGCGCGAATCAACCGCCGTTCTCAAATCAGGTGAACGACAGTTTGGAGGATAGGGGCATATCCTCAGCGCGCAAATTTCTCTTTAACTTCATCACGCGTCTGTCACTATCCAGAGTTAGGCCAGCCTTCACATAGGATCATCGGTCATGGCGAATTTGGAAGATGTAGCGAAGAGGGCGGGCTGCTCAATCGCAACCGCCAGCCGTGCTCTGGGTGCGCGCGGTCCCGTGAGCGATGCGGTGAAGGCGCGCGTGCGGGTGGCGGCAGCGGAGCTTGGTTATCGCCCTGGAGTGGCGCCACTTTCTCGTGGGGGGCGGAGGCCATTGGTGGGGGTGCTTATTCCGAGCATTACCAATCCAGTCTTTGCGGCCTCGCTGTCGCAAATCCAGAACCGTATGCGGGTAGGTGGTCATGCCGTTGTGCTGGCGCAATCCAACTATGATCCTGCGCAGGAAGCTGATGCGATCGAGGCGCTCCTTTGCGAGCGTCCCACCGGACTCATCCTGACGCTTTGCAATGCGGAGAATGGCGTTCGGCAGGCAAGCCGGCTGCCGCCTACCGTGTTGCTCAACAACCGTCCTACCTCTCTTTTTCGCGCAGCCGTCACAGTCGATAATTTTGAGGCTGGCCGTCGGATCACGCAGCATTTGATCGATCGCGGACATCGCCGCATTCTCTTCGTGTCGGGCAGTTTCGCTGCGTCCGATCGAGCCCTGTTGCGCTACGAGGGATACCGAAAAGCGCTCGCAGACATCGAGGTTGCTCCGTTGGCCGCGCTGCAGATTCCGTTTGTCGAGAACCAAGAGCAACCAGATATTTTCGTCGCTGTCATGGAATTGAGGCCGACGGCCATCATTGCCTCGAACGATCTTCTGGCCTGCGGCGTGATCGGCGCTTTGCGTCGCGAAGGGCTTTCGGTTCCGCAGGACGTATCGGTCGCTGGGTTCGACGGTATCGCCATTGGTCAGTTGATGACACCACCGCTGACGACCATCGCAATGCCTGATGCCAGTATGGGAGCGGTCGCAGCCTCCCTTTTGCTGGATATTGCAGAAAAGGGCGTTGCGCCACGGCATCTGCAGGTCGAGTTTGCCCTCAGAGCGGGGGGATCGGTCCGCTCCATCTGATTGTGGCCCGCCGCAATCGATGCGGCGGGTATCGTTTCATCTAACGCATGTCACGCGAAAGTATGTAGCGGTCTTGCGATAGGAACATGCGGCAATACTAAAACTTGGAGCGTGAGGAGCGGATCTGGAAGATCGCGACACGCTTGAGTTCAGTTCGTGCGCGGCAGAAGGCGTTTTACTTCCTTGGCGGCATCGTCGAGCGCCTCTTGCGGAGACGCCGATTGGTCGACGACGCGCGAGATGTTGTCGACGATGGTTTGCGTCACACGTACACCATTGGCGCCGGGGAAGGCGTACCAGGGGGTCATGCGCGGCATCTGGTTAAGGCCGGCCAGAAACAAGGGGTTTTTCTTGTAGAAGTCGCCGAGGTATTCCGGGGACTTTGCAGCCAATTCATTGTTCGGCACATAGCCGGTGCCGGGGACGACGACGGATGCGCCGTACGGACCTGCCGCGAACTTGGCGAACTTCCAGGCAGCGGCCTGCTTGGTTTCATCATGGGTGAGGATGACGACGGCATTGCCGCCGGTGGGAAGCTTGCCCTTGACGGGATCGATCAGCGGGATCGGTGCCGTACGCAGATTGAACTTGTCGCCGACATTCTTGATGGTATTGCGTAACGCGCCGGTGGTCTGGAAGGCAAAGCCCACTTTTCCTGCCACGAAGGCCTGCTCGCCGGCCGCCTTGGTGAAAACGGGCATGCCTGCTTCCTTGACCAGGCGGTCGATCATTCCCATGGCCTTCTGACCTTCCGGACCGTTGAAGGCGACTTGCGTTTCGTCGGCACTGAGCATTGTGCCGCCAGCGCCGAAGAGAAGGGCGGAGAACATCCAGTCGTCGCCCTGCCAGCGGAAGTCGATGGAATCCACGCCGTTTCCAAGCGCCTTTATCTTCTTACCAAGCGTGATGACCTCGTCCCAGGTCTTCGGCGGCTGGTCAGGATCGCCGCCGGCGGCCTTCACCAGATCGGCGTTGTAGTACATGATCGGGTTTGAGGTTGCGAAAGCAAGACCAACCTGTTTGCCATTGACTTGGGCGAGCTTCATGATCGTGTCCGAGAAGCCTTGATCCGCCATGCTCTGCTTGTCCTTGGCGATCATCGGTCCCATGTCGACAGGAATGTTGCGCTCGTCGGCCATGCGCAGACGATTGAGACCGATGAAGGTCACGTCAGGCATTTCGGCGGTGCCCACCTGGCGCATGATTGTCTGGATGCCCTCTTCATAGGTCGCGGAAGGGTTGGCGAACTGGATCTTGATATCCGGGTTCTCTTCCATGAACTTCTTCGAAATCGTGTCCATCACGTCCTTGAAGAAACCTGGCATAGGGTAGTGGACCGTGATGGTCGTTTCGGCATGGGCCGGTAGAGCCACCATCATGGAGACGGCGGCGGCAGTGAGTATCTTGGTGAAATGCTTCATGGCATGTCTCCTTGTGTGAGAGGTAACCGGTCAGCCCTTGAGACCGGTCATGGTAATGCCCTCGACGAAGCGCTTTTGGGCGAACAAAAACGCCAGGACGAGAGGAAGGGTGATGATGAGGGTTGCGGCCATAAGCGCGCCGTAGTCGTCGCCTGCCTCTGCTGCACGGAAATAGAGTAGACCGAGCGGAGGGGTGGCGTAGGTTTGGTTAGAGACGACGATCAGTGGCCAGTAGAGATCGTTCCAGTGAGCCACCACCGAGAAAATGGCGAAGGCCGTAATGGCCGGCCAGGCGTTGGGCACGATAACCCGGGCGACGATGCCCATCTCCGACATTCCATCCAGCCTTGCGGCATGAATGAGATCATCCGGCATGGCGCGGAAGAACTGCAGAAAAAGGAAGATGCCGAACACCGAGATGGAGAAGGGCGCGACGAGCGCGGTGTAGCTGTTGAGCACCGCCAGATTGTTGAAGGCCACATAGAGTGGAAGCGCTGTCGCGTGAATGGGGACCAGCAGGCCCAACATAACAAGCGCCATCATCAGCCTCGCGGCGCGAAAGTTCAGCTTGGCAAGCGCATAGGCGCAAGGAACCGCAATCAGAACCTGAAAGAAGAGGATAAGACAGCAGACCACGACGCCGTTGAACAGCAGGCCCAGCATATTCACGCGGGTAAAGGCCTTCATGAAATTCTGCAGGAAGAAGGAGTGTTGCGGAATGAGGGAGAGCGACGAGGTGAAAATCTCGCTCTGGCCCTTGCCGGCAGTCGACAGCATGAACACGTAGGGTGCCAGGAACATTAGCGCGCCGAGGCAGAGCAGGCCAAGACGCAGGGCCCGACCAAAAGTGAAAGTGGCTTGCGGGTTCATGTGTAGTGCACCTCGCGGTCGAGCAGGCGGTATTGGATGAACATCATGACGACGAGGACGGCGAGGAAGATAACCGTCATGGCGGAAGCGTAGCCGACCCGCAGATATACGAAGCCCTCTTGGTAGATGGTGAAGAGAAGCACCTCGGAGGACTTGTTGGGCCCGCCTTCAGTCAGAGTCTTCACTGTCTCGAACACCTTGACGGCGTTGATGACGCTGATTGTGATGACGAAGAGCGTGGTGGGTCCCAACATGGGCCATGTCACGAGGAAGAAGCGATCGAGACCGAATTTTGCCCCATCGACATTTGCCGCGGCATAGAGGTCGCGTGGGATCGCGGTCAGGCCCGCCAGAAAGAGGACCATGTTGAAACCGGCGCTCTGCCAGATACCGATGATCGCCAAGCTGTAGAGCACGGTGCTCGATGAGCCGAGCCAATTCGGGCCGGTGATCCCGACCAGCTGCAGGGCGGCGTTGATCGGTCCAATGGTCGGATGAAACAGGTATTGCCAGACGGTGGCCATGGCGACGAGCAGCGAAGCGACAGGCAAGAAATAGGCGGTGCGGAAGAAGGACTGACCGATCTTTTCGCTTTCGATCAAAAGCGCGATGCCAAGTCCTAGGAACAGTGAGACGGGTGCCACGATGGCACTGTAGATCGCCGTGTTCCACAGTGACTGCCGGAAGGTGCGATCAAAGAAGAGTTCGGCATAGTTTTCGAAGCCGACGAAGCGGAAGCTGCCGTAGCCAAGCTCGAAATCGGTAAATCCCAGGAAGACCACAGCGGCAAGCGGGGCGAGAATGAAGGCGATCATCAGTATGACAGCCGGCAGTGCGAGCAACCAAGCGGTTCTTGCCTGCCGCGCAGCGCCGATATCCGGCAGTGCGAGGGACGTTGCGGGATAGGTTGCCTCAACCATGAGCAACCTCCAGTGCGTCCGCCGTCACGGGCTGAGAAGACAGGCGTTTGCCATCCTGTGCGAAAAGGAGCGCGCGGCCCGGTTCTGCAAGGATGGAGACCGGCATGCTCGCGGACATGCCTTTGGCTTCAGCAGGTGTCAGCTTCGCGACAATCGGCTGGTTCAGTCCATCGATCACCATATAGACGATGACCTCGGAGCCGAGAAACTCCAGGCGCTCCACATGGGCGGCAATGCCGCTTAGATTAGGGGACGACACGCGCAGATGTTCCGGCCTGATTGCGATGGTAACTTCGTCCCCTTCGCGTGCAGCACCACTCACCGTCAGACAGATGTTCCCGAGCTTCACTGTCCTGTCCGACGTTACCCGCGTCGTGAGTGTGTTGATCCGAGGTTGACCAAGAAAACGGGCGACCTCGATATGGACCGGATCGTCATAAATGGCCTGGGGTGAGGCGAGCTGGAGAAGATTGCCGGCAATCATCACGGCAACCCGGTCCGCCATCGACAGGGCCTCCGCCTGGTCGTGGGTAACGTAAAGGGTCGGCACGCCTGCGCGTCGATGCAGATCGACGATTTCTCCGCGGGCATGCACACGCAAATTGGCGTCGAGATTGGATAGCGGCTCATCCATCAGGAAGAGGGCCGGACGCCGTACCATCGCCCGTGCCAATGCCACGCGCTGACGCTGACCGCCGGACATCTGGCCGGGCTTGCGATCGAGCAAATGCTCGATCTTCAGCGATTGCGCCATGTCCTGAACCTGCCGTTGGATGGCGCTGCGGGCTTCTTTCTGACCGGGCAGCAGGTTGCCAAGAATCGGCAGCCGCTGAACGCTTGTCAGTTTGCGCATTGCCAGCGGAACGGCGATGTTTTGTGCAGCGGTTAGATGGGGATAGAGCGCATATGACTGGAAGACCATCGCGACATTTCGCTCGGCCGGCGCGAGCGCCGTCAGTTCACGGCCGTCCGCCACGACGCTGCCCGAGGTGGGATGCTCGAGGCCCGCCACAATGCGTAGAAGCGTGCTCTTGCCGCAGCCGGAAGGGCCGACCAGCGCGATGAATTCGCCAGGCTCCGCCTCCAGGCTGATGCCTTTGAGAATGGCGTTGTCGCCGAAGGATTTGGTAATGCCGGAAAGACGAAGCGCGCTCATTCAGCAGCCTCCCCGGCGGGTTGCGGCTTCGGGTAGACCTCGTCGATGACATCGTCGATGTAGTAGGACGTCATGCCTGGAACGGCGACGATCTCGCTCGATACTGTGGCACCTTCGAAGGTATGAATGACGGCGCCGATGAGGCGCTCTCCTGGCATTTCACGCTCCAGCGTGTCGATGAGGAAAGCGGCTGACGGTCCCCAGACAAGACTGGTCTGGTTCAGCGTACCTTGCCAAGCCCAGTGCAGGTGACCGGTGGCAATGAGACCGACATCGTGCTGGCGCATCAAGTCGTAGAGCCGCGCGCGCGGCGCGGGGCGGATGCCCCAGTAACCTGTGTCGCCTTCCAGGGGGTCGTCCACAAATATTGGCTTGTGGGTAAAGAGAGCGATACGACGATCGCCCGCAGCGGCGAAGGCCTGCTCCAGCCAAGCGAGCTGAGCGTCCTCATTTTCGTCTTCCATGCCAAGCAGAAGAGAGTTGAAGCCGATCAGCCTCCAGCCGTGGATATCGCAAGTGAACCGATCTGGACCGACGAGGCTGAGCCAGCGATCAAGACGTGTTTGTGTAACCGGCTGTGGTGATCCCCGCAGGTGGCCGACATCATGATTTCCCGGAACAATCAGAACCGGCGCCGGAGCCTGACGCATCAGCTCCATGCAAAATGTCATGTCGTCGGCGTGATCGGCACCGTCGACGGTGAGATCGCCGGTATGAATGATTAAATCCGGCTTCTCTGTCTCAAGCCAGGCCAGCAGAGGCGCCCAATTGCTGTTGAAATGCGTCTTGGACGGGCTAAAGTGGGTATCTGTGATCTGGATAACCTTCACGGGCAAAACTCCGATGCGTGGGATGAAGGCAATCAGCCTCACCGTCTTCGGGCCCTGATAGAGGCTGAGCTTGTCAGGCGCGTTACAGCGCTTTCCAGTTCCTTTCCATTTTTGTCATCAAACGGTTACAAGCGCCTTTGGTTATTGTGCTCTGGGCCTGCGCAAATTTTTGTGGTCACCCTGATGTTGACCAAGCCTCGTGAAATTCGCTCTTCGTGTAGCGGAGCCTAGCCATGCCCTAGCTCAGGAAAGGCTTCGGCTTTACGCTCGCGCGTCTCTTCGGCCTGCAAAGGTTAGCAAACATGAAAATGTAAAGGCTCACGGGATCACCTCAGTCTACTTGATAGCTGCGACGAGCCCAGCAAAGTGGTCGCCAGCATCTCAATAACGACATTTGAAGGAAAAAAGCCTGAAAGTACAAGGAGGTAATCTGAAAATTCGCGACATGCTTTAGGCTGAAGTACTGATCTAAATTAGTAGGCACCAATTTTTTCACGACTAAATTATTAACTTCAATATGAGAGGTTCGTCCAAACCGCACTTCAGGAACAAAGACCATGGCGCTTTTCTTCAATTCCGATGCCGAAAAAATATTGAACGCACTGGATCTTTCCTTTGCCGTCATCGAGTTTGACGTGGATGGCAACATCCTTAAAGCCAACGAAAACTTCTGTGACCTGATGGGATACTCGCCAGCGGAGCTTCGAGGGAAGCATCACAGTATTTTCCTGGACAGTGACTATGCGCGGTCTGCCGACTACAAGACCTTCTGGAACAAGCTTCGCGGTGGAGAATTCGTTTGCAGCGAGTTCACCCGCCTTGCCAAGGACGGGACTGAGATCTTCATTCGCGGCAACTACAATCCGATCAAGAACAGTGCCGGCAAAGTGCTGAAAATCATCAAGTTTGCCAACGACATCACGCAAACCAAGATGCATGGCATCGACACAGGTGCGAAGATTGAGGCGATCTCCCGGGCTCAAGCCGTGATCGAGTTTAAGACCGACGGTACGATCCTTTCTGCGAACCAGAACTTCCTGCAGGCGCTTGGCTATACGGCCTCGGAGGTTGTGGGCAAGCATCACAGCATGTTCGTCGATCCAGCTTTTGCGGCAAGCCCTGACTACGCAGAGATGTGGCGCAAGCTCAACGCTGGAGAGTTCATCGCCGACGAGTTTATGCGCGTTGGCAAAGGCGGCCGCCACGTCCACATTCAGGCATCCTATAATCCGGTTTTCGACTTCAAGGGGCGGGTCATCAAAATCGTCAAGTTCGCAACGGATGTGACGGACCGCGTCGAAAACGTCGAGAGACTTGCCAATGCTCTGACGAGCCTGGCGCATGGCGATCTGTCGCAAACAATCGATAAGCCCTTCATGGCGGCACTCGATCGGCTGCGCCGTGACTTCAATGCCGCATCGGCCAGGCTGCGGGATGCCATGGCGACCGTGCGCAATAATGCCGAGACGATTTCCGCCGGCGCCCATCAAGTCCGCATCTCCGCTGACGATTTGGCAAAGCGGACGGAGCAACAGGCGGCTTCGGTGGAAGAGACAGCTGCAGCGCTTGAGGAAATCACCACGACGGTGAAGGATTCGAGCCAACGCGCGGAAGACTCCGGCCAACTGGTCGGGCGTGCGAAGGCCCACGCGGACCGTTCCGGTGAGATCGTCAACGAAGCCATGGTGGCGATGGACCGGATCAATCAGTCTTCGAATGAGATTTCCAATATCATCGGCGTCATCGACCAGATTGCCTTCCAGACGAACCTGCTTGCCCTGAATGCGGGCGTGGAAGCCGCGCGTGCCGGAGAAGCCGGAAAGGGCTTTGCCGTCGTCGCCCAGGAAGTCAGAGAATTGGCGCAACGTTCGGCCTCGGCGGCGAAAGAAATCAAGACGCTGATTACTGCTTCCGGTGCACAGGTTGCTAACGGTGTCACGCTGGTTGGCAAGGCTGGCGAAGCGCTGCAGGAAATCGCCGGCAATGTTCAGGACATCAACAAGGATATCGGTGCCATCATCGAGTCCGCCCGTGAGCAGTCGACCGCTCTCAACGATATCAACCGCGCCATCAACCTCGTCGACCAGGGCACGCAGCAAAATGCGGCCATGGTCGAAGAACAGACAGCAGCAAGCCACGGGCTTGCAACAGAAGCGAAGGCACTCTTCGCTTTGCTGGAGCAGTTCCGTTTCGATGACCGCCCGCCGGCAAACCTGGTGACGTCCAAACCCGTTCAGGCCAGACCGCCGGTCCAGCGCGCCAGCCCAAAATTCGCCTCGCATGGCAATGCCGCGGTGAAGGCTGAATGGACGGAGTTCTGATACGGCCATCTCAGGTCTGGCGCTATCAGTTCCCACAGTTCCGATCGTCTAGAGCGCAGTGCGTCCTGTTGGACGCACTGCGCTCTATCGTCTTTAAATCGACGCATCGTGCTTTCCAAAAATCGAGTCCGAACTTCTAGCCGATGCTGTAGGGATCATAAAAAGTGCTAAGCCTCAGGAGAAACGCTGCTCTTGACGCCACAGCTTGACTTTGCACGGGATTGTCTCACCAATCGCGAGGGAGCGTCCCCGGGGCTCTCCCGCCTCAAGGCCGTGTATATGGCGCATTTAAATTTGACTTTAAAAGGAAAGATTTTTATGTGCAAAAACGCTGATGAAAGCGCAAATCTATAAACAGGACGATCACAGAATATGAACAGCGTGAGCCCCATCGTGGATGAGAGCCAAATCGAACCCAGCCGCACGAAGCGTCTGAAAGCGAGCACGCGTGACGCCCATGGTGCGCTCGACAGCTTCATCATGACCGCCAAGCCGTTCGAAAGCCGCGAAAACTTCGGCAAGTTCGTAAAGACGCAATATCTCTTTCACAAAGATCTCGACGCGCTCTTCTTCAATGCGACGCTTGACGGTCTTCTGCCGGATCTGAAAGGACGCCGTCGAATCGGGCTGATCGAACAGGACCTTCAAGATTTGTCCCTCGATGCCCCGGAAAATCAGGGTGCTCGCTTCCAGCAGGATGACCAAAATTTCGATCTGCCGGAGGCAATGGGCTGGCTCTACGTGGTAGAGGGTTCCAATCTCGGTGCTGCTTTTCTGCTGAAAGACGCTGCCAAACTGGGACTTGGAGAAGAGTTCGGCGCACGCCACCTTGCCGGTGCTCCGGAAGGCAGGGGCTTGCATTGGCGTACGTTTACCGCAGCGCTCGATGAGATCGAGCTGACGGAAGAGGAGGAGCGCCGTGTCGTTTCGGGTGCGCAAGACGCCTTCGTCGCGGTTCACAATTACGCCCGTCAGATGATGGCTTAAATTGCTTCGATCATCATGAGAACATCTTGCCAAACGTCTGAGTGACGGAGCAGACCTGTGTGAATAAAACTCACAGATCACGCTTGCAGCGCTGGTTGTCTTTAAAGGTGCTCTATCCTACATCAGACGGGCTTTTGAAAAGGAATTGCGCATGGCGAAGATCAAGAACGTTGCGATCCAGATGGATCATGTTTCCGGCATCAACATTGCCGGGGATTCAACATTCGCCATCAGCCTTGAAGCCCAGGCGAGGGGATATCGCCTGTTCCACTATACGCCAGACCGCCTGTCGATGCGCGATGGAAAGATTTACGCCACCGTCGAGCAGATGGAACTGCGCGATATCAACGGCGACCATTTTTCGCTGTCCGAACCTGAGCGGGTCGATTTATCGACAATGGATGTGATCCATCTGCGCCAGGATCCGCCCTTCGATATGGCTTACATCACCTCCACGCACCTCTTGGAGCGCATTCACCCGAAGACTCTTGTCGTCAACGATCCGGCCTGGGTGAGAAACTCGCCTGAAAAGATTTTCGTCACGGAGTTTGCGGATTTGATGCCCGCAACCCTGATCACCAAGGACGTTGCCGAAATTGCCCGCTTCCGTCAGGAGATGGGCGATATCATTCTCAAGCCCCTTTACGGAAACGGTGGGGCAGGGGTGTTCCACTCCACCCGTGACGACCGCAATTTCTCCTCGCTCTTGGAAATGTTCGGCCAGATGTTCCGCGAGCCCTATATCGCGCAGCAATATCTGCCGGACGTGCGCAAGGGCGATAAGCGTATCCTACTGGTAGATGGCGAACCCGTTGGCGCCATCAACCGCGTGCCAGCGGAAAACGACGCGCGCTCCAACATGCATGCTGGCGGTCGACCCGAGCCGACTGAACTGACGGCGCGCGAAAAGGAAATCTGCGAGCGCATCGGTCCAGCTCTGCGCGAACGTGGCTTCCTCTTCGTCGGCATCGACGTTATCGGCACCTATATGACGGAAATCAACGTCACCTCTCCAACCGGCATTCGCGAAGTGAAGAAGTTCGGTGGCGCCGATGTCGCCAGCCTTCTTTGGGATGCGATCGAGCGCAAGCGCGACGCTCAGGGCTGAAGCCACCACCACAACGCAACTGCCATCAGACCGTCTCAGCCGGTTCGATGGGGTATTCTATCTTAGCGCCTCAATCCCAGAAGGATTAGCACGAAGGCGGCCGCGAGCGGCAGCCATAAGTGCATGAGGCCGATCGCGCTGAAGACGGGAAACTCTTGCCTGCAACCTGTCGGGTTCATGCCGCAGCCAAGCGGGACAAAAAAGAAGAACCAGACGAAGGTCAGACAGACGAGTAGCGCCCCTGCGATCAGCAATATTATCTTCACCTCACTCTCCTTTCGGCCAGCCGCTTCCGGCAGTTTGTGAAAACGTACTGCCGGACGTGCTGAAGCCTTTGGTCGGTATCATTACCACGTCCATGATAGACCGCTAACATACAAACAAACCAACGCGCCATCGATTGATCGCGTCTATCATGTGATGCTTCGAACCGGTGCGGAGAGCCATAGCTGTTATACCCCTCTTGGCGTATGTCCTGTGACGCGCTTGAAGGCGTGGGCGAAGGCGCTTTGCGAGCTGTAGCCGACGGCAAGTGCCACGTCCGAGATGCTGCCCCCATTCGCCAAGTGCCGCTGTGCCAGGACCATACGCCAGCGTGTCAGATAGTCCATCGGAGCGCGGCCGACGCGCTGTGAGAAGCGCAGTGTCAGGGCGGAGCGCGACATGCCGATTTCTCTTGCGAGAGCATCGATCGTCCACCGGCGGGCCACATCGGCATGCATAAGCCTGATCGCCTTTGCAACACGAGCGTCCCCAAGCGCCGTAATCCAACCGACATTCGCAACCGGAGCGCTGGAGATATAGGAACGGACGGCCTCAATAATAAGGATTTCGGCGAGTTTCCCAGCCACCAGATCTCCGCCGATCTGACCGGCATCGGCCTCTTCTTTCAGCGCGGACAGGGTCCGAGCGATTGATCGGGCACCTGGTGAGCCAGGATCGACCCGCAGAAATGCTGGGAGTGCATCGAGGAGAAAAGACGCGTTCACACTGGCAAACCCGCTGCCGCCGCCGATCAGCATCGTGTCGCAACAATCTCCTAGACGCACTGTGTTGTGACCGGGAGGAGCATAGAGCGCCATACCATCGGAGGGCTCAATGTCCGGGTGGCTTGCCACCGCGTAGGAGATGTTGCTGAGCAGGATGACATCTCCCTCAACCAGCGCTTCCGGATCACGATCAGGCAGCACAAGCCAGCAACGTCCCGTCAGGACGGCGACGAATTTCAAGCGCTGCCTTCCGTCGAACGATAAGGCCCAGGTGCCACCCGCCTCAAGGCTCGTTCCACGCACACTGCGCGGTTCCAGGACGGTCAGAACATCGGAGAGAGGATCATTCATTTCGATTTTGGCCGATTGCGAAAAAGATATAACCTATCAAGCATAGATCGTCCAGGAACGCCACCCTATCCTGACGGCTCTCAAGTCAGGAAGGAGAATCTCATGACCATTCAGGGCAAGGTTGTCGCGATCACGGGTGCCGGACGCGGAATTGGGCGGGCGACGGCGATTTATCTAGCCGCACGCGGCGCGCGCGTGGTGCTTGGGGCGCGTAGCGAGACAGAACTCCTCGACGTAGCAAAGGAGATCGAAAGAGCGGGTGGTGACGCGGCGTTGCGCAGCACCGATGTGACGAGGAGAACTGACCTTGAATCGCTCATCCGTCTTGGCCGCGACCGTTTCGGCAGCGTCGACGTTATCGTCAACAATGCCGGCATCGGTCCGATCTCCCGCTTCGATGCGTTGCGGGTGGAGGACTGGGACGCGATGATCGACGTCAACCTCCGCGGAGCTCTCTATGGAATTGCCGCTGCGCTCCCAGTCTTTGCGCAGCAAGGGAAAGGCCATGTGATCAACGTGATTTCCACGGCGGGTCTGAAAATCGTGCCGACCATGGGCGTTTACGCCGCTACCAAGAACGCGCTACGCACCGCCACCGAAGCCCTGAGGCAGGAGGCCGGCGCAAAGCTGCGGGTCACGGAAGTCTCTCCCGGCTTCATCGACACGAGCTTTGCCGATTCATCAATCACCAATCCGGACGTAAAAGCCATGATCAACCAGCAGAAGGAGCGGTTGGCGATCTCGCCGAACGCCATTGCGCGTGCCATCGCCTTTGCCATCGAGCAACCCGAGGATGTCGAGATTGGCAGCGTCGTTGTCCGTCCGACCGCGCAAGATTAGAGCAGGTTACGGTTCTGCTCACTGCTACGGACTGCTCGCCATGGCTCTATGAACGTGACATCGCTCAAAACGTCATTGCGCCTGCATCCGGGGCTTCCGGATGCAGGCGCAAGTGCGGGTTCGTCTCAAGACAATGGCTTTGAGGCCGTAGTGATCCTCGAAAATCGTTTACGGCTCAAGCGCTTGCCGATCAGACGACTTGTCGGAATTCCTCGTCTGCACCGTCCGGGCCACCCATCGACATGTCGAGTGCGAAGCCGTTGGCGCGGGCCTGCTGGGCGTGGA
>NZ_JBQEPX010000002.1:0-533267 GCF_052046015.1 Agrobacterium sp. 22094 | reverse complement strand
CCGTCTCGCCGGAAAGCGAAGAGATTTCAGCGGCGGCCGCCTGGCTGCGTTCTGCCAGCTTGCGCACTTCGGAGGCGACGACGGCAAAGCCCTTGCCATGTTCACCGGCGCGTGCGGCTTCGACAGCAGCGTTCAGTGCCAGAAGATCGGTTTGACGCGCGATTTCCTGGACGATGGAGATCTTATCGGCAATGGTGCGCATGGCGACCACAGCACGGCCGACGGCTTCACCGCTGGCCTCGGCATCCTTGGAGGACTGACGCGCGATCTTCTCGGTCTGGGCTGCGTTGTCTGCGTTCTGCTTGATGTTGGCTGCCATTTCTTCCATCGAAGCGGAGGCTTCTTCTGCGGAGGAGGCCTGTTCGGTTGCACCCTGCGACAACTGCTCGGAAGACGACGACAGTTCCTGGCTGCCGGAGGAGACGTTGTCGGCTGCGGCCAGCGCATCGCCGACGACACCACGCAGGCGTTCGACCATCTTTTCGAGCGAGATACCAAGGGTGTCCTTGTCCGACAGTGGTTTTGGCGTAACGGTCAGGTCGCCGTCGGAAATCTGGTTTGCCACACTGGCCGTATTGCGCAGGTTGGCCGTCATCACATTGATGCGTTCGACAAGGTCCTTGATCTCATCGTTGGTCTTGATTTCGACATTCTTGTCGAGATCGCCAACCGCAACAGCTTCAGCAACCGTCATGATCTTGCGCAAGCCTGTGTTGATCCCGAGCGCAATCCAGGTTGCAATGATCAGGCTTCCGAGAACTGCCGATGCGACTGCGATGATCAAGATCAGACGAACCTGCTCATAGGTCGCCTGGCTGCCGGCAAGCATCGTGTCGACCCGTTCGAGCTGAACACGCACGAGGTCTTTGGTGTTAGTACCGATGGTCAGTGCGAGAGCACGCATCTGACCGTTCGAGAATTCAATGGCACTCTGCTTGTTCCCAGCTGCCAAGAGGTCCTTCAATTTTACGGACTCTCCGTCGAACTTCTCGAAGTTCTCGATCACGGCAGCCCAGTAAGGCCTGCCCTGTTCCGAAGCCTGCGACAGGCCGGTGCGGCCCAGCTCGAGGGTCGTTGTCGTCAGATCATCCGCGATTTTCATGTAGCGAGCGGTACCGTCAGCACCGCTTTCGAGCAGCGCGTTCTTCTGCTGGCGAATGATTTCAGAGAGATTGCGATCGATCTGGAGCGCGTATTGCAGGCGCTTCTCCGGGCCGTTTGCCAGTTCGCCGATCGCTTGATTGACCGTGCCAAGGCTGTTGATGCTGTAGAACGACAAGCCAGCAAGAACCATCAGGATAATGCCGAATGCCAGCGTCAGTTTGAGTTTAATCGTAAATCGCATTTTGCCCCCTCAAGTAATGCGCAAGGCGCATCAGGTGTTTGCTGACCCGAAAGATCCATTTTCTTTCGGTGTGCCGTCTCGTTAGCTTCCACGCGTCCGGTTGGGCGCAGGGAAAGTGTCATTCACGCCTTTCGGCGCCCGCTTAATCGTCGGTCCCTGTCGACGTCGCGGACGTCATGCCTTTCCAAGTTCCACGACATTGCCCTGCGCGCTGATCTTTCCGGGCAAGCTTTCTCGCTGCGCCGAGAAAATCGCGATCAGGTTCGGCATGATGACGAACTCGGCCCCGCGCTTGATCAGGCAGTTGATGTAGTCGGGTCGCCACCGCATCCCGACGCTGGGCGGCGCCTCGCTGGCGGACTTGGAAAAGGTCGTCACTTCGTAGACCTTGTCGGTTCTAAGCCCGACCAGCGTCTGTTCACCTTCCAGCGAAACCTCGATGACGATGATGCGGCTGTCGATGGTCTTCTCCGCCGCATGCATGCCGAAGGCGAGACGGATGTCCGCCAGCGGAATGACCTTGCCGCGAAAATTGATGACGCTCGACACGAAAGCCTTGGCGCCCGGAACGGCCGTTTCAGGCAGAAGGTCGAGGATTTCCTGAACCTGTGCGGCCTCGATGGCGAAGGTCTCGCCTTCGATCGAAAATGTCAGAACTTCAATGTCTTGGCGTTCGGCCCAGAAGTCTACGGGCTGTTTCAAAAGCGGCTGGTTCATCCGGCAATGCGCATCTGCGCCTCCTGTTGCTGGCCTGCCGCAACCAGATGTGCGACGTCGAGAATGAGAGCGACGCTGCCGTCTCCAAGGATGGTGGCGCCCGAGAAGGTCGCAACATCGTGGTGCAGCTTGGACATGGCTTTGATGACGGTCTGGTGATCGCCGATGATCTGGTCGACGACGAGACCCACACGTTCCGACCCGGTGGAAATGACCACCACCTTCTGGAACTGGTCCGGCTTCGTGCCGCTCTGGAAAAGCTCACGCAGACGGATGAACGGCACCAGGCTTTCACGCAGCGAAATGAACGAGCGACCGCGAGATTTGACGTCGTCTTCCGGAGACAGTTCCAGGCACTCTTCGACTGCCGAGAGCGGAATAACGTAGCAGCCATGACCGACGCGAACGAGCAGACCGTCTATAATGGCAAGGGTCAGCGGAATGGCGAGCGATACTTCCGAGCCAGCACCCGGTGCGCTGGTGATGTTGATCGTGCCGCGCAGCGCCTCGATCGTCTTCTTGACGACATCCATGCCGACGCCGCGGCCGGAAAGGTTCGTAACCTGGGCTGCCGTCGAGAAGCCTGGCTCGAAGATCATCTGCAGGAGTTCTTGATCTGTCAGGGTTGCGCCCGGGGCCACGAGCCCGGAGGATTCCGCCTTGGCGCGAACCCGCTCGCGGTTGATGCCACGACCGTCGTCCTTGATGGTGATGATGACATCCCCACCGGTTTGGCGCGCGACAAGCGAAACATGTCCGACCGGGTCCTTGCCGGCGGCTATGCGCTCTTCCGGCGTTTCCAAGCCGTGATCGCAGGAGTTGCGAACAAGGTGGACGAGTGGATCGGCAAGCCGTTCGATCACGGCCTTGTCGACTTCAGTGCTTTCGCCCTCGGTGATCAGCTCGATCTGCTTGCCGGTTTCGCGCGCAAGATCATGCGTCAGGCGGCGGAAGCGGCTGAAGAGCTGGGCGATCGGCACCATGCGAAGCACCATCATCGTGTCGCGAAGCTCGCCCGAAAGCCGCTCCACATCCTCGGAGACGGCGCGCAGGTGAATGTCGACGCTGGTGTTGGCGAGCTGCGACAGACGCGACTGAGCGATAACAAGCTCGCCGACGCGGTCCATCAATTCATCGAGGCGTTCAGCCGGGACGCGTACATTCTCAGCGGCTCTTCCCTGCTTGCCATCGGTGGCCGCCTGAACAAGCTGCGGATTGGCCTTGGCGGCTTCTTCGACAGGTGCCGGCGGGGGCACGATTTCTTGGGAAGCCGAGGTGTCCTCCACCTGCGTGATCTCAAGCTCCATATCGTCCATGACGAAGATGAAGACGTCATCGATGGCGGAACGGGGCTGTTCGGTCGTCAAGGTCACTGACCAGCCGAGATAAAGCTGCGTGGGGTCGATTTCCCCCAGAGGAGGAATGGCGCCTGTGTTGGCGACGATGGTGCATTCGCCAAGCTCAGCTAGCTCGTTGAGCAGGCCGAGTGGGTTGGTGCCATTCGCCATCGCGTTCTCAGGAAGACGGAAAGTGATCGTCCAGGTCGCGCCGGAGGTTTTTGGCGCCGGAACAGCAGCTGTCGCCTTCGAAGCCGACTGGGCAACTGCCTTCTTACCAGAACCTTCGCCGACTGCGGCCTGCAATTTGGCCAGCAACCGATCGCCGGTTTCAGGAAAAGCAGTCGCAGGATTGTCCACCAAGCGACGCATGTGGTCCTGGGCTTCCAGAACGGCAGCGATCAACTCGCTGGTGGCAGGAACTTCGCCCTTGCGAACACGGTCGAAGGCCGTCTCGCAGTGATGGGTAAAGGCAGCGAGTGCCTCGAAGCCGAACATTGCGCCGGACCCTTTTAAGGTATGCAGACCGCGAAACACGGCATCAATCTGACTTTGATTGGATAGATCATGCAAAAGGTCGAGAAGCCCGCTTTCGATCTGCTCGAAAAGCTCGGCGGCCTCCGTCCTGAAAACCTGAATTGGGTCCAGCAGCGTCATTTACCGAGTACCTTTCTGACAATCTTCACGAGGTTTTCTGGGTCGAAAGGTTTGGTAACCCAACCGGTGGCACCGGCTGCCTTGGCGCGCGCCTTCATGTCGGCATCGGATTCCGTCGTCAGGAAGATGATCGGCACGCCGGTATGGGCTGGCGACTGGCGCAGCGACTCAATCATTTCCAGACCGTTCATGTTCGGCATGTTGAGGTCGGTGACGATGAGATCGAAGGGAGCGCTTTTCGCCTTCGCAAGTCCGTCGGCACCATCCACTGCCTCGGTCACCTGGTAACCGGCATTGGTCAGCGCAATCTTCGTCGTCATGCGAATGCTTGCGGAATCGTCTACGGTGAGAATGTTGGCGCTCATTTAGATGTCCTTTCCATGCAGCCAGAAGAGGCGCGAAGCCTCGTCCATGTTCTCAAGAAAACCAGCGCGCCCCAGCGTTTCCACGACGCTTTTGCCGGCTGGCTTCTTCAAAGTGATGAATTTGCCCTGCTCACGGGCGTAAAGACGGGACGACTCGACGAGCTGAACGAAGCTCAGATCGACAGATGCGTCCTCGGGGATGTCCAGCACGACGGCGCTGCTTTCCTGAAATGCGGAAAGCAGGGTCTCGTGAATCGCGGTGATCCCCCTGATCGACAGGGATGAGGGAAGAGTGACTGTTTCAGGGGTCATCGGCTTTCCTGGGTGTTTTCGGTTTGAACGCGCCCTTCTGGAGAAAGGGAAAGTGTGTCGATGAGGCTGGCTGCCAGCGCTGGCGGTTCGACCTGCGCCTTGCTGCCATTTGTCATCAGTGTCTGGATGGCCGGCCACTGCCGATCGAATGCCGCGACGCAGTCGGGATCGAAGTGTAGCCCGCTGTTTTCAAGGATGTGGTTGCGAGCAGCTTCGATCTCCCACGCCTTTTTATAGGGGCGTTTGGTGCAAAGCGCTTCGAAGACATCTGCAACCGCGACGATCCGTGCTACGAGCGGAATGTCCTTGCCCTTAATGCCTTTCGGATATCCGGTGCCGTCCCACTTCTCGTGATGGCCACCTGCAATGGCTTCGGCGATCTGCAGAAGACGCGACGTTCCATTGCCAAGCAGACTGACGCCGAACTCGACATGCTTGCGCATTTCGGCAATTTCGTTTTCATCGAGTTTGCCTGGCTTCTGCAAAATACAGTCGGCAATGCCAATCTTGCCGACATCGTGAAGCGGCGCCACGAGATAGATCATCCGGCAAGTTTCTTTGTCGAGCCCGAGGTCTGCCGCAATCAACTGGCTGATCTTCGCGACCCGCGAAATGTGGTCGCCCGTTGCGCCATCGCGAAACTCGATCGCCCTTGCAAGGCGCCAGATGATTTCTTCTTCGCGCGCAACCAGTTCCTGGGTCGCACGGGTGACCTCCTCTTCAAGCCGGGTCGCCTGACGCGAGAGCTCGAGGTGGGCTTTGCGGAGCTGCAGGAGATTGGTCGCGCGGGCCTGAAGCTCGATGGCGTCGAAGGGCTTGGATACGAACTCGGTAGCACCGGCTTCGATAGCTGCGATAAGGACTTCGCGCTGGCGCTCTGCCGTCACCATGACGATCGGTACGAGATCGTATTCGGGCGATTGCTTCAGCGCCTTGATGACATCGATGCCCGTATGGCCAGGCATCATGTAGTCGATGAAGATCAGATCCACAGGATTGGCGAGGCAATAGGTTAGCGCCGCCTCCGGCGCCATAAATGGAATAAGTTCAATACCTTCAATATTGCTCAGAGATGATTGAAGAGCAAAGAGTGCGGACCGGCTATCGTCTACGAGTACTACCTTCACCGTGGCTCCAGGCATTCGGCAGGGAACAGCATTCCGTTCTCCGGTTTTGAGGCCGAAGCGGGCGTTCATGATGATGAGGACATTTGGAAAACCGGGCTTGCGTCATGCGCCCATTGCGACCGCCGCATGCAGGCCGAAAATGTCGTTAGAACACGCAATCGGGCCACGGTTGTCAAAATCTATTTAATAGAACGATGGTTAAGGGCGCGTTAAAACCCGGGCGCCATGGTTTTTTATTTCTAAAAGAAAAAGATCAATAAATAGAATAAGATGAGTCTGTATTTAATATAAGGAATATGCGTCTCCGCCAGCCTAGTAAAAAATGTACGAAGTGAAAAAGGACCAAGGGGAAGGTCAAATATACATGAGTAATATTTCATATTTAAAGCGATTTTTTATTTATTTATATATTTTAATGTTTGACGTGGCCTATGAAGTTTTTGCGTTCAGCGACGAGTGGGGGAAAACGTAGGCTCCCCGGCGAAGGAAGCCTCATTCCTCCCAAATCCTGCTGATTCATCCAGTGATTTTCGAGTTAAATAATTGAATATAATTGCATTTTTAGAAAGTTAAAATTTCGCGTCTTGCCCAGTTGCGCAACCAATATGATTCGCATACGGTCTTACGGCAACGTTTCAGTGAGGGAGGAGACTCATGCGCATTCGTTCTATCCTGACCGCTTTGGCGGCAAGTGTTATGCTGCCGGCGGGTATAGCCGCAGCGACGGATCTTGAAGTAACGCATTGGTGGACATCGGGCGGCGAAGCTGCTGCCGTGGCCGAGCTTGCCAAGGCATTTGATGCAACCGGAAACAAGTGGGTGGATGGCGCGATTGCGGGCTCCGGCGGCACTGCCCGCCCGATCATGATCAGCCGTATCACCGGCGGCGACCCCATGGGTGCCACGCAGTTCAACCACGGACGCCAGGCTGAAGAGCTTGTTCAGGCCGGTCTGATGCGCGATCTCACCGACGTTGCCACGAAAGGCAACTGGAAAGATGTGATCAAGCCGGCAAGCCTGCTCGACAGCTGCACCATCGACGGCAAGATCTACTGCGCGCCGGTGAACATCCACTCCTGGCAGTGGCTGTGGCTCTCCAATGCGGCCTTCAAGAAGGCCGGCGTCGAGGTTCCGAAGAACTGGAATGAGTTTATTGCGGCTGGTCCTGCGTTGCAGAAGGCCGGTATCCAGCCTCTGGCGCTTGGTGGTCAGGCATGGCAGGCGAACGGCCTGTTCGATACGCTTGTTCTGTCACTCGGCGGCAAGGATCTCTACGAGAAGGTTTACAAGGACAAGGATGCGGAAGCTGCAGCCGGACCGGAAATGGCGAAGATTTTTGCTGCCGCCGATGCCGCCCGCAAACTTGCCAAGGGCTCCAATGTTCAGGACTGGAACCAGGCCACCAACATGGTCATCACCGGCAAGGCCGGCGGCCAGGTCATGGGTGACTGGGCGCAGGGCGAGTTCCAGCTGGCGGGTCAAAAGGCCGGCACGGATTATTCCTGCCTGCCGGGTCTTGGTCTCAACGAATATCTGACGACCGGTGGCGATGCCTTCTACTTTCCGCTCTTGAAGGACGAAGCCAAGTCCAAGGCGCAGGAAGTGCTGGCCGAAACCATCGTCGATCCGAAGACCCAGGTTGCTTTCAACCTGAAGAAGGGCTCGCTGCCGATCCGCGGGGACGTCGATCTCAATGCGGCGAACGACTGCATGAAGAAGGGTCTTGCCATTCTCGCCAAGGGCAACGCCCTCACCAGCACCGACCAGCTGATTTCTGCCGACTCGCAGAAGCAGAAGGAAGATCTGATGGCGGAGTTCTTCGCCAATGAATCGCTGACCGCTGAGCAGGCGCAGAAGCGCTTCGCTGACATCATCTCTTCGGCGGACTGATTATCAATCGCAAGTCATCGGCGGGCGAAATCCCGCCGATGCCGCGAAACCTCATGAGTGCGCAGTCGGGCGCTCGTCGAGATATCTTTCGGATATTGCTCAACAGATGTCCGGAGCAACGATTGATAGGAGGGCATATGGCCGTAAAGAGCCATTCTGGACGTCCAAATCAGCTGTTTCGCAATCTGAACTCGAAGATTGCATCCATCCCCCTGATCTTGACCTCCATGGTCATTTTCCTGGGCGGCACGATCTGGACCGTCGTTTATTCCTTTACCAACTCCAAGCTCCTGCCAAGGACGACGTTTGTCGGCTTTGATCAGTATGAGCGTCTTTGGGCCGCGCCACGCTGGATAATATCGATCCAGAACCTTGCCATTTACGGCATCCTGTCCCTGATCTTCAGCCTGGTGATCGGCTTTCTGCTGGCCGCACTCATGGACCAGAAGATCCGGTTCGAAAATACGTTCAGAACGATCTTCCTTTATCCCTTTGCCCTCTCCTTCATCGTGACGGGCCTCGTCTGGCAGTGGCTGCTCAACCCGGAATTCGGCATTCAGTCGGTCGTGCGGTCGCTCGGCTGGGAAAGCTTCACCTTCGATCCGCTGTATAATTCGCAGATCGTCATCTACGGCATCCTGATCGCAGCGCTCTGGCAGGGCACGGGCCTCGTCATGTGCCTCATGCTCGCGGGGCTTCGCGGCATCGACGAGGATATCTGGAAGGCGGCGCGTGTGGACGGCATTCCCATGTGGAAGACCTACCTGCTCATCGTCATTCCGATGATGCGTCCCGTCTTCATCACAACGCTTGTCATTATCGCCAGCGGCATCGTCAAGGTCTACGACCTCGTCGTGGCGCAGACGAGCGGCGGTCCGGGTATAGCCTCAGAAGTGCCGGCGAAATACGTCTATGACTACATGTTCCAGGCCCAGAACCTGGGGCAGGGCTTTGCCGCCTCCACCATGATGCTGCTCACCGTTGCCATCATCATCGTTCCATGGGCCTATCTCGAATTCGGAGGGCGCAAGCGTGGCTAACATCAGCACTCTCAACACCGTCGCTGCCGGTGCAGATGCCGTCTCGGATCAGTTAAGCGGACCGCGCGGCCGTAAACCCCGCAAGAGACTGTCGCGCCGCAACATCATCCTCTACGGCACGCTGATCGTCGCAGCGCTCTATTATCTCCTGCCGCTCTACGTGATGGTTGTGACGTCGCTGAAGGGCATGCCGGAGATCCGTCTCGGCAACATCTTCGCGCCACCGGTGGAAATCACCTTCGAGCCTTGGGTCAAGGCCTGGGCGAATGCCTGCACCGGGCTCAATTGCGACGGGCTTTCCCGCGGCTTCTGGAATTCCGTGCGCATTATGATCCCGTCCACCATTGTCTCGATCCTGATCGCCTCGATCAGTGGCTATGCGCTAGCGAACTGGAAGTTCAAGGGTTCTGAGTTCTTCTTCTCGGTCCTGATCATTGGAGCCTTCATTCCCTATCAGGTCATGATCTATCCGATCGTCATCGTGCTGCGTGAAATGGGCATTTATGGCACGCTGACGGGCCTCATCATGGTTCATACCATTTTCGGCATGCCCATCCTGACCCTGCTGTTCCGCAACTATTTCGCGGGGCTGCCGGAAGAGCTCTTCAAAGCCGCACGCATCGACGGCGCCAATTTCTGGCAGATCTATTTCCGCATCATGCTGCCCATGTCGATGCCCATTTTCGTCGTCGCCATGATCCTTCAGGTCACGGGCATCTGGAACGACTTCCTCTTCGGCGTCGTGTTCACAAGGCCTGAATACTATCCGATGACCGTTCAGCTGAACAACATCGTCAACTCGGTCCAGGGCGTGAAGGAATACAACGTCAACATGGCTGCAACGCTGCTGACGGGTGCCGTTCCTCTTTTCGTTTACTTCGTTTCAGGCCGACTTTTTGTGCGCGGCATCGCCGCAGGCGCAGTCAAAGGGTAAGTTCATGAATAAAAGCGTTTCCATTCGGGATTTGTCTCTGTCGTTCGGCGCGGTCAACGTGCTGTCCACGCTCAATCTCGATATCTATGATGGCGAGTTTCTCGTTCTTCTTGGCTCGTCGGGCTGCGGCAAGTCCACTCTGCTCAATTGCATCGCCGGACTTCTGGAGCCGACCGAAGGCCAGATCTTCATCAAGGATCGCAACGTAACCTGGGAAGAGCCGAAGGATCGTGGCATCGGCATGGTCTTCCAATCCTATGCGCTCTATCCGCAGATGACGGTGGAGAAGAACCTGTCCTTCGGCTTGCAGGTCGCGAAAGTGCCGAAGGACGAGATCGATCGTCGGGTCAAAAGAGCCGCGGGCATTTTGCAGATCGAGCCTCTTTTGAAGCGCAAGCCTGCCGAACTTTCCGGCGGCCAGCGCCAGCGTGTGGCGATCGGCCGTGCACTGGTGCGCGACGTGGATGTGTTCCTCTTCGACGAGCCACTGTCCAACCTCGACGCCAAGCTTCGCTCCGAATTGCGTGTGGAAATCAAGCGCCTGCACCAGGCGCTGAAGAACACGATGATCTATGTGACGCACGACCAGATCGAAGCGCTGACCTTGGCCGACCGTATTGCCATCATGAAAGCCGGTGTCATCCAGCAGCTTGATGATCCGGTCTCGATCTATAACCGTCCGAAGAACCTCTTCGTCGCAGGCTTCATCGGCTCTCCGTCGATGAACTTCCTGCGTGGCGAATTGGCCGAAAAAGACGGCAAGGTCGTCTTCGTGACCAATGGCGTGAGCTTCAGCCTCGACGGTTATCAGGCCCTGGCACCGCTGACGGCCGGCAAACCTGCGGTTCTCGGCGTTCGCCCCGAACATATTCGTGTGGACGCCGATATCCTCAGCGGCGAGGTGCATGAGGCCGTGGTCGACATCGAAGAACCGATGGGTGCCGATAACCTCATCTGGCTGAAACATGCAGGCCATACCATATCGGTGCGCGTTGGTGGCCACAGGCGTTTTGCGCCCGGAACCAGGGTCAAGCTCGGTTTCGACATGACCATGGCATCCGTTTTCGATGCGGGCACGGAAGACCGCATCTGACCCTCTCATCTTCATCATTCGAGCCAAATGTCAGGAGAGACATATGACCAAACTCGGCTTTCAACTTTACAGCGCGCGCAATTTCCCGCCGCTTTCCGATATTCTCAAGAAGCTGTCTGCAGCAGGCTATTCCCATGTCGAAGGTTTTGGCGGGATCTATGCCAATATGGATGAGGCGGCACTCAAAGGCCTTCGCGCCGATCTGGATGCCAATGGTCTCACCATGCCAACCGGCCATTTCGGTCTCGACATGCTGGAAAATGATCGCGAGCAGTCGCTGAAGGTTGCCAAGACGCTTGGTATCGAGGCAATCTATTGCCCCTATCTCATGCCTGATCAGCGCCCAAGCGATGCAGCGGGCTGGTTTGCCCTCGGCAAGCGACTTCAGGAAGCAGGCAAGCCCTATCGCGATGCCGGCATTTCTTTCGGCTGGCACAACCACGACTTCGAGTTCGCGACCTTGGAAGACGGCTCCACGCCACAGGAGCAGATCCTTGCAGGTGGCCCGGATCTCGAATGGGAAGCCGATATCGCCTGGATTATCCGTGGCAATGCCGATCCTTTTGCCTGGATCGAAAGCTATGGCAAGCGCATCACCGCGGTCCACGTCAAGGACATTGCACCGGCTGGTGAAAACAAGAATGAAGACGGCTGGTCGGATGTCGGGCACGGCACCGTCGACTGGAAGGGTCTTGTCGCGGCCCTGAAGAACACAGCCGTGAAGTACTACGTGGTCGAGCATGACAATCCAAGCGACGCAGATCGCCTGATCACGCGCTCCGTCGAATCCTTCAAGACCTACTGACACCATTGCGGTGAGCGCCAGTTCGCCGCAATCAACCGCTCTATTTTCACGCGTGTCCGGCCAACGAAGCTCACTATCAGTTGGCCGGATACCATCATCGAGACCACTTCGGAGTTACCCATCATGGCCAAGGAACTTGGCGTCGGCATCATCGGATGCGGCAATATTTCAACCACATACTTCTCGCTGTCTCCGCTCTTCAAAGGGCTGAAGGTGCTTGCTTGCGCTGACTTGAACAGAAGCGCCGCAGAACTGCGTGCGGAAGAGTTCGGCGTCAAGGCGCAGTCCATCGAGGAACTGCTGGCGAATGACGAGATCGACGTCGTCGTCAATCTCACCATTCCGGCAGCGCATTTCGAAGTCTCCAAGGCGATCTTGGAAGCCGGAAAGCACGTCTATTCGGAAAAGCCGCTTGTGCTCAGCCTGGAAGAGGGCGAGGAACTGCGTCGCATTGCGAAAGAAAAGAACCTCGCCGTCGGTTGCGCACCCGACACCTTCCTTGGCGGCGCGCACCAGTTGGCACGCAAGCACATTGACGAAGGCGGCGTCGGCCGCATCACCTCTGGCACATGCCATGTGATGAGCCCCGGTATGGAGATGTGGCACCCCAACCCCGGCTTTTTCTTCCTGAAGGGCGGCGGTCCGATCCTCGATCTCGGCCCCTACTACATCGCCAACCTGATCAACCTCATCGGTCCGGTGAAGCGCGTCGGCGCCTTGACCTCCATGGCAAACCCGACCCGCACGGTGACCAGCCAGCCGCTTAACGGCCAGATCATTCCGGTCGAGACGCCCACGAACATCCACGCGCTGCTCGAATTCGTCAATGGCGCGACCATCACTCTGTCCGCCAGCTGGGATGTCTGGTCGCACCGTCACGCCAATATGGAGCTTTACGGCACCGAGGGCTCCATTTACGTGCCCGACCCCAACTTCTTTGGTGGCGTGGTCGAGGCCAGCGGCCGCGACAAGGACATCAAGTCGCTAGAAGACTGGGCGCATCCCTTCGGCATTTCCAATCAGGAAAGCCCGAACGGTCCGCGCGCCAACTATCGGACAGCCGGCCTAGCAGACATGGTCATGGCGCTGATCGAAGGCCGGGACGCCCGTTGCTCACTGGAGCGCTCGCTTCACGGCATCGACGTCATGACCTCGATCCTGAAATCCGGCGAGGAAGGCCGCTTCATCGAGCTGACAACCACCTGCACGCAGCCTGCAGCGCTCGGCATCGAAGAAGCGCAGTCTCTGCTGCGATAACATCGGCGGCACTGAAGTGCCCGTGTCGCTGACACGGTATTGCGAGGAAATGACTGCCACCGGGGTCGCGGCTGCGCCCCGGTGGCAGTTTCATTTTGCGTTACTTCTGCTTGGCGGAGACCGCCTTCGCCGCCTGGTCGATCGTGTCGGACACGACCTCCGGCTGGGTCATGAACAGCGCATGGCTCGCCGAAACCTTCGTGATCTTCGCGTTGATGCGCTCGGCCATATGGATCAGCATCGCCTGATCGAAAGCCTTGTCTTCTGTGGCGATCACAGCCCAGCTGGGCTTGCTGTGCCACGCGGCGTTCTTCAACTTTGTGGCAAATGCAGACATGTTGATCGGCACCTGAGAGTCGCGCATGAATGCGACATCCTGATCGCTCACATCATGAGCAAAGCCGGCCTTGAACTTATCGCGGTTGACGTAACCGTACCCATCCTTGGTGATGTCCAAGACGAATTCCGTTGCCGGTGCAAAGCCCTCATACTGTTGGGCCGTGGTTTCGCCAGCATCTGGCGAGAGGGCCGAGACATAGACCAGCCCCGCCACTTTGGGATCGATGCCAGCTTCGGTGATGACCGTGCCTCCCCAGGAGTGCCCGACCAGGATTGTCGGACCATCCTGCCGGTCCAGCACCCGCTTGGTTGCAGCAACGTCGTCTTCCAGTGAGGTCAATGGGTTCTGGACGATGCTGACGCGGTAGCCGCGTTTTGTCAGGTTTTCATAGACGCCTTTCCAGCCGGCGCCATCAGCGAAGGCGCCATGAACCAGAACAACATTCCTGACGATCTGGTTCTCAGGAATGACGTCTGCGGCATGGGCAGATGCTGTGGCTACAAAGGCGGCGGCAATAGCAGTGATTGAGGTCAAGGTCTTCATCGCAATCTCCTTAAATTTTGCAATAATTATTATTGCGATAACGATAAACTCGCACGGATCTGTGGGGTCGTCAAGATATTATTTATCGCGATATTGGTTTTTGTCGTAACACCCTGTATATAAAGGGAAAGGAGTTCGATATGGCCACCAAAAGGAATGATCCACCACCTCTCAGCGACCAGCTGTGCTATGCGATCTACAGCGCAGGCATCGCGATCCAGCGCGCGTACAAGCCGCTTCTCGATGAGCTGGGCGTGACATATCCCCAGTATCTCGTGCTCAGCGTTCTATGGAGCAAAGACGAGCAGACGGTCGGTGCCATCGCGGCCTCGCTGGCGCTTGAATCCAGCACCCTCACTCCGCTTCTCAAACGTCTGGAAGCGTCGGGCCTGCTACAAAGAACGCGAAACGCCAGCAATGAACGCCAGGTCGTTATCGCATTGACCGATGCGGGCAGGGCACTGCAGCACAAGGCGGGGTGCCTGAGCGACATGCTGCTGGCGGCGTCGACCCAGACGCCAGAAGCGCTCGCGGCACTGAACCGCGACGTGCGAGGCCTACGAAACGCCATCTATTCGCAGATCGGCGGGTGGGACGAGCCTGCGTGAATTGGTCAGACCTGCTGGCTGGATGAACGGTAATGGTGGATCGCATCCCAATTGGGGATGCGCGCCTGGTTCCTTGGTGTGCATTTAGAACTTTCGGCTGACCGAAAGCGTGAAGTTTCTGCCAGCCATCGCCGATACGCCATCGGCGAGATAAGGGCTGTAAAACTTATCAAAGATGTTTTCGACGCCTGCTCTGACTTCCGTTCCTGCCATAAACCCTTCCTTCGGTGTCCATTCCAGGAGAAGTCCGTGGACGGCATAGGCTCCACTTTCAGGCCTCGCGTAAAAGTACCCGGTACCTTGGTAGTAAGGTGTGTGCTTCTGTTCGGCGACAAACTGGCCGGTCCAGCGCAGTGACAGTTCGGAGTCTGGAATTCGATAACCTAGCGAAGCATTCACAGTGAGCGGAGCCATATCGCCGGGATAAGTTTTGCCGCCGTAAATGTCGTTGATCGCGCCCTTGCGTGAGCCATTCATGATGGAAAGACCGAGGCTGCCGAACACGGTGTCCGATTCATAATTCGCTTTCACTTCAACGCCGTAGATACGATAGGATGGCGTGTTCCAATAGAAGGGCACAGGACCTGTCACATTTGCCAGATTGGCACTACCAAATCGTCTGGTGACGGGATCGGTAACGTGATTGTAAAAACCGGATACCGAGGCGGTGAGAGTATCCCCTGAACTCCACACATCGTAAAACTCCTGCGACACACCCACATTGAAGGAGTTATTGCGTTCCGGAAGAAGATCTCTTGATGTTGCAGATGCTTTCGTTGCGATGCTTTGCGACGAATAGAGTTCATCGATAATTGGGGTTCGCATCGCGTAGGCCCAGTCGAGAAAAAGTGTTGTGGAAGGCGTCGCTTCCCAACGGCCGCTCAGGGCTGGGGTGAAGCCATTGTAGGAAACCGCCGAGTAATCATGTCCCGCCAAGGGGTTGTTGTATCTCGGAGCGGCATTCGGTTTGCCTTCCATTCTCACGTGGTCGAAGCGAAGTCCCGGAGTGATGAAGAAGCCATCCGTGACTTCGACTTCATCACGAATGAAGGCTGAGATCGATGTCTGTGTGCCTTCAGGCACGATCCAGGACGCATAGTAGCCGTAGTTGTAACTTGGATTGCTGCTGTTCGCGACGTCGTACATCCATGCGTCACGATCATGCATGCCGATCTGGATGCCATAGTTCAAGACGTGCGGAGCATTCAGTATTTCTAGCCTGGACGTGTTCTCTGCCTCAAACTTGATGTCGGAGTATTGGGCGTCATTCTCTTGGCCGCCAAGCGAGGCGCTGGGTGTAAATCCCGGGATGATGGGCCGCGTGCGATGGAGGCTCGTGGAAGAAAAGCTTGCCATTGCTTTGAAATTCACGAGGTCGCTTTCGCCGTCATAGCGGTATTTGAGCGTGGCCGAAAAATCATCTAGATCGCGAGCAGCCAACGCACGCAGTCGTGCCTGTTGCCTTCCGTACCGATCGATACTGGACTGACTCACGGCAAGATCGCCACGAACGGCTGCCACTGGCCCCCAATCATCGGAGCGTCCGTAGGTGAGGGAAGCGCGGATTTCGTGACCTTCGTAAGCAGCGCCGCCATTGGCGGTGAATGTTGTGAGCCGGTCATTTGATGCGTCATAAACCTCTCCACCGCCCACGCGCATGTTGTCGCTCTTGCGCCAGGTTCCAGACATTAGCCCGTCATAGGTTACTGGCGTGTCGAAATCTGATTGCCCATAGACCATGACACTCCCTGTTCGCTGATTATTGGCGGTGTGGTAGCTTCCTTTCGTCCATCCTCCAAAGCTTTGGCCGGGCTTCAGCATGTCCTTTGCTGTCTTCGTTTCCATCAGAATGGTGCCGCCGAAGCCGCCATTTCCGTAGCGAACCGATGTTGCACCCTTCTGAAGTTCGACGCTCTTCAGGATTTCCGGCTCTATGAAAATGGAACCCTGATCGTAAAGTTCGAAATTTTTCGGAGCACCGTCCAGCAACACCCTGGTATCTGATGGTCTCGCAAACCCGCGTATCACCGTTGTCTGTCCTTGCAATCTTACGCCGCCTGCGGTCGCCACCCCAGGTGTCCTTTGCAACAATTGCGGAAGCGTACTAGCTTGGGAACGTTCGATATCGGCTGAGTCAAATGCGGCATTGCCCGGCGCACTTTCGTTGAACTCCCGACCTCTGATCACGATTGTCTTAAGTGTGGTAGCTCCGTCTGGCGGTGGAGGCTGGACTGGCTCCGATGCTGGCTCGATCTTGATAGTATCCACAGAGATGTATCGGTAGGCCAATCCCTTGCCCGACAATAGCGCTTCAAGCGCATGACGCACGTCCATCTGCCCTTTGATCTCCGGACTCATTTTGCCTGTCGTGATCGAAGAATCGAAAAGAATCTGCAGCCCCGATTGAGAGCCTAGGCGGTTGATCGCCGAGCTAAGAGAGCCTGCTGGAATGTCAAACGCATCCAGCTTTGCCTGCTCTGCAAAAGCATTGCACCCACCCCCAAGCGCAAAGCCGATAAGCAACGTCGGTAAAATATAGCTTCGACGTGCCGGTCGAATATTCAGGTGTCCACGGTCCATGGGGAGTCTCCGGATATTGGATGTTTTCATCCCCGGTACGAATGAACATGAGTAATTGGGACATCTTTTTAAGATTTTTCGCTGGCGATATCAGCGCAGGATCGTGAGGTAGGGCGTGAGCTTCAACAGCTTGATATCAAACGCTTTGGCGAAAGACTGAAGAGCCTTGTGAGGATCGCTCATATCGAGGCTCCCAGAGACCATTTTGCTACGCAGTTCGCGGTTTGCGACCAGGATCTTTCCCGGCAAGTACCTACCCACGGTCTCGATAACGTCCGGAAGAGGCTGCTCGTCGAATACCAACCTGCCGCTTTCCCATTCAGTGACGGACTTTGAGTCGACAGGAAAGGTCTCGCTAATTCCGGAGGCTGAGGCAAAATTAACGCCCTCGTTCTCCTTGACGACTTTCACCTGATGCTCATCGTTAAGGCGCACAGCGACACTGTGTCTGATGACAGCAACCCTTGTTTCGCTCTCCAGCATGTTGACGTCGAAGGCTGTGCCCAAAGCTGTCACGGTCGCACCGTCGGCCTCGACGACGAAGGGCCTTGTCGGGTCTGGCGTAACGTCGACAAGCATCTCGCCGCGCATCAAAATGACACGCCGTTCGTGTTGCGAAAACTGGAACGCTATCGCTGAGTCAGCGTTCAGCACGAGATTGGAACCGTCAGGGGCTCTGAAGGATGCTCGCTGAGCAACGTCCGTGACGTGATCCGCCCGTAAGGTTATCAGCGCATCCGACATGTAAAGATACGAGCCCGCAGCTATCCCAGTCATGACAATGATGGAGGGGAGAACCGTCTTCGAAGGTGGCTTGGACGGAAGAGGAAATCCAAAGTCGCTTTGCGCCGCCGAGAGCCGCTTCGCATCGCCTACGAGACAACGCACACGTTCATAGGCTTTCGCATTGCTCTGGTCTCTGGCTAACCAGGCGTCGAAATCCTTTTTCAACTCTTCGTCGTTGGGCCGGTCTCGCAATTCCAGAAGCCAATCAATTGCCCCCTCTTCGGCGTTGCCCGTAAGATCTGCGAGATCCGTCAAAGTGTCGGCTCCAGTCGTTGGAGGCAGTGCAAATAAGCCTTTCGTAAATGGCGATCGACCATATTCTTCGTGAGTCCGCTCTTCTTCGAGATCTCAGTCGATGTCAGTCCTCCGACTGCACTTGCGAGAAACACCCGGCGACGCTGCAAAGACAACTCCATGATTGCCTGTTCCAGAATGACGAGCCTCAGGCCTATGTCCGCGGTGTCTTCAGCGCTCTGGCAAGCGTCCGCTACAGTTGCAGCCTCTTCGGAGTTACCAGCGAACAGCCGCTTTTCGAAGTTTGCCCTTCTGAAGTGGTCTATGCCCAGATTGATGCAGGCGCGAATGAGGAATGCTTTTACCGCCGACTGGTTTTCCGGCAGTCGCGGTTTCCCCATAAGCCGCACATAGATATCGTGAACTATATCCTGCGAACCGAGAGGCGTGTGTCCTCGCTTGCGCATAGCGCGGCAAAGGTCGTCGTAGTAGGCTTCCATTGCTGCGTTGATCTGAGACTGAGAAGCAGGTTTGCTCCACATGGGTGGTATCCGACTATTCGCTGAGTTGGGCTCTCATAGAACGGAAATGACGCATCGGCAATTAAATATGACTAAAAATATCATGTTATTTTGTTGTCCACCCTTGGAGCGAGTCACTCGGCTTTTTACGTCTTCACAAGCCTCGCCCTTTGCTCTAGACCAGCGGTAATCCGGTCGCAGCCCACCCGGTCAAAACAAGGGATCTCAAATTATGAAAACGATCGTCATCTGCTCCGGCGGATTGGACTCCGTTTCGCTTGCGCATAGAATTGCAGCGGAACACGAACTGCTTGCTCTGCTGTCGTTCGATTATGGTCAGCGCCACAGAAAAGAGCTGGACTATGCGGGTGCTTGTGCCACCCGCCTTGGTGTGCCGCATCACATCATCGACATTCGCACCATCGGCGCTCACCTCACCGGGTCGGCTTTGACCGACGATGTCGAGGTGCCGGATGGGCACTATGCGGAGGAGACCATGCGCTCCACCGTGGTGCCGAACCGCAATGCCATCATGCTCACCATTGCCTTTGGTCTGGCGGCTGCGCAGCAGGCGGATGCGGTGGCGATTGCCGTTCATGGCGGCGATCACTTCATCTATCCGGATTGCCGCCCAGGCTTTATCGATAGCTTCAACACCATGCAGGCCCATGCGCTGGAGGGCTATGCCAAGGTGGAGCTTTACGCACCTTACGTCATGGTCTCCAAGGCGGATATCGTGACCGATGGGGCAAAGCACGACACGCCCTTTGGCGAAACCTGGTCTTGCTACAAGGGCGGCGAGCGCCATTGCGGGCGATGTGGCACCTGCGTCGAGCGTCGCGAGGCCTTTCATCTGGCTGGCGTGGCTGACCCCACCGATTACGAAGACCCGGATTTTTGGGCGGCGGCCACCAGTGCCTATGCGGCGCGGGAGGTGCGTTGATGTTTCGCATCACCAAGGAATTTCATTTCTCCGCCTCGCATCAACTCAACGGCCTGCCCGCCGATCATCAATGTGCGCGGCTGCATGGCCACAATTACATCGTCGAGGTGGAGCTTTCCGGCGAGGCGTTGAACGAGCACGGCTTCGTTCGCGATTACCACGAGCTGGCGCCGCTGAAGCGCTATATCGACGACTGCTTCGACCACCGGCATCTGAACGATGTTCTCGGCCATGACATGGTTACCGCGGAACGGCTGGCGCGGCATTTCTATGATTGGTGCAAGGAGCGGCTGCCCGAGACGAGTGCAGTGCGCGTCAGCGAGACCGCCAAGACATGGGCAGAGTACCGGCCGGCGGCTGCACGATGAGTGCGGCTGTTGACGCGCCGCGCGACCTGCCGATCCGGGTCAGCGAAATCTTCGGTCCGACCATTCAGGGCGAGGGGCTGCTGATCGGTTTACCGACCGTCTTTGTTCGGACCGGCGGCTGCGATTATCGCTGTTCCTGGTGCGATACACTGCATGCGGTGGATAGCGACTATCGGAATGACTGGAAGCCGCTCTCCGTCGAGGCGATCTGGGCGGAAGTTGTTAGGCTGTCTGGCGGCAAGCCGATCACCGTTTCGTTGTCCGGCGGCAATCCTGCGATCCAGCCGCTAGGACCGCTGATCCAGAAAGGTAAGCGCGAGGGATATCGCTTCGCGCTCGAGACGCAAGGCAGCATCTGCAAGGACTGGTTCGCCGAGCTGGATTATCTCGTGCTCAGCCCCAAGCCACCCTCCAGCGGCATGGAGACCGATTGGCAGGCCTTCGAGAACTGTCTGGAGGCCGCCGCAAAGGGACCTCAGCTTGCGCTGAAGGTCGTCGTTTTCGATGACGCCGATTTTGCTTACGCACGCGAAGCCGCTTCGCGCTTTCCCGCCCTTCCGGTCTATCTCCAGCCCGGCAATCACACCCCGCCACCGCCCGATGACGATGATGCGCGCGTCGATGTCGACGGCATTATGGATCGCATGTTGTGGCTGGTGGAAAAGGTCGCATCGGAGCGCTGGTTCGAGGCGCGCGTGTTGCCTCAGCTTCACGTTTTGCTGTGGGGCAATCGCCGCGGCGTCTAGCGCATGGCGCGCAAATTGGTGACTGGATCTCGCGGTCTCGTCATCCCGATAAGCCGGAACCGCGAGCGTGCGTCGCAAAAGTAATAGGTAGCATCCTGCTTCAAGTCGCGATCGCTACAATGCGCGTCTGCGTCATAACGATTCGTCAAATTAAAGTGTAGTAAAGTTGGTACCTAACGGACATCGTTTGCCGCTATGAGGAGGAACGTAGCGTCGGCTGATGCGTTAGGTTGAAACTTCGAATGGGAGGAAGCCATGTTCGATTTTTTGAAGCCAGCTCACACGATAGTTGAGAATGACGAGGAGACCGGCACCTATGCCGATGCCTTGCTTCAGGTTCCCGAGTTGCAGTTGACCAATGCAGTGCACGAATATGGCCATGACGCCCATACGCGTGACTACGGCGATCAGCGCGAGATCGCGCGCAGCTCACTTGGATTTGTTTGAGTTCGAAAAATAGCCGGCAACCCTTCCACGGACTGGGACGTTACAACGTCATGTCAGGAGAGCGGGCAGCGTGGTCGCAAGAATGGACCGATCCGGCGAACACAGTGGACCGGACGGCGATTTCTGGGGACCGGCTGCCCGCATACATTTGGAGATAAGACGCGATGGGTATTGTCCCGACAGAGCCAGACCCCACGACGCCGCCAATCCTGCCGCAGCCTGAAGTCCCTCCAATCCAGGAGCCGGAGCCTGACCGCCTGCCGGACGAGGCGCCCAATCCCAACCCCGATGAGAACGATGAACCACCGATGGTAGTTTAGGCTAGAGGACTGAAAGGCTTGCTGAGATGAGGCGAGCCTTTGGCGCCGAAACGCCACGGCAGGTCCACAGCCTTAGTAATGCCGATACGCGGCCCGGCGACGATTTCTGGACCGGTTCCACTTGAACGGAGCAGGACCGGTTGCTCAAACACAGACATTCCATCGGCGTCGCCGGCGATCGCAAGCGCTTGGCAGAGCTTGCCCGGACCGGAGCATAGGTTCCGCAAGACATCAGTTCCGCGTCTCATCTTCATCAGTTCCACGCCCGTTTGAGGTTCAAGCGCGCGAATCAAGACCGCCGAGCCAGAGGTGCACACGATGTTGGCGCACCAATGAATTCCATAGGAGCGGTAGACATAGAGGTGTCCTGGCGCACCAAACATGACGCGATTGCGCAACGTTGGCCCGTTGAAGCTGTGCGAGGCGGGGTCGTCAGGTCTATAGGCCTCTGTCTCAACGATGATGCCGCCCGTGCTGTGAAAGCGAAATTCCATTCCGATCATTGCCCTGGCAACGACCACCGCATCTCTATCGAAAAAATCCTTGTTCATCCCGGCATGGTGACGCGCGCAGGCGCCGGGAACAACCCGTATTTTATCCAGTTTAGTGGATCAGCCACTCGTTTTGGCCAAACGCTACTGCCATCAACAAGGAGACCGCCAATGGCGCAGGAAAAAGTTGCACTCGTCACCGGTGCGGGATCCGGTATTGGTCGTGCGTCCGCCATCGCTCTTGCCAAGGATGGATATGCCATCGGTGCGCTCGGGCACACTGCCGATGAACTCGAAAAGCTCGTTGCCGATATCGAGAAGGATGGCGGCGAGGCTCTGACGCTGGTTGCCGACGTCGCGGATGAGGCTGCAATGGATCAGGCCGTCACCCAGCTTGCTGAAAAATATGGGCAGTTGGATGTTGTGGTGGCGAATGCCGGCATCAACGGCGTCTGGGCACCGATCGACGACCTGAAACCGGAAGAGTGGGATAAGACCATGACCGTCAATCTTCGGGGCACCTACATGACCCTCCATAAGACGGTGCCGCATCTGAAGGCCGCCGGTGGCGGATCGATCGTTATCATCTCATCCATCAACGGCACACGCACCTTCACGTCGCCGGGTGCCACGGCCTATTCAGCCACCAAGGCCGGGCAGCTTGCGATGGCGCAGCAACTGGCGCTTGAGCTTGGCCAGTACAAAATCCGTGTCAACGCGATCTGTCCAGGTGCAATCGAGACGAAGATTGACGACAACACCGATATCCGTAGCTCCCATGAAACGGAAATCCCGGTCGAATGGCCGGAGGGCGACATCCCCATCACAGGCGGGGAGGCGGGTCTGAGCGAGGACGTTGCCGATCTCGTGGTGTTTCTGGCCAGCGACAAGTCGCGTCACATCACCGGTACGCCGGTCTGGATCGATGGCGGTCAGGGACTTTTGCGATAGAAGGACTGCCATTCGTCGCGCTCACGTCGTTGTGTGTCTATGATTAACGGACTCGTAACGGAAATTCACGACTCTTTGTCCATTCGGGTGATTGCCGTCATGTGGTCACCTTCTTTAGTTAGTCACGCGACAAAGAGACGGGCAAGACGTTCCATGAGCACTTCGGCAAAATCGGGTTTCGTAGCGACGAAGCTTCGAGATATCATGATCGCATCGGCGCGTGCCGCAGCTGTCGTTGGGCTGTGTGCGTCGCTTGCTGCCTGTACGTCCATGGGGTTCGACAGCGCGTCGAAAGAGCCGCCTAAATTATCCTCCAAGGTTGCTGCCGCCATGTCTGCCAAAGGCATGAAGCCGGAAAGCCCCGTGCTTGTGCGGATTTTCAAGCAGGAAAGCGAGCTGGAAGTCTGGAAGGTTGACAAGACCGGTAACTACGCCTTGTTCAAGGCCTATCCGATGTGCCGGTGGTCCGGCAAGCTTGGTCCCAAAACCAAGAGCGGGGATAGACAGGCGCCCGAAGGTTTCTATCATGTCTCTTCCAGCATGCTGAACCCGAACTCGCAATATTATGTCTCTTTCAACCTCGGCTATCCGAACCGGCTTGAATCGGCGCTCGGCTATACGGGTGAAGCGCTCATGGTGCATGGCGCCTGTTCTTCGTCTGGCTGCTACGCCATGACGGATGCGCAGATTGGCGAGATCTATGCGATCGTCGAGCGTGCCTTGAAGGGCGGCCAGGATCGCTTCCAGGTTCAGGCCTACCCGTTCCGCATGACGGCGAAGAATTTGGCGGCTTACAAGAATGATCCGAACTTCCCCTTCTGGCGGACGCTGAAGGACGGCTATGACTATTTCGAAGTCACTCGCCGTCAGCCAAAGGTCTCGGTCTGCGGTCGCCGCTATGTGTTCAACGCAGAATTTGCCGGCGGCGAGCCGGCCGATCCGCTGGCAGCCTGCCCACCCGCTGTCAATCAACTTGACCCGCAAGTGGCCTCGCGGCTCGACGTCGAGAAGCAGAAGCTCGATGTTGCCATGGCCGGTGGAACTTCAAGCGTCATGAATGCTTATGTCGATGGCGGGATGCATCCAAGCTTCCGCGCTATTTTGAAGAACAGCGGCGCAAAGGACATGGCGGGTCGTGTTTCCGGCACGAAATATCCGATAAGCCGCCCGGAAGCAGCGCTCGCCGATCCGTTTTCCGGAGCACGATGACGATGGCATCGGCCTGAACATCGGAACCGATTTCGGCAGGCACGATGCATAGATTTAAGAAGGTGGAGTGTCTTTTGGGTGGCCAATAGGACGCACGGCGCTCCAGTTGATGAGGATTTGGATTGAATAACAATGAAACGACACGCCGAAGCTTTCTGTTCGGCACCGGCGGACTGGCCCTGACGGCCCTGGCAGGATGCACCACTACGCCGCGCGAGACAGTGGAAACACGCCCCAGAGTCGATCCGTATTACGCCGAGGTCTATGGACCGAAGCCGGATGAGCAGTTCCCACTGCCGGCGATCCCGTACCAGAAAATCGATCCGCAATTCTACCGCCAGATGGTCGAGAACCCGACCGGCGAACGGCCAGGAACCATCGTTGTCGACACGGCGAACCACTTCCTCTACCTCACCTATGAAAACAACCAGGCGATGCGTTATGGTGTGGGCCTGGGGCGTGCCGGCTTCGAGTGGGCGGGCAGGGGTGTCATCCAGTATAAGCGCCAATGGCCGCGCTGGACACCGCCCGATGAGATGATCGCGCGCCAGCCGGAACTTGCGCCTTACAGCTCCGCAAACGGGGGCATGGCTCCGGGTCTGATGAACCCGTTGGGAGCACGTGCGCTTTACATCTTCAAGGACGGCCGCGACACGATCTACCGACTGCATGGCTCGCCGGAATGGTGGACGATCGGCAAATCCGTGTCGTCGGGCTGCGTCCGCCTGATGAACCAGGATATTGTTGACCTCTATAATCGTGTGCCTGACGGCACCCCGATCGTTGTAACGTCGCTTGCTCCGCCTTCGCAGGTGATGGCTGGTGCGCCTGCGCCGCAAATCGTCGCTGGTTTGCCGGGTACTTACTAATTGAAAAGAGCGTTGCCGTGTCAGGCAGGCGGCGCTTCCCATTCCACGCAGATGCGTGTTCCCGAGTGCGCCTGAACGCTGCTCTGCTCGACCGTCGCCTTCAGGCTCTGGGCCATGGCAGAGATGAGCTTTGTGCCAAGCCCGGTGCCTTGCGGCTTCGGCTTGCTTCCCATCCCCACACCGTCATCTTCGACGGTCAGTTGCAGCTTGCCCTCGCGAATTTTGAGCGAGATGCGGATATCCCCGTCAGCGGTAGGGTAGGCGTATTTCAACGAGTTCGTCGTAAGTTCGGTCACGATTACGCCGAGTGCCACCGCCTGGTCGGGGGCCGCGCTGATCGTCTCCATGTCCGTCTTGATGCGAATACGCTCATTGTCCGGGCCGGATTTCGCTAGCTCGTTGATGATGGAAGAGAGATAGGCGTCAAGATCCACCACACCCATATTGTCGGCGGTATAAAGACTGCGATGGACGCCGGCGATGGCTGAAATTCGGTTCTGCGTTTCCGATAGAACAGTGCGCGCCTCCTCGCTGGAGGCTGCGATCATCTGCATGCGGATCATTGCCGAGACCAGCGAAAGGCTGTTGGCGATGCGATGGTTCATCTCTTTTGCCATCAACTCAGCACGTTCCTTGGCGCGCACGAGAAGACGCTCGGCCTCTTCCTTCTCCTTGCGAAGCTGGAAATTGGCACAAACCTGTTCGATGGAGGTCAGGAGCAGTGGAAAGAAATCGTCGGCGACTGTCTTGATGACGTAGTCGGCAGCGCCCGCCTTCAATGCGTCGATGGCGATCTGTGCCTCACTTGCGCCGGTGACATAAAGAACGGGCGTATCGCGGCTGCGGTCGCCGATGGCATTGAGGAATTGCAGGCCGGTGCCGGTGACGAAATAATGGTCCAGCACCACGGCGTCGAATGTCCCGGCATTGAATTTCTCAAGCCCAAGGACGACGGACGGTGCATGGTCGACCTGAACGCCGTGCCGACCCAGCACGCGTGTAGCGAGCCGCGCGACAGTGGGATCATCATCGACATAAAGTATATGCACCGCGTTTACGCCTTTATGGAACCTGTATCACCGAGAAGAAGAGGCCGAGGTTTCTGATCGCGGTGGCAAAGCCTTCGTAATCGACCGGCTTGGTGATATAGACGTTTGCACCGAGATCGTAGCACTTCTGGATTTCAGTCTCGTCGTCCGTCGTCGTCAACACGACCACAGGCAGACGCTTGGTATGCTCGTTGCTCTTGATCTGCTCCAATATCCTGATTCCGGACATGTCGGGAAGATTAAGGTCGAGAAGAACGAGAATGTAGCGGTCCTTGCTGACAAGGCCGTCGCGGTTCGGTCCGAGAATGTAGTCCAGCGCCTTGTTGCCAAGCGTGAAGGGCACGATCTCGTTGTTGACGCCCGCGCGTCGCACGTTCTTCTCGATGAGGCGCGCATGCCCTTCATCGTCTTCGATCATGACGATCGTGACTTCCTGGCCGGTGATTTTCATATGTCGTTACCTCGTGTGATTTTCCGCAGATCAGTTGGCAAGGTCAGATGGAATGTACTTCCCTTGCCTAGTTCCGAGGCGACGGTAATGTCCCCGCCTAAATTTCTTATTAGCGAACGCACATGTGCGAGTCCAATACCTTCGCCCTGCTGATCTTGATCGCCGGCGCGCCTGAAGAGTTCAAAGATCCGTTCCAGGTCGTCTTCTGCAATACCACGTCCGTTATCGGTAATGTCGAGCCGCACGATACCACGTCCCTGCGGCATGATGCGCGCTGAAATGCGCAGTGGACGACCTTTCATCTGATACTTGACGGCGTTGTCGAAAAGATTTCCAAGGATCTGATCGAGAGAGATCCGGTCGCTGATGACGGTGAAGGGCTGCACGTTGACGTCGATCTCGCCGTCCACTGCAGAAACCTGGTGTTGAACGCTTGCGGCCGCTACCGCCAAAAGCTCTTTCAGATCGACCTTCTCCGCCTGCAGCTTGCGGCGGCCATCGCGGGAAATCTTCAGGATGGCATTGATCAGCTGGTCCATCTTGCGGGTGGACGATCGGATGAAACCGATTGCTTCCGGCAGATCTTCCTTAACAGCCAACCGTGCGTCTCTGATCTCATTTTCCGAGAGTGTGGCACCATCGGCCAGCACATAGCTTTCGATAGGTTTCAGCGAGGCTTCGAACTCAGACAGAAAGCCCATGATGTTGACGAGCGGCGCACGCAGGTCATGCGTCACGATATAGGCGAAACGCTGGATTTCCTGATTGGCGCGTATCAAGTCACGGGTGCGCTCGTTAACGCGTTCTTCGAGGCCACGATTGAGTGAATCGACCTCCTCGCGAGAGCGCATCAGTTCGCCGACGTATTTCGCGATCAGAAAAAGAGCGCCACCCACAACCGCGATGATAGCGATAGCGCCGCCGATCGTCACCCAGCGAAGATTGTCCGCCGCTTGCAACTGATCGTTGACAATGACGCGCAGCCGGTCATCCGTCACATCCTGAAACTCATCCAGCGTGTTGCGGATTTCCTGCATGTAGATGAGGCCTGTATCGGCGCGGACGATATCGATCGCCTCATCGATCCGTCCCGCATTCACAAGATCAATCGTGCGACCGATTTCGGCGATCTTGGCATCGATGGCGGTCTGAAGAACAGGAAGCTTCCCAGTATAGATCGGCTTGTTCTGAACGCTGGCCACAAGCCGCTCACGCTTTTCCGCCAGCGTCTGCAAGGCTTCCCTATATGGTGCGAGATAATCTTCCCTGCGGGTCAACAGATAACCGCGCTGACCGGTCTCCGCGTCCTGAAGGGTGGTGAGTACGTCCAAAATTGCCGAGCGGATTCGGCGGAGATCTGCGGTCTCACGGGAATAGTTATCGTTCTTTTCAACGAGCCAGAGCGATGCCCCGACCATTCCGATCAACAGGGCTATTCCGAGCCCCAGCATGACCAGGGTTCGCCTGACAAAAGGAGAGAGTTTGACCAATGACGTCCCCACATCTCAATCGGCACAGTTGCCCGGCATGTCGCAATGCGCAGTTGAAAACGACCTATGCCTATCCTGTTGTTTATGCAAGTTCATGCAGTCTTACCAGCGGGATAGTACGGTTTCGCACAAAAGACTTTGAGTGACCTTAGAGTAGTGGAACCAAAATTCCGGGTCCGCTGTTGTTGCTGCAAAGCTATACAGTTCTGGAGACCCCGATGAAACGGTTCGCAGCAGGCGCCGCAGCGCTCTTCCTATTGTCAACGACGACCGCCGTTCTGGCGCAAACCTACGAAGTCAGCAGCATCGCGCCGACCAAGAAAGCCTCATCGAACAGTGCTGTTGTGAAGAAGCCAAAACTGGCAAAGCGAGCGAAAACTGCCGTGGCTGCTAAAACGGACGCCGCACCGAAAGCCGAGATCGCCCCTCGAGCCGAGAGCGCTGCTACTTACATCGTCGACGTGTCCGGAAAGCGCGTGCGCCTCATCGGGCCACGTTTTTATCCTGACAATTCCAACGAGGTGGAGTTGGCGGGGCGCAAAGACGCTTTGATGAGGGAAGCAGCCCTGATGAACACTTCCCTTTCGACGGCGTCGCGATAGGGTGCTCGCTGCCAAACCACGTTACACATAAGTGCAGCGGTTTTGTGATACTGGCATGCGATAAAACAAGGACCTGAAGCGTACAAGTGGATCTGAAAGATCGCGACACGCTTCATGCGAAGGAATGGCCTTGCATCCACTTGGGGAAATATATGACGGATAGCAGGGGAAGCGGGTGGATCAGGCCTGACGATGACGAGTCGCAAAAGGCCACGTTTCCAGAATTATTCTTCGATCTCGTTTTCGTTTTCGCGCTGATCCAGCTTTCCTATACTTTGACGGAAGATTTTGGCGCGACTGCACTCTACGAGGCCGCCATCCTCATTCTTGCGCTGTGGTGGCTATGGGTGCACATCACATGGCTCACCAATCTGCTGAACACCGATAAGGGGCCTGTCAGGATGTTCCTGTTCGGCCTCATGTTTGCCGGGGTGTTGCTCGCCATCGCTTTGCCCAAGGCATTCGAGAGCCAGGGGATCATCTTTGCATCGATCTATACGGTGATGCAGCTCTCCCGCTCGCTCTTCGGTCTTTATGTTTTCCACGGTGTCGACCACGGCAACTCCAAGACTTTCGGCAGGATCACCGTATGGCTGGTGGTATCCAGCTTTTTCTGGATTGCCGGCGGGCTGACCGATAGCTTGACCTATCGCTTGATCCTGTGGACGGTCGCGATCGCCATTGAATATATCGGGCCGCTCGTGCGGTACTATGTTCCTGGCATACGTGCCCATGACGACGAGCAGATTCTTCTTTCGGGCGAGCACCTTGCGGAGCGATGCGCGCTGTTCGTCATCATCTGCCTTGGTGAGACGATCCTCACGACAGGCAAGACGGCGACGGAATATATGAATTCCGGCCTGACTTTCGTGGTGTTCTGTGCGGCCTTCCTCAGCACCGTCATCATGTGGTGGATATATTTTCACCATGGGCAGGAGCAAGCCTCTGAAAAAGCCGAGGAGACGGCCGAGCCGGAGAAAATCGTACAGAACCTCTTCAACTACGGCCATCTGCCCATCGTCGCGGGGATCATCCTGACGGCTGTCGGAGAGGACTTCAGTCTTTCAAACAGCCATGATCCGGCGACGCTCAGAGAGTCGCTTGCGATCATGGGCGGGCCGATCCTGTTTTTGCTCGGCAATATCGGCGTTAAGGTTGCGGCATCCCACGTGAGGCCGGTGTCGCACTTCGTCGGTGTCGGTGTGCTGGTGGCACTCCTCTTCGTCCCAGATGTTCCGCTTTATGGTCTGCAGATTGCCAGTGCAGCCATTCTGCTACTCGTTGCGATCTGGGAGTATGTGGCGCTTCGTAAAAATGCCGAGGCGATGGGGTAGGTCGGAGTAGAACGCCAAACAACCGGTCGTGGCTCAAAGACTCTGGAGCCGTCTTCTCTCGACAAATTACGACTTGCCGAGAGCGTCGGCAGCGTCCATCGTGCTGCCATGAAGAACGGTTCTAAATAGCGCCTATGATAGCCTTACGGCGTCGAAGCTGCTGAAATCGCCCGTGTCGATGAAAGCCTCCACCATGGCCTTGTAGGGACCTATATCGATCCTGTTTTGAGTGAGCCACTCCTGATTGTAGTACGTTGCGGCGTATCGGTCACCACTGTCGCATATCAGCGATACGAGCGAACCCTCCCGTCCTTCCTTCATCATCGCTGCCGCAATCCAGCATACACCGAAGAAATTGGTGCCGGTGGAGCCGCCGACGCGCCGGAAGAGGCGCTCTGAGAGGACATGCATGGCAGCGATCGATGCCGCGTCCGGTATCTTGATCATGTGATCGATGACGCCGGGAATGAAGGAGGGCTCGACGCGCGGGCGGCCCACGCCCTCGATGCGTGACGGTGTCGAGCAGGTGACGTTGCGGTCTCCCGACATATAGGATTGGTAAAAGGCCGAGTGCTCCACGTCCACCACACACAGTCGGGTCGGAAGATTGCGATAGCGGATGTAGCGTCCGATCGTGGCGGAGGTGCCTCCGGTGCCGGCATTCATCACCACCCATGAAGGCTCTGGATGCTCTTCGCTCTGCATCTGGTCGAAGATGGATTCCGCGATATTGTTGTTGCCACGCCAATCCGTTGCACGTTCGGCATAGGTGAACTGGTCGAGATAATGGCCCTGCGCTTCCGCAGCCAGCTTCTCCGCAACGGTATAGACTTCGGAAGGGCTGCCGACGAAATGACAGCGACCGCCGAAACGCTCGATGGCCTCCACCTTCTGGCGGCTGGTGGAGTGTGGCATGACGGCGATAAAGGGCAGGTCGAGCAGATGCGCGAAATAGGCCTCGCTGACCGCGGTGGAGCCGGACGAGGCTTCTACGAGCGTCGTTCCCTGGCGGATCTTTCCGTTGCAGATGCCATAGAGGAACAATGAGCGGGCGAGGCGATGCTTGAGGCTGCCGGTCGGGTGCGTCGACTCGTCTTTCAGATAAATCGATATGCCGCGCAGGCCGTTGAAAACAGGTTTGACAAGATGAGTATCTGCCGAGCGGCGACCGTCGCCTTGCAGAATGCCGATGGCGCGACGCGCCCATTCGCGGTCTTCGCATGCTGGCAGCGGGGTGATTGGAGGTGTGGAAAGACACTCATGCATGGAAGTTGGACTCCATCTGGCCCAAACGGCCCGCCGCGCGCGATGCCTCATTCAAATATTTTATCGAAGCGACAGTTTCCATAAAAATATGCTCCCATGAATAGATATGGAAGAAGAATGTTCCATGGAATCGTCCTATCTTAGAACGGTGGTTTTGCAAAGTGGGCGGAGGCCAGCAGCGCGCACCGCAACGCAAAAATTTAGCGCCCTGTGATCGGATTGGCCTTCCAGAGCCTTCTCAGATGGCGATAGCGTTAGGCCGTGCCGTCCACCAGAACAAAGGGCTGTCCCCTCGAGCATGTTTCAATGCGCGCGTCCACCCGATAAATATCGCGCAGCATGGTAGGCGTGATGACATCTTCGGTCGCGCCACTCACCACCATCTGGCCACCGGCAATCAAGAGGGTATTTTCGCAGTAGCGTAGCGCATGGTTCAGATCGTGAAGCGCAATCAACACGATCATGCCCTCGCGACGGGCGAGGCTTGAGATGAAGTCCAGCACTTCCACTTGCCGATGAAGATCGAGCGCTGAGGTCGGTTCGTCCATCAACAGCACTTCCGGCTTGCGGACCAGTGCTTGGGCAAGCGACACGAGCTGACGCTGGCCACCGGACAGTTCGCCAAGTCCGCGGAAGGACAGGTTGTGGATGTTGAGCGCCTTCAGGATCGCGTCGATCTCGGCAAGTTCGTCGTCGCGAACTTTCCAGCCGCTTCCCTGCTTGGCAGAAAGCAGGATGGATTCGTAAACCGTGAGCACCGCATTGGCGCCGGTGTCCTGCGGCATATAGCAGATGGTCTTCGGCCCTTGCTCCGTTTGAGATAGCGTCACCACGCCGGGGCCGGAAATCAGGCTGGCAATGCGCTTGAAGAGCGTGGATTTTCCGGCTGCGTTCGGGCCGATGACAGCCGTGACGCTCCCTGCGCGGAGCATATCCATAGTGACATTGGAAAGAACGGTGGTGCGTCCGTATTTCGCGCCGACATCCTGTAGAGCCAAGGCTACCATGCGCGTCTCCTGTTGGAAAAAATCAGGATGAAGAAGAAGGGTACACCAACGAGAGCCGTGATCACCCCGATTGGCAGAACGGCGCCTGGGATCAGCATCTTGCTGACGACGGAGGTGACAGAGAGAAGAAGCGCGCCGCAGATGACCGAGCCGGGCAGGAAGAAACGCTGGTCCTCACCCACCACCATGCGGGCAATATGCGGGCCGACGAGACCAACGAAGCCGATCGTGCCGACGAAGGACACAGGAATGGCGGCCAGCAGGCTGACGGTCAGCATGGTCTGGAGGCGCAGGCGACGGACGTTAACGCCCATGCTCGCTGCCTTGTCATCGCCAAGGCGGAGCGCCGTCAAAGCCCAGGCGTTCTTCATGAAGAGCGGCACGGTCAGCACGAGAATGGCGGCGGTGACATAGACCTTCGCCCATGTCGCCTTGGTGAGGCTGCCCATGGTCCAGAAGACGACCGCTGCCAAAGCCTGTTCGGAGGCGAGATATTCCAGAAGCGAAAGGGCCGCATTGAAGGTGAAGACCAGTGCGATGCCGAGAAGCACGATGGTTTCGACGCTGACGCCGCGCATGGTGGACGCAAAGTGAATGAAGAGGGCGGCCAGCATCGCCATCAGGAAGGCGTTGATCGGTACCATATACTCCACCGCGCCTGGGAAGATCGCAATGCCGCCGACAAGCGCCAAAGCAGCGCCAAAGCTTGCCGCTGCCGAGATGCCAAGCGTGAAGGGGCTGGCCAGAGGGTTCGAGAGGATGGTCTGCATCTGCGCGCCCGCGACAGAAAGAGAGGCGCCGACGGTGACCGCCATCAAGGCAATCGGCATGCGAATGTCCCAGATCACCACGCGAAGCTGGTTGGCAACCGCCGCCGGATCGAAGATGGCGCTTACCACGTCTGAAAGCGTGTAACGCGCCGGCCCCAGCGCCATGTCCGTCGCAATGCTGAGGCACAAAGCTAGAAGAAGACCGACGAGGATCAGTATGCGGCGGCCGGCAAGGGCGCGGTATTGATGCCCTCCGGTCGTCTCCACGGGCGTTTCGGTGACGGAAGCCATTTTAGTTTACGCCTTTTTCGAGGGAAACGAAGTAGCCAGGCTTGTAGCTGACGGGTAAGAATTGCTTGTGGAAGTCCGCGAAATTCTTCTCCGGATCGAGATCGGCAAAGAGATCGGGATGAAACCACTTGGCAAATTGCTGGATGGGGAAGAACTCGTAAGGGGCGCCATAGAACTGGTGCCAGACGGCGTGGACATTGCCTTGCTTGACTGCCGTCAGTTCAGGAAACGGCGTGCGGGTCATCAGCTTGGCGAGACGCTCCCGCGCCAGTGTCATATCGGCGCCGCGGCCAACAGGCACGAACTGGTTGATATCGGATTCTGCCGCCCAGTTCGAGCCCGTAACGATGATGTGGGCTGGATCGGAGACGACGAGTTGCTCCGGGTTGAGATCACCGAAGGTGGTCTTGATCACGTCAGAAGCAATATTGTGGCCACCGGCCTCCTCAACCATCGCGCCAAAATTGACCGGGCCGAAGGTACGGCAGCAGGTGTTTTCACCGGAGATACCCGGCGCGCGCTCTATGAAGACGCCAGGACGTTTCAGATCCTTCACGGTCGCCAGCTTATCGGTCACCAGCGCGATCTGCTGGCGGCGATAAGCCATGAATTCGTCTGCGCGCTGTTCGGCACCGAAAATTTGTCCAAGGGCGCGGATCGAACGTTCGGTGTTCTTGTCCGGGTCGAGCCGGAAATCGAGATAGACGACCTTGATGCCGGCAGCGGCGGCCTTCTCTTCGAAGCCGCTTTCCTTTGCGCTCTGCTGGGCCTCCAGGTTCAGCGTGATGACATCCGGGGACAGCGCGATTGCGGCTTCCAGGCTGAACTCGCCTTGCGGCAGATAGCCAAAGCGGGGCAGATCCTTGATCTGCGGAAAGCGCTCGACGTAGGCCGTATAGCTATCCGGGTCCTTCTTGATGAGATCGTCCCGCCAGCCGACGATCGTATCAAACGTTTTGTCCCCCTTGAGGGCGGCTACGACGTGAACCTGCCGGGCTTCGCCAAGGATCACCCGCTTTGCAGGCAGATCCATCTCGACGGTGCGACCGGCCGCGTCGACGAACTGCGCCGACAAGGCCGGGGAGGAGAGCGTCGCAAGGAGAATGGTTGCAATGGTGCCAAGCGTTTTGAAAATCATGGGATGACCCTCTTTTAAAAACAGCATGGCGAGGCGGAGAGTGGCCGCCTCGCTTCGTTTGTTTCTGACCTGGCTCGGCCATCGTCTTCTCTGTTTTACGTGTCGTTTTTCAGAGACACGAAGTAGCCGGGCTTGTATTCGAGCGGCAGGAAACGCTCATGCAGTTCCTTGAAGGTCGCCTCAGGATCGAGATCCTTGAAGAGATCGGGATGCAGCCACTTGGCAATCTCCTGGATCGCGACGAATTGATAGGGGTTGTTGTAGAACTGGTGCCAAATAGCGTGAACATTGCCGTTCTCGACCGCCTTGACGCCGGTAAAGCCCGGGCGCTTCGTCAGCGCTTCCAGCTTGCGGCGCGCTTCCTTCAGATCCGCACCGTAACCGACGCCGACCCAATTGCCGCCGGGCACATAAGCGTCCCACTTGCCACCGGTGATGATGATCTGGTCTGGATTGGAGGCAATGATCTGCTCGGGGTTGACCGTGCCGAAGGTGCCCGGAATGATGCCCTTGGCCATGTTGATACCGCCGGCGATCTCGACCATCTTGCCGAAATTCTCATTGCCGAAAGACATGCAGCAATCGTCCGAATATCCGCCGGCGCGCTCGACGAAGACGACGGGCTTCTTCGGGTTTTCCTTCTCGAGCACGTCGGTCACGCGCTTGATGCTGTCGGAGCGGAACTTGATGAAGTCTTCCGCGACCGCTTCCTTGCCCATCAGCTTGCCCATAAGACGCATGCTCGGCTCGGTGTTCTCCATCGGCTTTTCACGGAAGTCGACATAGACCAGCGGAATGCCGACCTTGCCAAGCTTCTCGATATAGCCGGCTTCCTCCGTCGCTGTCTTGGCATCGATGTTCATCAGGATGACATCGGGCTTCAGCGCAACCGCCTGTTCGATATCGAAGGTACCGTCCTTCATGCCGCCGAACTTTGGCAGCTTGGCGATATCCGGATACTTCGCCAGATAGGCCTCATAGGTTTCCGGATCAGCTTTCGGCAGATCGTCGCGCCAACCGACGACGTGTTCGAAGGGGTTGTTCTTGTCCAAAGCGGCGAGAAAATAGATTTGGCGGCCTTCGCCGAGAATGACGTGCTTGACCGGCACATTGACCTCGACATCGCGTCCCGTGACGTCCTTGACCGTCACTTTTTCAGCAAAAGCCGGCCATACGGTCGAAACCAGAAGGCCCATTGCAAGAACTGCGGATCTGCCTGTAATGCGCATTGAAATAGCTCTCCAATAAAACTTTTGGCGCTTTAAGATTTTATGATTGCGTTCGTCAAGTTTTATCTTTTAGAGCAGTTCTCAACTGCAATGGTGAAGGTCGGCCAGCATGGACAGCGCAAATGACTACGGAAGCAACTTTGGTCTGAAGGACGAGATCAAGGCTTATTGGTCCGCTCGCGCTGCGACCTTCGATCTTTCACCCGGACATGAAATCTTTTCCGAGGATGAACGCGCCGCCTGGCATCGCCTTGTGCTGAAGCATCTGGGGGCGGGTGAGGGGAGGCTGGCGCTCGATCTCGCAAGCGGCACGGGCGTCGTCTCCCATCTGATGGACGATCTCGGCTTCCGCGTGACCGGCCTCGACTGGGCAGAGCCCATGCTGGAGCGGGCAAAGACCAAGGCGAAGAGCCGCAACCGACAGATTGCCTTTCGTATGGGCGATGCGGAAAACACCATGGAGCCGGACGCGAGCTATGATGTGGTGATCAACCGCCATCTGGTCTGGACCTTGGTCGATCCAAAGGCCGCCTTCTGTGAATGGATGCGGGTTTTGAAACCCGGCGGGCAGGTGCTGATCGTCGATGGCGATTTCGTCAATGTCAGCCGCATGGAGAAGGTCCTGAAAGACCTGGCGAACTGGCTGCAAAGGCGCGGGCTTCTCAAGGCCGAAGCGGTGCACATGCCGCCGGATATGGCCGGCACGCATAACAGCATTCTATCCCGCGTCTATTTTTCCAAAGGTGCCCGTGCCGAGGCGGTGGCAGCATTGCTGCGCGATGCCGGCTTCGAGGACGTGACGATCGACACCGATCTTCGCGACGTTCACAAGAGCCAGGCAAAGAACTGGAATGTCCTGAAGGCTGCGGCCCGTGGCGTTCAGCACCGCTACGCGATCTGTGCGCGCAAGCCAGGATGAAAAAAGCCCCGGATTTCTCCGAGGCTTAAGGGTCGTGTGATCAGCCGGCCTTGGCCATAGCCTTGGCGGCCATGCGGGCGCGGATCGATTCCACGTCTGCCTTGGGCGTCGCCGCAAACAATGTTCGGGTATAGCTGTGCTTGGGGTCGGAGAAGACCTCGTCGCGGGTGCCATATTCGACCGCTTCACCGAAATACATCACCATGACTTCGTCGGCGATATACTTCACCACCGACAGGTCGTGGCTGATGAAGACATAGGTCAGACCGAACTCGTCCTGAAGGTCGGCAAGCAGGTTCAGCACCTGTGCCTGAACCGAGAGATCGAGCGCGGAAACCGGCTCGTCCAGCACGAGAAGCTTCGGATTGAGCATCAGTGCACGCGCAATGGCGATACGCTGGCGCTGTCCGCCGGAGAACATGTGCGGATAGCGGTTATAGTGCTCGGGGCCGAGACCGACGCGCACCAGCATGTCGGTCGCCTTTTCGCGGCGCTCGGCGGCAGACATTTTGGTGTTGATCAGCAGCGATTCACCCAGCACATCGCCGATCTTCTGGCGCGGGTTGAGTGAGCCGTATGGATTCTGGAACACGATCTGCACCTTCTGGCGCATGTCCGCCGTCAGGTGGCCGGGACGTGTGTCCATCTTCTCGCCATCGATGAAGAGTTCGCCGGATGTGGGCTCGTCGATGAAGGTCAGCATGCGGGCAAGGGTAGACTTGCCGCAACCGCTTTCGCCGACGATTGCCAGCGTCTTGCCGGTCTCCAGCTTGAAGGAAACGCCCTTGACGGCATGAACCGTCTTGCTCTGCTTCAGAAAGCCGCCAGGGATATGATAATCCCGCTTCATGTCGCGGACTTCGAGCATGATCTTGTTGTCGCTCATGCCGTTTCTCCCCCAATGCTTGCGGCTGGCGTCGGTGTGCCATCGAAGAACTGCGATACGGTCGTCAGGCGATCGCCCGTTGCGTTCTCCGGCAGCGCCGCCAGAAGTGCCTTGGTATAGCTGCTCTTCGGGTTTTCAAACAGAGTGAGCACGTCGGCCTCCTCCATCTTGCGCCCCTTATACTGAACCACGACGCGGTCGGCCGTTTCCGCCACCACGCCCATGTCGTGGGTGATCATGATCAGGCCCATGCCGGTTTCGGCCTGCAGGCGCATGATGAGATCGAGGATCTGCTTCTGGATCGTCACGTCGAGCGCGGTGGTCGGCTCGTCGGCGATCAGCAGCTTCGGATTGCAGGCAATCGCGATCGCGATCATCACGCGCTGGCACTGACCGCCAGACATCTGGTGCGGATAATTCTTCAACCGCTCTTCCGGGTCCGGCAGACCGACGAGCTTGAAGAGTTCGATCGCGCGTGCGCGACGTGCCTTCTTGTCGAGGCCCATATGGATTCGCAGAACTTCCTCGATCTGGAAACCAACCGTGAAGCACGGATTGAGGCTTGCAACCGGTTCCTGGAAGATCATGGCGACATCCTTGCCGATCAGTTTGCGGCGTTCGGATGCGCTGAGATTCTGGATATCCTTGCCCTGGAAGAGCATGCGGTCGGCGGTAATGCGTGCCGTCCAAGGTAAGAGGCCCATAACGGCCAGCATGGAGACGGACTTGCCGGAGCCAGACTCGCCGACGATGGCAAGCACTTCACCCGGATCGACCGAGATCGACACGCCATCCACGGCGCGGAACCAGCCATTGGCGGTTTCAAACTCGACGGTGAGATTATCGATTTGCAGAAGTGCCATATCAGGACCTCTTCAGTTTCGGGTCGAGCGCATCACGCAGACCGTCGCCCATCAGGTTGATGGCAAGAACGGTGATGAGGATGGCAAGACCTGGGAAAGTGACGACCCACCATGCGCGCAGAATGAATTCACGCGCTTCGGCAAGCATGGTGCCCCATTCGGGTGCAGGCGGCTGCGCGCCCATGCCGAGGAAGCCGAGAGCGGCTGCGTCGAGAATGGCGTTGGAGAAGGAGAGCGTTGCCTGGACGATCAGTGGCGCTGTGCAGTTCGGCAGGATGGTGCGGAACATCAGACGCAGAGGACCGGCACCGGCAAGGCGCGACGCAGTCACATAGTCCTTGCTCTTTTCCGCCATCACCGCGGCACGGGTCAGGCGCACGAAGTGCGGCTGAAGAACTAGCGCAATCGCGATCATGCCGTTGGTCAGCCCCGGTCCCAGAATGGCGACGAGAACGAGCGCCAGAAGCAGCGAGGGGAAGGCCAGGATGATGTCCATCAGACGCATGATGGCGGTGTCCAGCCAGCCGCGATAATAGCCGGCCAGAACGCCGATGACGACGCCTGTAGTCAAGGACAGCGTGGTGACGAAGACACCGATAAACAGCGAATACTGCGCGCCGTAGATGAGGCGGGACAGAATATCGCGGCCGACCGGGTCGGTGCCGAGCAGGTAGGTCAGGCGTCCCCCTTCGACCCAGGCGGGCGGCAGAAGGACAGCGTCACGATACTGTTCAAATGGCGAGTGCGGCGCGATGAAGTGCGCGAAGACGGCAATGATCACGAGCGCGAGGAAAACATAAAGGCCGATGACGGCACCCTTGTTTTCCGAGAAATAGAACCAGAATTCCTTGAGCATCTGCTTGCGCATGGCGGCAGAGGAAACCGGTGCTGCGGTTTTGGTAATGGCGGTATCGGCCATGAAGCGGTCCTCCCTTTAGTGCCGGATGCGCGGGTTGATCAGGCCATAGAGGAGGTCAACGATGAGGTTGACGACCATGATGATGCCTGCAATCAACAGCAGACCACCCTGAATGACCGGGTAATCGCGGCGGAAGACGGAATCGACCATCCACTTGCCGATGCCCGGCCAGGAGAAGATCGTTTCGGTGAGGATGGCACCTGCCAGCATGACGCCGACCTGGAGACCGATGGTGGTGATGACCGGGATCATGGCGTTGCGCAGCGCATGGATGCCGATCACCCGGAAGTGAGACAGGCCCTTGGCGCGTGCGGTGCGCACATAGTCTTCCGACAGCACTTCCAGCATGGCCGAGCGCGTCTGGCGCGCAATGACGGCGAGCGGAATGGTGGCTAGCACGATCGAAGGCAGCGCCAGATGGCTAAGCGCGGAGGCGAATGCCCCCTTCTGCCCGGACAGCAGCGAGTCGATCAGCATGAAGCCGGTGACCGGCGGGAAGTAGAACATCAGCGAGATGCGCCCCGAAACCGGCGTCCATTGCAGAATGCCGGAAAACAGGATGATCAGCAGCAGGCCCCACCAGAAGATCGGCATGGAATAGCCCACGAGCGCGATACCCATCAGGCCCTGATCGAAGACCGAGCCACGCTTGATGGCCGCAATCACACCTGCCGGAATGCCGATACAGATAGCCAGGATGATGGCGCAGAAGGAGAGTTCGACCGTTGCTGGGAAGAGTGCGAAGAACTGATCGATGATCGGCGACTTGGACACGATGGACGTGCCGAAATCGCCAGTCAGGATGCCCTTCAGATAGTCAAAATACTGGATCACCAGCGGACGGTCGAGACCGAGCGCTGCGCTGATCTGCGCATGACGCTCTGGCGACATGACGCGTTCGCCGGACAGCAGTGCGACCGGATCGCCCGGCAGAAGCCGGATGAACAGGAACGCGATGATAGAAACCCCGATGAATGTCGGGATGAGCACGGCAATACGCCGCACGAGAAAGCCAATCATGAGAAACCTTCGATCTGTTCCTTGAGGAACCTATGCTCTGGCACGAGGCAGTTTCGCCTGCTTATTGGTATGTTATGAGTGCCGCATAAAGGAACTGCCGCGCATCTTTGAAAAGATGCGCGGCATGTCTTGTTTGGGTGCAGCGATTACTCGGTGATGTCAACGTTTTCGAACGTGAAGTCACCCAGCGGGCTCTGAACGAAGCCCGTTACTTCCTTGCGCATCGGAACGATGGACAGGGAGTGGTCGAGCGTGGCCCAAGGTGCTTCCTTCTTGAAGACAACCTGAGCTTCTTCGTAGAGCTTGGTGCGCTCGGCCTGATCGGTCGTAACCTTGGCCTTCTTCACCAGATCGTTGAACTCCTTGTTGCACCACTGTGCACGGTTGTTACCGCCAACAGCTTCGCAGCCGAGCAGCGTGTCAAGGAAGTTGTCCGGATCGCCATTGTCGCCGGTCCAGCCGAGCATGACGGCGCCGTCACGGTCCTTGGCCTTGGAGCGGTCGAGATATTCGGCCCACTCGTAGGAGACGATTTCAACCTTGACGCCGATCTTGGCGAAATCATCCTGGATGATTTCAGCCGCGCGACGGGCGTTCAGCATGTAAGGACGCGAAACGGGCATCGCCCAGACCTTCATGGAAAGGTCCTTCACGCCGGCATCTGCGAGCATCTTCTTGGCAGCGTCAAGATCGTAGGTATCGTCTTCGATCTTGTCGTTATAGGACCACATGGTCGGCGGCAGCGGGTTCTTGGCAGGTGTTGCCATGCCCTGGAAGACAGCGTCGACAATGGCCTTCTTGTTGATGGCCTTGTTCAGCGCCTTGCGCACTTCGACCTTGTCGAACGGAGCCTGGGTGGTGTTGTAGGCGAGGTAGGCGACGTTGAGGCCTTCCTGCTCCATGACCTTGAGGTTCGAGTCCGACTTCATGGACTGAACGTCAGCAGCGTTCGGGTAAGGCATCAGGTGGCATTCGCCAGCCTTGAGCTTCTGGTAGCGAACGGCAGCATCGGTGGTGATGGCGAAAACCAGATCGTCGATCTTCGGTGCGCCGCCCCAATAATCCTTGTTGGCCTTGTAGCGGATGACGGCATCCTGCTGGTAGCCGACGAATGTGAACGGACCAGTGCCGACCGGCTTCTGGTTCAGCTCGGCCTGCTTGCCTTCGGCAGCGAGCTTGTCGGTGTATTCCTTCGAAACGATCGAAGCGAAAGGCATTGCGAGGTTTGCGAGGAAAGGCGCTTCCGGGCGGTTCAGCGTGAACTTGACCGTCATGTCGTCGACTTTTTCGACCGACTTGATCAGTTCAGGGAAGCCCATGCCGGCTGCATATTCCCAGGACGTGCCCGGAACATACTGGTGCCATGGATTGTCGGTCTTGATCTGGCGCTCGATGGAGAAAACAACGTCATCGGCATTCAGGTCGCGGGTCGGCGTGAAGAAGTCTGTGGTCTGGAACTTGACGCCAGGACGCAGCTTGAAGGTGTACTCCTTGCCGTCCTTGGACACTTCCCAGCTCTCGGCGAGACCTGGAATTGGCTTTGTGGTGCCCTTTTCGAATTCCAGCAGGCGGCTGTAAACGGTGTGTGCAGCGGCGTCGAAGGTGGTGCCGGCAGTGTAGAGGCCCGGATCGAAGCCTTCAGGAGAACCTTCGGAGCAGTAGACGAAGGTTTTCGCGCTTGCCACATTTGCGAAGCACGTCGCCGAAAGCAGAGCGGCGGCGATGATGCCAAATTTGTATCTCATATGTGAGCTCCCAATTTTTTGTAACCGGCTCGCTTGTCCCGCGAATGCCGACTGATCGTCGTTATAAGAAAGTCTTTACATACTCAAGCGAACACTGAAACGATTCATATGATTTTTGATCAAATATTCAACTTACCGCGATCTGATACTATTTTAGGCGAAATCATTAGAATGTTATGATCGTTGAATTGCTCAAATGCGATATATCCTTCTATCGCCGTGAGGAGCGGGCATACGGAAGCGCCCCGCGAGATGCAGGGCGCATGGGGTGGATCACGATGGTTCAGTCGTCGATTGCGCCGACGAACCTCAAGCCGCAGAAATCTTGTCGCCGACGAAGCGCCAGTTCACGAGGTTTTCCAGCACGGCCTTGATATGGGCAGGCTTACGGTTCTCATAATCGACGTAATAGGCGTGTTCCCAGGTATCGATGCCGAGATATGCCGGGCGACCAACAGCGACAGGATTGTTGCCGTCTTCATATCCGACCAGCGCGAGCTTGTTGGAGTCATCTCTTGTGAGCCATACCCAGCCGGTGCCGAAGACCTCATCGGAAGCCGCGACGGCCTTTTCGATGAACTTATCGTAGCCACCGAATGCGGCGTTGATTTCATCGGCCGTTTTTCCCTCTGGCCTGTTCGGACCGCCGGGAACAAACTGGTCCCAATAGAAAATGTGGTTCCACGCTTGCGCGGCGTTATTGAAGATCTTCTTGTCTGCCGTCTTGCCGTAGGACGCCGTCACAATCTCTTCCAGCTTCATGTCCGCATAGGGCGTGCCCTTCGAAAGCGTGTTGAGCTTGTCGAAATAGGCCTTGTGGTGCTTGCCGTAATGAAGGCCCACCGTCTTTGCCGAGATATGCGGCGCCAGCGCGTCCTCCTTGAAGGGAAGTGCAGGCTGCTCGAAAGGAGCCGCGGCATGGCCGATGGACGGCGTTGAAAGAACCGTGGCAGCAGCGGAGGCGGCGCCGGCTGCAAGGACTGCACGTCTGGTCAATATCATGGCGGTTCGAAGCTCCTGGTGATCAAAGGTTGAGAACGGATAACCACAGCAACTGCAAAAGGTTTCCCGCACTGGCTTCGTTTGAGACGTTCTCCCGAAGTTGTTATCGCGAGCGAGACGCGCTGCGAAGCTTCTCCAGCGGTCGGCGTCGCCACCGTGCAATTTTTAGCGGCGCGAGCGACATTCAGGGTTGCACGAAATTCTGGAGCGGTTAGCTTGTCCGCGGTTGCGCGGCGGAGGCTTGGTCCGTTCAACTGTATCGATACAGGAGGAAGTCAGAGATGAAGACGATCAAGGGTCCCGGTTTGTTTCTGGGTCAGTTCGCGGGAGATGCCGCACCCTTCAACAGCTGGGACGCGATCACCAAATGGGCCGCTGAAAAAGGGTATGTCGGCGTTCAGGTGCCGACATGGGCGAGCCAGTTGATCGACCTCAAGAAGGCGGCGGAATCCAAGGATTATTGCGACGAATTTGCTGGCATTGCGCGCCAGAATGGTGTCGAAGTGACCGAGCTTTCGACCCATCTTCAGGGTCAGCTCGTCGCGGTTCACCCCGCCTATGACGAAGCCTTCGACGGTTTTGCAGCACCGGAAGTGCGCGGCAATCCCAAGGCACGGCAGGAATGGGCGGTCGATCAGGTCAAGCTCGCCTTGAAAGCATCGCGCAATCTCGGCATCGATGCACACGCGACATTTTCAGGCGCTCTCGCCTGGCCCTTCATCTACCCGTGGCCGCAACGTCCTGCAGGCCTGGTGGAAACGGCATTCGACGAACTTGCTAAACGCTGGACACCGATCCTGAACTTTGCCGATGAGCAGGGTGTCGATGTCTGCTACGAAATTCATCCAGGCGAAGACCTGCACGATGGCGTGACCTTCGAAATGTTTCTGGAGCGTGTGAAGAACCACAGCCGCGCCAACATGCTCTATGATCCCTCGCACTACGTGCTGCAGTGCCTGGATTATCTCGACAACATCGACATCTACAAAGACCGCATCAAGATGTTCCACGTCAAGGATGCCGAATTCAACCCGACGGGACGCCAGGGCGTCTATGGCGGCTATCAGGGTTGGGTCAACCGCGCGGGCCGCTTCCGCTCGCTTGGCGACGGCCAGGTCGATTTTGGCGCCGTCTTCTCCAAGATGGCGGCCAATGATTTCGATGGCTGGGCAGTCGTCGAATGGGAATGCGCCTTGAAGCATCCTGAAGACGGTGCGCGCGAAGGCGCTGAATTCGTCAAGGCACATATCATCCGCGTGACGGAAAAGGCCTTCGACGATTTCGCCTCCAGCGGTACGGATGATGCGGCCAACCGGCGCATGCTCGGCCTGTAATAGAACGATTGCGAGGACTGAAAACTATGGCAATTGAAGGAAAGACTACCGACAAGGCGTCCAAGCGTATTCGCCTCGGTATGGTCGGCGGTGGCAGCGGCGCGTTCATCGGCGGCGTTCACCGCATGGCGGCGCGTCTCGACAACCGCTTCGAATTGGTGGCGGGCGCATTGTCGTCCACGCCGGAGAAGTCAAAGGCGTCCGGTCTGGAGCTGGGGCTCGATGAGGACCGCTGCTACGGCTCCTATGAGGAAATGGCGGAAAAGGAATCGGCACGCGAAGATGGCATCGACGCCGTCGCAATCGTCACGCCGAACCATGTTCACTATCCCGCGGCAAAGGCCTTTCTGGAGCGCGGTATCCACGTCATTTGCGACAAGCCGCTGACTTCCAACCTCGAAGATGCCAAGAAGCTGAAAGAGGTTGCCGACAAGGCGGATGCGCTGTTCGTGCTCACCCACAATTATACCGGCTACCCCATGGTCCGCCATGCACGAGAGCTGGTGGAAAGTGGCGTGCTCGGCAATATTCGTCTGGTTCAGATGGAATATCCGCAGGATTGGCTGGCCGAGCCGATCGAACAGACCGGCGCCAAGCAGGCGGTCTGGAGAACGGACCCCGCGCAGTCGGGTGCAGGCGGCTCGACCGGTGACATCGGCACCCATGCCTACAATCTCGGCTGCTTCATTTCGGGTTTGGAGTTGGATGAGCTTGCGGCGGACGTGCACACCTTTGTCGAAGGGCGGCGCCTGGATGACAACGCCCACGTCATGCTGCGCTTCAAGGCGAAAGACGGAAAGCAGGCGGCCAAGGGTCTTTTGTGGTGCAGCCAGGTCGCCGTTGGCCATGAGAACGGCTTAAAGGTGCGCGTCTATGGCACCAAGGCGGGGCTGGAATGGACGCAGGCGGACCCGAACTATCTGTGGTTCACCAAGCTTGGAGAGCCAAAGCAACTGATCACCCGTGGTGGTGCCGGTGCCGGTGATGCGGCGTCACGCGTGACGCGCATCCCTTCGGGCCACCCTGAAGGTTATCTCGAAGCCTTCGCGACGATCTATTCGGAAGCGGCCAATGCCATCGATGCGCGCCGCAACGGTTCTGAGCTCGACAAGGCCGTCATCTACCCAACCGTGGATGATGGTGTGAAAGGCGTTGCCTTCGTCGAGGCATGCATTCGCTCGTCCAAGGACAACGGCAACTGGGTCAAGCTCTAAGACAAACAAACCGCCGTGCGATTGTCTCGCACGGCGGTTTGGTGAATTCCTATAACAGCTTTCAGGCTGCGCCCGCGGGATCGCCGATCGGCAGAAGTGCGGGATTGAGTGTCGGATCGTTCGGGTTTTTCGTATCGCCCGGATCCTTCACCGGCGGCACCGGTGGCTTTTCCTGAACTCGGTCCGGGATGCCCGGTGTCGATGTCGGACCACGCGGGCTGTCGATCGTGGACTCGTCCAATGGATCACGGTTTGGCATGGTGAGCCTCCTTTGTTCGTTGTTCGCCAGGTAAACAGAAGGGCGCTCTATTGGTTCCCAACTTGCTTCCGACGTCCGGCTCTCTGCACCCGGCACTTAAGCATCAGATCGCGAATAGCGATCGCAACTTTTCGTTAACCTCCTGTTATCCATGCCGTTAAAGTTTTAGCTAAATTCTAACCAAGTTTCTTTTTCCGCCATACCTTCGCGCTTATGTTGACCATAACAGCAATCAGACAGGCACTGTCTTTGGTGGCTTTCGGAATGACGTCTCCCGCGGGGAGACTTAAGGACTTGGTATGGAGTTGATGATGTCCAATAAATTCAGATCTTACGCTGTTGCCGTTGCGGCAATGGTGGCTGCCAGCCCGGTTGTTGCTGCAGACCTCACCTCGTCCTACGAGGCGCCACCGGCCTATAACGAGCCTGCGAGCTCTTCCTGGACGGGTGCTTATGCCGGTGGCCATATTGGCGCTGCGATGCCAAGCGCAAACCCTTTCCGAGATGGCAAGGGCTTGGCGCTGGGCGTTCAGGGCGGCTACAATTATGATCTCGGCGGTGCCGTCGTTGGTGGCGAACTCGAAGCAACCCATCTCGGCGATACCCGCGTCTCCGTTCCGAACGGAAATCTGCGCGAGCGCTGGCGCGTCGCGGCAAAGGCCAAGGCTGGCGTCAAGATGGACGAAACTCTCATCTACGGCACGGCTGGTCTGACGGTTACGAGCCTTCGCGATGGCGATAATGTCGTCGGCCCTGATGGCATGAAGGAAGGCTATCTGCTTGGTGCTGGTATCGAGCACAAGTTCAATCAGCAGATTTCGGGCAAGGTCGAGTACAACTATGTTGCGACCAACGATGTTCGGACATTCTCTGGCGGCACCACATCGCGGACTGATATCAGCGACAACGTCGTCAAGGGTGGTTTGAACTATCACTTCTGACATGTTTGGCAGGATTTGAAACTGCCAACGCGATTATTGGAAGGCGGGCAACACGGAGCCCGCCTTACTTGGAGCGGCATTCCGTACGCGCACCAGAAGCGTTAGCAAAGGTATTGTCCGATGCGTGATAGGATGGGTAGCGTGTTGCGCACCAACGAATGTGTTGAACTTCGTCCGCCGAAAGCAGAAGATCGCCGCTGCCCTTCGTTGCGCCGCCATTGCTAAATGCCGAGACGGAAGCGTTCGTGGCCTCTTCGGCAGAAGCTTCGTTTACATAGGCGGGGTTAATGACGCTCAGGGCGAACGATGGGCCGCTTGCAGCGCACAGGAAGGCTGCTGCTAAAAAAATTACGGATTTTGCTTTTCCTGATCTTGACATTTTGGAACTTCCTTTTCCGTATTGTGGAAAAGCAACGTGGCGAGACTGTCTTTGGTTCCCCTTATTAACGAAGTCTTAGATTTATCGTGCCGATGATCGCCGATAGCCGGTGCGCGAAGCCCCACTGATTCGCGCTGCGTACGTCCTCGTCCGTCTCGCTACGGCCCCGACCCTTCCTGAACGACATCAGCTCAGCATCGCCCTTACGCGTGCGCCTTGTTACACCCACACATGCTTTGCGATCTTCTGGGGCAGACAAGATGCAATACTGGCAGCGATCGCCGACATCCTCGTCGCCCATAAAAAGACGTCGATGGCGGTTCCCGTCTGGAACGGCAGGCGGCACCTTGGCGTTTTGCGGCGATGAAACAGCGCTGCCGCAATCTCATCTTCATCCTTGGCGATCAATTGTCCCACTCCGTCTCAAGCCTGGAGGGTGCCGATCCGGATCAGGACATGATCCTGATGTGCGAGGTGCAGGAAGAGACGACCTATGTGCGCCATCACTGCAAGAAGATCATCCTGATCCTTTCGGCCATGCGCCACTTCGCCGAAGATTTGCGCGGCAAGGGGTTCGTCGTTCGCTACACCGAGCTGGATGATAAGGCGAACACGGGCAGCTTCACCGAAGAGCTGAAGCGCGCCGTTAAAGAGATCAAGCCGGAGAAGGTCATCGTCACCGAGCCGGGCGAATTTCGGGTTTTGCAGGCGATGTCTGGCTGGGAGAAGTCCCTCAACATTCCCGTGGACATACGGGCCGACAGCCGTTTCCTTTGTTCGAAGGATGAGTTCGGTGCGTGGGTTGAGGGGCGGCGCGAGCTGAGAATGGAGTTCTTCTATCGCGACATGCGGCGAAAGACTGGACTTCTCATGGAGGATGACAAGCCCATAGGCGGGCGCTGGAACTTCGATGCCGAAAACCGCAAGCCGGCAAAGCCCGATCTCTTTCGCGCCTCTCATCCGCAGTTTACGCCCGACAAGACGACGCGCGACGTGATGAAATTGATCGATGAACGTTTTGCCGAGCATATGGGGGAGTCGAAGGGCTTTGTATTTGCGGTCACGCAGAAGGATGCGGAGCAGGCAGCAGATGCATTCATCGAGCACTTCCTGCCGAGCTTTGGTGAGACGCAGGATGCCATGCTCTCCAGCGACCCGTTCCTCAATCATTCGCTTCTGTCCTTTTACATCAATCTGGGCCTTCTTGATCCGCTCGACATCTGCCGAAGGGCAGAACGCGCCTATCTGGAAGGCGATGCGCCGATCAACGCTGTCGAGGGCTTCATTCGCCAGATCATTGGCTGGCGGGAATATATGCGTGGTATCTACTGGCACTTCATGCCGGACTATGCGGATCGCAACTTCTTTGACGCGTCGCGACCGCTTCCATCCTTTTTCTGGGACGGCAAGACCGAGATGAACTGCCTTTCAACCGTCATTGGTGAAACTATTGATCACGCCTATGCCCATCACATTCAGCGGCTGATGATCACCGGCAATTTTGCGCTTCTCGCGGGCCTCGATCCTTATGCCGTGCATGAATGGTATCTTGAGGTCTACGCCGATGCCTTCGAATGGGTGGAGATGCCGAATGTTATCGGCATGAGCCAGTTCGCCGATGGCGGATTGCTTGGATCCAAACCCTATGCGGCAAGTGGTGTTTATATTTCGCGCATGTCGGACTATTGCGAAAACTGCCGCTACGATGTGCGCAAGAAGACCGAGGAGGGAGCCTGTCCCTTCAATTCACTGTACTGGGATTTCCTTGATCGGAACAGAAAGAAGCTCGACGGCAACCGCCGTCTGGCCCAGCCTTACGCGACCTGGGGCCGGATGAGGGACGAACAGCGCAAGGATTATAAAAATGCCGCGCGCCAGTTTCTGAAAAAGCTCGATGATGCAGAGCCTGTTTAGGAGTATCTCGTGATGATGACGTCACTCGCAGACGGATATCGCGCGCTCGTCATCGGCTCTAGCGGTGGCATCGGCTCGGCAGTTGCGAGATTGCTCCAGACGGACGAGCGGTGCGCAGAGGTCGTCGGGCTTTCACGTTCCACCGACGGACTGGATATTACCGACGAGGCGAGCGTTCACGACGTCCTCGGAAGACTTGACGGAGAGTTTCAGCTCATCTTCTGCGCCACCGGTGCGCTGACGATCGACGGCGTTGGCCCGGAAAAGGCGCTGAAGCAGCTTTCTGCCGACTCGATGATGAAGCAATTTGCGCTGAATGCGCTCGGCCCCGCGCTGGTGTTGAAACATGTCGCGGCGAAACTGCCGAGGCGAGACCGCGGGCTGATGGCGTTTCTGTCGGCGAGGGTCGGTTCTATCGGTGACAATCATCTCGGCGGATGGGTATCCTACCGCGCCTCGAAGGCGGCGTTGAACCAGATCGTCCGAACCGCTTCCGTCGAACTTGGCCGCACTCACCCGCAGTCGGTCTTGGCAGCACTGCATCCTGGCACCGTGGCAACCTCGCTCAGTGATGACTATGCGGGTGGCCGCGATCGGTTTCGACCGGAAGAGAGCGCGACCAAGATGCTCTCCGTTCTGGATAGACTTCAGCCGGCGCAGAGCGGAAGCTTCCATGCCTATGACGGTTCGAGCATCGAATGGTAGGCCGTGCGAAGGTTGAGGCCATGCGCGGACGGCATCGCTGTCATGACTTGCTTCGCCGGTCCCGCAACCCTATCTCTGTTTCAATAATCCGATCAAACAATGCGTATTGCTTAAGCATCTGCAACGGCAGGTGCGGAGCAAAGACGCGCGCGGAGGTAAATCGATGCAATCAGCACCCAAAAGCTTACCGGAGATGAATCTCGGCGAGCGGCACGCCATGATGAATACTGTGAGCGAAGCGCTTTTCGATGCGGCCGAACATGCTTCAGAGGAGGGCGATGTGCGGCTGGCGGAAAATTTCCGCGCCATGGCTGCGATGATCGAAGGTGAAAGCGGGGAGAGGTCATCGGATAACCTCAGGCCGCTTGAGCTTATTCTGACGCAAGCACTGACACTCCTGCAGCTCTACATGGACAAGGCAACCGGAAACCGGGTGCTTCACTGAGCGGATTTCACCGCGCCCGCTAATCCGATAGTTGCCAGACTCTCAACAACCGCATAGACCTCTGCTGTGGCGTTAAGCATATAAGAAATTCTGCATACAGCTTCGTGCCGAAACCTGTATTCTTCCCTCAGTAGACTGACATGTAACGGATGCGGCTGTGAAACTATCGGTCATTCTGAAGACGCTGAACGAAGAAAACCGGATCGGCGCGGCCATCGAAAGCGTGATCGCTGCTTTGAAGGCCGTGCCTGATATCGAAAGCGAAATCATCGTTGCCGATAGCGGTTCGAAGGATCGAACAGTAGAGATTGCTTCTCGATATCCTGTCATCATCGCCCAGATTCAAGCGCCCGCCAAAGCCAGTTGCGGCGTTGGTCCCCAGCTCGGATTTCAATACAGCAAGGGGGAATTCATCGCCTTGATTGACGGCGATATGCTTCTTGATCCGACGTTTCTGCCCGAAGCCTTCGACTATCTCGACCAGCATCCCCGCATTGCCGGCGTCAGTGGCGATATCAACGAGGTCAATCTCGATAATCTGGAATTTACCCGCCGGGTGCAGCGAATTGCCTCGCAGGTCAAGCATGGCGTTCGCGATCGTCTGAACGGTGGCGGCGTTTATCGTCGCGCCGCAATCGAAGAAGCGGGATATTTCTCCGACCGCAATCTTCACGCATTCGAGGAATTCGATCTGGCTCAACGTCTTCGGCTGCGCGGCTGGACGCTTTACCGGCTGGACCGGCGCTATGTCGATCACTTCGGCCATAACATCAATTCCTATGTGCTGCTGACACGGCGCTGGTCTTCGAAATATCTGCTCGGCACAGGAGAGCTTTTACGCGCGGGCTGGCAGCAGGGGCGGTTGAAGCAGGTCGTTCAAGAGAATCCGGAGATCAAGCTTTGGCTTGGCGTCTATGCCTGGTGGGCAATTCTGCTTTTCTGTCTGATCGGCAGCCTCTTTCATCCCATCGGACTGATTGCCTTTGTCGCCTTGCTGGTGCTGCCGGTCGTGGCGATGTCGATCAAGAAAAAAAGTCTGGAGCTTGGCCTTTACGCCATCGTGGCCTGGTGCTTTCATGCGGCAGCACTTCCGTTCGGTATCCTATCGCGACGGAAAGATCCCGGAAGTTGGATTGAAAGTAAGTTGTTGAAGCCCTGATGAAAAAAGCCCTTCTTTGGATACTGGCCGTTTCTTTCGCATTGATCCGGCCAGTCTATGCCGAAGAGTGGCTCCCCGTCAGGGAAAAGTCGCTTGAAGTTCAGGCGGGAAGCCCGCTCGATTTTTCTGGAATTCTTCCAGAGATGAAGATCGACGAGAATACACGGGTCGTCGTCACACCCGCTGGCAAGCTCGCGATAGCCAATGACGCCGCCAAGCCGCAGCGTCTCCTGTGTGCGTCTCTTGCGCTAAGCCCGGCGTCTGGCGGGTTTCCGGATCACGATGCTGCCGACCGCTATGCCCTGCAGCTCAAAAGGCACGGCTACAACATCGCCCGTTTCCATTATGTCGACGCCGCGTTGATGGCGGACCGCGCCAAGGATTTCGATTTCGACCCGCAGGTGCTGGATCGCGTCCATTATTTCATGGCTGCGCTGAAGCGAAACGGCATCTACTGGATCATGGATGGATTGAGTTCCACGCGCGGAGCCTATGGCGGCTATGAGGACCGATGGGATCTCAAGGGCGACCTCAAGGTTGATGCGCAGATTACGGATGCAGGCTTTGATCACTGGCTGAAGTTTCAGCAGGCCTTCCTCGGCAAGGTCAATCCCTATACTGGCATTGCGCCCGTTCGCGATCCGGCACTCGTCGCCATTGTTCCCTTCAACGAAAACGGCCTGGAATTCGATTCCATGGTGCAAGAGGGGGTGCGAGGCAGCGTTTTTCAAAAGCAGCTGCAACCGCTCTTCAATGACTGGCTTTTGAAGAAATACGGCAGTGACGATGCGTTAAAGCAGAAGTGGGGTTGGTGGACGAAGGAAGGCAGTCTTGAGGATCGTTCTGTTGCTTTGCCAACCAACCGCAATGAGGGCAGCGAGCGGATGCGCGACCTGCAATCCTTCTTCATCGACGTGGAGCAGAACGCCACCCGCCGCATGACCAAGGCGCTTCGCGATCTTGGCTTCCGCGGTATCGTCTTGCCTTACAACAACTGGCCGACGATCCAGACCGGCATTAGCCGCAGCATCCAGGATGCGGTGGCGATGAACACCTATCATGACTGGGTCGGCTCCTATGAGCCGGGCACCAGCATCGAGGGGAAGAGTTCGCTGGAAGACGGGCTGCGCTACTTGAGAACCGTGGGTGCTGCACGCTGGCTTGGGCGACCCTTCGTCATCACGGAATATGATCATCTCTTCTGGAACCCCTATCGCTACGAGGCAGGTCTTGCGGCACCCGCTTTTGCTGCCCTACAGGGTTGGGACGTCTTGTGCCGCCACGCGCACGGCCCGATCGTTTTGGCCTATGGCGAGGACTTCCGGTTCAAGAAGCAGATTCTGCCCTACGCGATCGCACTCGACCCGGTAGCACGCGCGGGTGAAACGCTGGCTGCGCTCGTCTTTCGCCGTGGCGATGCCAAGAGCACGTCGCTCGATATCCCTTTCCTCGTCGATGGGCAAAAGGGTCTGCCGCAAGGCGTCAACGACATGGAGCCTGAGCTTCTCACACGCCTCGGTCTTGTCGGGGCCATTGGCCTCCAATCTGTGACCGATGCCAAGCCTGGTGTGATTGCGGTCGCTCCTCAGCGTGAGGGGGAGACCCCGATGGCGATCGTGGCAAAGCTAAAAGATGCTGGTCGCGTCGATCCGTCTGCGCCAGCCGATCTCGATAGTGGTAAAGTCGTGAGCCAGACCGGCGAACTGCAACTGGACGCCGGAGCCAAGGCCCTCGCCTTGAGAACGCCGATGACCCAGGCGCTCGCTTTCGACAAGGTCGGGGATGGCGTCGAGCTTGGTGCTTTCAGCGTGAAGCAGGCGGATGGACGGGGATTGCTATCGCTGTCGTCGCTGGATGGAGCGCCGCTGAAAGACAGCAAGCGGCAGCTCTTGATCCTGGCCTCGGATGCCCGCAATTCCGGGATGCGCTTTCGCGACGCGGATCAGCGCGTCATCGAAGATTTCGGCCATCTGCCGGTTCTCATCAGGCGCATGGAGGTGGGTCTCCGCTTTGAGACCGCCGGGACCTTCAAGATTTCTCCTGTCGGGCTGGACGGCCGTGTCCGTGCACCTGTCGCAACCGTCAAGAGCGGTAACATCGTGCGTTTGTCGAACGACACGCCCGGCGGTCCGACAACCTACTTCCTGGTGGAACGGACCCAATAAAGGCGGCACGATCTCTGAAATCTGCTCCTTGCGCATCAGGCGACTGTTGCCGCGCCGGTCATGGCCGCAAAACCGCGCCGTATGCTAAAGCATCGAGCTGAAAATCAGGGTCGATTTTCGGAAAACACGATGCGCCAATTTGAGGCGTTATCGCGCCCTTTGTGCACTCGAAAGGACGCTCTAGTAAAAGTCGCGCGTCAGACGTGTCCAGCCTTCGCCACCGAGACCGCCGAAATAGGCCCGGCCATTTTCCATCGCCTCCTTGAACAAGGTAGAGCGGGAGGTTGCGGAGATGCCGGTGAAGTAGCGATACCAGATGCGGCTGTAGCGGGAGAGTGACCTAATCATCTCGGGTCTGGCCTGGGAGCAGGCATAGGTGAAGCCGGACCGTTGGAGTGCGAGAAAGGTGGCATCGACAACGGCATCCTGAGCCTTGTCTTCGTAAAGAAGATCAAGGATATGCGCAGAGCCACCCATTTCACCTACACATGAGAAAACGCCAACGACAGTGCCGTTCTTGTCCTTGACCTGCGCCAGCATCAGCTTGCCGCGCCCGTCCTCTCCCTCCGAGGCGTTGACGGCCCAGGTGACGTAGCGCTCGTCATAAACCGGTGCGACCACATACCGTGCCAGATAACGGTTCGCATATTCGGCAAAGACGGCAGGGGTTGCCTCCACCACACTGTATCCGTCCGCCGTCGTCACGTTAGCAAGACGATTGTCAGGAAGCTGACCGCGGCTGATGAGGCGTGGAAAGCGGTCGAACAGTTTCATTCTCAGGAAATTGATAAGCGCCGGGACTGGTTTGAACATTTTGTACCAGCGCAGAGCCTGAACCTGGAGTTCGATGCCGCCGATCGCCTTGAAATGGGCAATGCCGATGGGGGCGCCGCTGTCAGTAAAGAGGATGCTGTCGGATTTCGGTCGGGTGCTTAAAAACACCGCTGCAGCGGCCCGCGGATTGGCATCGGGCGTCGTCGCGAAGCCGCAGGTCAGCCTCGCAATCACGGTCTCCTCACCGATACGATAGGTGAGCGGTATGATGTTCAGGAGCGTTTTCAACGCGCCAGTGTCATCGACTGACACGAGGCTCCCATTTTCGGGTGTGTAATTGGGATGCGTAAAGAGGATCTCGGACAGGTGCGCTCCCAGCGCTTTTGTCTTCGGCTTCGAACGGGATCGGAACACCGACGTAAAGAGTTCGCTCATCTGGGGAACATCGGCCAGTTCTGCGGGGCGAAGCTTTGAAGTGTTTTTTGTCGTCATAATTGAACGTCCTTGCTTGCTGCGATGGAGCGGGAGACATACGTCCGAACCACGAGCCATGAAGCGATCACGATGCTAAATTCGATAATATATGCTGAGATGAAAATTCCGTAGGGTGGCCAGAGCCATGCAGCCACGCCGATAACGAGCGCGCCGATGCCGTTGGCCAGGTTGAGTACCCAGGCGCGCGCTCCATGTTCGCCCGCCGCTCCCAGCAGATCGACCGCAACCGACCAGATCGCGATAAAGAGGATGAGTGGCGCCAGGATCCTGACAAATGTCGGCAGGGACACATATTCCGTTCCGAAGATCAGCGGCATGAGGGAGGCCGCGAAGAAGATGAAGAGGGCTGCCGCCAATCCAAGGCCGATCGCGATTGCGAGAATACGCATTGTCAGCTTGAAGGCGTGGTGGATGCCGTTCACGCTGGCCACGGCAAGGTGAGGGTAGATGAGCCGGTTCAGCGCATCGACCGCCATGTAGCTGCTATCGGTGATGCGCCTGGCGACTCCGTAGCTGCCGACCATTTCGGGGTTCGCCACCAAGCCAAGGATCAGGAGATCGACGTTCTGACGGAAGGCGCGAAAGATGAACGGGGTGGCGAAGAGAACACCGAGGCGGATTTCGGGGCGGTCCAGCCTGTAGTCCGGCCGCGCGATGCGAAAGGCAAGAAACCCGTAAAGCGCAAGCGTCAGTATGAATGAAACCATTTGCCATGTTGCCCAGCTTTCGACCGTATTGACGTCGAAGGCGATGCAGGCGAGAGCCGCAGTCAACGTTCGGATCAGCGCAAATCCCATGATCGAGGCATTGGCGGCAGCGTTTCGGCGGTGCGCCAGAAAGATGGTTTCGCCCAGCATGATCAGGCGGACCAGGACGATGTTGGTCAAAAGCAGCTGAAAGGTTATCCAGAGGTTCTCAGCTGGCGCTTCTGCGAAGCGCATGAAGTGCGGCAGCACGATCATTCCGAGAAAGATCAGAACCGCTCCGCTGATGCCGCTCAGGATAATGCTGTGGCCGAAGATGCGCGGAAAGCAGGATGGATCTTGCGGAACGCGGCGAACAAGGGATTCCGACGCGCCCATGCCGCAAAGATGGACGGCAATGTTGGTGACGGCGATCAAGGAAACGTAGCGACCGAATTCGTCAGCACCGAAAGTTCGCGCGAGTATCGCAAATGTGATGAGTTGCGCGGCATTGGCAATCAGAAGACTTGCCGAGGATGCGCTATAGGACAAGAGCATTCCAAGCAATCTGGATGTATTTCCTGGTGCGTTTCTTGCCATGTTTCATTCCATGCCGAGAAAGAGGAGGGGCGTAAACCATTTCTCAGCGGTCTGTGTGGTTTATGGGAGCTATAAGCTGAAAATGTTTCGTTTCGATTGACACAAAGGTCCGGTCGCGCATGTACGAGTATCCAAAGCAGAAGCGCGTCGAGCGCCCAACGCCGGAGCCTTTGCCGCGTCCAACCCTCGATGCAAAACCGGTCACACCTTCGGGGCCCATCATCACGCCCGGCAATATCTTTCTTTGGTTGCGCCGCGGGCTCTTCGTCATTTTGCTGTTTGCTATTGTCGGCGCTGCGGCCGGCGTCGCCTTCGGCGTTCTCGTCAAGCCGCGCTACACGGCCTCGATGGATATCCTACTGCCGCCGCCGTCCGGTCAAGTGCTTCCAAATGAATTGACGGTCCCCGCCCTTCAAAGCGAAGCTCAAATCCTGGACATGTCGAGCAAAATTCTGCTGCTCAATTCCGGCAACGTTTTGCGACGGACCGTCGAGCGCGAGCAGTTGCAGCAGCTTCCGGAGTTCAACCCTTCGCTCGAACCTGGCTTTAATCTGATGGAAGCGCTGGGTCTCTCCAGCCCTAAGCCGCCAGGCGATCAAACCTTGACAGCGATGCGAATTCTCGACAAGCGCATCAAGGTTAGCCGCCAGGGCGGGACCTATCTGGTCAACATCACCCTCTGGACACGCGATCCCGAGCGGTCGGTCAAGATACTGGCGACACTTGCCGAGTCCTTCAGGCAAGAGCTTGAGGCAGGGCGTAGCGATCTTGCAAAGAATGCGAGCGCAGCGCTAGCGACCCGCCTTGAAGAGTTGAGGGGTGCCGCGACAGAAGCAGCCAATGCGGTTGTGGAATTCCGGCAGAAAAACAATCTCCAGGATCTCGGCAGTGTGGGCTCCGTCAATGTTCAAAGCCTTTCGCAGCTGAACACGCGGTTGAACGATGCCAACTCCAGACTCCAGGACGTCAGAGAGCGCTACAAAAAGCTGAGCCAAACGTCAGCAAACGGTGTTGCCGGGACCAGTTCGCTGTCGTCACCGCTGCTCGATACGCTGCGCTCGCAATATTCGGTTCTCAAACAGCAATATGACGAGCTGGCACTGACCTACGGAGAACGCTATCCGAAGCTTGCTGCGTCCAGGGCGCAGCTGGCGACGCTTAGAAGCGAAATCGCCCGCGAGACGGACCGCGTCTTGCAAAGTGTCAAGATCGAGATGGACCAGGCGCAAAGTGCGGTCGATAGTCTTCGCAGTCAGATCAACACAGCGCAAGGCCGTGTGTCGAATGACGATGCGGCGCAAGTCGAGCTACAGGATTTGCAGAGAAATGCCGAGGCCAAGGCAGCGCTCTACGACACGTTCCTGAAGCGCGCTGGTGAAACCGGAGAGCAGGAACAGCTCAACGTTTCCAATCTCCGGATCGTCACCGAGCCGGTGCCGCCTGAAAGGCGCAACTTCCCCCCGCCGACATCATTGCTTGCGATCGGCGGCTTGATTGCAGGGCTCTTGCTTGGTGTATTTTTTGTCATCGCAGGTCGTACGCTGATTGAACTCAGGCGCAACGACTGGCGGTTCGAGCGGCTCGTGTGATGCAGGCAACCACGATCTCGCCAGCCCAGCCAAGCGGACAGCACATGAAGGTTAGAGTTGCGACCTTCATGGCGGTCTTCCTGTTCTACTTCATCACCACGAACCCGTTTATCGACCTTGTGAAACTGCAATCTGCCGGAACGGAAATCGTACCCGGATCGAATTTTCTCAATCAGATGACGTTCTTGCTGATCACGTCTCTGACCATCTATGCGGCCGTGAACCATCCCATGCGCTCGCAGATCGCCCAGCCGAGAGTTTTGATCATCGCGCTTCTAGGGTGGTTTTTCATCTCGTCCGCGCTTTCGAACTATCCCATCGACGCGATCAAGCGGACGATCCTTGCAACTCTGACCTTCTTCAATGCAGGCATGTTCCTGCTTCTTCCCCGCTCAGAAGCGCAGTTCGCTCGACTGATGCTCTATGGCACGGCCATCACGCTCAGCGTGGCTTACTTCGGGGTGATTTTTCTGCCGCGGCTTTCCATCCATCAGGCGGCTGAAATCGTCGAGCCGATGAATGCGGGTTACTGGAGAGGCCACTACGCACACAAGAACCTCACGGCTGCGGTGATGCTGCAGATCACATTTTTCGGGCTCTACTTCCGCAGTGCAGGATGGAAGAAAAGCGGCATCGCCATTGCGGTTCTGGCCGTCTTCTTCCTCATGCACACGGGCGGTAAATCGTCGACCGCGATGTTGCCGATGATCCTTATCCTACAATGGATGTTCGAGAGATTTCGCTGGACGCGGTGGTTTATCGCCGTGGGCGGTATCGTTGCCTTCAACACACTCATCCTTGGCGCCACCCTATCGTCTGATTTTCGAAGCCTGGTCGTCTCCTTCGGCATTGACCCGACCTTCACCAACCGCTCGGACATCTGGAAGATCGCCTTCGATGCGATCGCCCAATCGCCAATCCTCGGCTATGGCTTTCAAGGCTTCTGGCAAACGCCTGACCTGATGCAAAGCCCGGCAGGTCTGGAGACTTGGGCGGTCCGGGCTTTTAACGGGCATAATGCTTATGTGGATACGCTGCTGACGACAGGCATACCGGGGTTGCTGCTGGCGCTGACGCTGGTCATTCTGGTGCCAATGCGGGCGATCGCACGGCTGGACCGGGCACCACCAAATGATCCGGCATTGACGCGCCTTTTCCAGCGCACATGGCTTTGCGTGCTCTACTCTGCCTGTCTCGAGGCTATTTTCTTCCAGAACGGCAGCCCGGTGTTTTTCATCTTCCTCATCTCCATTTTCGGCTTGGTCCTGCAGTCCAGGATGAGCCTCGTCAAAGAACCGGTTATGACCAGGGAGGAAAGCCATGGGGCTCTTATCCAAAGTCAGCGGTAAGCTTGACTATCTGCGAGAACGTGTGGCCGAACGGGCTGTGCGCGCTCTGCCGGCGTCGACGCTCAACGTCGCCTGTCGTCGTCCCGTCGTGTCCTTCACTTTCGACGATGTGCCCTGCACGGCGCTAAGCGCCGGTGCGAAGATTCTCGAGGAGAACGGGGTCCGTGGCACGTTTTACATTGCCGGAGGGCTCCTCAATCGGGTGGAGCCGGACCGCAACATCATCTCGGAGGAGGGCTGTCGCGAGCTTGCCGCAGCGGGCCATGAACTCGGCTGCCATACGTTCGGGCATGAGATCGTCCACACGCTGTCGGGGCGGGCCTTGCGTGACAATCTCCACCGTAACGGCGCCTTGCTCGATAGCTTTGAGCCGCCGGTGACGAAACGAAACTTTGCCTATCCCTATAATCAGGGGTCGCTACGGCATCGGCAACTCTTTGCCGACCGTTATGAGACGGCGCGCGGAGGTGGGGATCGCATCAACCGTGGGAAGGTCAACCGCGGCTTCCTCTGGGGAATGGAGATCCGCCAGCCGGAACAGGACGCCCTCGCATTGGTTCGGCAGATCGACGACGTGGTAAGGGAGCCAGGCTGGCTGGTGTTCTTCACCCACGATGTCAGCGACACGCCGACACCCTATGGATGCACACCTTCGACATTCTCCACATTGGTGCGCTACGCTATTTCGAGCGGTTGCCTCGTTCTGCCGGTTCGGGATGCTCTTCAACATGTGGAGAGTTGAGGTGACGCAATGAGCGGGACGCTTCTGGCAATCAACAATTACCATTACCGCCGCGGTGGCGCGGACGCGATCTTTCTCGATCAGATGGATATGTTTGCGCGCTCCGGGTGGAACGCCGTGCCCTTTTCCATGCAGCATCCAGACAATCTGCCATCGGAGTGGTCGCCCTATTTCGTTCCTGAAATCGAGTTCGGTCGTCAAGGCGGTCTGATGACAAAGATCGGTCACGGGCTGGAGATCATCTATTCCCGAAAGGCGCGACAGAGCCTGGCTGCATTGATCGACCAAGTGCGGCCTGATGTGGCGCACGCCCACAATGTTTATCACCACATTTCTCCGGCAATCTTCCCGCTCTTGAAGAAAAAGGGAATACCCACCGTTATGACGGTGCATGACCTGAAGCTCGCCTGTCCCTCCTACAAGATGCTGGCGCCGGATGGCGTTTGCGAAAGATGCAAGGGCGGGCGCATCTATAATGTGCTGCTTCACCGCTGCATGAAGGGATCGATTGCTTTGAGCGGTCTGGTCATGGTGGAAACCGCCGTGCATCGAGCGCTCCGACTTTATCGCGATCATATCGACAAGCTCGTGGTTCCAAGCCGGTTTTACAGGCAAAAGCTGATCGAATGGGGATGGCCGGACGACAAGCTGGTCTATATCCCGAATTTCGTCGACCATGCGATCAGCGAACAACGCTTTGCCGTTGAGGAGGGCGACTACTTTTTGTTCGCGGGGCGTCTTGCGCCCGAAAAAGGCGTTGATACCTTGATCCGGGCGGCTGCACGGTCGGGGCAACGTCTGCGTGTTGCGGGCACGGGACCGGAAGAAGCAGCGCTTCGGGCGCTGGCGCAGATAGAAAATGCCGATGTCGAGTTCCTCGGCTATCTCAGCGGCCAAGCGCTTCATGAAGCGGTGGCCGGTGCCAAGGCGCTCGTTCTTCCCTCCGAGTGGTATGAAAATGCGCCGGTCAGTATTCTGGAGGCCTATGCCTTGGGGCGTCCGGTGATCGGAACGGACATCGGGGGTATTCCGGAACTGATAAAACCAGGAGAGACAGGGCTTATCGCTGCACCCGGCGATCCGGATGATCTCGCAGGAGCACTCAACGCGATGAACCAATTCTCTGCAAGCGAGCGCAAGGAGATGGGCGAGCGTGGTCGCGCCTGGGTTAACCAAGAATCCTCTCGCGGCGCTTTTTTCGAAAGGACGCTGGACCTTTATCGAGGTTTAGGGATTTCGTCTCTCGGGTAGGTCTTTAGTATTTTAGATAATTATAATTTACCTGTTATGTGAAGGGTTTCGTCAATAAAATGGCGCTACGGTGCAGAGTAGGCGAGGCAGCGTGAAAGCTGTCCGCCTGTTGCTGGTATCATGACTGTACCGTAGGAGTGGGTAGGATGCCCGGGAGGAAGCGAGTAGTGGACTATACGGCGTCGAAACAGACGACGGCACTTCGGGCGCGCAGGAATGCCGACGAGGTCCACTTTCCCGATCTTGATGCGGTTCGCATTTGTGTGATTGGGTTGCGCGGTGTACCGGGTGTACCGGGCGGTATCGAAACCCATGTTGAGCAACTTGTTCCAGGGCTGGCCGAAAGAGGCGCCGACGTTCACGTCTATGCGCGTCAAAATTACGTCGCCGGCGAAGTGCCTTATGTCTGGCGCGGTGTCACCGTTCATCCGACTTGGGCGCCAAGCAACACGCGACTGGAAGCCATCGTCCACACGCTTCTCGCGCTCTTCAAAGCCCGAAGGCTAAAACCTGACATCGTCCACATTCACGCGGTCGGTCCCTCGCTGGTGGCACCCTTGGCGCGCCTGATGGGGATGAAGGTCGTCTTCACCCATCACGGCTATGATTACGACCGCGAAAAGTGGAACACGCTGGAGAAGAAGGTTCTGCGTCTTGGCGAATGGGCGGGCATGCGCTTCGCTCACGGCCGTATCGTCGTTGCCAAACATATTGCCGATGCCATGCAGGCAAAGTTCAATCGCAACGTCCATTTCATCCCCAATGGCGTGCAGATCGATATCGAAGCCGCAGATGACACCGTCCTCGATGAATTCGGGCTGACCAAAGGCCGCTACGTGCTGCTGGTGGCACGCCTTGTCGTCGAGAAGCGCCAGATGGATTTGATCGAGGCCTTTCTGCATGCGGATATGCCGGACACCAAGCTGGTTCTGGTCGGCGGCGGGGACGCCCGAAGCGACTACGCAGAAAAATTGAGAGCACGGGCGAAATCACATTCGAACATCGTGCTGACAGGATCGCAATCGGGCGCAAGGCTTGGTGGGCTGTTTGCCAATGCCGGACTTTTCGTTCTGCCTTCCAGTCATGAGGGGATGCCTATAGCGCTTCTCGAGGCGCTGGCTTACGGCCTTCCCATATTGGCAAGCAACATCGAGGCGAATCTGGCGCTCGAACTGGATGCCGAATCCTATTTCCCCTTGGGCGATGTCCCGGCACTTTCCCAAGCAATGCAGAAAAAGCTCTCGGACCGCAAGATGCCTTCACACGCCTCCGTCGATGTGGGCGAGATGGGCAGCAAGATCATGGCGCGCTATAACTGGACGACCATCTGCGAGCAGACAGCCTCACTTTACCTCTCCGTCCTAAAGCGTAACTGACATCAGACCTTCGGGTATTTGCGTAGTGTTACAGAACCGGCCTGAAATAGGAACCGATCGACGCCAACCCGATGCCAAGCCCCAAATGACATATGCGCGTCATAATAAGGCATTCCCGTTGAACGATCAGCGTCTTTAAACGTTGCTTTTCAAATGCAATGGTGAGGAGCGCTGAGTTGGTTTTCGATGCGAGCGAGGCAATGAGCCGGTTTGGAGAGAGCCATACAACTGTTGTTTTGTGGCAGCGTTTCGAAGTTTCTCACAGGGAGATGTTCGACTCCCTCTGGAGTGCGATCGAGTTTGTTCGGAACACCGCGTTTCGACCGAGCCGTGTTGAACTGCATGTTCACCGCGGAGGGCACGATGTGTTGATCGCCGGCGACGAACTTGCACTGCTTCTCGCGGAACACGAAGAGCAGAAGGCGTGAGGAAACAGGAGTCAGTGCCAAGTTTGAGAGGATTACAGAAAAGCGTAGTTCTCTGGTTCCATGGCACTTGCTCTCCCGCCATCGTGGAAGCGCGTCGCAATCTTTCAGACTTGGTGCCTACGCTTTAAGTTTGTTTTGCCAGATGTCGTTATCGCAAAGTCGCTCCACACCTTTGTTCGGACCATGCTTTAGCCGCTGAGCGTGCTTTCCTGCGTTCCGACGGTCATCATGTTGCCGCGCCACGAAACAGAGGACCCCATCCAGCTTCTTGCCCAGATGAGTGGGAGCAGCACATCGCGCATGATCATGGCTGGAAAGCTGGTCCATGAGACATGCCAGCCTTTGAGTTTTGCGAGTGCCAGTTCTGGAAGGTAGTAGAGCCCGAGGACGGCGACCATAACCGCTACCAGCGTCTTGCCATCTGCGCCGGCGAGCAGGGCTGCGGCGAGGGCCAGAAACAGAGGTGGAATTCCGCCGACAAGGATTTCAGGCGCGAAGAATTGAGGGAAGGTCACTCGTCGCAACCGGGCCCATCGGGCCTGCCGCGACCAGACCTCGGCAAAGCTGCGCGTGCCTAGCGGCTGCTCGAAAGGGGCCGGCGCAAGGTGAACGTGGCGTCCAGTTGCACGAACGAGCTTCGTCGCGGCAGCATCCTCCGCAATTTCCGCTCCAAGAGCTTCTATACCGCCGAGGGAGTCAAGAAGCGGCTTGTTCCATAGCATTGTCTTGCCCTGCGCAAAGCCCTGGCCCAACGTTTCGGCCGCGTATTGGTAGCGGCACTGAAATGTGTTGAGGAAGGTGCATTCAAGCTCCGATCCAAGATCGGCCGGGCGTGAGCCAAGCGGTGGCGAGCAGACGAGGCCGCTATCCTTACGCCATGCGCTCATCAGCGTCGCAATGTAATGATCAGGCATCAGCACGTTGGAATCTGCGAGGATCACCCATTCGCTGGTCGCCGCACGCCAGCCCTTGACGCAATTGTTCAGTTTGGGATTGGCGCTGATCCGATCATCACCCATCAGCAATGTTGCCCGAATGTGAGGGAAGGCGGCGATGTTGGATTTGACGTGCGGGATGACAGGATCTGCGCTATCCGCCACACAAAAGATGATCTCGTAATTTGGCCAGTCCAGCTGAAAGGCACGAGGAATCGTCAGGGCGGTAAAATTCTCCACACCCCGAAGCGGAATGACCAGGGAGACGGGCGGTTGAGTTTGTGGCTCTAAGCCGCGCTTCGTCGTCGGTTTCACACGGATCGCGGTGAGAGCTATGCTCAACAGGTGGACGAAAATCAGCGCGAGGGCGAGAACGGCGAGAGCGATGTCCATGTGCAACTCCACACATCCGGATCTGCCCGGCGTTTAGGTTTCTATCGCAACTATAACGCTTTCATGACAGACGGATGTCATATGGCTCCGCCTGTCACATGGTTTTCATTCTACTGTGGATGAGGGATATTGCACGCATCCATCTGCAAATGCAGTGACGTTTGAGACTATCGCGCTTGTCCGAAAATCGGAACCGATTTTCGGACCGGTGCGATGGGTCGGTTCAATGGGCGAAACGCGTCTCTTATGCGTCCGAAACAACCTGTGCCATCTAGCGGGTCATTCCCCAGACGTAGCCGAGCAATGCCGCCAGTCCTACAGCCTGAAGAGGGTGCTTTCGGACTTGGCGGATTACCGTGTTCTGAACGGAATCAATTTCACTCTTCGCGACGCGCGCCGATCCGGAAATCATCTCTTGAGCAAATCCCGTGATACGCCCAAGTTCAGAGCGCAGCGCTCTGATCTCTTCCATCGCGCGATCAGTTTCCGGATCGTCGTGGCGTGCTCTGACAGCGGCAAGAGCCTCATCCACCTTTGGTGTGTCCTCCGTTTCCTGTTCCTCCGCGGGTTCGGTTGTCGCGGTTGCTGTCGTCGGACTCGTTTGAGAAACAGGGTCGGAGGCGGGGAAAGTGTCTTCGAGCCCCGTCTGAAGATCTTCTTTTCCGGTGCGCTGTCTTGCCTGCTCGTCATGCAGTGAGGCAACGGCAGGTGACATAGAATTTTTGTCGGACATGATTTTGTCTCCGTAAGGGTTCGTCGTCTCAACTTCTCAGACGCGGGAGGGTTCCGGTTCGATCGATGATGGATTACGGCGGGATCGAGATGACGCCGCGTTGCAGGTCCGAGCGATCATGCTCCACTGCGATAATTGTGTAGAGCGAAAGCAGGTGGAGACGTCCCCGGCCGGCAGCGCATTTGCCGCTTGGAAATCGGACTGCGCCTTTGCCGCAACGATACGCGCGTTGCCCGACGACCTGAATTCCTTCGTAAGAAGCATCCTCCCCCCGCGTGGGTCGCGTCTGCATCTGCTACAGGAGCCAGCTTGCCGATGGTCAGGCTTTCGGATGGCTGGGGTCGGATAATGGAGGTGGTCTCGTTGGAGCCATATATGCGGTGCGGGCCGGTCATGGGAATCTCCTCCCTATTCTTCCGACCGAACCGCAGATGGGCAAGACGGTTCCGCACGGCCCGCCCACATTTCCTTTTTTGACCGTCGGTCTCAGATCATGATTTCACCACCGGTGACGGGGATGACGGCAGCGGTCATGTAGCTGCCGCGGTCCGACGCCAACAGAACATAGGCGCCAGCAAGCTCAGCCGGCTGTCCAGCGCGACCGATCAATGTCTGCTCACCGAACTTTTTGGTCTTCTCAACGCCCATGGTAGACGGAATGAGCGGTGTCCAGATCGGGCCAGGCGCGACCGCGTTTACCCGGATACCTTTTTCGGCGACCATCCCGGCGAGTCCGGCCGTAAAGTTCAGGATTGCACCTTTGGTGGAGGCATAGGCAAGCAGGTGTGGCGAGGGCTGTTTCGACTGGATCGAGGCGGTATTGATGATCGAGCTTCCGGATTGCATGTGCGACACGGCAGCTTTTGACAGGAAAAATGGCGCATAGATATTGGTCTTGAAGGTCTGATCCCACTCGGCTGACTCAATGTCGCCGATGTCCGCATAGGTGCGCTGGAAAGCGGCGTTGTTGACGAGGATATCGATCTTGCCGAATTCGTCGACAGTGCGCTGCACCAGCGTTTTGCAATGCTCTTCGGAGGTGATGTCGCCAGGAACGGCGACCGCCTTGCGACCGGCTTCCTCCACCCATTTGACTGTATCGCGCGCGTCCTCTTCCTCATCGAGATAGGAGATGACGAGGTCGGCGCCTTCACGTGCGAAAGCGATTGCAACGGCCTTGCCGATGCCGGAATCCGCGCCGGTGATCAGAGCGACCTTGCCGCTGAGAAGGCCGCTGCCCTTATAGGACTTTTCGCCGTGATCCGGCTTTGGCTCCATCTGACCGGTGGTGCCTGGTGGCGCCTGCTGCTGTTCAGGATAGGGCGGGGAAGGGCGGCGAATATCGGCATCCATGTCTGTGCTCCACAATTGTTACGAAGCCCAAACACGGTTTAGCAGTTGCAGTTCCCTGTAAGTTTTAGCGGGCGCTTAAGGATTTTGCGCATCGTAGGTGTCTGAGGTTCCCGTTCCGCGGCGTAGGAGACCAACCTTAGCAAACTGCTGTGGCAACTGTGGCGTGCTGGATTGCCTGCCTCGCAAGGGCGTCCGCTCGTTCATTCCATGGCAGACCGACATGGCCTTTGCACCAGGCAATCTCGATCATATCACCGCGTGTCAGGCACGTGTCGAGCGCCTTCCAATGATCGACATTGGGAACGTCTCGGCGACGACCCTTGCCGTTCGGGGCGCGCTTCCGCCAATGATTTGTTCTCCAGATGTGGCGCCACCTGTTGCATCCCGTCACTGCGTAGGTGGAATCGGACCAGATCGTCGCAGCTTCGCAAGGCGCATTCTCGTCCAGCCAATGGAGGGCTTCAAGAAGGGCAAGGAGTTCCGGCGCGCTGCTATCAGTGCAGCCTATACTGCCGGACAGCGACGCCACCTCGACATTGTGCCGAAGCACGACCACGCCCCACCCGCCGATGCGCTTGATCGGGTCATATGAACCATCGACGAAGAGCTGGAGGTTGTGGGGAGCAGAGGATTCCATCATGGGCGATGTTCTTTCGGCGATCGATCGGCAGCTGAGTTGATGACGCGATTGAATTAGACAGGGTTCACCGTGGAAGATGAGCTTATCAAAGACAAAAACACACCCGCGTGCCTATTTCCACAGCACCGTTCCTGGCTCTCCCTACTTCAAGACGCGGAGCTATGCGTCTATGCATATCTCACCTGCGATAAAGGTCATTTATTGTGCCGAGAATTAGGGGTAGTTTCTAATCATCGAAGCGATGCACCTCCTCCCGCAAAGCTTCGAGTTGCAAATGTCCTTATCCTCCTCCCAAAGGGCATTTGTTAGAACAGCAGCACTCCTCCTCCCAGTTGCTGTTCGGTTCTTTTCGAAAGCCTGCCGCACCTCCTCCCGCGGCAGGCTTTTTCGTTTTCAGCGTTTTTGTTTGCGGCGCAGGGTGACGAAGGTCATGATAGCAGCCACCAGGCCATACATCGTCCATTTGAAGGGAAGAGCATCCGCGGTTTCACTGCGGATCGGCAGAACGGTCACGGTGCCGGGAGAGGATTCGTATCCGGCTTTGCCTTCTGCTTTCGCCTGTTCGATCTGCTGAGGCGAGACGGCCCATTCCGCGCCTCGCGACTTGTCCAACATCATGAAAGCCGCTCCGACAGCGATGCCGACGATGATGGCCACGACCAAGCTTCTGATATTTTGCATGTTTTACTCCTGATTTGCAGGAGTGTCTCTACAGCATCGACGGGAAAATCGGAATCGATTTTCGGAAAGTACGATGCGTCGATTCAGGAAAGGCAAAGCATGCTTTGTGCGTCCAACAGGACGTACAGCGCTTTAGCTGGTGCGTGCCGGTTGGCCCTCGCTTACTGCTGCAGGAAGTCCAGCAGGTCTGAGGTGAGGCGTGGGCCGTCCGTCTCAAATTCAAAGGATCAATATATCTTGATCGCTTTTAAACTATCGCAATTTCGCCCAAGAATAAGATAAGACGGAGATATTGAGTAATAAGGAACATGTCGGGATGCGCTTGAAGCCCCTTTTCTTCAGCCTTGTCATCGGAATTGCCACCGTCGCGCAAGCGCGCGAGCCCGCGCAGATGCCGGTGCTGGAAGCCACTGCACCCGAGGCAGAAGCGGCCGCTCTCAGCGCACAGTTCCTGGAGCGTTATGCATACCGTCCTGTGCCGTTGGACGATGCGCTCTCCGTCAAGGTCATGAACAAGTATATCAAGTCGCTCGATCCCGACCGGATGCTGTTTACGCAGAGCGATATTGACGGCTTTGCCAAGGACAGCAAAAAGATCGACGACGCGATCCAGAACAAGAACCTCGACATCCCGTTCTCGATGTTCAAGATCTACAACCAGCGTGTGGTCGAGCGGATGACCTATGCGCGCAGCCTGTTGAAGAACGGCTTCGATTTTACGCTGCAGGAAGACTATCCGCTGTCGCGCGAGGATGCGCCTTGGGCCAAGACGGAAGAGCAGGCCAACGAACTCTGGCGCAAGCGCGTGAAGAGCGACTGGCTCAGACTGAAGCTTGCCGATCAGGACGAAGCAAAGATCCGCGATACGCTCGACAAGCGTTACAAAAACATTCTGGACCGTGTCGAAACCTATAAGGCCGACGACGTTTTCCAGTCCTTCATGGCGGCTTTCACCACGGCAGTTGATCCCCATACTGACTACTTCAGCGCCAAGGCTTCGGCTGAATTCGATATATCGATGAAGCTTTCCCTGGTGGGCATTGGTGCCGTGCTGCAGGAGCGCGACGGGTACACGACGATCCGCGAGCTTGTGGCCGGTGGTCCGGCGCAGCTCTCGAACAAACTCGCTGTCGGCGACCGCATCATTGGTGTCGGTCAGGGCGAAGAAGGCCCGATCAAGGAAGTTGTCGGGACGCGTCTCGACGAGGTTGTGCAGATGATCCGCGGCGAAGCGGGATCTGTGGTGCGCCTGGACATTCTGCCGGCTGATGCCGGAAATGCCAGCGGTCACCGGGTGATCAACCTAGTGCGCGATAAGGTCAGCCTCGAGAAGCAGGCGGCCAAGAAGTCCGTCGTGCCTGTCAAGCTTGGCGACCAGACATTGAAGATTGGCGTCATTGCGCTGCCAACCTTCTACGAGGATTTTGAGGCGCGTCGCGCTGGCGACAAGAACTACAGAAGCGCCAGCCGCGACGTCGAAAAGCTTCTTGGCGAATTGAAGCAGGAGAAGGTCGACGGTGTCGTCATCGATCTGCGTGACAATGGTGGCGGCTCGCTGGCCGAGGCCATCGATCTCACCGGTCTCTTCACTGGCAAGGGACCTGTGGTTCAACAGCGCAATGCGGCCGGCAAGGTTGAAGTCGAGAATGATGATCGCTCCACGCCGGCTTGGGATGGTCCGCTTGGCGTTCTCATCAATCGCGGCTCCGCTTCGGCGTCGGAGATTTTTGCGGCCGCCATTCAGGATTATGGCCGCGGCGTCATCGTCGGTGATCCAAGCTTCGGCAAGGGCACCGTGCAGACGGTCGTCGATCTGGACAGGGTGGCCGGCAAGCAGGAGCCGGAACTCGGCCAGCTCAAGTTGACGATTGCCCAGTTCTTCAGGATCGACGGCGGCACGACGCAGCTGCGCGGTGTTACTCCCGACATCAACACGCCAAGCGTTCAGGACCCGAAAACGCTCGGCGAATCCAGCTATGACAATGCATTGCCGTGGACAACGATCAAGCCCGCCAAATACAAAAAGCAGGGTGATATGACAGCGCTTGTGCCTGAATTGGAAAGCCGTCATGAAGCGCGCATCAAAGACGACAAGGACTATCAGCGCTTCGTTGAAGATGCCGCAGAGCTGAAGGCCCAGCGCGAAAAGAAGACGATCTCCCTCAACGAGGCAGAGCGTCGCAAGGAAATGGCCGCGGTGGCTGCGAAGCTCAAGGCGCGCCAGGAAGCCGGCGTCGTCGTTCCAGAACTCGATGACGGGCTGCAGGCCAATGAGCGAAGCCTCAGTGCCAACCTTGCTCTGGAGAACGCTCGCAAGAACGCGAAAGATGTGCTCCAGACCGAGGCGGCTGCAATCGTGGCCGATATGGCGGATATCTTGCCGGGCAAAGACAAGGCTTCCCGTTAAAATCGGAAGTAGTGCGAATAGATCTGTAGCTTCGGCCTGAAAATCGATTTGGATTTCGGGCCGAAGCATCAATTCAAGGTCTCGCTCGTTTGTGACGATTTAGTTTTGACCGCGTTGGGTCATGCTGGGGGTCAACAGCTCTGATGTTGCTGTTTGCCGCTTGAGATAAGGTGGCCGATGCGGCGTCTTCACTCTTGAGAAAACCATTAACCTTGCCAAGGTAATTGTTTGCCCTGATAACTGCATCTGCCTTGTTGCCGATGTAAAGTATCTGCGTATTGCCAACGGAACTCACCATGACGGCGCGCCTTAATCACTTCAAGCTTGTCGGCCCTGTTGCCGTCATTGTCGGGCTTTTGTTGCTCGGCCTGGCCGCCGTACTGTTTTTTGGTGCTGCCCGCTTGGACGAAGAGGCGAAAGTGCGCCAGGAGACGTTGGTCAAGCGCAATGTCGCGATCTGGATTTCGGACATGGAGGTCGTTTTGACATCCTGGACGATCTGGGACGAGGCGATCGATAAGCTCAACAATAACTTCGATCTGAGCTGGGCCGAGCGAAATCTCGGCCAGTCTATCATCGGCACGTCGAACGTGCGCTCGCTTGCCGTAATCGACAGCAACGACAAGATTATCTACGCCAAGACGGCGGACGCTTTCGCCAATCATTCGTTCCTGAAACAGGAACCGAGCGCGCTTGTCGCGGCAGCCCAACCGTTGATCGACTCGGTGCGAGCGCGTGAGCATCAGCCGAAGAAGAGCGGCATTCCGGACAGGATCTCATCAAGCAAAATCGAAGTGGTGGGAAACGATGCTCTCCTGCTGACGGCGAGCCTCTTCCAGGCCGATATCGGGACAGTCGTCCCCAATACCGACCGCGCGCCAATCCTTGTTTCGGCCATTCCGATCGCGGGCAGCCTTCAGGCGTTTTTCGGTGAACGCTTCATGCTTGACGATGCAGCCGTCGAGCCGTCTGAGCAGGTCAAGTCCGGTCGCGCGTCTGTGGACATTGCTGCTGCCCCGCATGGGCAGGTACAGGTTCTGTCATGGCAGGCGAACACGCCGGCCCATGATCTGCTGCGGCAGTCACTGCCCTTTGCCGCGGCCACGCTCTGCATCTTCATCGCGAGCTGTGTCCTCGCAATCTCGACGTCGCGTCAGGCGCTCAGGATGCTTGTCGATGCGGAAAAGCATATGCGGCATGCGGCAACACACGATTTCCTCACGGGGCTTGCCAACAGAACACTGGTATCGACCAGGTTTACGCAGTTGTCGGAGCAGGGGCCGTTGACGGTTGTCTGCATCGATCTTGATGGGTTCAAGGCAATCAATGATCGCTTCGGTCATGCCGATGGAGACGATCTTCTGAAGCAGGTCGCCGAGCGGTTGCGTGCCGGATGCGCCGCGGACGATGTTTGCTTCCGTCTCGGGGGCGACGAGTTTGCGGTGATGATGCCGAAGGTTTCCGAAGAGGAAGCGGAGGCGCGGTGCCGTCAACTGGCTGCGGTGATTTCCAAGCCTTATGAAGTGAACGGCACGATCATGGCGGTTGGCGCGTCCTACGGAATGAGCAGGGTTCTGGCAGAGGAGACCTCACCAGATCCCGTTTTCAGACGTGCAGACGAGGCGCTCTATATTGCAAAACGTCTCAACCGCGGTGGAGCCAATCCATTCAGAGGCGAAGTTGATCTGGCAGCATCCTCCTCTTGATCACTAGCGCGTCCTTGATCGACGCATCGTGCTTTCCGAAAATCGATTCCGATTTTCGGGCCGATGCTGTAGCGACGCCGCCTTACGCGTTGGCCAAATCAGACCCCAAGAACAATCGTCTTCAACGCGCGAATAACCTGCGGACTGGTCTGTCTGCGCTGCTCGGGCGCAAAACCGAATTCCACAAGAGAAGGGTCCTCTTTCGAAGAGGCACTGCCCGAGGCATGGATTTCGTGGATGCCAGTTGCGGCCAGAAGCTCGGGCACGAGATCGGCCGTTACGCCACCGCCCGGCATGATGCTGATACGGCCATCCGCCTGATGCGACAGTCGCTTCAGCATCTCCATTCCAAGCGATACGTTCTTTGCGCAGCCGGAGGTCAGGATGCGGGAAATGCCGAGATCGATCGCGGTCTCGAGCGCTTCGATTGGATCGCGCACCATATCAAAAGCGCGGTGGAGGCTGATATCCAGGCCGGATGCGGCTTCAATCAACCTTTCCAGAACCTGTCGGTCGAGATGTCCGTCTGTGGTCGTCGCGCCGATGACGACGCCGGGTAGCCCAAGCTCCCGTGCCTGCGCAATATCCGCCTCCATGATGGCGACATCGGCCTCGTCATAGACGAAGTTTCCGGCTCTTGGGCGGATGAGCGGGTAGACGGGGATCGGGCTCGTTCGTTTCGCGTGCTGCATCAGGCCGTAGGACGGCATCAATCCACCGACGCCCAGTGCGGAGCAAAGCTCGATGCGGTCTGCCCCGCCCTCGATCGCTGCGGCGAGACCCTCTGCGCTGTCGACGCAAATCTCAAGCAACCGCCCGGTATGATCAGCCATGATGTTCGCTTCCTTGTTGGGTGTGGGGATCGTCCTTAACAGCCGGCCGCTTGTGAAGGAAGCCGAGCAATGCCACACCGCACAGACCTGCAAATGCGCCGAGCATTGCCGTGTGGGAATAATCACTGACAGCCGTCCCGACCGAGAAGAGCAGGGAACTCAGGCCGCCGCCCAAGAAGATGTTGACGGCGATGAGCGAGCTTCCAAGACCGGCCCGCCTGGCGATCAGGTTTTGCAGATAGGTGATGGGCAGGGAAATGATGCCGGCTGCGCCGAGACCCGAAAGAGGGGTCAGCAGGTAGACTGTCATCGGGTCTTTCGCCAAGCCGAGACCGAGCATGTAAGCGCAATAGATAAGCGCACTGGCAGCGATGGCGACTGCGGCCGATGTCTTGGTTTCCACCCATCCCCAGAAGAAGATGAAGACGATCTCGAGAAGAGCAACGATGCCGACGATCGCGCCGACATCGGCCGGTTGCCCGCCCGCCTTTCCAGTTACCACAAGCGGCAGCACGATGCCGTTGACATGCAGGGTGCATGAGATCAGCGCGATGGCAAGCACGAAGGGCCAGATCTGGCGTGAGCCGAGATGGCGAAGGGATGCCAGGAACGCATAAGCTGGCTCCTGCCGTTCGGCATGGGCAATGGTTTCTTCACGCATGAAGCGGGCAAAGAGAATGAAACAGAAGGCGCATGCGATCGCCGCCAGCAGAAAAGCCGGGAGCATGCTGGTTCGGCCCGCAAGCGCGTAACCGACAATGCCGGGCACAAGGACCCAGGAGAGCGATATCGCGGCACGAACCGCGGAGTTGACGGCGATAAGATCACGCGGCGGCATGCCGGTGCAGCTTGCGCGGACATAAGCAAAAATCAGCGAGTTGAGCGCTCCATAAACCGGAACGGGAATGAGCAGCGCAAGTGCGAAGGTCCAGATGGTCGGAAAGGCATAAACCACGCCATAGCCAAACGCCCCGGATATACATGCTCCGAGAATTGGAAGCTTATAGTGGCCGAGCCGGTCCGAGAGGATGCCCATGCTGATGCTGGCCGAAACGTTGACCAGCGCTGCAACGAAACTCAGGATCGAGAAACCGGCATCTGTCAGGCCAAGCTCGCGAATGCCGATCAGCGACATATAGGGCGCGGTCGCCGCACCGGTGAAACCGAAGACGAAAATACCGGCAGCAGAAAGCCGCAACTGGTCATGTCGATAAACAAAGGGCAGCGCCGACAGCATGGATCGTCCACTTAAAGCATGGTCCAAGCAAAAGTGTGGAGTGATTTTGCGATGACGACATGCGGTAAAAACAGGACCTGAAGCGTATGAGCGAATCTGAAAGATCGCGATATTCTTCAGGAGAGACAGCCTGCGCTCACGCAGGATGGGAAAGTTGAAGGGGCGCTCGGAAGGTATCCCGAGCGCCCGCGAGCAATTCAGCAGTCAGCGGCTTGGCCGAAAGCCTCAACGCCATCGTGCGGATGGTTTCGCAGACGGGGTATAGTCGAAGTCTTTGACGAAAGGAAATATCGGTTGCACCCGCCGCTTCGATGGCAATGTCTCGATGTCCTGATTGATAACGCCATCCGTCAGCGCCATCAGGTTGGGATTGGACAGCGGCTGAAGCTCTGGCGAGAGATAACCGGATTTCACCACCAACAGCCTCACCTTGGCGGGGTCGATGCCATGACGGGTGAAGTCTGCGATATTGTGGTAGGGGCGACGGCGGGCTGCCAGAATGAGCGTTATGCCGCCGATCTTGACGACAGCCTGTCGCTCATCCGCTGCGCCTGGATCATCGAGGCTGACAATCTCGGCACCAACTTCGACAAAGGGACTGGCGGGATCGAGTGAACCGCCGATCTTGAGGCTGAGCGTCTTGCCGATGCCGGCGGCAAAACACGCTTCCACCGCTGGACGGTCGGTAATGCCGCCAATGACGGCACCTTCGAAGCCACGCAGGATCAGCGACTTCAACACGTCCGCACGATCGCCCACGCCACCACCAGTGGGATTGTCGCCGGAATCGGCAAGAATGACCGGCTGCGTCTCAGCCTTTTCGGCCAGGTCAAGCATATCTTCGAGATCGCCGGTGACGGGACCAAAGCGAAAGTCTTCTCTCGCCTGCCAATAGGACAGTGCAATCTCTTCCGCAGCGCGTTTCGCCGCTTCGGGATTTGACCCCGTTACCACGGCGCAGGCGGTTGCTCTCGGCTCATCTGCCCAGACATAGCCGACCATCAGATTGGCATCCCAGACGCCGTCGATCCGATCATGCTCCGGCAGGCGGTGGTAGAGCGATTTGGCAGGCTCATCTTCCGTCGAGGTTTTCTCGCCCGGCAGCAGAACCGGAACCGGAGCCCAGGCGACACCTGGCTTTTCGCCCGTTTTCAGCGTCCTGATCAGCATGGACCAAGTCCGCACCATCGTCTCGCGCACATCGATATGAGGCGCGGTACGATAGGCAGCGAAGATGTCGATCTGATCGACGATCTTCTGGGTCACGTTGCCGTGCAGATCGTAACTGACTGCCAGTGGAATATCCGGACCGATGATCGAGCGGGCATTGGCAATCCAGTCGCCTTCGGCATCATCCATGCCTTCGACATTCATTGCGCCGTGCATGGCAAGATAAAGACCGTTGAGCGGCAGGGCCGCCCGCAGCTTCTCGGAAAATTCTTGCCTGAATTCCTCATAGGTCGCCCTAGAGACCGGCCCACCTGGAATGGCACGAGCGTGAAGGAGCGGAAAGATTTCCACACCCTCGGTCGGCAGGAAGCTGAAATACTCAGCGCCCGTCAGATCGCCACCACGCAACACGCGAAAATCTTCCGGCTGCATGAGAACCGGCGAATAGGTGGAGCACTCCGTATGAATGCCGCCGACTGCAATGCGTAACACCATGGCACTGTCTCCGATCAAAGCGTGGGGCTGAGGCGCACGAGCGCCGAGAAGCGATCCCAATCCTTGCGCTCACGCGGTGTCCAAGCGGCTTCTGCCACGGCGGGAAGACGCGGGAAGACCAGATGGTTGAAGTAGTCGCGGTTGAGAAAGTGTTCGGTCCAGATGCAGGCCTGCACGCCACGAAGACGCGGCTTCAGGTCCTCGGGAAAATCACCCACGGCCTCGTAGTGATAGGTGTGATGCGGCGGCACGGTGCCGGCCCAGCTGGCGCCCGGCTCCTGCCAGGCTTCGTCCTGCACCATGTCGAGATAATAGGCCTGTCCCGGCGTCATCACGACGTCGTAACCTTCTTTCGCCAGCTCGACGCCGACTTCGGGCGCGCGCCATGCCATCAGCAATGTGCCGTCCGGATCGACGCCGCCGCCATGGGAGACTTCGTCCCAGCCGGCCATGCTGCGGCCTCTGTCGGCCAGCATTTTCTGAATCCGCTTCATGAAGTGGCTCTGGAGCCCGAAGGTGCCATCCAGCCCCTCCTTCTCCATCAGCTTGCGCGCCAGCGGCGAGGCCATCCAGGTGTTGTCGGCGACTTCGTCGCCACCGATATGGATGAGCTTTGACGGGAAGAGCTCGACCATTTCATCGAAGACCTTGCCGAGGAACATATAGGTCTCTTCGATGGCGGGATTGAGGGCGTTGTTCGGGAAGCCTTGAACCGAGCGATAGCTGTCCGGCGCTTCCTGACCATCGACCAGTTCGGGAAGAGCGGCCAGGATTGCAGTGCTGTGGCCGGGAATATCGACTTCCGGCACGACTTCGACATTCAACTCGCTCGCATGGGCGATGATGGCAGCGACATCCGCCTGGGTGTAGAAGCCCCCAACCGGTTCTGCGGCGTTGCCAAGCTGCGGAAGCATCGGCTCATCGGGGCCACGCATAACGCCCACGGTGGTCAATTGCGGATAGGCACGAACTTCGAAGCGCCACGCCTCATCATCGGTCAGGTGCCAATGGAACACGTTCATCTTGTACCAGGCGAGAATATCGATGAGACGAAGCACGTCTGGTGCCGGAGCAAACTGGCGCGATACATCAAGGTGGCACCCGCGCCATCCGTAACGCGGTTCGTCCGTGATGGTGCCCGAAGCTGGGAAGCGGAACAGCGCCGCATTTCTACGCGCGCCATCATGGAGCTGCGCCAGTGCTGTCAGACCATATTGGCGGCCCGCATCGCCGCCATAGGCAAGCACGATCTCATCTTCGGCGAATGTCAGCTCATATGCTTCCGCTGCAAGCGAACTGCTGTGTTGAAAACCAATAGCCTTACCCTGTTCAACCGCGATCAGCGAAAATGGCTGGTGGGCTGCAGAAAACAGGCGGCGATGGAGGCTGAGGACTGTATCCATCGCCTTCACGTCGGCGGGCGTGCTGCCCGCTGCCGGGAAGAGCACGACGGGTGTTTCACCGGCTTGCAAGTGCGCATGCTTCGGCCAGGGTAAAAGCGAGAAGGGCTCAGTGATGCGTCCTTCCGGCAGGAGCGGCTTTTGTGGATCGCTGACCCTGCCTTCCAGCATCAGATCGGCAACGTCGATGGTGTGATGGGTGCCATCGGAGAATGTCAGATAGGCGGATTTCGCCCCGTCGGTTCTATGCTTGGCAGGCCGCCAGAGGCCGCGCACGGTAAAGCGCCAGCTGGCGCCGGGCTCCAGAACGAAGCCGGCAGGCGGCGCGTATTGGTGGAAATTGGCGTTGCGCAGCAGGAACGTCGCGTTCTCGCAAGCCGGATTGTCTATGACGCGCGTCAATGCCGTATAGGCGAGTTTGAAGTCGCTGATTGGCGTGTCGGTGAGGTTGACGAGGGTAAAGACAAACCCGCCTGACGGGTCGCCCTCAATGGGATGCCATGCGTTTTCGAGGCGGAATCCGGTCTTGCTCATCGTCGTTCCCTTGATTTTTATGCGTGTTCAGTAATGTTCGGATTGAGAGAAGGTGTGGGCCAGTTCGGCCTGGCCTGCCGTCAGCCCGCAATCGACGGGCAGGCAGACGCCGGTGATCGCCGCTGCCTGATCGCTTGCCAGAAAATGGACGGCATTGGCGACGTCGTGCGTGGTGGCGATACGGCGCAGCGCATACCAGCGTTTCACCTCCTCGAAGACATTCGGATTGGCCGCGGCGCGCGCTTCCCAGGCTTGGGTGCGCACGGTTCCGGGTGCCACGGCGTTGGCTCTGATGCCGAATTTTCCGTATTCGACCGCAATCAACTTGGTCAGATGGATCAACCCCGCCTTGGCGGCGCTATAGGCCGGATGGCCGAAGACAGCCATGCCGTTGACGGAGGCGATGTTGACGACGGATCCTTGCATTTCCGTCAGGTCGCGCTCGACCGCGCGGAAGGTCAGGAATGCAGCCTCCAGATTGAGGCTCGAATCCATGCGCCAGATTTCCGGCGTCGTGTCGTGCAGTGAAACGGCGCGTGCCGCACCGGCATTGTTGACGAGGGTTACGACCTTGCCGAGCGCCTCTAATTGGTCCGTCATGGCCTTGAGGCTATCGGCATTGGTGACATCAGCGACGATCGTCACGTAAGCGGCTCCACCGCCAAGCGCGGCAACCGCGCTTTCCAGAGCACCCTGATCAATATCGACAAGGGCTATAAGGTCATGGCTTGCTGCGAGACGGGCAGCGATTGCGCGCCCGATATCGCCGGCAGCGCCTGTCACCACGGCGATGCGCTTATGGATCGTCATGTCGTCAGTCTCCCAATATCTGGCGGTCGTCGCCGCCATCGCGATGCTCCAGCAACTGCTGCTTGATCTGGCGCAGCGTGATGGTGGAGTGTTTGCGGTTCTTGTAGGCCACCAGGCTGGCAAGCACGTCGATCACCGCGAGATAGGCAAAGCGCGTCGAGGTGGGGCGATAGATGTTGTCGCCTTCCGGAAGGTCGATGCCGATGACATGGTCTGCGAGCCTCGCCACCGGGCTTTTCACTTGAGTGAGTGCAATGGTGCGAATGCCGTTTTCTCTTGCGAGTTTGAAGCAGCGCATCAGTTCCTGATTGCGGCCCGAAAAGGACGAGCCGATAATCACATCGCCCTCCTGCGCTGCCGCCGTCAGCATGAGTTGCATATTGTGGTCGTTGCTGGCGGTGATGCGGGTGCCCAGGCGAAAAAGCCGGTTCTGCAGTTCGAGGGCGACCATGGAGGAATTGCCGCCGGAGCCGAAGGCATAGACCATGGAGGCCGCAGCAATCCGCTCGGCCACGGTATCGAGTGCCTGCGGATCGAGCGCGCGGTGAACCATGAAGAGTGCGTTCTGCGCTTTGGTTATGATGTCTTCGGCGACATCCTCCGCCGACGTGCTCTTGGCTTCCGGGTTGAGGTAACGGACGCCGACGAAAGCGGTCTTGGCAAGACGGACCTTGAAGTCAGCGAAGTTCTGGCAGCCGAGCCGGCGGCAGAAGCGGGTCACCGTCGGCGGAGAGACATCCGCCTTTTCCGCCAGTTCGATGATCGAAGCGCCGACGGCGAAGTCGAACTCGTTCAGCAATATCTCCGCGATGCGCTGTTCGGATGGCGAAAACTGCGCTCTTTCATCCTGAATGGTCGCAAAGATATCCATCGGCCTGCTTTCAGGACTTGGGTTTATAGGCGATGCAGTCGATCTCGACCTTGCAGTCCACCATCATCGAGGCCTGAACGCAGGCGCGTGCCGGCGGATATTCGCCGAAATAGCTCTGGTAGATGCGGTTGAACGTCCAGAAGTCGCGCGGATCATCCAGCCACACGCCGCAGCGCACGACATGCTCGACGCCGTAGCCGGCTTCGTGCAGAATAGCGATCACGTTCTCGATGGTCTTGTGAGTCTGTTCGATGATGCCGCCGGAGATGATCTCGCCATTTTCCATGGCCACCTGACCGGAAACGTGCAGCCAGCCATCGGCCTCGACCGCGCGTGCAAAAGGAAGTGTCTGTCCACCTGCTCCGGATTTTTCAGCGCCATATCGTTTGATGCTCATGGGATGGTCCTTGCAAATTATTTTCGTTATTCATTGACAAGTGACCATAGAAAACGGATTTTTGCCAGAGATTTTTGGTCATCATGAAAATAATTTAGATATGGAGCCCTCGATGCGTGACCCCTTCAGAAACCCGTTTCCTGCCTCGGATGCGGCGCGACACGCCATTTGGGAGATGTTGGTTCCGCGCGATATCGATGCATTTCTGGCCGCAGACTGGTCGATGGTGGCAGATGACTTCGTGGAAGACGGTTTCATCGGCATCAGCGGCAATCGCGAACCGAATCCCGACAAGTGGGCGCTGGCCTTCCCCAATCTTCCCGCCTACCGCGACGAGTGGCTGAAACAGGCACGCGAGTTTGCAGAAGGCAGTTACGGCGAAGACCCACGGACGGCGATTTTCACCACGACGACCCTGGAGGAGATCGAGATTTCTGGCGAAACGGCGTTGGTGCGCAAGAAATTCGACGGCAGCATCAAGAAGGCTGATGGCTCGACCGATGTGATGAAGTGGCAGACACTCTATTATTGCCGCCTGCATGAAGGTCGCTGGAAGATTTCCGGCTTCACCGGTTATCTGCCGAACCCAATGGGCCAATAAACGTCCTGCCCTTCAGCAAAAAAGGCCCAAGCCCTTGCGCATTTTTACCGCGGCTCTCGCCACTGAGACCAACACTTTCGCGCCGATCTGCATCGACAGGCGGGCTTTCGAGGAATCGCTCTATGCACCGCCGGGCCAGCATCCCGTCACACCCACGCTTTGCACCGCTCCGATCACTGTCGGTCGCGCGGTCTGCGCCGCCAAAGGCTGGACGCTGATCGAAGGAACGGCGGCATGGGCGGACCCGGCGGGCCTCATCAACCGTCAGGCCTTCGAAAGCCTGCGGGATGAAATTCTCGATCAGTTGCGCGCGGCAATGCCGGTCGATGCGGTGGTGCTTGGCCTCCATGGCGCGATGGTTGCGGATGGATACCTCGACCCGGAAGGCGATCTTTTGGCGCGCGTCCGCGAGATCGTTGGGCCTGATATTCTGGTCTGCGCCGAGCTCGATCCGCACAGCCACCTGACGAGAAAGCGCGTCGATGCCGTGAACTTCTTCGTCGTCTTCAAGGAGTTTCCGCATACGGATTTTGTCGATCGCGCTGAGGATCTGTGGCGGATCGCGGTGGATACGCTGGAGGGGCGCGTCAAACCGGTCATGTCCGTGTTCGATTGCCGCATGATCGATGTGTTTCCGACGTCCCGCGAGCCGATGCGCAGCATCGTCGATCGGATGATGGCGACAGAGAAGCAGGACCCGGAGGTGTTGTCGCTTTCCGTCATCCACGGCTTCATGGCGGGCGATGTGCCGGAGATGGGAACGAAGACCATCGCGGTGACCGATGGCAATGCGGCCAAGGGCGTGGCGCTGGCGCGTTCGATCGGGCTTGAGCTCTTCGATAAGCGCGGCACCTTCATGATGCCGCAAATCGGTGAGGCCGAGGCAGTGTCACTTGCGATGAAAGCGGATACCTCAACCGGTCCGGTGGTGATTGCCGATGTCTGGGACAATCCGGGTGGAGGTACGGCTGGCGATGCCACGGTGCTGTTGCGTGAACTGATGGCCCAGGGCGCTACAAGCGTCGCTGCCGGTCTCGTGTGGGATCCAATTGCCGTCCAAATCTGCATGGCGGCAGGCGAGGAGGCTGAAATTCCTTTGCGCTTCGGGGCGAAATCCGCACCCAATACCGGCGATCCTATCGATGCCCTGGCGAAGGTCGTCAGGGTCGTGCCCAATGCCGAGATGAAGTTTGGAGACAGCATCGCGCCATTCGGTGATGCTGCCCATATCCACTTCGACGGGATCGACGTGATTTTGGGGACGGTGCGGGTTCAAAGCTATGACCCGTCTCTCTTCACGGCCCTCGGCATCGATCCGCTGTCGAGGAAGATCCTGTTGATCAAATCCACCAACCACTTCTACGCCGCTTTTTCGAAGATCGCCTCGCAGATCCTCTATTGCTCGGCTGGGAAACCCTATCCCAACGATCCGGCAACCAACCCTTATCGCCGCGTCAGGCGGGATATTTGGCCGATCGTGCAGGACCCGCATGGACACAAGGCGGCCTGAACGGTTGCCGACGGTCGTGAAAGCTCGCAGATGCGCTCTCGGCGTCTACAGGAATGAACACATAGTTTAAGGGCGCTTCCTTCAAGCAAGGAAACGCCCTTAAACTTTATTTGCGCTTCAAGCCGCCTCGTAACGGAGGTCAGGCCAGAACGGGCAGCTCCTGTGTCTTCCAATCGATACGACGTTCCAGCGCATTGCCATCGCCATCGAAGAGGTGGCAGTCCGCGCCGTTGATGGCAACCGAAACAGGCTTCTCGACTGCAACAGGCGCGGAGCCCGACAGAAGAGCGCACCACTGCTGGCCGGTAGAAAGCGTCGAATAGGAAATCGTGTTGATGCCGAGGCGCTCGATGACGCTTGGGACTGTAGTGATAGTCATATCGCCCGTGCCGAGGCTCAAATGTTCCGGACGGATGCCGAGGGTCAGCGTATCGCCTGCACGCACATTTCCACGCGCGACAGGCACCGTCAGCTGCTTGCCTTCATAGGCGATGGTCACGCCGGTGTCCGAAGCTTCCACACAGGTTACTGGCAGGAAGTTCATTTTTGGATTGCCGATGAAGCCTGCGACGAAGAGATTGTCCGGCTTGTGATAAAGCTGTAGCGGCGAACCGACCTGCGCAATGCTGCCGGCATTGAGAACCACGATGCGGTCGGCCATGGTCATGGCTTCCACCTGGTCATGGGTCACGTAGATCATTGTGGCTTTTAGCTGCCGGTGAAGCTTGGTCAGTTCGATGCGCATGTCGGAGCGAAGTGCTGCATCAAGGTTGGACAGCGGCTCGTCGAACAGAAAGATTTTCGGTTCGCGCACGATCGCGCGGCCAATAGCAACGCGCTGGCGCTGGCCACCAGACAGCATGCCGGGGCGCTGTTCGAGGCGATGCTCAAGCTGCAGGATCTTGGCGACCGCGTGGACCTTTTCGCGGAGCTTGTCTTCCGCCATCTTCTCGACCCGCAGCGGGAAGGCGATGTTCTCGAAGACGGTCATGTGAGGGTAAAGTGCGTAGGACTGGAAGACCATGGCGATGCCACGCTCGACCGGCGGCTTGTCGTTGACGCGGATACCATCAATGACGATATCGCCGTCGCTGATCGATTCCAGGCCTGCAATCATGCGCAGCAGCGTTGATTTTCCGCAGCCGGATGGGCCGACGAAAACGACGAATTCTCCGTGCGGAACATTGAGTTGCACGCCTTTGAGGACTTCAAAGTCGCCGTAGAATTTTTGAACGTTGTTGAGATGAAGCTGACCCACGATCGTCTCCAGAGGGCCGTTTGCACCCGGTGCATTCGGCAGCGCTGTTTGGTGTACCGCAAGGCTGTTCGTCACATGCGGTGGTGTCGAAGGGGACGTTTGAGAGAACGCCCCCTTCGGTTCGATATTACTTGTACTGCTCGAGGTCGGCCGACGCCTTCTTCAGCGCGGCTTCAGGCTCAGCCTTGCCGGTGACGACAGACTGGACCATCTCGATCATGGTGTTCTGGAAGCCCTTGTAGTCGGTGAAGAGCGGCTCAGGACCACCATAGGTGATGCCTTCGATCAGAGGCTTCCAGTAAGGGTCCTTTGCAACGAATTCATCGACCTTTGGAGAAGGACGCAGAGGCGTCAGGCCGGCATCGCCCTGAAGCTCATACTCGCCCTGCGGACCAGGAGAGGTGATGAACTTGGCAAATTCGATCGCCTTGTCCTCAACGCCCGAACCCTTGAAGATGGCAAGGCTGTCGGTGATGAGCAGCGTGCCCGGACCCTTGGCCGATGGGCCAAGCGGAAGCGTTGCGATGCCCCAGTTGATGCCGGTCTTTTGCAGACGCGAAGCGGCACCCGAGCCAGCCTGGATCATGCCGACCTTGCCGTCGAGGAAGATCGCGCGGATTTCGTTCTGCTCGTAGGCCGTTGCGCCTTCGACGGAATAGGGGGTGATGTCCTTGTAAGCCTTCAGAGCAGCCAGCACTTCAGGGCTGTCCATGACGATCTTGTCGCCATCGATGACCTTGCCGTTGTTGGTGTAAACCCAGTGCATGAACTGGTGCATGGTGTTGTCGAAGGTCTTGGCAGGCAGGCCATAACCGGCAATACCGGTCTTTTCCTTGATCTGCTTGGCAAAGGCGATTTCTTCCGCCCAGGTCTTCGGTGGCGTTTCAGGATCGAGACCGGCCTTCTTGAACAGATCCTTGTTCCAGTAGAGAGCCTTTGTGGAGAAAGCGACCGGAACGCCCCACTGTTGATCATCAATGGTGACCGTATCGACGATGTGCGGATAGTAGGACTTCTTTTCCTCGTCCGTCATCGGAACGGGAACGATCATGTCGTTTTCGGAGAACTGCTTCAGCGTGCGCGAGCCGACATAGGCCATGGCGGCTGGAGAGCCGGATGCAGCAAGCGTCGTTGCCTTGTCCTGGCACTGTTCCCAGCCCACGACTTCCGGCTTGACGGTCCAGCCTGCGTTCTTGCCTTCCCATTCCTTGATGTACTTTTCATGGATCGGGTCGATCTTGTCGCCGCAATAGATCCAGGAAATTTCCCTGTCGGCGGCGTGTGCGGACATGGCGCCCAGTGCTGTCGAAGCAGCAAGGCTCAGCGCGTAGAGGGTAAACTTGAATTTGGTATTCACGGTCAGTCTCCCATTCTCTGGTGGTTATCTTATTGTTTCACCGCGCCTGCGGTCAGTCCGCTGACGAGATAGCGTTGCAGGAAGAAGATCACGATCATCGCCGGGGCAATGCCGACGAAACTTGCGGCCATGAGTTCGTTCCAGATGACCTCCTGGCGGCCGAAATAGGCAAACAGGCCGACCGGCAGAGGCATGTATTCCGTTTTTGAATTGAAGGTCAGCGCGTAGATGAACTGTTGCGCGTAAGAACCGATGAACGTCGTGATCGCGACCACCACGATGCCGGGCATTGCGATTGGGATGATCACGCGGCGTAGCGTATAAAAGTAGCTGGCGCCATCGACATAGGCTGCTTCATCCAGCTCACGTGGGATGCGCATCATATAGGTTCGCAGCAACCAGATAGCGGACGGGATGAGGAAGGCCACGCCCGGCACGATCATGGCGAGATATGTATTGAGAACGCCGATCGAGCGCATCAACCGGAAGAGCGGGATGAGCAGGACCGCGCCGGAGAACATGTTGACGGCGAGAAAGGCGCCGAGCAACAGACCGCTGCCGCGAAACTCGAAGCGAGCAAAGGCATAGGCTGCAGGAATGACAAGTGCCAACACGACGGCCGTGACGATGCCGGAGATAAAGAACGAGTTGAAAATGTATCGGGCAAAGCCCGGTACGCTGACCCACATCGTCCGGTAAGCTTCGAAAGAGCCATTTTCTGGCCAGAAGCGATAAGGTGACGAGAAGAGCTGGCTGAGCGGCTTTAGCGACACCAGAAAACCCTCGACAAAGGGCGACAGCACGAAGATCAGGAACAGCGCGATGCCGCAATAGATCGCGAGGATTTCGTACCACTTGTAGCGGTTGATCAGTGCGGGAGGAGGTGTCATCGCTTGTCTCCGGCAGAAAGCTTGCTGACAATGCGGAAGTAGGCAAGGCAGAAGATGGACAGGAAGATGCAGATCAACACGGCGCGGGCAGCACCCTCACCATACTTATAAGACCCGATGGCGGTCTTATAAGTGTCGATGATCATCGTCGTTGTTTCGCCGTTCGGGCCACCGCGGGTCAAGATCCAGATGATGTCGAAGGAGTTGAAGGTCGAGATCAGCGACAGCATCGACATGGTGATCATAGAAGGCACGAGAAGCGGCAGCGTGATGCGGCGGAAACGATAGAAGCGTCCGGCACCATCAACCCAAGCGGCTTCGTAAAGATCCTGCGGAACGGCCTGCATGGCGGCGAGAAGGTAGAGCGTCACCATCGGCACGCCGATCCACACATCGGTGATCACGGTTGCCCAAAACGCGGTGGAGCCCTGCGCCAGAAAGGCAACCGGTCCATCGACCAGACCGGTGCGCTGGAGCATGCCGGAAATCATGCCGAACTGGCCATTATACATCCAGCCCCACATGAAGATGCCAATTGCCATTGGGACGATCCAAGGCGGCATTGTCAAAATGCGGAAGATCGCACGGCCTGGTACTGCGGCATTCAGCATGGTCGCGCCAAAGGTGCCGATAATCATCTTGATGGCGACCGAGAAGAACGTCCAGATGAAGGTACGGATAATGACTTCCGCAAAAGTAGCGTTGAAAATCTTGTCGTAGTTGGCCCAGCCCACCCAGTTGGTGGTCTTCTTCAGCGATGCATCGGTAAAGGACAGAATAAACGTATCGACAAGCGGGTAGGCGACAATTGCAAGAACATAGAGGAGGGCTGGCGCTAAAAGCAGCCAGGCAAAGAAAACGGCGCTTCGTCTGGTGTCCATGATCACCCTTTCATCAGGCGGAGCGCTTTTGCGCGTCTTCGGTGCCGTGAAGGCAAGCGTCGTACTTTGCCCAGACTGGTGCCAGATCGACTACCTTGCGGGCAGCACGCGCTTCGTCCATGGCAATCGCCAGGATGCCGGCTTCGATGGCGTCGAGCGCCGAAACCGGCAGGGCAGCACCTGTCGTGACATGGGCAAAGACATCGGCGGCCATCTGCTCGTCCGCGCCGTAATGGTGCGATTTCACCGATGGGGCCTGATAGGTATTGCCGATCAGCTTGGCGCTGTCATGGGCGCGGTGAACGTCGAGGAAGCCGCGGACGAAATCGCCTTCCGCCATGCCTTTCGCGCCGACGACGCAGAAGCGACGGAACTCGTCCGGCACGTTGAGGTTCGTGTGGAAGGCTAGCGACGCACCGTTTTCATATTCGACGATGGCGGTCTGGAAGTCGATGATGTCGCCGTCGCTGTCGAACACCTTGTCGGCACCCATCCAGCCGCTTGGCTTGCGGAAATAGATATCAAGATCATTGACGCCGCTATTCTGCGGGGCGTTCTTCGGCACGAAACTGCGGCGTCCGCCGAAGCTCGACACATAGCGCGGGCGCACGCCCATGACGCCGTTATAAAGGTCGAGGTCGTGGCAGCACTTTTCCAGCATGAAGCCGCCTGCTAGCTTGTCGTAACGGCGCCAGTCGCGCATGAAGAAGGCGCCATGATAGGGGGCAATATGCTCGGAGGCTTCGATCGAGGCGATATCGCCGAGAAGTCCCTGAGCCTGTGCCTGCCGCAGATCGCGGTAAAGCGGTGAGTAACGAAGCACGAGACCGACCATCAGACGGTCCTGGCCGTACTGGTTCAGAAGCCGCGCGAGTTCGAAGCTTTCTTCGATGGTGGTGACGATCGGCTTTTCGGTGAACACCGTCAGGCCTGCCTCCAGACCGATGCGAATATGCTCCAGATGGAAAGTATTGGGGGAGCCGATCATGAGCAGATCGAAGGTTTCCTTCGCGATCATCTCCTCAGGGGTTTCGTAAGCGCGGCCGGCCGAAATATTCTCTGCCTCCAGCTGTTTCATGCCCGCTGGTTCGGGGTCGACATGGGCGACGATCTCAAAATCAGGATCGATTTCCGTAAAGACCTGGCCAAGATAGCCAAGGCGGAATCCGAGTCCGATTATTGCGACTTTCATGGCTTTGCAGCTCCCCTTTTCGTAATTTATTTTCGTAGCCTGTTGCAAATTTCCAGTATGGTCAACCGGAAAAACCGCGATCGAGTGTGGCTATGAAAATAATTTTCACGCGCTGAATGTTCTTCTTTGTCTCCCGCTTTTTGGGCGTGGAGGATAAACGTCTAAACACTGGAGTCTTGGGTATTTCCCCTCGCCAGCCACTTTCGGTTTTCCGCAGGCCAGTCGTCGTTGTTAATAACTAATACCAAAAAAATACCTTCTGTCTACAGTGGAACAAAAATTTGTTTCGAAGCAGCCGTGGAATATATGTTCGGCGTTGAAATCACTGATATTTTGGCACTTGTCGATTGATTGGTCCAGCATATTGCCAATGTGGCGTTGTATTGGTATCAGTTTTGGTATGGTGTCTGAGAGACGATTTCTGCCGTAGGTGGCGGACCGTCTCCCCATGCAAAGATCGGAGAGGCGCAATGGACGGTGTTTTGCCGTTTGGTGAATTGCAGGCATTACGGGGCGGGCCGCTTTACCAGAAGTTGCGCCGCTTGATCGAGGATGCCGTATCCAATGGGCGATTGAAGCACGGCGATGCCCTGCCAGCCGAACGGGACATCGCCGATGCCGCAGCGATCAGCCGGGTGACTGTGCGAAAAGCGATCGACGAGTTGGTGGAGCAGGGCATTCTGGTCCGGCGCCGCGGTTCTGGAACCTTCGTCGCCAAGCCGGTGCCGAAGATGCAGCAGCCTCTGACACGGTTGACGTCCTTTACCGAAGATATGCGTCGTCGTGGAATGGTGGCAGGATCGCGCTGGATCGAGCGCGGGCTTAAGTTTCCCACAGCTGAGGAAACCATGATGCTCGGCCTTTCGGGCGGGGCTCGCGTTTCACGTATCCTTCGTTTGCGCACCGCCGACGATATGCCGATTGCGCTCGAGCGGACCAGCCTTCCGGACGATATTCTGCCCGAACCTGAGACGGTCGAAGACTCGCTCTATCTTGCGCTCGCCGCCCGCGACATTCGCCCGGTGCGCGCCAATCAAAGAATCTCCGCGGTGCTGCTGCGCGATGACGAAAGCGAGTTGCTGGAGGTTCCACCCGGCTCCGCAGCGCTTTCCGTGCAGCGTATCGCCTATCTCAATACCGGGCGCGTGATGGAAGTCTCCACTGCGCTTTATCGCAGCGACGCCTACGATCTCGTCGCAGAACTTACGATCGGTGCCTGATCAAAACCTTAGAGGCCATACTGATGACGACAATGATGCGACGCGAAATCGACGAAATCCCCCAGGCCGTGGCCCGGCTTCTGGATGCTGGGAAAGACGATATTTCGCGGGCAGGACGCGCTCTTGCGGCCCATGATCCGGCCGTTGTGGTCACTGTCGCTCGCGGCTCTTCCGACCATGCTGCCTATTTCCTGAAGTATGCGATAGAGCTTGAACTCGGCCTTCCGGTCGCGTCTCTCGGCCCGTCATTGGCCTCGATCTACAAGGCGCCACTGCGCTTGCAGCGGGCTGCGGCCTTCGCGGTCTCCCAGTCGGGCGCGAGCCCGGATATCGTCGCGATGTTGGAAGGTGCAAAGGCGGGCGGCGCCTTGACCCTATCCCTCGTCAATACGACACCGTCTCCTCTCGCCGACACCGCCTCGATTGCCCTTAATATCCAGGCTGGACCGGAAATCGCGGTGGCAGCCACCAAGTCCTACGTCAATTCGATCGTCGCAGGACTGGCGGTTCTTTCCGAATGGAGCGGCTCAGACTCCTTGAAAAAAGCTGTGGCAGCGCTCCCCGACCACCTCGACAACGCGCTTGCGCTCGACTGGAGTGTGTTGGTGGAGCCGCTGGTCAAGGCTGAATCTCTTTACATGCTCGGCCGCGGCCCGGCACTTGCAATTGCAACGGAGGCGGCGCTGAAGTGCAAGGAAACCTGCGAGTTGCACGCCGAAGCCTATTCATCGGCTGAGGTGCTGCATGGTCCGGTTTCGCTGGTTGCCGAAAGCTTCCCGGTGATCGCCTTTGCTGCGCGTGACAAGGCGGAAGCCTCGATTGCCGAAACGGCATCGGGTCTCGTCGGCAAGAATGCCAATGTCTATCTGACGTCCGACAAGGGCAGGGGCGCCACCATTCTTCCCTTTGTAGAGACGGGTCACCCGCTGACCGATGCTCTGGCCCTGATCGTTCCTTACTATGGCATGGTCGAAATGTTGTCGCGCGCGCGCGGCTTTGATCCTGACAAGCCTGCAGCCCTCAAGAAGGTGACGGAAACACGATGATTGGCTCATTCGCGCTGTGTGGCGGCCGGATTTTCGACGGGGCTGTCTTTCTGGATGGCCACGCGCTTGTTGTCGAAAACGGCCGGATCAAGGCCATTACGCCGGTGGCAGATCTATCGTCTTCCATCGAGCGTCGTAATGTGGCCGGTGGCCTCATCGTTCCAGGGTTCATCGATCTTCAGGTGAATGGCGGCGGCGGCGTATTGCTGAACAACCAGCCTGATCTCGACGGCATTCGCACGATCTGCTCGGCGCATGCTGCCTATGGCACGACTGCCCTTCTGCCCACGCTGATTACCGATACTGTCGATATCCGGAGCAAGGCCGTTGCAGCGGGTATTGCTGCCTTTGCGGAAAAGGTACCAGGCTATCTCGGTCTCCATCTGGAGGGCCCGCATCTCTCGGTCGCCCGCAAGGGAACCCACGATCCCTCGTTGATCCGCCCACTTGAGAGCGACGATCTGCAATTCCTCGTGGAAAAAGCCGGTCACTTCGGCGAGGCTCTTATCACGCTAGCGCCCGAAAGTGTCTCGACCGCCGATGTCACCAAATTGGTTGAAGCCGGATATGTCGTCAGCCTTGGTCACACCAATGCCAAGGCGCAAGACATTTTGCCTTACGTTTCGGCCGGCGCATCCATGGTCACGCATCTCTTCAATGCGATGAGCCAGATGGAAAATCGCGAGCCGGGTCTGGTTGGTGTGGCACTGGCCAATGGCCGCTTGTCCTGTGGCCTGATTGCGGATGGCTTTCATGTCGATCCGATCGTCATTCAAGTGGCGCTCGCTGCCAAGCAGGGACCGGGGCGGATATTCCTGGTAACCGACGCCATGTCGACCATCGGCACCGATCAGCAGGGTTTCCTCCTGAATGATCGTGAAGTGTTCCGCCGTGGCGGACGCCTGACGCTTGCTGATGGCACGCTTGCGGGCGCCGATATCGATATGCTCTCTTGCGTGCGCTTTGCCCATGAGCATATCGGACTGCCTTTGACGGAAGCGTTGAATATGGCCTCGCTCTATCCGGCCGAGGCGATTGGCTGCGCGACCAAGGGCAGTCTCGCCGCCGGGATGGATGCCGATCTGCTGGTACTGAAGCCGGATCTATCTTTGGTGGCCACCTTCATCGCCGGCGCCTGCGTCTTCGGCGAAGATTTTTCAAAAGGGGCTGCGGCTTGATCGTCTGTTTCGATATTGGCGGCACCGCCATCAAGGGCGCTGGCGCCTGGGCTGTCGACGACATCCGCCCGGTTGCGCGCCGGCAAACGCCGATCCATGATTTCGATGCCTTTGTCGATGTGTTGAAGTCCGTGATCGAAGAAATCGGAGAGAGGCCGGACTGCGTCGCTCTGTCGATTGCAGGCGTCATCGATCCCGATACCGACCGTGCCAACATTGCCAATATCCCTTGCGCTCATGGACGCCTGTTGAAAGCAGACCTTGAGGCAGCGCTTGGGCATCCCGTGCTGATTGCCAATGATGCGGATTGCTGCGCGCTTGCAGAATATGGCGCAGGCGCAGGGCGCGGACATCGCGTCGTCTTCGGGGCCATTCTCGGCACGGGTGTCGGTGGCGGCCTTGTTGTGGATGGCAAGTTGATCAACAGCGCCGGCGGTTTTGCCGGAGAGTGGGGCCATGGCCCCGTTGCTGCCACGCGTGCCGGCAATCCCCCTGTGGAACTGCCGCGCTTTGCCTGCGGCTGCGGCCTGGATGGATGTGTCGATGCCATTGGCAGCGCTCGCGGCATGGAGAAGCTCCACCGTCACATGACCGGCATCGAAATGAAGGCGGAAGAAATCCTTGCTGCCTGGCAGGACGGCGATGAAAAAGCCGCGCGCACGATCGATATCTATATCGACATTCTCTCCGGCCCCCTGTCGCTCGTCATCAACATGACCGGTGCGACCATCGTTCCGGTCGGCGGAGGCCTATCCAACTCGCTGCCGCTGATCGAGGCACTCGATGAAGCGGTGAGAGCGAAAATTCTCCGCAAATTCCAAAGGCCGCTCGTGGTACAGGCTGAGTGTGCCATTGAGCCCGGTCTCGTCGGGGCGGCCGTGCTGGGACTGGCATTCGCTTCAAGTCGGTAGAGGCTCGGTCGCGCCAACGCCTTCTGCTCTATATTACGACGTACCAGTGGCAGCCTGAGCCTGGGTCATGGTGTTGTCTCCAACCCAGCGCGCTGCCGGCTCAATTCCGCCCAGAGGAAAGAGGTGGAGTTGCGATATCAGCGACGCCGGATTGTTCTCGACATAAGCCGTCAGCGCGTCCACCATCTCGGTCGGCTCATAGGGCATGAGCAATCGCGTCACGTCCAAAGCCCGCTTTTGCAGCACCTTCAATGAGGGGCCGACGCCGCAGGAGATGGCGAACTTGATCAGGGTCTGGAGTTTGGCCGGGCCCGCGATCCCCACATGGATTGGAAGACTGACGCCCGCCTCTGCAATTCGCTCCGCCCAAGTTGTGATCACCCCGGGCTCGAAACCGAACTGCGTGACGATCGCCATCTCGGCATCGGTCAGTCTAGAGAAGTCTGTTTTCCACTTCAAAGCGCTATCGACATTGCTGGTCGTGCCGTCTGGATCGATGTCACGGCTCCCTTCCGGGTGGCCCGCCACATGCAGCCGTTTGAAACCATGCCGGTCGAAGAGACCGCTCTCCAGCAAGTGGATCGAGCTTTCGATCGTACCGACCGGACGCGCCTCTCCGCCACCCAGCAACAGGGCCTCGGTCACGTCAGCCTCATTGCGATAAAGTTCTATCCAACTCCCCAGAGTGGTGATGTCAGGAATGCTGCGTGCAGGAAAATGCGGCATGACGGCGAACCCGTCCCGGCGCAGCCTTTTCGCCGTCGCGACCATATCCTGGATCGATGTCCCGGTGATGTGGGCGATATAGACTCGTGTTCCAGGCGGCAGGAGCCTGGAAAAGTCAGTGATCTTCGCGGCCGTCTTCGGCGTCACCTCGATGGAATACGGATTGAGGAGAAAACTCAAATCTTTCGCGCCAAGCGCGCTCTTGTTCTTCGTCCGATCGGTAAACTTCAGTATTGCCATAAGCCGATTTTCTTTCCGCATGCCACGCGCGATATTTATAGCCGCAGCGATCTTCAATCCAGACCTAAAACTGGACAGCCGTGCGGTTAGCCGGATCGATTTATTTGCTCTTTTTTATCCATTGCATCGAATCCTGCCGAACCATGTGAGGATATTTTTACTCTCTTGCTGAACAGTGGTGTTTCAAACTGCGACGTAACGAGACGCTAGAAGATAATTTTGACCTGATTTCTCTTTCATAAGAGGCCAAAGTGAGAGCCAGATGCTCTTGAGCACGGAAAGTGCGGATCATTTTGAGGCAGAAGCGCCAGCACGGCCGGCCAGAATTGTCTGGTATCAGTCGTTGTTCTGGAAGATCACCGTTTCGCTCGTGTCCAGTGTCGTGCTTGCCTATCTCGTTGGCGCTGCTGTCGGCTGGGTCATGGTCCAGCGGGACTCGCTTGACCAATGGCGTCGCGAGGCGGAACTGAACGCGCAGGTGACGAGTTCTGCGATCCGCACCATCTACACCTTTATCTCCATCGACAGTGATAGTAGCGGCCAGATCGTCAAGATCACCAGCGAGCGACCGCTGGGTGACGATGCCTCCATTTTGGATACGGGCTTCAACCCCGGGGACGTTCTGGCGCTTGCCGCTGCGCAAACCAAGAACAATGTCTGGATTTTTCAAAAGGACCCCGCTGGTCAGACCTTTACCAGTTCCGCCGACGCGCTGGGGGAGGTGGAGAATATCTCGCTGACATTGCCAGAAGGCACGGCGATGGATGCGTTCTACGTCGGCTTTGCCGAGCTTGGTACTGTGCGGCACTTCATTGCTTTCGTTCCGGTGGTCGATCAGAATGGAAAGCTGCAGGGCAGTGTGGTCACGACGATCGGCGAGGCTTCCGAGCTTCTCGAAACACAAACGAAGCTTCTACAGAATTCGCTAGCGCTTCTGATCACCATTCTGCTCGTGACCGGCGGGGTCGTTGCACTTCTGATGCGCAAGGTCTTCATGCCGGTGCCGGCGCTGATCGAAGCACTCACCAAAATCGCCCACGACGACACGGCCTCGGTGACGCCGTTTCAACATCGCAAGGACGAGATCGGTCGCGTGGCGGTCGCGATCGAGAAGGTGCGCGAAGCGGTGGTCGAGCGGGAGAACCTGCGCCAGATCCGCGATGTGGCGAAACAGATGGAGCATCTTGCCCATCACGATCCGCTGACCGGACTGCCAAACAGAGCCTTCTTCAGCAAGCGGCTGGAGAGCGAGATTGGGGAACTGGCGAATGACCGGCGGTTCAATGTCATGCTTCTCGATCTCGATCGCTTCAAGGCGGTCAATGATGTGTTGGGCCACGCGAGCGGCGATGCTCTTCTCGTATCCTTCGCAGAGCGCCTGCTGCAACTGATCGGGCCGCAGGACATGGTGGCTCGACTAGGCGGTGACGAGTTCGCAATCCTGCAGATCGTCCGTAAAAATGCGGTGCGTGAGGCAAGTCGCCTGGCGAAGGGCATCATCACCTCCGCATCGCACCCGTTCATGTTGCTGGGCAAAGAGGCCTCCGTCGGGGCCAGCGTCGGTATTTCGATAGCGCCCCTTCACGGTCACGAGATGTCCGAACTGCTCAAACATGCCGATGTGGCGCTGTACTGCGCCAAGTCCGGCGGCCGCGGGAATTTCCAGTTCTTCGAACATGGCATGGAAATGTCGAAAGAACAGGACCACGAACTGCAGCAGGACCTGGACCTCGCGGTTCAGCGGGACGAATTCGTGCTGCACTACCAGCCGATCTTCTCTTTCTCCAATCCCGAGCCTGTCGGCTATGAAGCGCTGGTGCGCTGGCAGCACCCGGTTCGCGGCTGGGTAACACCCGACGACTTCATTCCGCTGGCCGAAAAGACCGGCCAGATCTGTGCGATCGGCGACTGGGTGTTGAAGCGGGCCTGCCAGGAGGCCATGCGATTGCCGAACGAGGCAACGGTGGCCGTCAACATCTCGGCGATCGAGCTACAGCAGGGCGATCTTGTCGAGAAGGTGCAAAGGGCACTGAGTGACAGCGGCTTGCCGCCATCTCGGCTCGAGATCGAGTTGACGGAAACGGTTCTGCTCTCCGGATCGGAGGCCATCACATGTCTGCAAGACATTCAGGCGCTTGGGGTCAGGTTCGCGCTTGATGATTTCGGAACCGGCTATTCGAGCCTTGCCTATCTGACCAAACTGCCGATCAGCAAGATCAAGATCGACCGCAGCTTCATTGCCGACGTGATGACCAGCACGCAGAGCCTGGCAATCATTCAAGGTGTGATCCACATCGCCGCAGGACTTGGATTGAAAACGACGGCGGAGGGGGTGGAAACGCTAGAGCAGCTTTCGCTGCTCCGTGCTGCCGGATGCGACCTGTTGCAGGGCTATTACCTTGGCCGCCCCATGCCACTTGCCCATATCGAGAGCCATTATCGTTCCGCACCCGCAAAGATGGTGCACCGCTAGGAGTAGAGACATGAAGCATATTTCTCTTACCCTCCGTGGGCTGATGCGCCGCTCGGTCATTCCCACTTTGTTCGCCGCGCTCGCCTCCTCGCCGTTTCTCACGCTTTCTGCTGGGGCTGAGGAGTTGAAGAGCCCGACCCTCGATAAGATTGCGCGTACCAAGACGATCACGTTCGGGCACCGTCAGGACGAACTGCCGTTTTCCTATGTGACGCCGGATGGCGTCGTGCGCGGTTACTCCATCGATATATGTCAAAGGATTGCGGATCACGTTCGAGACGCGCTTAAGCTCGATACCCTGAAGACCGATTATGTGGTGGCGACGCCCGCAACCCGTTTCCTGTTGGTGAAGTCCGGCAAGATCGACATGGAATGCAGCGCGACGACCAACAATGCCGAGCGGCGAGAGCAGGTGGCATTCTCCTATCCCCACTTCATCACAGCCACCCGCTTCGTGACGAAAAAATCGAGTGGGTTGAACAGTATCAAGGATCTGGCCGGACGAACGGTGGCTTCGACCACGGGGACCATCAACATCGCGCAATTGCAAAACGTCAACAGGGAGCAAAAGCTGAACATCTCCGTACTGATCAGCAAGGTGAATTCCGAAGCCTTCGCCATGGTCGAAAACAATCGCGCCTCCGCCTTCGTGATGGATGATGTTCTTCTGGCTGCCCACGTGGCTTTTTCAAATGCACCTGGAGACTATATGATCTCGAAAGAAACCTTCGGGCCGCCTGAGCCCTATGGTATTCTTCTGCCAAAGGGCGATGATGCGTTCAAGACGTTGGTGAATGAAGCTCTCTACAAGATGTTTACGGATGGCGAAATCGAGACGATCTACAACAAGTGGTTCATGTCGCCCTTGCCGCCGGACGGGCGCAATTTCAACCTTCCGCTATCCCCAGAGCTGAAGGCCGCCTTCAAGGAGCCAAAGGAGTACCTGCAATGAGAATGTACATCTTTCATTGCCTCCTGCTTGCATTCTGCGCGCTCGGCTCGATTGAAGCCAAGGCGGAGGAAAAGGTTTTCGACACGCCCACCCTTGATCGAATTGCCCAGACGGGCAAGATCAGGATCGGCTATGGTTCGACAGCACCCTTCTCCTTTCTCAATGCGGACGGCCAGGTTCTCGGCTACTCGATCGACCTTTGCCGTGCTGTGGTGGAAAAACTGAAGCAGCGGCTCAAGGTGCAATCCATCGATGTCGAGTTTGTGCCGCGCACGCCCAGCAATCGCGTGCAGCTTCTCAATGATGGAACGATAGACATCGAGTGCAACGCAAGCACCAACACGGCAGAGCGGCGCAAGAGCGCAGCCTTCGCCTACCCGCACTTTTTCACCGTGACACGGTACGTTTCCCTGCGGAAAAGCGGTTTCAAGACATTGGATGATCTGAAGGGACGCTCGGTGAGCGTGGCTCTCGGCACCGTCAATGTCAATGAAATCAATGAGAGTAGCCGCAGGCGGAAACTGAATATCTCAGCCGTTCCTGTTGAAAGTCTCCAGGCTGCGTTCGATATGGTCACAGAAGGTCGTGTTGCGGCCTTTGCCATGGACGAGGTTTTGCTGAAAACGATGATTGCCCGCACGCAAAACCCGTCCGATTATGTGCTTTCCGAGGAGCAGGTGACAGACGCCCAGCCATTTGGTTTTATGATGCGCGTGAACGACAAGGCGTTTGTCGGGGCAGTAAACGAGGCGCTGAGCGAGATTTACAAGTCAGAGACTGCCAAAGAGATTTACAAGCGCTGGTTCGAGGAATCCATGCCGGGGCTCAACATCAACCTTGGTCTGCCGATGAGCAATTTCCTTGCGGAAGCTCTCCGCAACCCGAAGTTCGTTGAATAAGCGCAGACGTGCGTAAGATCACCCCTCTTCTTTCCATCTCTAAGCATGTGTCGCGGTTTTAAGATCATGCTACGCGGCAAAACGAGAACGAGAGCGTAAATCTGAAAGATTGCGACCCGCTTAGGTCCATGCTGCAAATATTTCGCTAGACGTCGCGCCCGCGTGTCAAAGCCTGAACGCCGGCCTCGCGCATCCCGTTTTGTCTTCTCCCCGAGTTGTTCCGGCCTTTGCGCCGTTAATTTTTCAGGAACCAATGCCTGGGGGGCACGTTCGATTGGCAGGAGACGCGCCGTGTTAAACGGACGTGATGGTGCCGGAGAACATCGGGATTTTTCCGTTTTCTCGCGATGGCCAACGAAAAGGCAGACGAGCTTCTTATCCATCCGGCCGTCTCCGCCCAATCTGCCAATACAATTTGGCTGCCAAGGAGGTTTTGACGTGGAAAAGACCGAAACGCGAAAGCTTGCGGAAGAATACATGCTCCTTGGCGGCACCCGCCAGGTCATGATCGACGACAACAAGACATTTGTTCGTCAATACGACCATGAGCCGGAAGAAGCCGAGCGCTTCTGGCAGGAGCGCATCGCAACCCTCGACAAGGCACGGATCGCCGATGTCGAATTTTTTCTACCGTCTGTCAACTCAGACGTAGAATCCTAACGAGCCCACCCCAACAGAATATAGACCAGGAAGGAAACAGTCATGACTGCTATCAATTCTGCCAAGATCGTCATTCTCGCGACAGACGGATACGAGCGCTCGGAGCTTCGCGTGCCGTACGAAGAGCTGCAGCGCAAGGGCGCAGACGTCAAGATCGCCTCGATCAAGGATGGCGAGATCAAGAGCTGGGACGAGAAAGACTGGGGCGACAGCGTGAAAGTCGACCTGCTTGCCAAGGACGTGCGGATCGAAGATTTCGACGCTCTTGTCCTTCCTGGCGGCCAGATCAATCCGGACGTCCTGCGCACCAATGACGACGCAATGCGCGTGGTCAAGGAATTCGTGAAGTCCGGTAAGGTCGTGGCTGCCATCTGCCACGCACCATGGCTTCTGGTTGAAGCCGATGCGGTTCGCGGCCGTGAAGTGACGTCTTACGGCTCTATCAAAACCGACGTGAAGAATGCCGGTGGCATTTGGAAGGACGAAAAGGTCGTTTGCGACAAGGGCATCGTCACCTCCCGCAACCCCGACGATCTGGAAGCTTTCGTTGCAAAGATCGTCGAAGAGGTCGAGGAAGGCCGTCACGAACGTAAGGCAGCATAAGCTATTTTTCATAGCTTCAAGGTCGATGAAGGGCTGGTGCACCATGGGTGCGCCAGCTTTTCTTTTGGGCGCGGCCGATATGAGGCGAATATGAAGAAGGAGGCGCAGTGCAGGTGCCTTCCAATCGCGAGTCGGGGCAGGCAACACTTCGTGAGGCAGAGATTTTGCCACATTCTTGCCTTATTTAAGCCACTCTTTCGTCTCGGAAACGTTTCAGAAAGCGGTTGAAATTAATTTTTCCCAACAAAAACGGTTTATTTTTAATTATTTTACATGTGCGGCGCCATAATTTTGCTGCGCTGCACATAAGAAATATTACACGTCTCTTATTTAATTGAGCCTTACAAAGACGCTCCAGCTTACCGGCGAGACCAGTAAACCAGAAGAACAGTTTTAATATAAATGGCTGCGCAATACATAGAGATGGTCACCATGCGTCAACTGCATGACGCCTGCCCGTCTTTGTTCCTTTTATAGGCGTTCATCAATAGTCTTAGCCAACATGATGTGAGGAATTTGGGGCGGCCGGTTTTAGGCAGCCGGGTAACGTTGCCTCACAAAAAATTCAAAAGCACCAAATTCCGACCACAGACTTCATGTCTCATGATGACTGCATGACGCGCCCAACGGGTACCGACCTATCGCAAAACATAAATGGAGTTCTCTCTATGAAGTCCGCGACTCGATCGGCTGTTTCGCCGCTTAGTGGTTCTGAAGAGTCTGATGTGAGCTTTCCTATCGGGGGCATCGTGAAACGCAGTTTCGATGTTTCCTCGGCACTGCTCGCCCTTCTTGTCCTCAGCCCGATCTTTCTCATGATCGTGGTCTTGGTCAAACTCTCCGACAAGGGACCCGCTTTTTACGGCCACCGCCGTATCGGCCATAATGGCCGCACGTTTCATTGCCTGAAATTCCGCACGATGGTCGTGAACGGAGATGAGGTGCTGAAACAATATCTGACGTCTGACCCGCAAGCTGCGGAAGAATGGCGCCAGACGAGAAAACTGAAGAACGATCCGCGTGTCACAGCTGTCGGTAGCGTTCTTCGCAAGCTGAGCCTTGATGAACTGCCACAGCTCATCAACATCATTCGTGGTGAAATGAGTGTTGTGGGTCCTCGTCCTGTCGTGGACGAAGAGCTCAACTACTATGAAAGTGCCGCGCGCTATTATCTCAGCACGCGTCCTGGTCTTACCGGTCTCTGGCAGATCAGCGGTCGCAACGACGTCTCCTACAAGGAGCGCGTTGATTACGACACGCAATATGTTCAGAACTGGTCGATGATGAGAGACATTTCCATCATCATGAAAACCGTGCCAGCTGTCTGCATGTCCCGCGGCAGCTATTGAAGCCAGATTAGATACTCGGCGTGAACGCAGGCCCTCCCACCTGTGCCATGCCTTGCGGCTGCGACCGGACCTGAGCCGGTCGCACATTCACTTTTCAAGGCATCAACATGGAGTTTTACATGGTTGGCATTGCCGACGAAGCCCTCCCTAAAAAACGGCGCACCCAAACATGGTGCAAAGGTACTGCTCTGGCTGTTGCCGCGGCGCTGCTCTTCACCAGTCCGCTCAGCGCGCTTGCGCAGGATGGCCAATACCGCCTCGGAACCGCTGACAAGCTTCGCATCCGCGTTGCCGAATGGCAGCCGGCAGACGGCACCATCCGCAACTGGGATGTGATCAATGGCGATTACTCGGTCGGCCCGTCAGGCACGCTGGCGCTTCCCTTCATCGGCCAGTTAAATGTTGCCGGAAAGACGGCAGGCGAGGTGGGAGAGGCGATCGGGGCGCAGCTTCAAAGCAAGTTTGCTCTGCGCAACCTTCCATCAGCCTCCGTCGAAGTTGCCCAGTTCCGTCCGGTCTTCCTGACGGGTGATGTGCAAACGCCCGGCGAATATCCCTATGCGCCCAATATGACGGTTCTGAAGGCTGTCAGCCTCGCGGGTGGTTTGCGCCGTTCCGATGCAGGGCAGCGTTTTGCCCGTGACTTTATCAATGCCCGTGGCGACGCCGCCGTCTATGACGACCAGCGCGGCCGTCTTCTGGCGCGTCAGGCAAGGTTGCTTGCCGAAGTGAGCGGCGATCAGGAGATCAAGAAGACGCCTGAAATGGAAAAGGTCGTCAATATCGATGCGCTCCTGGAAAGCGAAAGTGCGCTGATGAAGTCTCGCACCGAGCGCTATACGCTTCAATTGAAAGCGTTGAAGGATTTGCGTGAACTGCTGGATGCGGAAGTGGAATCTCTGCGCAAGAAGGCAGAGAGCCAGCAGCGTCAGTTGCAATTGGCAAATGAAGACCGGGAAAAGGTCAATCGCTTGAACGAGCAGGGTCTTGCGCTTGCTCAGCGTCGTATCTCGGCGGAAGAACGCGCAGCCGAGGTTGAGGCGACGCTTCTCGACATCGATACGAATGCTTTGCGCGCCAAGCAGGATATCAACAAGGCGATCCAGGATGAGATCAACCTGCGAAACGACTGGGACGCGCAGCGCTCCAAGGAATTGCAGGATACGCAGGCCGAATTGCAGAAGCTGAACCTGCAGCTTTCCACCAGCCGCGAACTCATGTCGGAGGCCTTGGCGCAATCGGCGGAAGCTCTGCGCTTCGATCCGTCCGGCAAGTCGGCCTCGATTTCCTATGTCGTTGTGCGTGAGGACAAGGGAAAATCGAAGGAAATCAAGGTTGACGAAACCACGGCCCTTGAGCCTGGCGACGTTATCAAGGTTTCCTCGGAAGTGCTGATGCAGTGAGGCTGCCATGCGGATTGCGAAATCGGCACTGATCGATCCTGACAGAAACGGGCTCTACGGAACGGCGGCAGTCGCGCTGTCCTTCTTCGTCTTCGCCTATTCGTCGAAGTTCGGCCAGGTTTCGATCCTTGCCTATTACGCCATCTGGCTGCCTCTGGTCGTCGTGGATTATCGCCGGGTGCTCGGCAATTACACCCGCTACTTCTGGATTTTCGCCTTCGGCATTCTGGCCGTGCTGTCGAGCTTCTGGTCGGACGCCATGTCCGTCAGCCTGCGCGCCTCCATTCAGTACATGACGCACATCGTTTGCGCGCTGATTGCCATGCGCGTCATATCGATCAAGACGCTGACGCGCGGGGCGCTGATCGGCATTACCATCGTTCTTCTCTATTCACTGCTGTTTGGAACCTATCTTTTCGATGCGCTGGATGGCACGACCAGCTTCGTCGGCGCATTCTCTTCCAAGAACCAGTTGGGCTTCTATGCCTCGCTTGGCGTCCTCTTTGCCGCAGCTTCTGTGCTTGTGCTGCGCCAAAGAGGTTTGTGGCTGCCGATCGCGGGCGTTGCCGGTCTGATCTCGGCCTACAGCCTGCTTGCATCGCAATCGGCAACATCCGCGATCACCACTGCAGCCGTCGTCATCATGATGGCGGGTCTGCTGCCGCTCTGGGCCTTATCCCCTGGCAATAGGAAGATGCTGTTTTTTGCAGCCGTTGGCTTGGGCGGTCTGTTTGTCGTGGCCGCGCTACAGTTCGGCCTCTTCGACGCGATCCTCGGTGTCTTCGGCAAGGACACAACACTGACAGGACGCACCTATCTCTGGCAGCAGGGGATCGAGGCGGCCAAGCGGGCGCCAATTTTCGGTGTCGGTTATCAAGGCTTCTGGGTGCCGGGCTTTTCCGATGCCGAAAGGCTCTGGGACGATTTCTTCATTTCCGGTCGCAGCGGCTTTCATTTCCACAACACCTATATTGAGGTGGTGGTGGAGAACGGTTTCGTCGGTCTCATTCTGCTTGTCATCCTGCTCTACGGCACGCTTTTGGGTCACTTGCGGTCAATCCTCATGCGCAATCAGGATCCGCAGGCGCTGATCCTGTTTTCGCTCTGCGCCCTGTTTGTCGTCCGCTCTTTCGTCGAGATCGACATTATTTTCGCATACCAGATCGGCTCGTTCATGCTGTTTTACGCGGCTGGCAAACTCTGCCTGCCGCGGCGCACCCCTGCGGTCACATCGCCCTTCTTGGCAGGTATCGCGGTACGGCCATTGGCCGGGAGATAAAGGAATCGTCCACCTCTCCACAGGAGTCCGGCTGACTCGTGTTGACTCTTTTGTGAATCTAGAACAAAAAGTGAACATTAGTTTTTTAGCGTGGAATGCTCTGAGAAGTTTCGTGTCATGCAGAAGCGCGCAGAACAGCTTGTCGTGGAGGAATTGCGAGAAAGGCTGGAGAGGATCACCCAAGGTCCTGCCAGACAGCAGCAGACTCTGCCCTTCAATATTCCAGCCATAGATGGGCGTCTTCCCGGCCAAGGCCTGAAGCTTGGCAGCCTGCATGAGGTGAGCGGCGGCGGAAATGGTGCCGTGGACGGTGCAGCGTCAGCGCTCTTCTGTGCGGGGATCGCTGCCCGGTTGAAGGGCAAGATTCTTTGGTGCGTGACCCGTCCCGATCTCTTCATGCCTGCTCTCACACAGGCAGGACTTTCGCATAACCGGCTGATCATCGTCGAATGCCGCGACGAAAAGGGCGTGCTGGATTGTTTCGAGGAGGGGCTTCGCTGCAACGGCTTTGGTGCGGTGATCGGTGAAGTGTCGAAGCTGCCGATGAACATGTCGCGGCGTCTGCAACTGACGGCGGAAGCTTCGGGCGTGGCAGCCATAGCGCTTCGCCGCTGGCGTCATGTGAGCGGTGTCGCCGATTTTGGTCAGCCGACCGCCGCCGTCACCCGATGGCGCATTTCCATGCGTCCCTCCACCCCGCTGCCGGTACGCGGGGTAGGGCGGTCACGCTGGTTTGTAGAATTGCTGCGTGTTCGGGGCGGCGAACCTTTTGAACTGGAAGTGGAAGCCTGTGATGCAGAGGGTCGTCTCGCTATACCTGCCGACATGGCAGACGGATCGATACCGCAGGATGCTTGGGGACGAAGCGCCGCCGGTTGAAACTCCGGTCGTCATGATCGCCCGCCAGGGAAGCCGCCGGCTCGTGGCTGCTCTGAATAGTGCCGCGCTGAAGGCGGGCTTGCGCCCCGGCATGCCGGCCAGCAAGGCGCAGGCCATTCTACCAGGCCTTATTGTCGAAGACTTGAAGCCGGTGGAGGATGCAAAAGCCCTTGAGGATCTGGCCTTCTGGTTTCTACGCATCTATGCCCCCATCGTCGCGCCGGATACGCCCGATGGGCTGGTGCTCGATACGACAGGGGCCGATCACCTGCATGGCAATGAAAGACTGATGCTGACGGGAATGATCAATCGCCTGCATGCGCTGGGTTTTACGGCGCGTGCGGCAATTGCCGAAAGCTGGGGCGCGGCTCACGCGCTTGCCCGTTTCGGGCGCGAAGCCGTCACCATTTTACCTGAAGGCAGCGTGCGAGAAGCGCTCGCGCCTCTCCCGCTTGCCGCCCTGCGGCTGGATGCACATCTGGTCAATGAGCTGAAGGTCCTGGGCTTTCGCCGCATCGGAGAATTGGCAGCTGCGCCGCGCGCGCCGATCACCTTGCGGTTCGGACCGGAGGTTGGGCGCAGGCTGGATCAGGCTCACGGTATCCTGTCGGAACCGATAGAGCCGGTCCGCGTGGCGGAACTGGTAACCGTGCGCCGCTTCTTTCCCGAACCGATTGCTGCTGCAGAAACCATTGCAAAATACGCTCGAAAGCTTGTGTCCGACCTCTGCCTGGATTTGGAGAAGCGGGGTTTAGGTGCGCGTCGTGTCGATCTCGTTTTCCATCGTGTTGATAGTGGTGTACAGGCCATTCGGGCCGGAACCTCCAAACCCGCACGCGATAGCAAGCAATTGTCGCGCCTTCTGACCGACCGTATCGAGACGATCGATCCGGGTTTCGGCATCGAGAAGATGACGCTGACGGCGACCCATGCCGAGCCGCTTCTTGCCGGGCAGACGCGCTCCGTTCTTCTGGATGAGGCGGGAGGCGATATTGGCGAGGCTGTCGATATCATCCTCAATCGAGGCCACAAGGTCTATCGCTATGCCGCCGTTCAAAGCGATGTGCCGGAACGCTCCGTTCAAAAGATACCAGCAGAGGCCACGGAAGATGCACCCGGTTGGCCGGAACATTGGCCGAGGCCGGTGAGGTTGTTGTTCAAGCCGGAGCCAATCCAGACGGTGGCGCTCTTGCCCGATCATCCTCCCCGAAACTTCACATGGCGCGGGGTACGTCACATCGTCAAGCGGGCCGACGGGCCGGAGCGCGTCTTTGGCGAATGGTGGAAGCGCGATCGAGAGCTCTCGGCAGTGCGCGATTATTTCCGTGTCGAAAACGAGAGCGGCGAGCGTTTCTGGATCTTCCGTTCCGGCGATGGCGAGCACACAGAGACCGGCTCTCTGGAGTGGTTCATGCATGGATTTTTCGCATGAGTCCGGGTGTTCGTTATGCCGAACTGCAGGTCACCTCGCATTTTTCCTTTCTGCGTGGCGCCAGTTCCTGTGAGGAGCTTTTTGCTCAGGCGAAAGCGCTCGGCATAGAGGCACTGGGCATTGTCGATCGGAACAGCCTCGCGGCCATTCCTCGCGCGCACAAGATTGCGAAAGAGCTTGAGCTTCGGCTGGTGGTCGGCTGCAGGCTGGATCTGGTGCAGGATGTCTCCGTGCTGGTCTATCCCACGAACAGAGAGGCTTATGGTCGGCTGTGCCGACTGCTGACATTCGGTAAGAGAGACGGCAAGGCTGGCAAGTGCTCACTCACATGGAGCGATCTGGTTGCCTATGGCGAAGGGCTGATCGTGGTCCTCCTGCCGGATGAGACGAGTGAAGGGCTTGCCAGCCATCTACGCAGGATTAAAGCGGACTTTGCCGATCGCGCCTATGTGGCGATGAGCCTGCGCCGCCGGCCCAATGATGCGCTGCGCCTGCATGAGCTTTCGCAGATGGCAGCGCGCGCTGGCGTGGCAACGGTCGTCACCAATGACATTCTTTTTCACGAGCCTGGTCGTCGCATGCTTCAGGACGTCGTCACCTGCATTCGCCACAACTGCACCATTGACGATGCCGGCTTTCGGCGGGAGCGACATGCCGATCGCTATCTGAAGCCGCCGGAGGAAATGTACCGGCTTTTTTCTGCCTATCCGGATGCGTTGGAAAACACACTGAAGATCGTGAAAAAGTGCCGGTTTTCCCTCTCGGAATTGGAATATCAATATCCGGACGAGCGGCAAGTTCCGGGGATGACAGCACAGGAAGCGCTGGAAAAGTTCGTCTGGGAAGAAGCGCCGAAGCGCTATCCCGATGGCGTGCCGGAGAAGGTGGAGAAGACGCTGCGGCATGAATTGGCCATCATCGCCAGAAAGAAATACGCAGCCTATTTCCTGACCGTCAACAAGATTGTCCGGCAGGCGCGAGACATGAAAATCCTATGCCAAGGGCGGGGATCTGCGGCCAACTCCGCCGTATGCTTTGTTCTCGGCATCACCGCAATTGATCCAAAGGAAAGCGACCTTCTATTCGAACGCTTCGTCTCCGAAGACCGTGACGAGCCGCCGGATATCGATGTCGATTTCGAACACCAGCGGCGGGAAGAGATCATTCAGTGGATCTACGATCATTACGGGCATGACAAGGCAGCGCTTTGTTCTGTGGTCACCTGTTATCGCGGCAAAGGTGCGATCCGCGACGTGGGCAAGGTGCTTGGTCTTCCCGAAGACCTGACCAAGCTCATGTCCTCGCAGATATGGTGGTGGACGGAAGGCACCGGCGAGAAGCACGCCAAGGAATTGAACATCAATCTGGAGGATCGACGCGTCAGGTTGGCCTTCGATCTCTCGCGCCAACTCATCGGCACGCCCCGCCATTTCAGTCAGCACCCGGGCGGCTTCGTCTTGACCCATGACCGGCTGGACGAACTCGTCCCCATTCTTCCAGCAGCGATGGAGGATAGGCGGATTATTGAATGGGACAAGGACGACATTGAAATCGTCGATTTCATGAAGATGGATTGCCTGGCACTCGGCATGCTCTCCTGCATGCGAAGGGCCTTCGAGATGCTGACGGGGCGCAATGGCGAGGAGTTTGGGCTGACCAGCATAAAGAACGACGACGGGCCGACCTACGACATGATCTGCAAGGCCGATACGATCGGCACGTTCCAGATCGAAAGCCGGGCGCAGATGTCGATGTTGCCCAGGCTGAGACCGAGGGAGCTTTACGATCTGGTCATTCAGGTCGCAATCGTGCGGCCGGGTCCGATACAGGGCAATATGGTCCATCCCTATCTGAAGCGGCGCCAAGAAATAGCAGAGGGTAAGACGATCGTTTACGAACATCCCACCCTCGAAAAGGTTCTTCGCAAAACGCTTGGCGTTCCGTTGTTTCAGGAACACGCCATGCGCATTGCCATCGACTGTGCCGGCTTTACCCCCAGCGAAGCGGATAAGCTGAGAAGAGCGATGGCGACATTCAAGAATGTCGGAACCATCAAAGATTTTGAAAAGCGGCTGATCGGCGGACTGATCGAAAACGGTTTCAGCGAAGAGTTTGCCAAAAGGCTCTTCGCGCAGATCCAAGGCTTCGGCAGTTACGGCTTCCCAGAAAGCCATGCTGCCTCCTTTGCCTTGATCGCCTATGCATCGGCATGGGTGAAGTGCCACCATCCCGATATCTTCTGTGCGGCGCTGTTGAACTCCCAGCCCATGGGATTTTATGCACCGGCACAGCTTGTTCGCGATGCGCGCGATCATGGGGTCGTGGTCCGGCCCGTTTGCGTCAATGCCAGCCGCTGGGATTGTACGCTCGAGGAAAAGACTGCACCGGACCGCGAAGCTGTGAGGCTGGGCATGTGCCTCGTGAAAGGCTTGTCCAACAAGCATGCAGCAGCGATTATTGCATGCCGGGAGGAGCGACCTTTCCAGTCTATAGACGATCTGTGGAGGCGAGCAGGGGTACCTGTTTCAACACTGGTATGTCTCGCGGAGGCGGATGCGTTTCTAACCGCGTTCGGACTTTCGCGCCGTGAGGCGCTTTGGGCCATCAAGGGGTTGCGGGATGAGCCACTACCGCTCTTTGCCGCTGCCGCAGCGAGAGAAAACACCTTGATCGAGGAGTTGCAGGAGCCGGAAGTCAACCTGCTGCCCATGACCGCGGGCGGAGAGGTTGTGCAGGACTATGGTCATGTGGGCCTGACGCTGCGAGACCACCCCATGAGCTTCCTACGCCAGGATCTCGCGCGACGTCGGATCGTGACATGCGCTGAGACGCTCAAGACGAATGACGGTCGCTGGCTGGAGGTCGCTGGTCTCGTGCTCGTGCGGCAGCGCCCTGGCTCGGCAAAGGGCGTCATCTTCATGACGCTTGAAGACGAGACCGGCATTGCCAATGCCGTCGTCTGGGTGAAGACCTTCGAGAAATACCGCCGTGTCATTCTGTCGGCGGGTATGGTGGGGATTTACGGCAAGCTTCAGCGTGAAGGCGAGGTCGTGCATGTCGTCGCACACCGCATCACCGATCTGTCGGATGTTCTGAGAAGTGTCGGCGAAAGGGATAAGCCGTTTCCGCTACCGCATGGTCGCGGCGACGAGTTTCACCATGGGATACCGAGGACGCGTGACAGACGCGGCTTGCCGCCGAGATCAGCTCTTCAGGAGAGCGATGACGATCACATCACCGTCAAGGGCCGCAACTTCCATTGAAGAGCCACAACGCGCCTTCGTTGCAAAATCGAGTGACGCTCTCGCGACGCTTCACGTGAGAGTGGAGTTCTTGATCCGATCTTTGCCGACTTCGATCACGTGCCGCATCGCCTTTACGGCGGCGGTCTCATCGCGTGCCGCAATGGCATGGACGATGCGCAAATGGTTGGCGGCAATCTCCGCGATGGTGGCCGGAGCAGAGGCTGGCGACGATAGCTTGAAGGAGATGGCGAGTGCCGCCTCAATCAGACCGCTGGCAGAACGCATGAAGGGATTGCCGGAAATGCTGGCAACGGCCAGATGGAATTCCAGATCGATCTTGGCAATGCTTTCGGCGGTATGGGCAGGGTTGTCGAATTTCGCCGCGATCGCGTAGAGCGCGACGATATCTTCACTGGATGCATGCCGAGCAGCCGCTGCCGCCGCTGCCGGCTCAAGCGCCAGGCGAATTTCGGCCAGATGCTCGATGAACTCAGGATCGAGCCCTGCCTCGCAGCGCCATCCCAGCACATCCGGGTCAAAGAAGTTCCAGCTCGATTTGTCGAGAACGCGTGTCCCGACTTTCGCTTTGGCTTCCACCAGCCGCTTTGCGGCCAGCGTTTTCATCGTCTCTCTGAGAACGGTCCTCGATACGCCGAAGCGAAGCGAGAGTTCTGCATCGTTGGGAAGAAGGGAACCCTCCGGTATCCGGCCCGAAACAATAGCGCTGCCAAGTTCCGCCACGACGTGCGCATGGCTGTTGCGCCGCTTTCGTCCCGATATCGTGTTTTCCAGTAGCCCCAACAACTATCTCCCTCGCTGATGTTATGCCGGGTGAGCCGCCGCCATTCTTCTGTTTGAGTACCAGATGATTGTGCGTTGCAAAACGATGAATATGAACAGAAGTATGCCGATGACGATTTTCGTCCACCAGGATGACAGTGTTCCATCAAAAACGATATAGGTCTGAATGAGGCCCTGGATCATCAAGCCGATGAAAGTGCCGGCAACGAGGCCTGTTCCGCCTGTCAGCAGCGTCCCGCCGATCACCACGGCAGCAATCGCATCCAGTTCAACGCCGACGGTTGCCAGAGAGTAGCCGGAGGAAGTGTAGAGCGTGTAGACGATGCCCGCGAGACCGGAGAGAAAGCCGGACAGCGCATAGATACCGATCGTGGTTTTAGCGACGGGTACACCCATCAGTTCCGCCGATTGCTGGTTTCCACCAAGTGCGTAGACATTGGCACCGAAGCGGGTGCGGGCTGCCACCAATATGCCGACTGCAAAGACAATCAGCATCAGGATGGCAAGCGCCGTCAATCGACCGCCACCCGGCACACGAATATAGAAGCCCTGGATGGCATCGATGACCGGATGGGAGATCGGGACGGAATCGGTCGACATGAGATAGGCGGCCCCGCGTGCCAGAAACATGCCCGCGAGGGTGACGACGAAGGGCGGGATTGCGAGAAAGCGGATCATCGCGCCCATCAGGCTGCCAAAAATCGTGGCGATGACGAGTACCGCCGCGAAGGCAACGAGTGGATGAACACCATATCCGTTGACGAGCACGGCGACGAAAACGCTGGCAAAGGCGATGACCGAGCCGATCGATAGATCGATGCCGCCAGACAGGATCACGAATGTCATGCCGACGGCCGCAATGCCGAGAAACGCATTGTCGGTCAAAAGATTGCCGATGACCCTTGTGCTGAGAATGCCCGGATATTGGGAAACGCACAGGGCATAGGCAATGATGAAGATCGCCAGCGTGGTGAAGAAGGGAAGGTTGCGTGTGTGTATCATCGCGCAGCTTCTCCTTTGTTTGTGGTGGGCGCCGGTGCCGCCGGGCTTGGTTTTTTCGGCGTCCTGGTAAAGCCGAGCAACGTGACAAGTGCCGGCGATTGAAGCGTCAGAACCACGATGATGATGCCTGCCTTGATGATCAGGTTGAATTCGGGCGGGAAGCCTGAGACGAGAATACCGGTATTGATCGTCTGGATGATCAGTGCGCCGATGAGCGACGCGGTGATCGAGAAGCGACCGCCATTGAGCGACGTGCCGCCGATGACCACCGCAAGGATCGCATCGAGTTCAAGCCAGAGACCAGCATTGTTGGCATCCGCACCACGAATGTCGGCGGTCACGATCATGCCGGCGATGGCGGCACAAAGGCCTGAAATCGCGTAGACGAAGAATAGCAGGAAGCGGGCGCGAACACCGGCAAGTGCGGCGGCGCGGCGATTGATGCCGGTTGCCTCGATCAGGAAGCCGAGCGCGGACTTGCGCACCAGAAGACCGATAAGAATGGCACTCGCCACCCAGATCACCACAGGCAGTGGAGCGCCTGCAAAGGACCCAGACCCAATGGCGGCAAAGCTGTCATTGTTGAAGGTCAGGATGACGCCTTCGGTGATCAGCTGTGCAATGCCGCGGCCGGCAACCATGAGGATGAGGGTTGCAATGATCGGTTGGATGTCGAGGACGGCGACGAGAATGCCGTTCCATATGCCGCAGGCGATGCCGACTGCCAATGAGACGGCAATCACGACGGGAATGGAATGCCCGGCACTGATCAGCGTGGCTGCAACCGCACCGCAAATGGCGATGACCGCGCCTATGGAGAGATCGATACCCTTGGTGGCAATGACCAGCGTCATGCCGATCGTCAAAAGCGCCACGGGTGCGGCGCGCACCAGAATATCGATAAGGCTGCCATAGAGGCGTCCATTCTGCATCGAGACGTTCAGGAAGCCGGGCGATATCACCGTAATGGCGGCTAGAATGATGAACAGCGCAATGAACTGCGGTGCCAGTCTCTTCAATTTCAACGTTATGCTCTTCATCACGCGGCCTCCGTGCGGGCGGAGGTCGCAATCGCCTTCATGATGTTTTCTGCAGTCACGTCGGATCCCTTGAGTTCTTCAACATGGCGACGGTCCGACAGGACGATGACGCGATGGGCGACCGCCGTCAGTTCTTCCAGCTCCGACGAAATGACGACGAGCGACATGCCCTCCTGGCAGAGCTTCTCGATCATCTTGAGGATTTCGGCGTGTGCACCAATATCGATGCCGCGCGTCGGCTCATCAAGAATGAGGAGGCGAGGCTCGGTTGCCAGCCAGCGGGCAAGGATTGCTTTCTGCTGATTGCCGCCGGAAAGGAACTTGATCGGACGTTCACGATCGGCGGGACGAATGTCGAGCGACTTGATGAAGTCGTCGGCAAGCGCTGCCTTCTGACGCTTGGAAATCGGGCGCATCCAGCCCTGACGGGCTTGCAGGGCAAGCGCGATGTTATCGGCGACGGAAAAATCGCCAATAATGCCGTCCGTCTTCCGCTCTTCAGGACAGAAGCCGAAGCCCTGGTCGATGGCCGCTTCCGGTGATTGGATGGACACCTGCTTGCCATCGATGGTCGCTGTTCCGCTTTCCGGCTTGTCGATGCCAAAGAGAAGGAAGGCGGTTTCGCTGCGGCCTGAACCGAGGAGCCCTGCAATGCCGACTACTTCTCCCGGACGAATATCAAGATCGAAGGGTTCGACGCTGCCGCGCTTGCCATAGCCTTGAAAACGGATGGCAGGCGCCCCTTCGACCACATCATTGTCGGAGGGCTGTCGGTTATGGGTGACATTCTGCAATTCGCGCCCGAGCATCATGGAAATGAGCTCGCCTCTCGGAAGCTCCGAAATGGTGCGCGTGCCCACCAGTTTGCCATTGCGCAGGACCGTAACGCGGTCGGCAATGTCGTAAACCTGGTTGAGGAAGTGGGTGATGATGACGATGCCAAGACCCTCGGCGCGAAGCTGTCTCAGCACCGTGAAAAGCATCTCGACTTCATGCGCGTCGAGGCTGGCTGTCGGCTCATCCAGAACGAGCACCTTGCCGGAGAGATCGACGGCGCGCGCAATCGCAATGATCTGCCGGATGGCGACCGAATAGCTGGAGAGCAGGGCATTGACGTCGATGGTCAGGCCATAGCGACCAAGCAGCTTCTGGGCCTCGTCGCGCATGGTGCGCTTGTCGATGAGGCCGAAGCGGCGCGGCTGGCGGCCGAGAAAGAGATTTTCGGCAACGGTCAGGTTTTCCAGGAGATTAACCTCCTGGTAGACGGTGCCAATGCCAAGCGCCTGGGCTTCACCGACATCGGCTGGGGAAATCTCGTCGCCATCGAGGCGCACTGTTCCTTTGTCGCGGGTGTAAACGCCGGTCAGGATCTTGATGAGCGTGGATTTGCCGGCACCATTTTCGCCGAGCAGCGCATGGACTTCACCGGCACGAAGGGTGAAATCGACATTGTCGAGAGCGGTTATGCCGAGGAAGGACTTACCGATGGCACGTGCTTCCAGAAGGGACGGTTGTTCGGACATTCTGAAGCATTCCATTGAAGAAAAAGCGTGAATGGAAACGGTGCTGAAGCACCGTTCCGATCGCCTGTTCCGATATGAGGCATGTAAAGCAAAGAACCAGCGGCACTCTGCAATGCGCAAGAACGGAAGCGTTTGGATATCTGGGGTGAAGCGGACTTCACCCCCAAACCGGTCTTAGTAGCCGAGGCCTTTCTTTGCCTCGTAGACCTTCATCGGATCGTCAGACGCCGTATAAAGCTTGGATTCCGTCTGGATCCATTTCTTCGGCTCTTTCTTGTCCTTGAGGTAAGCGTCAAGTGCATCGAAGGCAGGACCAGCCATGTTCGGCGTCAGTTCGACCGTTGCGTTCGCTTCACCGGCAGCCATGGCCTTGAAGATATCCGGAACGGCGTCGATGGAGACGACCTTGATGTCTGTGCCGGGCTTCAGACCAGCTTCCTTGATCGCCTGGATCGCGCCGACAGCCATATCATCATTGTGGGCGTAGACAGCGCAGATGTTCTTGCCGCCATTTTCAGCCTTGATGAAGCTTTCCATGACTTCCTTACCCTTGGTGCGGGTGAAGTCGCCGGTCTGCGAGCGCGTGATCTTGATGTTCTTGTGCGAAGCGATGGCTTCTTCGAAGCCCTTCTTGCGGTTGATGGCAGGCGAAGAACCGGTCGTGCCCTGAAGTTCGACGACATTGCAGTCCTTCGAACCGACATCCTTGACCAGCCAGTCGCCGGCAACCTTGCCTTCGTGAACCTGGTCGGAGGTCACAGCGGTCAGGTAGAGGCTGTCTGGAGCTTCGATCTGACGGTCAAGAAGAATAACAGGAATGTTTTCTTCCTTGGCTTCTTTCAGAACTGCGTCCCAGCCGGTGGCGACGACAGGGGCAATCAGAATGGCATCGACGCCCTGGGCGATGAAGCCGCGAACGGCCTTGATCTGGTTTTCCTGCTTCTGCTGCGCATCGGCAAATTTCAGAGTGATGCCACGCTTTTCAGCCTGTTGCTTGGTGACGGTGGTTTCTGCAGCGCGCCAGCCCGATTCGGAGCCGATCTGCGAAAAGCCGACGGTGAGCGACTTTGCGGATACGCCAGAAGCCAGGCATACGGAAAAAGCGACGGTAACCGCCGCGAGTGCTTTTTTCATCTTTAATCCTCCCAGAGATGATGTCGGCTGACGGGGCGATATGAGCATATAGTATTATCTTTGAAAAGCGATTTTTTGCTTCGGATCGCTACTCAGCTTGAAATAGAACGGGTCATTCTAAATAAAGATAATTAGATTCAATGGGATAATTTAGTAATATTTTTTCAGCGGCATTGCCGCGTCTGTCTTTGCGTTCCTTGACAATTGCGTTCATCCCGAAATAGTAATACGAATATAAAGAACAATCTGCGGCATTGACCGTATTCCTCAATTGCCGCAGATCAGGCAAGGGATGAAAAAGATTGAGGCGGGAGGAATCGTGCGAATCGTCAGCGAGAGTTTGGACGCAGTGGAAGGTTTGGGCAGATGTCCGCCTTGCCAGATGTCGTCGTCTCCGCTACGCGTCTGCGTGGTCCCATTGTCGACGCTTCACCATGAATTCGTCGCACTCCCGTTGACCTACCCGTTCGCCACTTCCGGCTGGAGACCATTATCATGACAGACTCGAAGAATTTGACCGCCCCACAAGGCAAGCTGCGTTCGCGCGCATGGTTCGACAATCCCGCAAATGCCGACATGACGGCGCTCTATCTCGAGCGTTACATGAATTTCGGTCTGAGCCAGGCCGAGCTTCAGTCGGACCGCCCGATCATCGGCATCGCGCAGACAGGTTCCGACCTTTCGCCTTGCAATCGCCATCACCTCGAACTGGCGAACCGCCTTCGTGAAGGTATCCGCGAAGCGGGCGGCATTGCTATCGAGTTCCCGGTTCATCCGATTCAGGAAACCGGCAAGCGCCCGACTGCCGGTCTCGACCGTAACCTTGCCTATCTGGGCCTCGTCGAAGTGCTGTATGGCTATCCGCTCGATGGCGTCGTTCTGACGATCGGCTGCGACAAGACGACGCCTGCCTGTCTTATGGCGGCGGCCACCGTCAACATTCCGGCGATTGCTCTGTCCGTCGGCCCGATGCTGAATGGCTGGTTCCGCGGCGAACGCACCGGCTCCGGCACCATCGTCTGGAAGGCTCGCGAACTTCTGGCGAAGGGCGAGATTGATTACCAGGGCTTCGTCAAACTCGTTGCCTCCTCCGCGCCGTCCACCGGCTACTGCAACACCATGGGCACGGCGACCACGATGAACTCGCTGGCCGAAGCGCTCGGCATGCAGCTTCCGGGCTCTGCCGCGATCCCTGCACCGTATCGCGATCGCCAGGAAATCTCCTATCTCACCGGTCTTCGTATCGTCGAGATGGTCAAGGAAGACCTGAAGCCGTCTGACATCATGACCAAGGATGCCTTCATCAACGCCATCCGCGTCAACTCGGCAATCGGTGGTTCCACCAACGCGCCGATCCATCTGAACGGTCTTGCACGCCATGTCGGCGTCGAGCTCACCGTCGATGACTGGCAGACCTATGGCGAAGAAGTTCCGCTGCTCGTCAACCTGCAGCCGGCTGGCGAATATCTCGGCGAAGACTACTATCACGCCGGTGGCGTTCCGGCCGTCGTCAACCAGTTGATGGAACAGGGCCTCATCATGGAAGACGCCCTGACGGTCAACGGCAAGACGATCGGGGAAAACTGCCGTGGTGCGATCATCGAAGACGAGAAGGTCATCCGTCCTTACGATCGTCCGCTGAAGGAGCGTGCAGGCTTCCGCGTGCTGCGCGGCAACCTCTTCTCTTCCGCCATCATGAAGACCAGCGTTATCAGCCCTGAATTCCGTCAGCGCTATCTCTCCAACCCGAACGATCCCGAGGCTTTCGAAGGCCGTGCTGTCGTCTTCGACGGTCCGGAAGATTATCACCACCGCATCGACGATCCGTCGCTCGGCATCGACGCGCAGACGGTTCTGTTCATGCGTGGCGCCGGCCCGATCGGCTATCCAGGTGCGGCAGAAGTCGTGAACATGCGTGCTCCCGATTACCTGCTGAAGGAAGGTGTCAACTCGCTACCGTGCATCGGCGACGGTCGTCAGTCCGGCACGTCGGGCAGCCCGTCGATCCTCAATGCCTCGCCGGAAGCGGCAGCAGGTGGCGGTCTTGCCATCCTGCAGACCGGCGACCGCGTTCGCATCGATGTGGGCAGAGGCACCGCCGATATCCTGATCTCGCCGGAAGAACTGGCGAAGCGTCATGAGGCGCTGAACGCTCAGGGTGGCTACAAGTATCCGGATCACCAGACGCCTTGGCAGGAAATCCAGCGCGGCATCGTCGGACAGATGGAAACGGGTGCAGTGCTCGAGCCAGCCGTAAAGTACCAGCGCATCGCCCAGACCAAGGGTCTTCCGCGCGACAACCACTAAAACATGGTCCGATGTGCCGGAGCGATCCGGCACATCATTCCTCGCCGCCGGTTGTTACTTAGCCGGCCGCTTTTCTTTGTCTACCTGTCCGACGTCATGACGGTGATCTCGCCGCTGCGTTTGATCTTCACGCCTGAAAGTCGTCGCGTCATGAAGGCGCCGGTATCGACATTCAACCTGTTATGGACCATGGCGACGTTGCGCACCGGCGTATGACCGTGGACGGTCAGAAATGGGTTTGCCACCGAAGGTGCTCCCTGTTGGCTTGGTCGAATCCAGAGGAGGTTCTTGTCCTCCTGCTGTTCGAGGGGAACGTCGTTCAAAAGTCCGGCATGGACAAAACACAGCCCCGGCACCGCAATGAGCGAAGGAAGGCTGGCGGCAAAGCTAATGTGATGTGCCGGTATGGCCTTCTGCACGGCTGCTCGCAATTGCCGATTATCCTCTGGCAACCTGGCAATGCCATAAGACCGCAAGGTTTCAAGACCGCCGAATTCCAGCCAACGATGATCACCATGCGGATTTCGGATGAAATCCACCATCGATTCCTCGTGGTTCCCAGCGAGGCAGAAACGCCGAATTCCGTCGGGCTGGGTCGTGATCAACTCTTCGAGGACCGCAGAGGACTTCGGTCCGCGATCCACATAGTCGCCGAGCATGATGATCCACTTTTCCCCGCCCTCACGTTCGGCGTCGGCCATAATCTTCTCCTGCAGAATGTGAAGAAGGTCGAGGCAGCCATGGACATCGCCTACTGCATAGATGACCTCCGGTCGTTCGGAGAAGAAGAGCTTCTGGCGCATGGCTGGACCATTTGATCTGGAGAAGTGGCTAGAGCCGGGAAATCTCTACCAGCCTTAGAGCACTTCGAGTTGAAAAGGAAACCTGTCAGCGCGATCCTGCGGGACTTGAAAACTCCTCATCCCCGACGCGCAACAACGCCGCGCTTCACCGACTGGCCGTCGGTCGTGTATCATCGCACCAAAGGCGGCAGTCCTTCCCGTGCCCGAATGAGTTCGATCAGGTGACGCAGCGCCGGGTGGTTTTGCCGTCGGCTCGGATAATACATGTGGAAGCCGGCACCGGTCGATGACCATTGAGGCAAAACGACTTCCAGCCGTCCATCGCGCAGCTCCGCATCGGCACGGCGTTTCAAGACGTAGCCGAGACCCAAACCATCGGCAGCGGCATCGATGGTGCTCTGGGTATCGCTGATCGTGCAGTTGCCGGGCACGTCGATCCGTATCATGGCATCGCCGTTGCCCAGTTCCCATCGGAACGCCGAATTGTCACCCAGAAGAAGGCGCAGGCAGGAATGGTGCATCAGGTCGTCAGGCTTCTTCGGTCGGCCATGCCTGTCGAGATAGGTGGGCGAACCGACGATGACCCACTCCAATGCTTGCGTGAGCGCGACTGCGATCATGTCCTCAGGAACAGTGTCCCCGTATCGTATTCCGGCATCGAAGCCTTCGGCCACCATATCGACCGGGCGATTTTCGACGACGACCGTAAACCGCATATCAGGCAAGAGCTTCAGAAAACTCGGGAGTACCGGGCTTACCAGAAGGCGACTGGCGTCGGCGGGAATGTTCAGGCGCAGTTCGCCGAAGGCGCCGGCATGCACGTCGTCCATCTCGGAGAGCGCCGAGCCGATCTCATCGAACCCTGCCTCCAGACGCGCGGCGAAGCGCAGCCCCGCGGGCGTCGGCGCGACGCTTCGGCTTGTACGATTGAGGAGCTTCGTGCCCAAACGCTCTTCCAGCCGGCGGATTGCGTGGCTGAGAGCAGACGCCGTGATCCCCAGTTCGATTGCGGCTGCCTTGAAACTGCGGCGCCGAACGACAATTGAGAAGGCGGCAAGGTCGGGCAGCTCCGAGCGGAGAAACGGCGGCATGAATGAGTTCCGTTCAGTGCATCGTTGAATGTGATGCAAGCATAAGAACTTGCTTCTGTGTCTGCAAGGCCTAGGCTCGTCCCAACCGAAGCGTGCGGAGGAGCACCCCATGTGGCACGAATTGAAGATCCCGGATTTGAGCGACAGAGCCGTTCTTGTCACAGGCGCCTCCACCGGTATCGGCGCGGCAGTGGCCAAGGCCTTGGCGGCGCAAGGCGCAAAGGTTGCTGTTCATTATAATGAAAGCGCTGCGGCTGCCGAAGCGGTGCTTGCCGACATTCGCCACGCTGGGGGTGAAGCCTTCCTTATTCAAGGAGATGTATCAAAGCCGGGCGGGAGTGAACGCGTGGTCGAGGCTGCAGCTGAAAAGCTCGGCGGGCTTGACGGGCTCATCAATAATGCCGGAGGCATGCTCGGTCGCGTGCCGACGGCGGAGATGGACGACGCCCATTATGCGCGTGTCATGGACCTCAATGCCCGCTCGGTGTTTGCTGCGACAAAGGCGGCCGTCCCGTTCCTGAAGCGGCGGCAGGGCTTCGTCATCAACACGACCTCGATTGCGGCACGCAATGGCGGCGGCAATGGCGCAATCCTCTACGCTGCGGCCAAGGGCTTCGTCTCGACGATTACCCGCGGCCACGCAAAGGAGTTCGTCGGCGACGGTATTCGCGTCAACGCCGTCGCACCCGGCATCATCGCGACTCCCTTTCATGATCGCTACACCAGCCCTGAAATGCTCGATGCCCAGCGTCAGAGCGTCCCGATGGCCCGTGTCGGCACACCGGACGAATGCGTCGGCGCCTATCTCTTTCTCGCCTCGCCACTCCTGTCCGGCTACATCACCGGACAGATTATTGAGGTCAACGGCGGACAGCTGATGCCGTAGGGCGCCTCTGGCGCCTTTGTCTCGTCTAATCTTTGCCCAAGCAGCCGACCGGCACACCGCCGAAGTCGTCGGCCTCTCTTACGGAGTACATTCATGACCATTCAGACACGCCGTCTCGGTCGGACGGACTGGAATATCTCGGAAATCGGTTTTGGCGCCTGGGCCATCGGCGGCTCATGGGGAGACGTGGACGAGAGTGATGCGAAGGCCAGCGTCCATGCCGCGCTTGATGCCGGTATGACATTCATCGACACGGCTGATGTTTATGGTGATGGTCGCTCCGAGCGCATCATCCGTGACGTGCTGAAGGAGCGCGGCGGTGAGCGGCCGATCGTTGCAACGAAGGCCGGACGCAGGCTGAGCCCACATGTGGCCGATGGATATACCAAGGCCAATCTCGAGGCTTTCGTTGATCGGAGCCTTACGAACCTTGGCGTTGAGGCTCTTGACCTCGTCCAGCTCCATTGCCCGCCGACAGAGGTCTACTATCGCCCCGAAGTCTTCGGCGCGATGGACGACCTCGTTTCGGCCGGCAAGATCCGCTTCTATGGCGTATCGGTGGAGAAGGTGGAGGAAGCGCTCAAAGCCATCGCCTTCCCGAACGTATCGACGGTTCAGATCATCTTCAACATGTTTCGGCACCGCCCCGCCGACCTGTTCTTCTCCGAGGCCAAGCGCCGCGACGTCGGCGTCATCGTGCGCGTGCCTCTGGCAAGCGGGTATGCTGACGGGGAAGATGGGCAAGGACTCGACTTTCGCTGCTGACGACCACCGCAACTTCAATCGCCATGGTGAGGCATTCGATGTCGGCGAGACCTTTTCGGGTGTTCCATACGATGTTGCGCTTGAGGCAGTCGAGGAACTGCGAGCGCTCGTTCCGAGCAACGTGACCATGGCGCAGTTCGCGCTGCGCTGGATATTGATGGAGGAGGCCGTCTCGGTCGTCATTCCCGGTGCTAAAAACCGCGATCAAGCAACCTCCAACGCTGCGGCGAGCCGTGTGGCGGCAATCCCCGCAGAAGTCATGGATAAGGTGCGGGCCCTTTACCGTGACAAAATCGCGCCACATGTCCATCAGCGTTGGTAGGTAAAGAGATGAAGAAGAACGCCGTGGGCCGCATCGCGCACGGCGCTACCGCGGGTCAAGGAATTGTATCAGCCGACCTCTTGAGATCAAAGAAAGTCGTATGACGCGTTATTTGTCCATCTACTCGTTCTGACCCTAAAATGGTCCAGTTTCTGGAAACTACTGTTGATGTTGCTCTGGAAGCAAGGGAGGAAGGACATGCCGCTGCAAAACCGTGTCGATCCATTCGGGGATATTCTCGAGCTGCCATTGCGAGGCCTCTTCACCGGCAATCGCGGCATCATTCACGACCCCGCCTCACGAACGCTGACGACCAAACGATGGGCTTCGAAATCCTGGTTGATTTGCAGTTGCAGCTATAAAGGCGTCCGCCGCGACGTCATGGCGTCGCGAAGCTGGACAGAGCTGTTCTTTCTCGATGAGGCGACTGCACTGGCAGCCGGGCATCGCCCCTGCTTTCAATGCCGGCGTGAGGAGGCAGGCAAGTTTGTTGCCGCCTGGGTTGAGGGCAATGGTTCCCCGGCGGGTTCCATCCGCGATATCGACGCAACGCTGCACCGCGAACGCCTGCAGATGAAACGAAAGCGCGTCAATGTCCTTTTGACGCCTGTCGAGGAGCTGCCGGACGGGACGATGATTGCGGCACAAGGCGAGGCCTATCTCGTTGCCAGTGGCAATACCTACCGCTGGAGCCCTGAAGGTTATCGTCAAACATCCACGCTGCCTTTCGTCGATGGGCTTTTGACGCCGCCATCGACGCTAAAAGCTTTGGAGGCAGGCTATCGACCGGTGCTGCACCCGTCTCTTGAAACAGCCGATCTGGATGCTGCGTAATGATGAATGACCTCTTCGCCGGGCTTGAGCCTCAGCAGGCGTCCCGGCAGGATATGGCAGAGGGTGCCGTGCTCATGCGCGGCCGTGCACTTGCCCAGGCAGATGAACTGATCGCCGATATTCACCGCATTTCATCGTCTGCCCCTTTTCGCCACATGGTCACACCCGGTGGTTTTTCCATGTCGGTCGCGATGACCAATTGCGGCACCTATGGCTGGGTGACAGATCGGCGCGGTTATCGCTATGAGCGGCAGGATCCTCTGACGGGTGAGAACTGGAGCCCGATGCCAGAGAGATTTCTGTCACTTGCGGTAAGCGCTGCAAACGAGGCCGGTTATCCCGACTTCCTGCCGAATGCCTGCCTTATCAATCGCTATGAGCCAGGCGCGAAAATGTCGCTGCATCAGGACAAGGACGAGAAGGACTTTTCCAGTCCCATCGTTTCCGTGTCGATTGGTCTCCCCGTTGCCTTCCAGTTTGGCGGATTGCAACGCACCGATCCTGTGACGAAGTATCCGTTGCAGCATGGCGATGTGGTGGTCTGGGGCGGACTGTCCCGGCTCTTCTATCACGGCGTGCTGACGTTGAAGGACGGCATCCATGAGAAAGCCGGCCCCTTCCGTTATAACCTCACCTTCCGCCACGCCGTCGTGTAATCAAGGCGTCGCCCACGCCTACGCTGTGCTGAGGTCTCGACGATCGTCGCGGAAAGACAGGACTTTAACGAGTGTGTTAACTCTAAAAACGATCTCCGCCCTTTCCTCAGGTCGCGTTTACCTGTCGTTTCGTCATTCCTGTGTAGCGTGAAAGCACAACACGAGATCGGGAAACGACCATGGGTGCAATGCTCAAGCCGAACAGGGCCTACGATACAGACCAACAGATTGAGTTTAACAGCAAGCTGACGGCTGCGCATGCACGCATCGAGAAGCGGTTTCTTGATGGCGGCGCAGTGCTCGTTTCCGTCATGGAGATGCTCAACGATCTTATCGGCATTCTCGATGGGATCACAGGAACAATGGACCAGGGCAAGACCGAGGAGACGGTTGCCGGTCTGCGCAGGACGATGACGGATCTGGCGCATCTGCCGGAAATCGAGCGCGATCGTAAATCCGGTTTCGAAGCACTGACCACCATGTGCGCCTCGACCCGCGGCCATATTGACGACATTCACGAGACCATCCGCTACCTCAAGACCTTTGCCATAACGGTGAAGATTGCCGGTGCGGGGCTGGCGGAGTTCTCCGGTTTTGCCGACGAAATTCGCGATCGCATCCAGTCGGGTGCGGATGAGGTTGCCCGCTTTGGTGCCAATCTTGAGGCGATGCGCGCGCAACTCACCGATGCCCGCTCATTCTCATCGAAAACACTGACCGACTTCGGCTCGATCATTCCGCCCATCATCAAGGGGCTGACGGAAAACTCCGCCCGCATCGTTGCCCAGCATCGGGAAATGGCGGAAATCGCAGGTCAGGTAAAAAAGATCGCCCAAGGGGTGCAGGGCAAGATCGGGTCCGTCCTGTCCAATCTGCAGATCGGCGACATTACCAGACAGCGCATCGAGCATATTCAGAGCATTCTCCAACTCCTGGAAGAGTTCGTCGCCTCGTCGGAAGGCGAAGCGTTGACCGAGACCGAACATGAGGTGCTGCGCGAAGCGGTGCTGCAGCTCGTCAGTGCGCAGATGGACGAAACGGCTGCGGACTTCCAGCGAGATTGCAGCAAGATCTTCACCAGCATTTCCAGCTTTATCGATGATGCGGGCCGCATTTTGTCCTTGCGGGACGAACTCGTGGATCGCAGCTCGAACGGCGACAACAACGTGCTTGCGCTGATGGAAAGAGATATCGTCGAGGCCTGCAAGCTGGCTGAACGCGTTCAGGGCAGCAGCGGCGACGCGGACAAGGTCGTGTTTTCCGTTGCCGAGAGCGCCCAGGAATTGCTGCGCGGTATCGAGGTGCTGCGTTCGATCAAGATCGACATCCATTACATGGCGCTGAACTCCAACCTGCGTTGCTCCAAGCTTGGCGAAGCTGGACGTTCCGTCAACGTCGTCAGCGGCGAGATGCGGATCTTCGCCGGCAAGCTTGAAACGCCGGCTGACGCCATCGTCGAGGATCTGCGCGGCGTGGAGGTTGCCACACAGGCGCTGGTGGAACAGGGGCAGGGGCTTTCGAAGAACTTCAGCGCGCCGCTCAATGAAGCGCTGGATTCGATCCGGAATGCCAAATCTCAAATGGAGCAAGGGACGCAGGCGCTCGCCGAAGAGGGACAGGCCGTCTTCAGCCGCATCAGTGCTGTGGTCACTACCCTCGATTTCGAAAGCGAGCTCGGTGCCACCTTCAACGATTGCTGCAATATTGCAGCCCAGCTGTCGCAGGGGTTCCAGGCCGATGTATCGGGCTTCGCAGACAAGATCGAAGGCTTTTCGTCGCGCGTCTACAAGCTCTACACCATGGCACATGAGCGCGATATCCACGTGCGATATCTGCCGGCAAACAGCGCCAGCGCTCACGCGACGGCCACACAGTCGGCGGAAGCAGACGATGACGATCTCTTTGCCGATGCACTGTTCTGATCACTTGGAACCGTTTTAGCACATGTGCGAAAGCCGTGGGGTTCGCTCCGCGGCTTTCTGCTATTCTGACAAGCGTTGGTCGGGGTTAAAACTGGTGAACCAGCCTGATGCATTTTTGGGTTGCAAAAGCCGGCAGGATATCCGATCCATCCTGCACTGCGTTGCCTGAGGCGGACGCATCCATGTTTGCTCGATAGTCCGGTCGCCGATCGGTATTTCAACGGGCGAGCATCGACAGCCAGTGGTGAATGAGCATGACGGGTTCTTTGGAGGCTAGGCCGCTTTTCGGCATCAGTCTCGCGGCTATGGGCTATTCCTGCTTTGCCATGCAGGATGCGTTGGTGAAGTACCTGGTGGAAACCTATTATGTTCCGCAGATCCTTTTCGTCCGTAGTGCCGTCATCGTGGCGATCACCGGAACGCTGGCTTATTTCTACGGTCACCCATCCATTTTGAAGAGCAAGTATCGCGGCACGCTGGTGCTTCGCGCAACGCTGATGCTGATCGCCTGGATGCTGTTCTACAGTTCGTCGCTCTATCTCGGTCTGGCGGAACTGACGACACTTTACTTTTCTGCGCCGATCATGGTCGTCGTCCTTTCCATCTTTGTCTTGAAGGAAAAGGTCGGCATGGGGCGCTGGATTGCATGTGCCTTCGGCTTCATCGGCGTGCTCGTCGCAGCCAATCCGACGCACTCGCCGAACTGGCTTCCGGCGCTTCTATGCATCGTTGCCGGTTTCTGCTGGGCCTGGAGCACCATTCTCGTTCGCATCGTCAGCAAGAGCGAAACGACGCTGACGCAGATGTATGCGACGAGCGCATTGTTCGGCATCGCCTGCGCGCTGGCACTGCCGTGGCTGTGGAAGAACCCGGACATGCAGGGCTGGGCGCTGATGATCGGGGTCGGCCTGATCTCCACACTCGGCCAGTTTCTGCTTTATGAGGGGTTCCGGCACGCCGAAGCTTCCTCACTCGCCTCGGTCGAATATACCGGGCTGATCTGGGCGTTTCTCTATGGCTATCTCATCTGGTCGGAAATCCCGGCCGCCAACGTCTTCATCGGCGCCTTTCTGATCGTGACCGCAAGCCTTGTGCTTGTTGGCTGGGAGCGCCGCACAGTGCGATCGCCGAAAGAGCGTATTCTTTAGACGTCCAGTTTCTTCGCTGCCCATGCTTTCGCTGTCGAAGCCACCTTGCTTGGGAACATCCACGCTGTCGCGACGTTTTCGAGAGCCTCTAAAAGGAGATTCTCATGGCAGTTGTTTATCATGTCGATCAACATGACGGTGGATTTGCGTATCGCGTCGATGACGTCTGGTCCGAGACCTTTCCAGACCACGATACGGCTCTGGAAGCCGCGCGGGATGCGGCGCGCCGCCAGCAGATCGGCGGAAACGAAGTGGAAATTTCCTACCAGCTTGCCGATGGGCACTGGCAATCGCAGCATGTGAAGGGTGGAGACCGGCCGGAGACGGACGTTGTCGACGACACCGCAGACCGATAAAATGACGCTTCCGCCCATCATCGTCACGGCACATGCCGCACCCGGCGATATGGCATATTTTGACCAAATGAGGCGGAAGCATTTTCCGCCCCATCGGAACTTCCTAAACGCCCACATCACCCTGTTTCACCACCTGCCGGGACGGGTCTTTGGCGAAGCGTCAAGTCTTGCTCAAGAGGTTGTGGCGCAAACGCAGCCCTTCACCGCAGAGGTTTCTGGCGTCAGGCATCTGGGCGGTGGCGTCGCCTTCGAGATCAGGAGCCTTGAACTGGAAACCCTGCGCGCCAACCTTTTCAAAGCCTTTGGCTCGTGGCCCGGGCCGCAGGATCGACAGAAGTTCAAACCGCACATCACTGTCCAGAACAAGGTGGAGAAGGCGTCCGCGGATAGTCTCTACGAGGCGTTGCGGACAGGCCACGAACCGCGCCATATCACGATCCTTGGAATTGACCTGTGGGACTATCTTGGTGGACCATGGGGACACCGCGCTTTTCTACCTTTTCCGCAGTAGAGTGCTGCTCCCGGCGTTCCGCCGGCCAACACGAAAGTGATGCCTTCAGCAATGCTTCTCACACTGTCCAATGTCAGCAAGTCCTACCGAACCGCGGAGGGGCCGATTGCGGTTTTGCGCGGTATCGACCTGTCGGTGGATGCGGCGCAAAGTGTGGCTCTGACGGGAGAATCCGGCAGTGGCAAGAGCACGCTTCTCCATCTTGCCGGCGGGCTGGATCGGGCCGACACCGGCTCGATCACAGTCAATGGCGAAGATATTACCGCGCTGGATGAGGCTGGACGTGCCAGCTATAGGCGCAAGACGGTCGGGCTGGTGTTTCAACAGTTCAACCTCATTCCTTCCCTCAGCGTCGCAGACAATATTGCCTTTCATGCGAAGCTTGCCGACCGCTACGATGCGGACTGGGCACGTGAACTCACCGAGACGCTTGGCCTCGGGACGCTCCTCAATCGCTATCCCGAGCAACTGTCGGGCGGGCAGCAGCAACGCGTGGCGATCGCCCGCACACTTGCGGCACGCCCCGCGCTGGTTCTGGCCGATGAGCCGACCGGCAATCTGGATGAGACAACTAGCGAAGTGGTGCTCGACCTGATGATCTCGCTGAGCCGAAGTGCGGGCTCGGCATTGCTGCTGGTGACACATTCAAGCCGCATGGCGAGCAAGCTGGACCGGCAGGTGGTGTTGCGCGGCGGAAAGATCGTCGCATGATCTGGGCCGTATTCCACGCGCTGCTCTCGCACTGGCGCTACCGCCCGCTGCAGCTTGTGACGCTCGTGCTCGGGATCGGTCTTGCGACTGCATTGTGGTCCGGCGTTCAGGCCATCAATGCGGAGGCCAGGGCGAGTTATGCGCGCTCGGCGTCGATCATCGAGCAAGGCAGCCTTCCGCGCCTCGTTGCCAGCGGCGGAGGCTTGATCGCGCCGGAAAATTTTGGCGCGCTTCGGCGAGCGGGATGGAACGTCTCGCCCGTGATCGAGGGTGACTACCGTTTCAATACGGTGCGGATCAGGCTGATCGGCGTCGATCCGCTGACGATGACGGGTCAGGGCGGTCCGGTTCAGATTGCCGGTTCGTCCGATCTCGTGGACTTCATGGCAGACAAGGGCCTGCTGATCGTATCGCCTGCGACCGCAGCGCGACTTGAAGGTCAGATGCAGATCCCCTTGAAGATTTCGCCGGATGTGCCGGATGACGCCGCCTTCGTCGATATCGGATTGGCGGATAGGTTGTTGGTGCGAGACGGGCGATTGAGCCGTATCGTGATGGCACAAAACCAGCGCTCCGGCTTGCCGGATGTGCAAACCATTGCGCCGGAGCTTCACCTCCAGCCGATGGAAGACAGGGGAGATATGGCCCGCCTGACCGACAGTTTCCACCTCAACCTCACCGCTTTCGGCTTTCTTGCTTTCATCGTCGGTCTCTTCATCGTCTACTCGGCAACCGGCTTGTCTTTCGAACAGAGACGAGCCAGCTTTCGCACCATCCGCGGGCTTGGCGTTTCGCTGCCCATGCTGACGGTGCTGCTCCTGGTGGAAATCCTGGTTCTGGCTTTGTTGGCTGGCGTGATCGGTGTCGCCCTTGGCTACGTCATCGCTTCGTCCTTGCTTCCTGGCGTGTCATCGACGCTGCGTGGTCTCTATGGCGCGTCCGTTCCTGGAAGCCTCCAATTGCGACCGGAGTGGTGGGCCACGGGAATGGGCATGGCGCTTGTCGGCACCCTGCTGTCCTCCATCCAAAGCCTATGGCGGGTGCGTCGCATGCCGCTGCTTGCCTCCTCGCAGCCGCAGGCCTGGGGCCTTTCATCGGCTCGCGCGCTCCGTCTGCAGGCTATCGCGGGCGCCGGCCTTCTCCTGATCGCAGTGATGGTGGCGCTGTTCGGCAAAGGGCTTGTCGCCGGTTTCACAGTGCTGGGCGCATTGCTGTTGGGGGCAGCACTGCTTCTGCCTGCCTTCCTGGCAAGAGCGCTGACATGGGCGCAACGGCGTGCAAAGGCGGCGCTGAGCGTCTGGTTCTGGGCGGATACGCGCTTGCAATTGCCGGGCCTGTCTCTTGCTTTGATGGCGCTGCTTCTGGCGCTCTCGGCCAATATCGGCGTGGGCACGATGGTGTCGAGTTTCCGAATGACCTTCATCGGTTGGCTCGATCAGCGCCTGGTCTCTGAGCTCTATGTTACCGCCAGAAACGACGAGGAAGCCGCTCGCCTCAGAGCATGGGTGCCACAGCACGCCGATGCCGTGCTTCCGATCTTCAGTGCTGAAGGGGAGGTCATGGGCGAGCCGGTGCAGATATCAGGCGTCGCGGACCATGCGACCTATCGCGATCACTGGCCGCTTTTGTCCCAGCAGCCAGATGCCTGGGACGCCGTTGCAACGGGGGCTGGCGCTCTCATCAATGAGCAGCTCTGGCGCGGAGAGAGTTTGAGACTCGGAGAAACACTGCGGCTTGCCGATGGCTGGACCGTGCGGATCGTCGGCGTCTATTCCGACTACGGCAACCCACGCGGTCAGCTGATGGTCGGTGCGAATGCTCTGACAACGCATTACCCGCAAGCCTCGAAATTGCGCTATGGCATCCGCGTCGAGCCCGCTCGCGCTGCCGCGTTGAAGAGACAGATGGTGACGGAGCTTGGCTTGCCGGAGGGAAACATTATCGATCAGGCGGCGATCAAGCGGCAGTCCCGGGCAGTCTTTGAGCAAACCTTCACCGTAACGGCGGCCCTCAACATATTGACACTTGGCGTTGCCGGTTTCGCCATGTTCGCCAGTCTTCTCACCCTTTCGGGCGCTAGACTTCCGCAGCTCGCACCGGTGTGGGCCATGGGCATCAGGCGGCGCAATCTGGCGTTTTTCGAAGTGTGGCGAACGCTCGCTCTCTGGTTTACCACCTTCATTTTCGCTATTCCCGTTGGCCTTGCACTGGCATGGGTGCTGCTCGCGATCGTCAATGTCGAGGCCTTCGGCTGGAAGCTTCCGATGATGATCTTTCCGTTAGAGTGGCTGCGCCTTGGCGTCATAGCGCTGATTGCGGCGCTGCTCTCCATCGTCCTGCCCATCCGACGCCTGGCCTCCATCGATCCGGCCGATCTCCTCAGGGTGTTTGCCAATGAGCGTTAGAATGCATCTCAGCCTTCTGTTTCTGTGCCTCACCCTGTTGCAGCCGCTTGCGGCATCCGCCCAAGGCTTTGCGGGGCTGGGCTCGGAGGCGCAAGGCTTTGCAATACCACAGCGTGGCGTGAGCTTGGTCTTTCCCAAGGATCATGGAGCGCATCCGGACTATCGTATCGAGTGGTGGTATGTAACCGCCAATCTGACGACCGAAGATGGCCGTGCTCTCGGGGCGCAGTGGACGCTTTTTCGCTCTGCCCTTGCGCCCACCGACAAGCAAGGCTGGTCCAGTTCTCAGATCTGGATCGGCCACGCTGCGGTCACCACCCCTGAAAAGCATTTAGTTGCCGAGCGATTGGGCCGGGGCGGTGTCGGGCAAGCCGGCGTAGAGATCGCGCCCTTCAATGCCTGGATCGACGATTGGCAGACGGCGGCCCGTCCGCAGGATTCCGGTGACGCCCTGGATCATTTGACGCTGACGGCCAACGGCACGGACTTCGCCTATCGACTGCGACTGGATGCCAAAGGACCTCTCGCGCTGCAGGGAGACCGTGGTTTTTCGGTCAAGTCGCTCGCGGGGCAAGCAAGCTATTACTACTCCCAGCCCTTTTATCAGGTCACAGGCAGTGTCGAACTGAATGGTCAGCCGATCAAGGTCAGCGGGCACGCGTGGCTTGATCGGGAGTGGTCGTCGCAGCCGCTTGCCGCAGATCAGACAGGATGGGACTGGTTCTCGCTTCATCTGGCATCGGGCGACAAGGTCATGGCCTTCCGGTTGCGGGACAGCAAGGGTGGGTACACGTCTGCCAACTGGATATCCGCCGATGGCAAGACGACGCCGCTGTCGCCCGATGACGTCATTCTCGATCCGTTGCGGAGCGCCGATGTGAACGGCAAAACCATTCCAGTCGCCTGGCGGGTGAGAATTCCGGGCAAAGGTCTTGATATCACGACGCGCCCCCTCAACGAGCAGGCCTGGATGGCAACGTCCACGCCCTATTGGGAGGGGCCAATTTCCTTCGAGGGTAGCAGCAAGGGTGTGGGTTATCTGGAGATGACGGGCTATTGATACATAAGCCTATGCACAGCATCGTCTTTTCGAGACGGAGAAAGCGAGTTTTATACATGATCTCGATGCCAGGGGCGGCTGTCGCAAAGGCGATAGCCGGACAAGAGTGCGAATAGAAACGTCCGAGACGAGTGCCTTTCCCTCCGTCAATCTTTTCGACGATATCCATCGGTCGACCTTCGACTATTTCTGGTCGGGCGCTCACCCCGACACAGGTTTGCCTTTCGACCGGCTGAGTGCCGAGGGAAAGCCGATCAACGATATCGTCTCGATATCCGGCGCTGGCTTTGGCCTCATGGCCATTCTTGTCGGTGGCGAGCAGGGATGGATCGGTCGCGGGCAAGCGCTCGAGCGGGTCGCACGCATGCTTCAGTCGCTGTCCTCCGTGGAGCGGTTTCACGGTGCCTTACCGCATTTCGTGCATGCGCAGACGCTGACGATTCTCCCCTTCGGCCGCAGGGACGATGGTGCCGATCTGGTGGAAACTTCGCTGTTTCTGCAGGGCCTCATCTGCGCTAGGGAGTATTTCGCAGGACAGGCTCCGGACGAGACGGCCTTTAGAGCTTCTGCGGATCACATCATTCAAGGCGTGGAGTGGTCGTGGTTCACCCGCAAGAAGGATGGGCCGCTCTATTGGCATTGGAGTCCAAAGTATCACTGGGCGCGCAACGTGCCTATCACCGGCTGGAACGAGGCGCTGATCAGTTATGTGCTTGCAGCTGGCGCAGAGGATCATGCCATCAAGCCGGAGAGTTACCATGCCGGCTGGGCAAGGCATGGCGAGATGGTCAACGGTAACACCTATCTCGGCACGGTCTTGCCGCTGGGCGAGCCCTTTGGTGGCCCGCTGTTCCTGTCGCAATATTCGTTCTGTGGCCTCAACCCATTCGGGTTGCGCGACCTCTATTGCGACTACGCTGAGCAGGTTACGGCCCATGCCCGGATCAATCACGATTACTGCAAGGCGCAGCTTGGTGCTCACGGTGGCTGGGGAATGACGGCCTGCGACGGGCCGAAAGGCTATCGCGCCTTCTCGCCGACAGTGGATGGCGGCATTATCGCGCCGACGGCTGCCCTTTCGAGTTTTGCGTTTCTGCCAGATGAAGCGGAGGAGGCGCTGGAGATCTTCGCGTCCCATCAAAATGGAAAGCTGCGTGGACGATATGGTTTCGTCGATTCCTTCTCACCTGCCACCGGGTGGACGGCGAAGACGCATTTGGCCACCAATCAGGGGCCGATCGTCGCGATGATGGAAAACCATCGCTCCGGTCTGCTCTGGCGGTTGTTCATGAACGCACCCGAAGTACAGCGCGGACTGGACAGGTTGGGGTTCGAGCGACCGAAATGAAGCCGAACGGCCGGTCCTCAGCCTTCGATGAAAACGTCCGTTCCGGTGCGCAGAACCCCGCTCTCCACCACGTCGCAATAAACGCCAAGGCATCTGTGGTTCGTCCGCAGGATGGTTCTCAAGACATCCGGCTGCTCAGGCAGGTCCGGTTGCGGGATCAGTGTAACGCCGCAGCGCTTGGTCTTCTCAATGACGATGGCGCGGATGTTGCCGATATGCAAAATGGCACCGATCCAGTCGTCTTCGGGAAAGGCATCCGTTACCGATGCCTGGAGAAGGATCGACGGTCTGAAGCGCCTGCGATCCGCCTCGCCCGAGGTCAACCTGTTTCGGATCTGCTCAACGGAGGCCGATGAGAGTAGATGAAGCGGGCTTGCCTGATAGGCCCTGCCGATGACGGGGAGCCTCTGTTCGAGCTCCTCCGCCGCGTCAGCATATTTGCCGATGGAGACGCCGAAGCCGAAATGCGCAGACAGTCTTCTTGGAAGATGGTGATCGTCAATGGGCAGCTCATCGCCATCGGGAAACAGAAGCCAGGTTTTCCCCGCACTATCGATTCGGCTGGAGAGCATGAGAGCAGGGCGCCAGCGTGCGTCCTTTTCCGGTGTGGCGATGGCGCCGGTGCTGGTCTCGAAAAGTCCAAAGCACCGATCGCCGGCGATACCTCTCTCATGGAGGGTAACGGTTTCACATCTTTCGCCTCCAGTTGAACTGACGGGGTAACGCCAGATTTCCTGGATGTGGCCGACTTTATTCATGCTGCGAATTCCAACGGTTGATCAGAGTGCTTCCCTGTTACGGGAAGCGTCCTCAAGCCGTAAGACGCTCGTGCAGGTCAATTTTCGCCAAGTCCTTGATAATCGACCCTGCAACGACTTCTCCTATTTCAGCGGCACTAGTGATCCCCTGTATAAACGGATGTTTGTGCAGGAGATAGGGAATTGCAGCACAATAGAGCGCTGTCTGAAGTGCACCCCCGGAGATCACGCGATACTCCTCATCCACATCGATGCCACCAAGATGGGCAACTGCGCGCGCATTGTCATCCGAGAATACGCTGCGTTCCAGCACGGTTGGCGCCTCCCGCACCACCTCACCGCTGACAAGGCTGGGGAAGGGGATGTCCGTGGCGGAGTGCGCGCTCTGGCCCGTCGCATCGATGAAGGTGTCGAACTGGAGTGTCGTATCGTCCGTCGTCACCGTCGCGCCACGACGCCCGGGATCGGTTGCGATCTCATAATCGTTTCCGAGTTTCTGGATCGACAGCACGCCGGCATTGCGAAGCGCAAGGACACGCTCAATGGAGAGATGCGGGACAGTCGCATACTCATCAATGAAGATGCTCTTGAAGGACTTTCCGAACCGCTTGAAGTCCTCGAGATCCAGATGAGGCACGATTCTCGCAATGATCTCATGGGTGATCATGATCGCATTGCGCCACGGCACCGTGATCTCATTGGCCATATTGCTCTTGGCTTCGGCGAGATTGAGCGCTGCCCAGGCAAAGGGGTCAGTTCCAGAGCGATACGCATAATAGGCATCGGCAAAGGTGTCGACGTCGAGATCCGACAATCCGATCTGCATGGCATAGTCCGGATCGCGCAGCGAGAGTTCTTGACGGAAAAGCTCGAATGTCGCATCGAGAAGGCCGCCTGGTCCTTTGGCAATCAGCGCATCGACCGCTTCTTCGGTACAAATGCTTGGCGTCTCATAGGGAATGGGGAAATAGAAGTCGGCTTCCGGCAGCAGACCTTTTCGCGACATCAAGGTCGCGTGAAAATCACCGGCGTCGCTTGCAGCCTTATAGGTCAGCGCGCCCGCCTCGTCATAGAGGAAAGAGCCGTTCGACGTCGAGACTGTCATCAGGGCGTCGATGGCGCTCAGCGACGTTCCAAGAATGCCGAGCCGTCCGCCGCGAATGCTCTCCAGAGCTGTGGCTGGCCAAGGCGAGACGAAGTATCCGGGCTTCGTCTCGGTCGTTTCAGGCCAATCATGGCCGGTCGCCATGATCACATGACCAAAGGCGCTCCCCAACTGCTCGGCATGCTCCGTTTTCACCTGAATAGCGCCTGGACCGACGACAATGTCCGACACGCGATGGCCAGGCTTTACGGTGACCGCATGCCCTCTTTCCTCTGCCGCTGCGAGAAGGAAACGGAATTGCGTATGGAAATAGTCTCCCAGCACCACGCGGGGATAAAACTGGCGCTCATTGATCTCGCTTTTGACGATGCCGAAGCGCTGGAGATAAGCGTCCGGCTGCTGTTTCAGCCAGTCCGTCAAGATCTGGCCGATCAATGGAATTTCTATGCTCGGGATGTTGCACAGCATCACCGGGTCGTTGATGCCGGGAAGATAAGGGGTTCCCTTGCCTGCCTCGCTTTCGGCCTCGTAGATGGTGATGTCGAGAGGCGTGGCGGATTCAATCAGGTTCTTCAGCGTGTAGATGCCGGTCGGACCCGATCCGATGATGCAGATTCTGTTTTTCACGTGGATCCCGCCCAGTCCGGATGATGATGGTGACCACATTAAAGGCTAGGATCGGAATGTTGTTCCATCGTCTCTTAAAGCGTCCGCTAACGGACGGTCAGTCTGGGTCTTTTTAACAGATTGAGTGATTTTTTTGTCGGAACGAAACGGCGGCGGGCTCATTTCCTTCGCATCCGAAACGATAAAACAGGAGGAAATACCAATGGTATCTGCAGACAATATTCGCGAGCATATGGAAGTCAAAGCCGCTGATGGCAGCCATGTTGGCACCGTCGACCATCTCGAAGGCCAGAGCCGCATCAAGCTCACCAAGAACGATGCCGATGACGGCAAGCATCACCTCATCCCGCTTGACTGGGTCGACCACGTCGATTCCCATGTTCATCTCAGCAAGTCCGCATCGGACGTGCGCCAGAACTGGGAAACACTCAACTAATCGAGTGACCTTCCTTCACGAAAAATGCGGCCTTCCAGCCGCATTTTTTTTGCTCATTTGTCTTGCTACGAGCGCCATCAGGCGGCGCGTTCCAGACCCGGCGCTTCCATGCCTGTCCGCTCGACATATTCGGTGTAGCCACCATCATATTGATGGATGCCATCCGGCGTCAGTTCGAGAACGCGGTTGGAGAGGGCGCCCAAGAAATGGCGGTCGTGCGATACGAAGAGCATGGTGCCTTCATATTCCGAAAGCGCCTTGATCAGCATTTCCTTGGTGTCGAGATCCAGATGGTTGGTCGGCTCGTCGAGGACGAGGAAGTTCGGCGGATCGAACAGCATCGCGGCCATCACCAGGCGCGCTTTCTCGCCGCCCGAAAGAACGCGGCACTTTTTCTCCACATCGTCACCGGTAAAGCCGAAACAGCCGCTCAGTGCACGAAGGGGCGCCTGTCCCGCTTTCGGGAAGCGTTGTTCCAGCCATTGCAGGATGGTGGCATCACCATCCAGAAGATCCATGGAATGCTGAGCGAAATATCCGAGCTTCACGCTCGCACCGATCGTGACGACGCCTGCATCCGGCTCGGCGCTGCCCGTTACCAGTTTCAAGAGCGTCGATTTGCCAGCGCCGTTGACACCCATCAGGCACCAGCGTTCCTTGCGACGGATCATGAAATCCAGGCCGTCATAAATGGTGCGGCTGCCATAGGCCTTCTTGACCTTTTTCAGCGACACGACGTCTTCCCCCGAGCGAGGGGCAGGAAGGAATTCGAAGGCCACTGACTGGCGACGACGCGGCGGCTCGACACGTTCGATCTTGTCGAGCTTCTTCACCCGACTCTGGACCTGGGCGGCGTGCGATGCGCGCGCCTTGAAGCGTTCGATGAACTTCAGTTCCTTCGCAAGCATCGCCTGCTGGCGCTCGAATTGCGCCTGCTGCTGCTTCTCGTTCTGCGCCCGCTGCTGTTCGTAAAAGCCATAGTCGCCGGAATAGGTGGTCAGCGAACCGCCATCGATCTCGATGATCTTGTTGACGATGCGGTTCATGAACTCCCGGTCGTGAGAGGTCATCAACAAAGCGCCGTCATAGGTCTTCAGGAAGTTTTCCAGCCAGATCAGGCTTTCGATATCAAGATGGTTGCTCGGTTCGTCGAGAAGCATCACGTCCGGACGCATCAAGAGAATGCGGGCGAGCGCCACGCGCATCTTCCAGCCGCCCGAAAGCTTGCCCACATCGCCGTCCATCATTTCCTGGCTGAAGCTGAGGCCCGCCAAGACTTCGCGTGCACGGCCTTCAAGCGAATAGCCATCAAGCTCCTCATATCGGGCCTGGACCTCGCCGTAACGTTCGATGATCTCGTCCATCTGGTCAAGTTGATCGGGATCGACCATGCGGGCCTCAAGCTCGCGAAGTTCAGCGGCAATGACGCTGACGGGGCCGGCGCCTTCCATGGCTTCGGCAACCGCGCTGCGACCGGCCATCTCTCCGACATCCTGATTGAAATAGCCGATGGTGATGTTCTTCTCGGCGGCGACCTGACCTTCATCGGGCAGTTCCTCGCCGGTGATCATGCGGAAAAGCGTGGTCTTGCCAGCGCCGTTCGGTCCCACCAGACCGACCTTTTCGCCGCGGTTGAGCGCCGCGGACGCCTCGATATAGAGAATGCGATGGCTGGCGGATTTGCTGATATTTTCAATGCGGATCATGGGGAGCGGACCAAACTGTCAAAACGTTGCGCCCCTATGCCACGGCCTGCCTGCGGTGTCATCCGTTGAATGCTCGGGGTGGCCAAGAACAATGCCGAAGCCGCTTTCAAATGGAAAAAGCGGCCGCTTATGGCCGCTTTTTCCTCTTCTCGCCTTGGGAGGCTGGTTATGCCTGGGGCTGCTTGGTCTTGCGCAGATAGGGCAGCACGGTATCAAACGACCCGAAACGCTTCACCGCATCTTCATTCGAAACGGCAGCGGTGATGATCACATCGTCGCCCTGCTTCCAGTTGGCAGGCGTTGCCACCTGATGCTTCGCCGTCAACTGGATGGAGTCGATCGTGCGCAGGATTTCATCGAAGTTGCGGCCGGTCGTCATCGGGTAGGTCAAGATCAGCTTGATCTTCTTGTCCGGGCCGATGACGTAGACGGAGCGCACGGTGGCGTTATCAGCCGGTGTGCGGCCTTCGGAGCTGCTGCCTGCGTCTTCCGGCAACATGTCGTAAAGCTTGGCGACCTTCAGTTCCTTGTCGCCGATCAGTGGATACTCGACATTGAAGCCAGTTGCGGTCTTGATGTCCTGCTTCCACTGCGCGTGGCTTTCGACCGGATCGACGGAAATGCCGATAACCTTGACGTTGCGCTTCTTGAATTCCCCATCAAGCCCGGCCATCGCGCCGAGTTCGGTGGTGCAGACAGGAGTGAAGTTCTTTGGGTGAGAGAAGAGTACCGCCCAGCTATCGCCGATCCAGTCGTGAAAGCTGATCTGGCCCTGGGTCGTGTCCGCCGTAAAATCCGGTGCGGTCTGGTTGATGCGCAATGTCATTGTCTGCTCCCATTCACATGTTGACGGAATAGTGCCGTGAAACCCACTGCATGTCGCCGCAGATTTGTGCTTGCTGCAAAGGTTCAAAGAAAAATGAGTCTGAATTTTGTATGAGGGCGCAAAGTTTATCCTACAAATGATCGATGGCCGAACCAGATGTTCGGCCATCGATAGGATGTGCGCTCTTAGGAAATGACCGGATCGAGCGAACCGGAGGCGTAACGCTTTGCCATGTCGCGCAGCGGGATCGGCGTGATCTTGGATGCCTGACCAGCGGTGTTGAACAGCTCGAAACGCTCCTTGCAGAGCTTGGTCATGGCTTCGCGCGCAGGCTTCAGATACTTGCGCAGATCAAATTCAGCAGGCTCTTCGACAAGAACCTTGCGGATTTGACCGGTAATCGCCATACGGCAATCGGTGTCGATGTTGATCTTGCGAACGCCGTTCTTGATGCCGCGCTGGATTTCCTCGATCGGAACGCCGAAGGTCGGCTTGATCGCGCCGCCATAGGCATTGATGATGTCCTGCAGATCCTGCGGAACCGTCGAGGAACCGTGCATCACAAGGTGCGTGTTCGGCAGCTTGCGGTGGATTTCTTCGATGACGTTCATGGCCAGAACGCTGCCGTCCGGCTTGCGTGTGAATTTGTAGGCGCCGTGGCTGGTGCCCATGGCAACGGCCAGCGCGTCAACCTTTGTCTCGCGAACGAATTTCACCGCTTCATCCGGGTCGGTCAAAAGCTGGTCGTGCGAGAGAACGCCTTCGGCACCATGGCCGTCTTCGGCTTCGCCCATGCCGGTTTCGAGAGAGCCGAGAACGCCGAGTTCACCTTCGACCGAGATGCCGCCATAATGGGCCATGTTCGTGACCTGGCGCGTCACATCGACATTGTAATCCCAGTCGCCCGGCGTCTTGCCGTCAGCCTTCAGCGATCCGTCCATCATCACCGAGGTGAAGCCAGCCTGGATGGCCGTCATACAGTTTGCAGGCTCGTTGCCATGGTCGAGGTGAACACAGACGGGGATGTCCGGATAGATTTCCACCACAGCGTCCATCATGTGCTTAAGCATGATGTCATGCGCATAAGCACGGGCGCCACGCGAGGCCTGCATGATGACGGGCGAGTTGGTTGCGCTGGCGGCATCCATGATGGCCAGTGCCTGTTCCATATTGTTGATGTTGAAGGCGGGCACGCCATAATCGTGTTCAGCTGCGTGATCGAGCAGTTGGCGGAGCGTAATTCGAGCCAAGGTTTCTCCCCTTAATTGAGGTCGCCGTCGATTGCGGGGACCATTTGAACCGAGTGTGTGACCGATTTTTCATCACGGAAAACACTCTTGTCTTGAAGGACATAACTCGCCAAGCACTTTTTAACGGCACGAGTTTTTCAAACGATTTGGATCGAATCTTTTTTTGAAATGGCCATTTAAACCGGTACCGCGACCGTCATTTTCAACTTAAACGAGAATCGAATCGGTTCTTTCAATAAGCGGATTCAAAAGAAATTAACCTGTCGTAGTTGAGCGAAAACCCGTCGCTTTTTGCGCAGGCTGTCGGCGGTCTTCACGCCATCATCCACCCAAGCTTGCAAAAGACAAGAAATGAGCCTGGTGCCAGCGGCGCACTTGCGCTTTCATAGATGCCGCCAACAAAGGGAACAGATATGAAGAAACTTCTTGCATCGACCTGTCTTGTATTTGGACTGCTGGGTGGCGCCGTCGCCGCCAACGCTGCCGAATGCGGTAGCCCCACCATTGCCAGCATGAACTGGCAAAGTGCCGAAGTGCTCTCCAACATCGACAAGATCATCTTGAACGAAGGCTATGGCTGCACCGCCGAGATCACGGTTGGCGACACCGTTCCGACCATTACCTCTATGGCTGAAAAGGGCCAGCCGGATATCGCGCCGGAAGCCTGGGTGGATCTGCTTCCAGATGTCGTCAAGCGCGGCGTCGATGAAGGCAAGCTGGTCGTTGCGGCCAAGGCGCTCAAGGATGGCGGCGTTCAGAGCTGGTGGATCCCGAAATATTTCGCGGACGCGCATCCTGAAATCAAGACCTTCGCAGACGTCTTCAAGAACCCGAAGCTGTTCCCCGATCCTGAAGATCCGAGCAAGGGTGCTGTTGTCAACGGTCCGCAGGGCTGGGGTGGCACGGTCGTAACCGCGCAGCTCTTCAAGGCCTATGGCGGTGAAAAGGCTGGCTTCACTCTGGTCGACAGCGGTTCAGCCGCCGGTCTCGATGGCTCGATTGCAAAGGCTTATGAGCGCAAGCAGCCATGGGTTGGCTATTATTGGGCGCCGACCGCTATCCTCGGAAAGTACGAGATGGTGAAGCTGGCTCAGGACGTGCCGAACGATCCCGCAGAATGGAAACGCTGCAACACGGTTGCCGATTGCCCGGATCCCAAGCCGAACGCTTGGCCGGTTGACCAGGTCGTGACGCTCGTTGCCAAGCCCTTCTCCGAAAAGGCGGGCCCTGATGTTATGGCCTATCTCAACAAGCGTTCCTGGGACAACGCCACCGTCAACAAGCTGATGGCGTGGATGACCGACAACCAGGCAACCGGTGAAGACGGTGCCAAGCACTTCCTCAAGGAAAATGCCGACGTCTGGACGACGTGGGTATCGCCAGAAGCAGCCGAGAAGATCAAAGCGTCTCTCTAAATACTCCCCCGCGCCACGTCGTTCTTTTTTCAGGAACGCTTGGCACGCGAAACGACATGCGGCGCCCATCTGCCGCATGTCAACGCCGTGGGTGACGATACGTCACTGTTCGACCGTTCCCCCTGTCGGGGCAACGCTCACAGGGGATGACTATGGATTGGTTTTACACATTTCCGCATATGAATGATGAGGCTCTTCGGAACCTCAAGAAGGTGATCGACGACGGCTTCCGCGGCTTTACCCGGGAATGGGGCGGCACGATCGAAACGTTCTTTTCGCCGCTTCAGCATTTCCTGATTTCGGCCGAACGCTTCATGACACAGACACCGTGGCCGATCATCATCCTGATCATCATGGCAATCGCCTGGTTTGCCAGCCGCAGCATCAAGATCGTTTTCGGCTGTCTGATCACACTCCTCCTCATCGGTTACTTCGACATGTGGACCGATACGATGCGAACGATCTCGATGATCTTCGTCTGTACGGTGCTGTCCATTGCCATCGGCCTTCCACTGGGCATTGCCATGTCGCGGTCCGATCGCTTTCAGCGGATCGTCAATCCCGTGCTGGACGTGATGCAGACGATGCCGAGCTTCGTCTATCTGATCCCGGTTGTCATGCTGCTCGGCATCGGCAAGGTGCCAGGCCTGATCGCCGTCGTTATCTACGCCATCCCGCCAATGATCCGCCTGACCGATCTCGGTATTCGCCTCGTCGACAAGGATGTGCTGGAAGCGGCGGATGCCTTCGGTTCCTCCGGCTGGCAGAAGCTCTTCAAGGTGCAGCTACCGCTCGCCTTGCCGACAATCATGGCCGGTATCAACCAGACGATCATGATGGCACTTGCCATGGTGGTGGTCGCATCCATGATCGGCGTGCAGGGGCTGGGTCAGCCGGTGCTCAAGGCCATCGCCAACCAGTACTTCACGCTCGGCATCTTCAACGGTCTTGCCATTGTCGGCATCGCCATCATCTTCGACCGGATCAGCCAGGCCTATGGCAAGCGGCTCCAGAAGCACCAGGAGGTCGCCCATGGCTGATGGTTTCGGCGGTATTGAAATCCGCAATCTCTACAAGATTTTCGGTTCCAACCCTGCGTCCCATGTGGAGGCCGTGCGCAACGGTCTGACGAAGCAAGAGTTGAACGAGAAGTATGGCCATGTGCTCGGGCTTCGCGATATCAACATCACCATTCCGTCCGGCTGCATTCAGGTCATCATGGGCCTGTCCGGTTCCGGCAAATCCACGCTGATCCGCCACATCAACCGGCTGATCGATCCGACCGCCGGTGAGGTGCTGGTGGATGGCGTGGATGTGGTGAAGATGTCTCCGACGGAGCTTCGCGAGTTCCGTCGTCATCAGACGGCCATGGTGTTTCAGAAGTTCGCGCTTCTGCCGCATCGCAACGTGCTGGACAACACGATCTACGGTCTCGAGGTTCAGGGTGTTGCCCGCGAAAAGAGCATCGATATTGCCATGCGGTGGCTGGAGCGCGTCGGCCTGAAGGGTTTCGAACAGCGTTACCCGAACCAGCTATCTGGCGGCATGCAGCAGCGCGTGGGCCTTGCGCGTGCGCTTTCCAACGACGCGCCGGTGCTTTTGATGGATGAAGCCTATTCCGCGCTCGATCCGCTGATCCGCACGGACATGCAGACGGTGCTTCTCGATATTCAAAGCGAAATCAAGAAGACCATCGTCTTCATTACCCATGACCTGGATGAGGCGCTTCGTCTCGGCGACCAGATTGCAATCCTTCGCGATGGCGAAGTCATTCAACAGGGAACGAGCCAGGATATCGTCTTGCGCCCTGCGGACGCTTACATCGAAAGCTTCGTCAAGGAAGTGAACCGCGGCCGGGTTGTCCATGTGGAAGCCATCATGACGCCGGTTCGCAGTGGCGTTGTTGCGGATGCTCCGCCGATCCCCGCCGGCACCAGCATCGAAGATGCCATGCGACTGCTTTCTACGAGCGGACATGAAGTTGCTACGGTGGTGGGCAAGAAGGCAGAGCCGCTCGGCATGATCACCTTCCGTCAGCTGGCAGGTGCCATGGTCAATGCGCCGGGCTCCGGACCAGCGGAAACCTCTCACGGAGATCATGTCGTGCGTGCACAGGCCTGAACGCACTGTTCACCAATCGCTTCGGTACATCCTGCTGGCGGCGCACTATATGTGGGACAACCACATCAATTAAGCCAGCAGGTTTGACCTCATGAAGAAGATCGGTTTTCTGTCCTTCGGCCATTGGAGCCCTGGATCCCATTCACAAGCGCGTTCCGCCAAGGACGTTTTGCAACAATCCATCGAACTCTCCGTCGCCGCCGAGGAAATCGGCGTTGATGGCGCGTATTTCCGCGTGCATCACTTTGCACGTCAGCTTGCTTCGCCCTTTCCATTGCTTGCCGCGGTCGGTGCGCGCACCAAGTCGATCGAGATCGGCACGGCCGTCATCGATATGCGCTACGAGAACCCGCTCTACATGGCGGAAGATGCCGGCTCTGCCGATCTGATTTCGAACGGACGCCTGCAATTGGGCTTGAGCCGCGGATCGCCGGAACAGGTGATCGACGGCTGGCGCTACTTTGGTCATCGCCCCGCCGAAGGCGAGAGCGATGCCGATATGGGTCGACGCAACGCAGAGATCCTGTTGGAGGTCCTGAAAGGCCAGGGCTTTGCCGAGCCCAATCCGCAGCCAATGTTCCCCAACCCTCCCGGTCTCTTGCGACTGGAACCCCATTCGGAAGGCTTGCGCGAGCGCCTTTGGTGGGGTGCCGGCTCCAACGCCACGGCCCGATGGGCGGCACAGCTCGGCATGAACCTGCAAAGCTCCACCTTGAAGGACGACGAAACGGGTGAACCCTTCCACGTCCAGCAGGCGGCGCAGATCCGAGCCTATCGCGAGGCATGGAAAGAGGCCGGTCACGAACGGACGCCCCGCGTATCGGTCAGCCGCAGCATCTTCGCGCTGGTGGATGATCGCGACCGCGCCTATTTCGGTCGCGGTTCGAAGGAAAGCGATAGCATCGGCTACCTCGACGCCAATACGCGCGCCATCTTCGGCCGGTCCTATGCCGCCGAACCGGATGTGCTGGTCAAGGAACTGGCGAAGGATGAAGCGGTTGCGGAAGCCGATACGCTGTTGCTGACCATTCCGAACCAACTTGGCGTCGACTACAACGTCCATGCGCTAGAGGCGATCTTGAAATATGTAGCGCCGGAACTCGGCTGGCGCTGACTTCAGGGGGCTCTAACTCTTTGAGTTTTTGCGTAGCGCTTACCGAGAACAGATTTCCGTTTTCGATAAGTGGCAGTCATAAAAAAGCCGGAGCGAATGTCGCCCCGGCTTTCTTTTTATCGGACAAGCAGGCTTACTTCTGCCAGCTCTTCACCAGTTCGTCGTAGTTGACGGTTACCGGCTTTTCCTTCTCGTTCTCGACCTTCAGCTGCGGTGCCAAGTTGCCCTTGGCGACGGCATCCTTGTGCCAGTATTCGAGATCGTGCTCTTCCGCCAGCTTCGGGCCCTTGTCGCCCTGAACGCCTGCACGTTCCAGGCGCTGCATGACCTTTTCCTGTTCGGCGCAAAGCGAGTCCATGGCTTCCTGCGCGGTCTTCGCACCGGAAGAAGCGTCACCGACGGCCTGCCACCACAGCTGAGCCAGCTTCGGATAGTCAGGAACGTTGGTGCCGGTCGGCGACCACTGAACGCGAGCAGGCGAACGGTAGAATTCGATCAGACCGCCAAGATCCTTGGCGCGCTTGGTGAAGCTCTCGTGGTTGATGGTCGATTCACGGATGAGGGTAAGACCCACATGCGCCTTCTTCACGTCCACCGTCTTGGAGGTGACGAACTGCGCATAGAGCCAGGCGGCCTTTGCGCGGTCGGTCGGAGTGGACTTCATCAGCGTCCAGGAACCCACGTCCTGATAGCCGAGCTTCATGCCGTCTTTCCAGTACACACCATGAGGGGAGGGGGCCATACGCCACTTTGGCGTGCCATCCTCGTTGACGACCGGCAGACCCTTCTTGACGGCATCTGCGGTAAAGGCGGTGTACCAGAAGATCTGCTGCGCCACTTCGCCCTGCGCCGGCACGGGACCGGATTCGGAGAAGTTCATGCCCTGCGCTGCGGGAGGAGCGTATGCCTTCAGCCAGTCAAGGTATTTCTGAATGGCGTAAACAGACGCAGGACCATTGGTGTCGCCGCCACGCGCTACGCAGGAGCCGACCGGCTGGGACTTTTCGTTGACCTTGATGCCCCATTCGTCGACCGGCAGACCGTTTGGCAGTCCCTTGTCGCCGTTGCCAGCCATGGAGAGCCAGGCATCGGTGAAGCGCCAGCCTAGCGACGGGTCCTTTTTGCCGTAGTCCATATGGCCGTAGACCTTCTTGCCGTCGATTTCGCGACCGGTGAAGAACGCGGCGATATCCTCGTAGGCAGACCAGTTGACCGGAACGCCGAGGTCATAGCCGTACTTCGCCTTGAAGTCGGCCTTGTTCTTGGCATCGTTGAACCAGTCGTAGCGGAACCAGTAGAGGTTCGCGAACTGCTGATCAGGCAGCTGGTAAAGCTTGCCGTCGGGAGCAGTGGTGAACTTGGTGCCGATGAAGTCGGGGAGGTCGAGACCTGGATTGGTCACGTCCTTGCCTTCGCCCGCCATCCAGTCTGTCAGGTTGCGAACCTGCTGGTAGCGCCAGTGCGTGCCGATGAGGTCGCTGTCGTTGACGAAGGCATCATAGATGTTTTCGCCCGACTGCATCTGCGTCTGTAGCTTTTCAACGACGTCACCTTCGCCGATCAGGTCATGGGTGATCTTGATGCCGGTAATGTCCGAGAAGGCCTTGGCCAGTACCTTGGACTCATATTCGTGCGTCGTCAGCGTTTCGGAAACGACCTTGATGTCCATGCCTGCAAAGGGCTTTGCAGCGTCGATGAACCATTGCATTTCCTTTTCCTGGTCCGCACGGGAAAGGGACGAAAGGTCGCCGACTTCCTTGTCGAGAAAGGCTTTGGCTTCATTCATGCCGGCGTGAGCCACGCCGGTGATTGCCAGCAGCGCTGCTGCTGTAGTGGTAAGAAGATGCATTCGCATAAGAGGTCCTCCCAAGGTTTTGCGATTGCGTCATGTGTAGAACTGCCGGGCCGTCCTCCGCCCCGGTATGTTGTCGGCATCTATACGAAGCGGAACACGCCGATCGCATAGACAACCGAAAGAGCGAGCGCCCACCAAAGGCCTGTGCCGACGAAGCCGAGCCAGGCGAGGTTGATGAAGGCGGAGCCGAGCAGCGAGACGAAGAGCCTATCCCCCCGTGTCGTCTCGAAGCGGAGAATGCCAACGCGCGGATTGCCGCCGGGCGAAAAATACTCCCACACCGCCATGCCGATCATCAGGGTCAGGATCGTCAGGAAAAACAGTGCCGTCGGTAACGTCCACGCCATCCAGGAAAAATTCATTTCTGTTCTCCTTCTCAGACGCGACCGAGGGCGAAGCCCTTGGCGATGTAGTTGCGGACGAAGTAGATGACGAGCGCGCCGGGAATGATGGTCAACACGCCGGCTGCAGCCAGAACGCCCCAGTCCATCCCCGATGCGGAAACCGTGCGCGTCATGGTCGCGGCAATCGGCTTTGCTGCTGTCGTCGTGAGTGTTCTGGCGAGCAGTAGCTCGACCCATGAGAACATGAAGCAGAAGAAGGCCGCGACACCGATGCCACTTGCGATCAGGGGCATGAAGATCTTCACGAAAAAGCGCGGGAAGGAGTATCCATCAATATAGGCGGTCTCGTCGATTTCCTTTGGAACGCCGGACATGAAGCCTTCCAGAATCCACACGGCCAGCGGCACGTTGAACAGGCAGTGGGCAATCGCCACGGCAATATGCGTATCGATCAGGCCGAATGCCGAATAGAGCTGGAAGAAGGGCAGGGCGAAGACGGCGGGTGGAGCCATTCGGTTTGTGAGCAGCCAGAAGAACAGATGCTTATCGCCAAGGAAGCGATATCGAGAGAAGGCATAGGCCGCTGGAAGCGCCGCCGCGACCGAGATGACGGTGTTCAGCGCCACGTAGATGATCGAGTTGATATAGCCATTATACCAGGCCGGATCGGTAAAGATGATCGTGTAATTGCGCAGCGTCGGGTTTTGCGGCCAAAGCGAGAAGGCGCCGAGGATTTCGGCGTTCTCCTTGAAGCTCATATTCACCAGCCAGTAGATCGGCAGCAGCAAGAAGATGATGTAGATCGTCGGGATCAAGAAGGAGAAGCGGCTCATGGTTGAATTGCTCATATCGATCTCCTTTCTCACGCATCCGCGTCGCTGTTGGTCATGACGGTGTAGAAGATCCAGGACAGCGCCAGGATGATCAGGAAGTAGATGATCGACATGGCCGCTGCCGGACCAAGGTCGAACTGACCGATGGCCATCTTCACGAGATCGATGGAGAGGAAGGTCGTGGAATTGCCAGGGCCGCCGCCGGTGACGACAAAGGGCTCGGTATAGATCATGAAACTGTCCATGAAGCGTAGCAGCACGGCAATCAGCAACACGCGTTTCATCTTAGGCAGTTGAATGAAGCGGAAAACGGACCACCGCGAGGCCCCGTCGATGCGAGCCGCTTGATAATAGGCGTCCGGTATGGAGACGAGGCCGGCATAGCAGAGCAGCACGACGAGGCTTGTCCAGTGCCACACATCCATGATGATGACGGTCGCCCAGGCGTCCACCGGGTCCTGCGTGTAGTTGTAATCGATGCCGAGCATAGAGAGGTAATGGCCGAGGAAGCCGATATCGACCCGGCCGAAAACCTGCCAGATGGTACCGACGACATTCCAAGGGATCAGAAGCGGTAGCGCCATCAGAACGAGGCAGACGGGAACGCCAAGCCCCGTCTTCGGCATGTTCAGTGCGATCAGAATGCCAAGCGGAATTTCGATCGCCAGAATGACGAGCGAGAAGATCAGGTTGCGGATCAGCGCGTCCCAAAAGCGTGGCGAGTGCAGCATTTGCACAAACCAGTCAGTGCCTGCCCAGAAGAACTCATTGTTGCCGAACGTATCCTGCACAGAATAATTCACGACCGTCATCAGCGGGATGACCGCCGAAAAAGCGACGAGCACCAGAACCGGAATGACGAGGAACCAAGCCTTGTTGTTGACTGTCTTGTCCATCGCTCAGGCTCCTGTTCCCACGCGCCAGCTATCGGCATAGATGCCGATGGCTCTCGGATCGAAGGTCACGCGCGGGTCTGCGGGGATTTCACCGTCCTCTGGTACTACGATCGTCAGCGGCTGGCCGGCAAAGCTGGAGCGCACCACCTTTTGACGACCGAGGTCCTCGACCTTGGTGATCGAGACCGGCATGCCGTCGCGGCCAAGCGAGATGAATTCAGGCCTGATGCCAAGTTCCGTCTTGGCACCTGCATTGATGTTTGGAGCGGAAGACAGTGCAATTGTCTGGTCACCAATCTTAGCCTGCGCGCCGGTCAGAGAAACAGGCAGCACATTCATGCCGGGCGAGCCGATGAAGTAACCGACGAAGGTGTGGCTTGGGCGCTCAAACAATTCAGCTGGCGTACCGATCTGGACGATCTGGCCGTCATACATGACGACGACCTTGTCGGCGAAGGTCAATGCTTCGGTCTGATCGTGCGTGACATAGACCATGGTGAAGCCGAACTGGCGGTGCAGGCGTTTCAACTGCGAGCGAAGCACCCATTTCATATGGGGATCAATGACGGTCAGCGGTTCATCGAAGAGAATGGCGTTGACGTCGTTGCGCACAAGACCGCGACCGAGCGAGATCTTCTGTTTCTGGTCTGCGGTCAGGCGGCGCGCGCGGCGCGTAGCCATGGCGCCGAGATCGATCATCTCCAGGATTTCGTTGACGCGGCGATCGACGTCGGGCTCGGAAACACCGCGGTTTCGCAACGGAAAAGCAAGATTGTCGTAAACGGTCATCGTGTCGTAGATAACCGGAAACTGGAACACCTGGGCGATGTTGCGCTGTTCGGTCGGCAAATTCGTCACATCCTTGCCATTGAACAGAATGCGGCCGTCGGACGGATGGATGAGGCCGGAAATGATATTGAGCAGGGTGGTCTTGCCGCAGCCGGAGGGGCCGAGCAGCGCATAGGCGCCGCCATCGCTCCAGTCGTGGTGCACCTCCTTCAAAGCGTAATCGTTGGCCGCTTTTGCTTTGGCGTTATATGCGTGGCGGATATGGTCGAGACTGATACGTGCCATGTCTCTATCTCCTCACGCGGCAGCGAGCTTTGGGGTTGCAAGGGAGCGGCCATTCATGTCGAAGGCCATGAGATGGCGGGTGTCGAGATAGATGTCGATCTGGCGGTCCGGCTCTATGTCGAGAATGCCACGGGTCAGCATGACCCAGCGATGGCCGGCAAAGTCGAGATGGATGAAACTTTCAGAGCCGGCAATTTCCGAGACCAGCGTTTTTGCCTGAAGCTTGGCCGCAGCAGCATTGGTTGGGCCAGGATAAAGGTGATGCGGATGAAACGCCGCTGTTATCGGGCCGTCGGGAATGCCGGCAAGGTGAGCCGGAACGGCGAAAGCCGGTTGGCCGTTTTGTAGAAACGAACCGCCTGATTTGGCCAGTTCGACGATGTTCAATGGCGGATCGGCAAAGGTTCTGGCAGAGACAAGATCGACCGGATTGCGATACATGTCGATGGTCGGACCGTATTGGGTGATCTGACCTTGGTTCATCGTCGCAGTGTTGCCGCCCAGAAGAAGTGCCTCCGAGGGCTCCGTCGTCGCATAGACGAAAATCGCGCCGGAGGAGGCGAAGATCTTTGGCAGTTCCTCACGCAGTTCTTCACGCAGCTTGTAATCGAGGTTGGCAAGCGGCTCATCCAGGAGAACGAGGCTGGCATTCTTGACGATGGCGCGCGCAAGTGCGGTGCGCTGCTGCTGGCCGCCGGAGAGATTGAGCGGCGTCCGCTCCAGATAGGGCGTCAATTTCAACAGGTCGGCCGCTTTTCGAACCTCGCGGTCGATCGTCGCATTATCCTTTTTTGCAATCCGCATCGGGGAGGCGATGTTTTCGTAAACGGAAAGCGAGGGATAATTGATGAATTGCTGGTAGACCATGGCAACGCTGCGATCCTGCACGCGTTTGCCGGTGACGTCGGTGCCATCAAAGACCAGCGAGCCCTCGGTCGGTTTGTCGAGGCCTGCCATCAGTCGCATCAGCGACGTCTTGCCGGACAAGGTTGGTCCAAGCAGGACATTCAGCGTGCCCCGCTTGAGTGTCAGATTGGTGGGGTAGATGTGATAATCCCCGCCCACCATCTTCGCGATGTTGCGCAATTCAAGCATTCTGTCCCGCGGCCTCCTCCACCAGCAAGATGTCTGCAATCAATACGTCTTATGCAGCGCCGTTACGGCGCGTCCAAATCAGTCGTCTCAGGCAGCCTTTGTCGTCATGTAATCGCTGAGCGCTGCAGCTTCCTCCCGGGAAAAATGCAGGCCCTGCTTCGTTCTACGCCAGAGCACGTCCTCGCTGGTTCTGGCCCATTCCTGTTCCATCAGCCAGGTAACTTCGCGCTCGTAAAGATCCCCGCCGAAATGCCTGCCCAGTGCCTCCACACCGGTCGCATCTCCCAGGAAGATGGCAGCTTTCGTTCCGTAAAGGCGGACCAGCCGACGGGCATGGCGATCCGAAAGAAAGCCGTAGCGGGCCTTCAGTTTCGCCACTTCCGCATCATAACCAGTCGGTGCAAAATCGCCGCCGGGCAACGAACTCTTCGCGGTCCAGGGCGAACCCTTGGTGCCGATCGCTTCGTTGATCTTTTCCAGCGCATGTTCGGCCAGACGGCGATAGGTGGTAAGCTTGCCACCGAAAACGTTGAGCAATGGTGGCTCGCCGGTGTTCTGTTCAAGCTTCAACACGTAATCGCGCGTGGCTTCCTGGGCCTTGGATGCACCGTCATCATAGAGCGGGCGAACGGCGGAATAGGTCCAGACGATATCGTCTTTCGTCACGGGCTCGGCGAAATACTCGCTGGCTGCCTTGCAGAGATAATCCGTTTCCTCTTCGCTGATCCGCACCTGCGATGGGTCGCCGTCATAGTCCCGGTCGGTGGTGCCAATCAGCGTAAAGTCCGTTTCGTAGGGAATGGCGAAGATGATGCGGTTATCGGGGTTCTGGAAGAAATAGGCGCGCGGATCGTTGAACTTCTTCTTCACGACGATGTGGCTGCCTTGAACGAGGCGCACATTATGGACCTGGTTCTTGCCCGCCGCGTTGGACAATACCTGATCCACCCAGGGACCGGCCGCATTGACCAGCATCCGCGCCTGCACGGTTTTCACGTAGCCGCTCTCGATGTCCTGCACGTCGATGGTCCAAAGACCATTCTCCCGGCGAACGGAGATGACTTTCGAGCGGTTCATGATGTCGGCGCCGCGGTCTGCCGCGTCACGCGCGTTCAGCACCACGAGGCGGGCATCATCCACCCATCCATCGGAGTATTCGAAGGCCTTGGTGAAGAGCGGCTTCAATGGCTTGCCGGCTGGGTCACGCCGCATGTCTAGTGACTTGGTGGCAGGCAGTAATTTGCGGCCGCCAAGGTGGTCGTAGAGGAAAAGACCAAGCCGGATCAGCCAGGCGGGACGAATGCCACCCTTGTGGAAGGGCAGAACAAAGCGCATCGGCCAGATGATGTGGGGCGCCATGGCCCACAGAACTTCGCGTTCCATCAAGGCTTCGCGCACGAGACGGAACTCGTAATGCTCCAGATAGCGCAGCCCGCCATGGATCAGCTTGGTGGCACCAGAGGACGTGCCGGAGGCAAAGTCCTTCATCTCAGCCAGCGTCACGGAATAGCCTCGACCGGCCGCATCGCGCGCAATGCCGCAGCCATTGATGCCGCCGCCGACGACGAAGATGTCGCGAACCGCCTCTTGAGCCACCTGTCCCTACTCCCTGTTGTTGCGCGTGCAAGCCGAACGATTTTTTTGTTGAAGGGAAAATAAAAGGAACTCAAAGCGAATGTCAAACGAAACTATCGTCTATAGTATCTGTATTCGCGGGAGCTGTTTCGATCAGCTGGACGCCTGCTTCTCTGCAGATGTCTCGTATCGACTCCGATGGGCAATGGTCTGTAATAAAGGTCTGAACCTGCGAGAGATGGCCGATCCTCACCGGTGCTGTGCGCTCGAATTTGCTGGAGTCACTGGCGAGAATCACGTGACGCGCGTTGGCGATGATTGCCTGGGCCACTTTCACCTCGCGAAAATCGTAATCGAGCAAGGCGCCGTCCGGATCGATGGCCGAGACGCCGATCACCGCATAATCCACCTTGAACTGACGAATAAAATCGACTGCCGCCTCGCCGACAATGCCACCATCGGTGCCGCGCACCACGCCACCGGCTATGATGACTTCAATGGAGGGGAAGATCCGCAGCCGGTTTGCGACGTTGATATTGTTGGTAATGACCATCAGTTCGTGGTGATCGAGAAGCGCGTCGCCGACCGCCTCAGTCGTGGTGCCGATATTGATGAAGAGGGAGGACTTGTTGGGAATAATGCTCGCTGCTGCCTTGCCTATGGCCTGCTTCTCGCTCGCTGCAATCGAACGTCGCGCCTCGTAGCGCATATTTTCGGTGCCGTTGGGGAAAATCGCGCCACCATGAATGCGGTTCAGCGTCCGGTTTTCGCACAGTTCGTTCAAGTCCTTGCGGATCGTCTGCGGGGTGACGGAAAAGCGTGCAGCGAGGTCTTCGACGAGCACGCGTCCTTCGGATTTTGCAAGCTCTATGATCTCAGTTTGACGCGCGCTGAAAAACATCGGATGGCCCCCTAAAGCCTTTTCGTTTTGTTTCAGTTTAGCCAAAAACGAAAGCTGCTCAAGCGTCCTTCACTCTCTATCTCCATCAGCCCTCAGCGTAGGGATTCTCCTGAGGGATCGGCCACCTTCAGCTTCGTGGTCAGCTTTTTCCACAGCTGGACACGAAATTCAGCGTAAATTTGTCAGTCAGCTAGACGGATTGCGGCGTGACGTATCCCGATATTTTTTCAGCATATTTTGCATCTGCCGCATTGTTGCGCAGTCACGGTTGTGCCTGTTCAAGGGGCAGGTTTGAAGTGGCTGAAAATATTGGGGGTTGCGCGTCAAGCCAATATGCCCTTGTTTTAGGCCTCTCAAACTGTCTGGGAGCATTAAAAAAATGATTTCGTTTAAAACGACAACGCGGGCCGCACTTCTTCTTGGCTCACTTCTGATTGGCGCCAGTTCCGCTCTTGCTGAAACCGTTCTGCATCGCGGTAATCCAGGGGAACCCCAAACTCTCGATCAGGCACAGACCTCGATCAATATCGAAGCCTTCATCCTGAAGGACCTCTATGAAGGTCTGACGATTTATGACTCCGCCGGCAAGATTGTGCCCGGCACGGCCGAAAGCTGGAAGCTGTCGGATGACGGCACCGTCTATACATTCAAGCTGCGCGACAATGCGAAGTGGTCGGATGGCTCTCCAGTTACCGCAGAGGACTTCGTGTTCTCCTACCAGCGCGTTCAGGACCCGAAGACGGCTGCCAAATACGCCAATATTCTCTATCCCATCAAGAATGCCGAAAAGATCAACAAGGGCGAGTTGCCGCTCGATCAGCTTGGCGTGAAGGCGGTGGACGACAAGACGCTCGAAATCACGCTTGAGCGCCCGACCCCCTTCTTCCTCGAACTGCTCGCGCACCAGACGGCACTGCCCGTCTCCAAGGCAAGCTTCGACAAGAACGGCAAGGATTTCGTCAAGCCGGGCGTCATGGTCTCGAACGGCGCCTATACGCTGCAGTCGCATGTTCCCAATGACAGCCTGACTGTGGTGAAGAACCCGAACTTCTGGGACGCTGCCAATACCAAAATCGACAAGGTGATCTTCTACCCGATCGACGACCAGGCAGCCTCGGTTCGTCGCTTCGAGGCGAAGGAAATGGATCTCGCCTACAACTTCTCGGCCGATCAGCTCGATCGCCTGCGCAAGGCCTATGGCGAGCAGGTCCATGTGTCGCCTACACTTGCAACCTACTACTACACTTTCGATACGCGCGAAGCGCCCTATAGCGACGTTCGCGTTCGCCGTGCGCTCTCCATGGCTGTCGACCGCGACTTCCTGGCCAAGGAAATCTATAGCGGATCGCAGGTTCCGGCCTATTCCATGGTGCCACCCGGCATGGACTCCTACGGCGAGCCAGCCAAGGCCGATTTCGCAACCCTGTCCCAGCTCGATCGTGAAGATGAAGCCGTCAAGCTGATGAAGGAAGCCGGTTACGGTGAGGGAGGCAAGCCGCTCTCCATCGAAATCCGCTACAACACCAACCCGAACCACGAGCGCGTGGCAACCGCCATCGCCGATATGTGGAAGAATACGTTCGGCGCCAATGTGTCGCTGGTGAACCTCGACGTGGCGTCGCACTATGGCTACCTGCAGGAAGGCGGCAAGTACAATGTCGCGCGTGCCGGCTGGGTCGCCGATTACGCAGACGCGGAAAACTTCCTGGCGCTCTCCATCTCCTCCAACAAGACCTTCAACTACGCGAAGTTCAACAACGCGGAATACGACGCGTTGATGAAGAAGTCTTACGAGGAGAAGGATCCGGCTGCCCGCTCCAAGCTGCTGCATGAGGCTGAAACGATCCTGATGAAGGAACAGCCGGTGGCACCGCTTCTGACCCAGGCCGATCTCTGGCTCGTATCGGATCGCGTCAAGGGTTGGCACGACAACGCTGCCAATGAACACTTGAGCCGCTTTCTGAGCGTTTCCGAATAAGCAGCGCTGGCACGGCGGCTGAATAAGCCCGCCGTGCCATGCCCCGGAGCCTGAAAAGCCATGATTTCATTTGTTCTGCGCCGTCTGGCGAGCGCGGTGCCGACGCTGTTTATCGTCGTCACCATTTCCTTTTTCCTGATGCGTTTTGCACCGGGCGGTCCGTTCAACCTTGAACGGCCCCTGCCGCCACAAACGATGGAAAACCTGATGAGAACCTATCATCTGGATGAACCATTGTGGCGTCAGTATCTGATTTATCTGCGCAATGCAGTGACAGGCGATTTTGGTCCGAGCTATATTTACAAGGATAACACCGTCGCGCAGCTGATCGGCAAAGGCCTGCCTTACTCGCTGGAGCTTGGCTGCTATGCGCTGCTTCTGGCTGTGATCGGTGGCGTCATTGCCGGTACCTTCGCGGCCCTTCGGCAAAACAGCGCCTTCGATTTCTCCATCATGTCGATTTCGACGGTGGGTGTGACGGTGCCGAACTTCGTCGTCGCACCTGTGCTCACACTTGTCTTTGCTGTGTTCCTCGGCCTTCTGCCAGCCGGCAGCTGGGGCGACGGATCGCTGCGTTATCTCATCCTGCCAATGATTGCGCTTGCTTTGCCGCAGCTTGCGGTGATCGCGCGTCTGACGCGTGGTGCGATGATCGAAGCTCTGCGCATGGACCATATTCGCACCGCCAAGGCCTATGGCCTTCCAGCAAGAAGCGTGGTCGTCTTCCATGCCATGCGCGCTGCCATGCTGCCGGTCGTCTCCTATCTGGCACCTTGCGCTGCAGCGCTCTTGACCGGTTCTGCGGTGATCGAAACGATCTTCACCATTCCAGGTGTCGGTCGCTACTTCGTTCTCGGCGCCATCAATCGCGATTACACGCTGGTCATGGGAACCGTCGTTCTCGTCGCCATCTTCGTCATCCTCTTCAATCTCGTGGTCGATATTCTCTACGGCCTTCTCGATCCGAGGGTCCGACATGACTGATATTTCGACCAATCTTCCACCCCAAGCCGAGGTGCAGAGCCGAAGCCTGTTCCAGCTGGCAGCGATGCGCTTCCGCCGCAATAAGGCGGCGATGGCGGGCTCCGTCATGCTGGTGCTGATCACGCTCTTCTCCTTCATCGGTCCGCATTTCCTCACCCACACCTATGACCAGGTGTTCTCCTCCTACGTTTCCGTGCCACCGAGCCTTGAGCCGCGTCCGGATGTGAACAATCTGCAGGAGGTGATGGAAGGCGTTGCAGGCCGTGCCCGTGTCGATCTGAAGGAATTTGCCGTCAGCGGCCAGACCTTCACGGCAACAGTGACCTCCAGCAGCGCCATCGATCCGCGCACGACACGCTATTTCGACCGTGCCAACGAGTTCGAAAACACCAAGGTCGTGGCAACGGAAGACGAGGGACGGACACTGAAGCTGGAGGGCGAGGTGAACCGAGAGTACTTCTTCTTCGGCACCGATACCAACGGACGTGACATGCTGGCCCGTGTCATGCTGGGCGGGCAGATCTCGATCGCGGTCGGGGTTCTGGCAAGCCTCGTGTCGCTCGGCATCGGCGTGGTCTATGGCGCAACGGCCGGCTATATCGGCGGACGCGTCGACAATGTGATGATGCGCTTTGTCGAAATCCTCTACTCGCTGCCCTTCGTCTTTCTCGTCGTCGTCCTCGTGGTGTTCTTCGGCCGAAGCTTCATCCTGATCTTTCTGGTGATCGGGGCGGTGGAGTGGCTGGACATGGCACGTATCGTCCGAGGCCAGACGCTTGCGCTCAAACGAAGGGAATTCGTCGGGGCGGCGCAGGCTTTGGGTTTGAGCGACTGGCAGATCATCCGCCGCCACATCATCCCCAATACCATTGGCCCGGTCGTCGTCTTCGTGACCGTGGTGGTGCCGAAGGTCATTCTTCTGGAAAGCTTCCTTTCCTTCCTCGGCCTTGGCGTGCAGGCGCCGTTGACGAGTTGGGGGGCGCTGATTTCGGAAGGCGCCAACAACATGCAGTCGGCACCCTGGCTGTTGATCTTCCCGGCTCTGTTCTTCGTGCTGACCCTGTTCTCCCTCAACTTCGTGGGCGACGGGTTGCGTGACGCACTTGATCCAAAGGATCGCTGACATGACGACATCTGAAACCATATTGACGGTTCGCAATCTCAAGGTGGACTTCACCACGCCGGACGGCATGGTCAATGCCGTCAAGGGCATTGATCTTGATGTTCGCCAGGGTGAGACGCTTGCCGTCGTCGGTGAATCCGGCTCCGGCAAGAGCCAGACGATGATGGGCATCATGGGGCTTCTCGCCTCCAATGGCGTCATCAATGGCTCTGCGAAATATCGCGGGCGCGAGTTGATCGGCCTTCCGGTCGATGAACTCAACACCATCCGCGGCGCGAAGATCACCATGATCTTCCAGGAGCCGATGACCTCGCTCGACCCGCTCTACCGCATCGGCGCGCAGATCGCCGAGCCGATCCTGCATCACCGTGGCGGCAGTAAGAGCGAGGCGCGCGCCCGTGTACTCGAACTTCTGAAGCTCGTCGGTATTCCCGATCCGGAACGCCGGATTGACAGCTATCCGCATGAGCTTTCCGGCGGGCAGCGTCAGCGTGTCATGATTGCCATGGCGCTGGCAAACGAGCCGGACATTCTCATTGCGGACGAGCCGACGACAGCACTGGATGTCACGATCCAGGCGCAGATCCTCGATCTGTTGAAGTCGCTGCAGCAACGCTTCGGCATGGCTGTGGTGCTGATCACCCACGATCTTGGCGTGGTGCGCCATTTTGCCGACCGCGTCACGGTGATGCGGCGTGGCGAGGTGGTCGAGGCGGGCACGACGGAGGATATCTTCGAACGCCCGCAGGCGGACTACACCAAGATGCTGCTGGATGCCGAACCGAGCGGCCACAAGCCGCCAGTGGCAGACGGCACGCCAGTCGTGCTCTCCGGCCAGAATGTCACTGTCGATTATGACATTCCCGGCGGCTTCCTTTCCAAGGCAAGCGTGTTTCGCGCAGTCGATGGCGTGAATATCAATCTACGCCAGGGCCAGACCATCGGCATCGTGGGCGAATCCGGTTCTGGCAAGTCGACGCTCGGCCGGGCGCTGCTCCGGCTCACCAATGCCAAGGGGCGGATTACCTTCGAGAAGAAGGAGATCAACGGGCTGGATCGCAAGGCCATGCGGGCGCTGCGCCGGCGGTTGCAACTCGTGTTCCAAGACCCCTACGGTTCGCTCTCGCCGCGCCAGACGGTGGGCGAGATCATCACCGAAGGCCTCTTCGTCCACGAGCCGCAATTGAGCCGTGCGGAGCGTGACAAGCGCGCCATCGAAGCGCTGAAGGAGGTCGGGCTCGATCCTGCAGCCCGCAACCGCTATCCGCACGAGTTCTCCGGCGGCCAGCGTCAGCGTATCGCGATTGCCAGAGCCATCATCCTGAAACCGGATGTGGTCATCCTCGACGAGCCGACCTCTGCTCTGGACCGCTCGGTGCAGGGCCAGGTGATCGATCTGCTGCGCGAATTGCAGAAGACGCATGGCCTCTCCTACATTTTCATCAGCCACGATCTCTCGGTGATCAAGGCGATCTCAGACTATGTGATCGTCATGAAGGATGGGAAAATCGTGGAGGAGGGAGAGACCGACGCGATCTTCAACGCGCCGTCTGCCGACTACACAAGGACGCTGATCAAATCCGCCTTCACTGCGGATGTCGCAGCCTGACGTGTTGATCCTCAATACGGACTAGCAATCTCTTATGCCCCGCTTCGGCGGGGCATTTTATTGCGATCTGCCTGCCATCCCAAGATCATCGTAAAACAACCATGAAGGAACCAGTGAGACGTCTCGACGTTATAGCGCGGTGAACATTTATGTGTGCCGAAGTAATGGCACTGAGGAGGCAACATGCGGAAGATTATTCAAGTTGCAGGACTTGCTGTTACTATGGCAGTTTCAAGCGTCGCCGTGTCCGGCGTGGCACAGGCTCAGGATGTGGAGCTGCGGATCGGCCCCGATGGCGTTCGCCCCGTTATCCGCGATCGCGATCGTGACCGCCGCGACATGGACCGCCGTGGCCCGCCACGTATGGCGGGTTGCAGCGAACGCGAAGCCCGCGCTGCTGCACGAGCATCCGGCCTGCGCGATCCCGAAGTGGTCCGCATCACGCCACGCCGCGTGGTCGTCGAAGGCGATACCCGCCGCGGCCCCGACACCATCACCTTCGCCAACCAGCGCGGTTGCCCGGAGATTTGAACGAAGATCTTTAGACGACTTGAAAAAGGCCCGCTTAAGCGGGCCTTTTCTGGTTCATCTGAAGAATTAAGTAAGCCATCTAATTGCGAGAATCCTCACGCGGTACGCCTGCCCACTATGATTGTCCATCGCCATTAAAGACTGCTGCGAGGAAATCCACTGCTCGCTTTACCTTTGCCGCGGATCTCCTGAAGTGCGAAACTGACACGCACAACGAGCTGAATCTACAACGATCCGGTCCGGGAAGCAGGACTCTTTTTTTCTAAGCGAAGGCGGATGGCGTCCCAGCGATCGGAGATTTCAACCGCCAGCGCTTCCAACTGCTTTCGACGCTGTTTATACCTTTTGGCCGCAAAGTGGCTCTCTTCACTGAAGACATCCGCCACGAAGCACATTGAAGGATCAGCGGTGCCGGTCGAACTTAAAGTTTCCTCTACGTACCAATGCAACAATGTAGCAAACAGGATGCCTCTTTCATCGTCTTTTCTAACTCTAAGAGGGTAGGTTTTTCCGAAGAAGGATTTTACGGCCCCCACAAATGGATAACGGAAACCAGGTTGCCTCCTTTTGATGATTGCCGTGGGCTTTACACGAATGATGACCCCACCGATCTCCATCTCATTGAGTTCCTTCGGTGTGTTTTCGATCTCCCAGAAATCTGACAGCGGCCATTTCACCGCTGAGACGTGCGAGATTGCGTCCAATGCGTTCATGAGTCGTTGCTCATGGTGATCGCTATGCGCCTTCCGATCTTTATAGAGGTCGTCCAATCCACTCAGGCCGCTTTGATCCTTGCATCCTGATATCAGAAACGATGCTGTAGCACGTTCGATGTCTGGATACATTGTATCCAAAATGAAAGTCGGTGGCTGTAAGGCGTTCTCGATAATTGAGACGCGTCTTTGTGGAGTTGCAAACGCGTATTCAATCAACTTATGGGCACTCAGGTTTTTTTCATTTTTCATTTATGCATCGTCCTGTGTTCAAGGTTTTGGATAAACCTCCCGCGCAACTCGACACCAAGAACGACTCTCCATAGTATTGCCTTGCTACAGGGCAGAGAGCGTCCTTTTTGCCCCACGAGAGCGAGAGCTTGTTCGTGGAATTCAAAGCCGAGACCGTCACGTCTCGGCTTTGTCGTTTTTGGCTTCCTCCAAATTTTATGGCCCGTTCCCTCCAAGAACAAAAAAGCCCAAGGATGTTTTCCTCGGGCTTTTCGTCTTCATAACAAGGGGTTAGTCATTTTCTAAGCCCTATTTAGCTGCAACCGCTCGTCGCGCCACAAGTATCGCACTTCTCGCAAGTCCCGTTCCGAACCATGGTGAAGTTCTGGCACTCGGAGCACATGTTGCCCGTGTAGCCCTGGGCAATCGAGCGCATGCGGCGTTCGTTTTCCACCTTCTTGGCGTCGGCCTTGGCAGAGGCTGCGTCCGCTGCGGCCTTGTCCGAGAAGAGGCCGGTGGCGCTCTGTTCGGTTTCGACCACTTCTTCTGCAATCTCTTCGGCCAGTTCGCGGGCGCGTTCCTCATAGTCACGCTTGAAGGCGACGACTTCCGATGTGGCGACTGAAACTGTTGCCTCCAGCTTGCGGGCTGCGTTGCCGGAAATCGCCGTAACATTGGCCGAGGCGCGGGCAGGGGCTGCGGTTGCCGAACCCTTGATTTCTGCCGAGCCGCGTTCGCTTCCATTGTTGGAAACGAGCGTTGGCTTGTAGCCGCGGGTCAGGCCCTTGGAGACGACATCTGCCTTGCCTTCGGATACGCCGCGACCAAGTGCGGTGTTGGAGAAGTCCGACGTATCGACATGCGCCAGATCGTGGCGACCGAGATAGGAGATGGCGAGTTCGCGGAACACGTAGTCGAGGATCGACGTGGCGTTCTTGATCGCGTCATTGCCCGTGACCATGCCGGCAGGTTCGAACTTGGTGAAGGTGAAGGCGTCGACATATTCTTCCAGCGGCACGCCATATTGCAGGCCGAGCGACACGGAAATCGCGAAGTTGTTGATGAAGGCGCGCAGCGCGGAGCCTTCCTTGTTCATATCAAGGAAGATTTCGCCAAGACGGCCATCGTCATATTCGCCGGTGCGAAGGAAGATGGTGTGACCACCGATCTTGGCCTTCTGGGTATAGCCCTTACGGCGGGTCGGCAGCTTTTCCTGGCTGCGGACGACACGCTCGATGATGCGCTCGACGATCTTTTCGGTGATGGTGACGGCCTGGGCTGCCTGTGGCTGAGCCAGCAGCTCTTCCATGGCGTCCTCGTCGTCCTCATCTTCCACCAGCGAAGCATTGAGCGGCTGGGACAGCTTGGAGCCATCGCGGTAAAGGGCGTTTGCCTTCAGTGCCAGCTTCCAGGACAGCATGTAGGCTGCACCGCAATCTTCCACCGTCGCATCGTTCGGCATGTTGATCGTCTTGGAGATCGCGCCTGAGATGAAGGGCTGTGCCGCCGCCATCATGCGGATGTGGGATTCGACCGAGAGATAACGCTTGCCGATCTTGCCGCAGGGGTTGGCGCAATCGAAGACGGACAGATGCTCGTCCTTGAGGAACGGCGCGCCTTCCAGTGTCATCGCACCGCAGACGTGAACATTTGCCGCTTCAATGTCCTTCTTCGAGAAGCCGAGGTGCTCCAGCAGGTTGAAGCTGATGTCGGAAAGCTGCTCGTCGGAAACCTTCAGCGTGTCCTTCAGGAAGTCCGCGCCGAGCGTCCACTGGTTGAAGACGAACTTGATGTCGAAGGCGCTTTTCAGCGCGCCATTGACGGCGTCGATCTTCTCATCGGTGAAGCCCTTGGCCTTCAGCGAGCCGGGGTTGATGCCAGGCGCCTGGTTAAGGTTGCCGTGGCCGACAGCGTAAGCTTCGATCTCGGCGATCTGGCTTTCGGAGTAGCCGAGCGAACGCAGCGATTCCGGAACCGCACGGTTGATGATCTTGAAATAGCCGCCGCCGGCAAGCTTCTTGAACTTCACCAGCGCGAAGTCAGGTTCGATACCGGTGGTGTCGCAATCCATGACGAGGCCGATCGTGCCGGTCGGCGCGATAACGGTGGTCTGGGCGTTGCGGTAACCGTTCTGCTCGCCAAGTTCCAGCGCCTTGTCCCAGGCCGCAACGGCGTGCTTGATCAGGTCCTGATCGGTGCAATCGGCATGGATGAGCGGAACCGGGTTTACCGACAGGCCTTCGTAACCATAGGCAAGGCCCTGGGCCGCACGGCGGTGGTTGCGGATGACGCGCAGCATGTTGTCGCGGTTCGGCGCAAAGCCCGGGAAGGGACCAAGCTCGCCTGCCATTTCAGCAGACGTGGCGTAGGACACACCGGTCATGATCGCGGTCAAGGCACCTGCAATCGCACGACCTTCATCGCTGTCATAAGGAATGCCCGACGACATCAGCAGGCCGCCGATATTGGCGTAGCCGAGGCCGAGCGTGCGGTACTCGTAGGAGCGTTCCGCAATCTGGCGCGATGGGAACTGCGCCATCATCACCGAGACTTCGAGAACGACGGTCCACAGGCGCACCGCATGTTCGTAATCGGCAATGTTGATCTTCTTGGTCGCCGCGTCCTTGAACTGGAGGAGGTTCAGCGAAGCAAGGTTGCAGGCCGTATCGTCCAGGAACATGTATTCCGAGCATGGGTTGGACGCGCGGATGGAACCTGCGGCTGGCGAGGTGTGCCAGTCGTTCATGGTGGTGTTGAAGTGCAGACCCGGATCGGCAGAGGCCCAGGCGGCATGCGAGATCTTTTCCCACAGGTCGCGTGCCTTCAGCGTCTTCATCACTCTGCCGTCGCGGCGAGCGGTCAGGTTCCAGTCGCCGTCGCTTTCGACAGCGCGCAGGAAGTCGTCCTTCAACGACACGGAGTTGTTGGAGTTCTGGCCGGAGACCGTGAGGTAGGCTTCCGAATCCCAGTCCGTATCATAGGTCTTGAATTCGATATCCTTGTAGCCCTGCTGGGCGAACTGGATGACGCGCTTGATGTAGTTTTCTGGAACCTGATCCTTCTTGGCAGCGCGGATTTCGCGCTTCAGGGCAGGGTTCTTGGAAGGATCGAAGCAATCGCCGTTATCGCCTTCGCAGTTGAGGCAGGCCTTCATGATCGCCTTGAGATGCTTGGCGACGATCTTGGAGCCAGTGACGAGGGCGGCAACCTTCTGCTCTTCGTTCACCTTCCAGTCGATATAAGCTTCGATATCGGGGTGATCGGCATCGACGACGACCATCTTGGCCGCACGACGGGTGGTGCCGCCGGACTTGATCGCGCCGGCTGCACGGTCACCGATCTTGAGGAAGCTCATCAGGCCGGAGGACTTGCCGCCGCCGGAAAGCTTTTCGCCTTCGCCACGCAGATAGGAGAAGTTGGAACCGGTGCCGGAGCCGTATTTGAACAGACGCGCCTCACGAACCCAAAGGTCCATGATGCCGCCTTCGTTGACGAGGTCGTCTTCAACGGACTGGATGAAGCAGGCATGCGGCTGCGGATGCTCGTAAGCGGACTTGGACTTGGTCAGCTTGCCGGTGAAGGGGTCGACATAGAAATGGCCCTGGCCCGGACCGTCGATGCCATAGGCCCAGTGCAGGCCAGTGTTGAACCACTGCGGCGAGTTCGGCGCGACGCGTTGGGTGGCGAGCATGTAGGCAAGCTCATCGCGGAAGGCGAGAGCATCTTCTTCGGACGAGAAATACTTGCCCTTCCAGCCCCAATAGGCCCAGGTGCCGGCGAGGCGATCGAAAACCTGACGCGCGTCGATTTCCGAGCCATAACGCTCAGCCTCAGGCAGATCCTTCATGGCAGCCGTATCGGCAACGGAGCGCCACAGGAAGGACGGGACGTCATTCTCTTCGACCTTCTTCAGAACCTTGGGAACGCCGGCCTTGCGGAAATACTTCTGCGCCAGAACGTCGGTCGCCACCTGGCTGAACTGCGCCGGCACATCAATATCCGCGAGGCGGAACACGACGGAACCATCCGGATTCTTGATTTCGCTGATTGCCTTGCGGAATTCGATTTCCGCGTAGGGCGACTGGCCGGGCTTCGTAAAGCGGCGTTCGATGCGCATCGTTGGTGTCCTTGTCCGTTGGCGCCTGATCGGGCGCAAAATATCGTTCCGGCGTCGCATGGGCCATGCGCCACCAGTTGTCTGCCGATGAATGGAAACGATCATCCTTGGATGTCGTTCCCTTATGTCGTGGTTATGATGGCTGCAAGCATACTATATATAGTATTAACAGTTTCTTGTCGCCAGACCCCGCCTCACGTTTTGGCAGCTCCCGAACATGGAGACGCCCCAGCGTTCCTCACCCCTCGTGGTTGGAACGCAAGACATCGCGTGAACTGATACAGGAGAGAACCGCAGATGAACCTGCCGATTCCGTTGCCGCCGCAACATGGATCTACTTTTAGAAAACGTGCTGATTCCGTCAAGGCCTAGTTTGTAAGTGTTCATTTACCACAAGATGTGGTGTGGATAGGGTGTGGAAAACGGGGAAAGAAAAACCTTCCATAAATATCAGGCACTTGCGGCGCGTTATGGCTCGCCGCTTACCTTGCGTGAAGCTTGCCTGCTGTTGCGGAGAGGGCAATATGGCAGCATTCTGGGAACGCGTCGTTGTTGCGTACAAGCAACAAGTGCCGGCCTATCCACAATGTTTGCGATGCGTGGGGCATGCGGAAGCGGTGCGCTACAAGATATAGCGGTACCTGAAAGGGTTTCAGCTCCGGCGCTCACACCAGAAACGGAACAGAACACCACAATCTTGAAACGATGAGCGAGCTTATCTAACCTCGGACCAACACTCATGGAAGGGATACGCGGTGCAAACATCGCTGCCACAGATTTTTCTGGTTCGACACGGCGAGACTGCCTGGTCGGTGTCCGGTCGTCACACCGGAAGGTCGGATATCGATCTGACGCCCAACGGCGAAAATGCTGCAAGATTGCTCGCCGGGCGACTGAAAGGGATAACCACTGATGTGGTGTGGTCGAGCCCGTCTTTGCGAGCGCGCAGAACATGCGAGCTTGCGGGATTTGCGTCCGCAATGTCTGTCAAGTCGGACCTCAACGAGTGGGACTACGGACAATATGAAGGCGTCACCACAAAGGACATCCATCAGACGGCGCCCGGCTGGCAGCTTTTCCGTGACGGCGCTCCCGGTGGTGAAAGCATTGAGCAGGTGGGCGTGCGAGCAGATCGCATCATCCATGATATCAGGGCCAGCGGCACGACCATCTTGATCTTCTCAAGTTCACATTTCCTGCGCGTGCTGGCAGCCAGGTGGCTCGGGCTTCCGCCTGAACACGGGAGAAGCTTCGTCCTCGATACCGCAGCTCTCTGCGTATTGGGCTACGAACACAATATGGAAGAGCCAGTCATCCGAGCATGGAATACGTGATCAGTCCCGATTACTGCTGCATGTGATTGATCTCGATATTTTGCAGATCAATTCGCATGTGGCCTTTGGCACGGGCGCTGCCCAGAATAATGCGGAGCGAGAGCGGTTTGTCTGTCATGGATGGATATCCCCTTTCAGCGTTGACCTCCACGTGGTAATTCCTCAAGTAAAGTTGAGGTCAACAGGCATGACGAAAAAACTTCAGCAGATTCCTCTGATACGCGACCTCTCGGTCGGCGATGTTGCCGAGCGCGCTGGCGTGGCGGTCTCGACGCTCCACTTTTACGAGGCTGAAGGGCTGATCAAGGGCTGGCGCAACAGCTCAAACCACCGCCGCTATGGGCGCGAGGTGCTGAGGCGCATCGCCATCATCAAGGTGGCGCAGAGGGCAGGCATTCCGCTGAAGGAAATACAGCAGGCTCTGAACACCCTGCCGGATGGCCGCACGCCAACGGGAAAGGACTGGCAGAGGCTTGCGACCCATTGGCAAGCGCAACTGGATGACCGCATCGCGCGGCTTATGCGGCTGCGCAATCAGCTCACCGGTTGCATTGGCTGTGGTTGTCTTTCGACGGATGAATGTCCGCTGCGCAATCCGGCCGATATATTGGGGGACAAAGGCCCTGGACCGGTGCTGCTGGAGCCTGGGGAATAAGCCAAAGGTGTCAGGCCAGTAAGGCGATCATTTGGGAAACAGGATCGGACCGCGTCGCGCAAAACCCATCAGGATTTCGCGCGACGTGAATTTTGCGTGGCGATCAGCCGGGCGCGCCCTTGGCAATCGGCTCCTGATAGGTGAAGCCCATGTCCCACGGGAAATAGATCCAGGTGTCCTGGCTCACTTCGGTGACGAAGGTGTCGATGGTGGGAACGCCGGTTGGCTTGGCATAGACGCAGGCAAAATGCGCCTTTGGCAACATCTCGCGCACCTCGAGTGCTGTTTTGCCGGTATCGGTCAGATCGTCGACGACGAGAATGCCCTCACCGGACTTTTCCAACAGTTCAGGAGAGATGCCCTTCAGCAGAACGGTATCACCCTGATTCAGGTAATCGTGGCGGGTGGCAATGCAAACCGTGTCGATCAAGCGGATGTTGAGTTCGCGGGAAATGATCGCTGCCGGAACGAGACCGCCGCGGGTAATGCAGACGATGGCCCTGAACTCCTGGTTCAGGCCGGCAAGACGCCACGCCAGCGCGCGGGCGTCGCGGTGAAACTGATCCCAGGACACTGGGAAGGCTTTATCGGGAAGGGACATGGTGGGTCTGCCATCTCATTCAATTGCTGATGGCTTTGGCTAATAGCGGCAAGAAACGGCAAAAAGCAAGTCTATGCGCCTGCAACGATCATGATCTTGTTGACGGTGCCCGATGCAGAGCCGCCATGGACTTTGGGGGGCTCTTTCAAAGAGGCCACAATCGGTCGTGGCCTCTTTGGCTGGCTGTCAGCAGCCTTTACCGCCATTCGCCCAGCGCTTGATGTCGGCGGAAATGCGCGGTGCATGACCGTCATTCATGACCGGGCCGAAGGCCTGGAGATTGGCCGGATTGCCTTCAGCCTGAACCACCAGCATCGGGCGTGATTCCGGGCTGTTACGCGGAACGAGCAGAATACGGGGGCGACCGGAGAAGGAGTTGAGTTCCGGTGCCAGGCGATAGGCCTTGAAGGCCGGATCGCCGGACTTGAACCAGCAGGCATTGGCGCCGAGCGCGATACGCTCCATGACCGGAAGGGCGGCCTGCGACGCGGCCCTCGGGGGCTCAGGCTTTGGCTGGCATGCGGCAAGTGCGAGTGCAGCGAGGGCCAGAGCGGCAATGCCAATGGAACGTCCAGAAAGGATATGGTTCATTCTTCAATCCAGCATGAGCTGCAAAAATAAAGCCGGGCGGATGCGCCCGGCTTGATGTGCCCGATATCAGGCAGCGATCACGCCAAGCGCTGAGGCAAATATGCCTCGGCCATCTTTGCCACCATGCGCCGCCTCGATCAGATTTTCCGGATGCGGCATCATGCCAAGAACATTGCCCTTGTCGTTGATGACGCCGGCAATATCGTTCAGCGAACCATTCGGATTGGTACCTTCGGCGTAACGAAACACCACCTGGCCATTGTCTTCCATCGCCTTCAACTCGTCGGCTTCGACGAAGTAGTTGCCATCGTGATGGGCAACGGGCGAGCGGATGATCTGGCCCTTGTCGTAGGTGCGGGTAAACTCCGTGTCGTTGTTGACGACCTCGAGCTTGACTTCACGGCAGACGAATTTGAGCGAGGCATTGCGCATCAAGGCGCCGGGCAACATGCCGGCCTCGACCAAAATCTGAAAGCCGTTGCACACACCCAGAACCTTGACGCCCTGCTCCGCCTTTTCGCGGATTGCCTGCATGACGGGCATGCGGGCGGCGATGGCACCACAGCGAAGGTAATCGCCATAGGAGAAGCCGCCGGGGATGACGATCAGATCGACATCCGGGATCTGGGTTTCCGTCTGCCAGATGGTGACGGGCGCCTGACCTGAAATCTTCGTCAAGGCCGCGATCATGTCACGGTCGCGATTGAGGCCAGGAAGCTGGACGACTGCGGATTTCATGGGCCTTGGCTCCGAAATTCAGAGCATTTCCAGCTAGAGTGCCTGCGGTTCTGCATGGAAAATGCGTCAAACAAAGAGTTGAGAGCAATGGGGGTGAACGATCGTCCACCACACTTGCCTTAGAGGATGGCGATCGCGTAGTTTTCGATGACCGTGTTGGCGAGAAGCTTCTCGCACATCGCCTTGAGGTTTTCTTCGGCTTTCGCCTGGTCGGTGGTGTTCAGTTCAAGATCGAAGACCTTGCCCTGACGGACCTGGCCCACGCCGTCAAAACCGAGGCTGCCCAGCGCGCCCTCGATTGCCTTACCCTGCGGATCGAGAACGCCATTCTTCAGCGTAACAGTCACCCGTGCCTTGATCACCTGATGGTCTCCTGATTTCACTTGACGAGAACCGGGCCTGTGCCGCGGATCGGTTCGTTTTCATTGATGATGCCGAGACGGCGCGCGACTTCCGAATAGGCTTCCACGAGCCCACCCATATCGCGGCGAAAGCGGTCCTTGTCCATCTTTTCCTGCGTCTCGATATCCCACAGGCGGCAGCTATCCGGCGAAATTTCATCCGCAAGGATAATGCGCATCATATCGCCTTCGAACAGACGGCCGCATTCGATCTTGAAATCGACGAGCTGAATGCCGACGCCGAGGAAAAGACCAGAGAGGAAATCGTTGACGCGAATGGCAAGCGCCATGATGTCGTCGAGTTCGGCGGGATTGGCCCAGCCGAAAGCAGTGATGTGCTCCTCGGAGACCATCGGGTCTTCCAGCGCATCCGACTTGTAATAGAACTCGATGATCGAGCGTGGCAGCACGACGCCTTCATCGATGCCGAGGCGCTTGGAGAGCGAGCCTGCCGCAACGTTGCGCACGACAACCTCAAGCGGGATCATCTCCACTTCCTTGATCAACTGCTCGCGCATGTTCAGGCGGCGGATGAAGTGGGTGGGAATGCCGATCTTGTTCAGATGCGTGAAGACGTATTCCGAGATGCGGTTGTTCAGAACGCCCTTGCCGTCGATGACTTCATGCTTCTTTTTATTGAAAGCAGTCGCATCATCCTTGAAGAACTGGATGAGCGTTCCGGGTTCCGGACCTTCATACAGGATCTTGGCCTTGCCTTCGTAGATTCGGCGGCGACGGTTCATAGTGACATATCTCTTGTTTTAGCGCCGGTGCTGATGGCGGTCGTTTCGTTTCTTGAAGCGGTCCCATAGCGGAAAAGAAGCCATTTCACAATGCGACGGCACGCGGTTGTTTGCAATTCTTCAACCCTGTTTTTGGCTGTTCCAAGGCAACATCTCAAAGTTACGCTTTTTCAATAGTTGTATTCTAGAACAGTGGTGTCCCGATCAAGAGGACGCAAATAACGACACAGTAAAACGGGGTATAATCATGGGTCTGAGACAACGCGGTAAAGCGCTCGAGAATTTGTATTTTCACGAAGAAGAACTGAGCTTCCGTCTTCACGGCATGCGTAGCAGGTTGATGGGCCTTTGGGCTGCATCCCTGATGCACAAGGACGACGCCAATTCCTATGCCAGCGAGATCGTTGCCGCGTCCATCGGCCGCGAAGGCGACGACGCGATGTTCAACAAGCTGCATGACGATTTCGTCGCCGCCGGCGTCGGCGTTACCGATGATGTCATCCATGATCAGATGACCAACCTTCTGCGCTGTGCCGCCGACGAGCTCCGCAATGGGATCGCGCAATTCGATGGCAAGCGCGCCGCCTGAACTTTCATTTCATATTTCAAACATCCGACGGGCCTTTGCGTCGTGCATGGAGATCAGCAATTCTCCGTGCGAGCTAAGATGCGGGATGTTTGAGCATAAGTGCCGAAAGGCCGGAGCCGCGCAGGGTATACTTGCGCGGCATTTCCGTTTTACTTTCTATTCGCCAAAGCCGCCGCGAACAGAGCTGATCTTGTTCAGCTTTTATTCTCAGTAATCGCAAAGCCCGACGGGGGCTTGAGCTTGCTCAGGAACTGAGCAAAGACCATGGTGCCTTCCGGCCACGGGCCATGGCCCGATTCCGCGTTGATATGCCCTGACATGCCAGCATCGATCAGAAGCGAACCCCAGGCGGCGGCAATGTCATCGGCATGCTCATACGTTCCGAAGGGATCGTTACGGCTGGCGATGGTGATGGCCGGGAATGGCAGCGGATCGCGAGGATAAGGCCCGAACGTCATCAGATGCTTCGGCCGGATTTCGGGATTGGCGACATCAGGCGGCGCGACAAGCATGGCACCGGCCACTCTGTGCGCGATCTCCGGCAAGGCATGCATAACCGTCGGCACCCCTAGCGAATGTGCGACGAGGACCACCGGCTTCGTCGAGGCGTTGACTTCCTCGACAAGGCGGGCGACCCAGTCTTCACGCACGGGCTTCGACCATTCCGCCTGCTCGACGCGGCGCGCTGTCGACAGCTTCTCTTGCCAACGGGTCTGCCAATGGTCGGGGCCGGAATTGGTGTAGCCGGGAACGATGAGGATATCTGCTTCTGATGCTTTCATGCCGCTTATCTTGGTGTGTTGGCTGGCGTTATCAAGGTGCAAAGCAAAGGATCGCTCACAAAGCTCCAGGGTTCTTTGGTATCAGAATATAGTGGCGCTCACCTCGGTATTGGCCGAGGTGAGCAATTCCTACCTTTGCCGGCTACTAAGGATCAAGCCTCGCCGAAAACGCGCTTGAAGATCGTGTCGACATGCTTCGTGTGGTAGCCAAGATCGAACTTTTCGCGGATCGTCTCTTCCGGAAGGGCCGCGCGCACTTCCTCATCCGACAGCAGTTCTTCTAGGAAGTCCTTGCCTTCTTCCCAGACCTTCATCGCATTGCGCTGAACGAGGCGATAGGAGTCCTCGCGCGAAACGCCGGCCTGTGTCAGAGCCAGGAGCACGCGCTGCGAGTGAACGAGGCCGCGGAACTTGTTCATGTTCTTCAACATGTTTTCCGGGTAGATCACCAGCTTGTCGATGACGCCTGCCAGACGGTTGAGGGCAAAATCGAGCGTGATGGTGGTGTCTGGACCGATGCCGCGCTCGACGGACGAGTGGCTGATATCGCGCTCGTGCCAGAGGGCAACGTTTTCCAAAGCAGGAACCACAGACATCCGCACCAGACGGGCCAGACCCGTCAGGTTTTCGGTCAGAACCGGGTTGCGCTTGTGCGGCATGGCGGACGAACCCTTCTGGCCGGGCGAGAAGAACTCCTCCGCTTCCAGGACTTCGGTGCGCTGCATGTGGCGAATTTCGATGGCGACGTTCTCGATCGACGAGGCGATGACGCCGAGCGTGGCAAAGAACATGGCGTGGCGATCGCGCGGGATCACCTGCGTGGAGACAGGCTCCGGCGACAGACCAAGGGCCTTGCACACATGTTCTTCGACGGATGGATCAATATTGGCGAAGGTGCCGACAGCGCCGGAGATAGCGCCGGTGGCGATTTCGGCGCGGGCGTTGACGAGGCGGGCGCGGTTGCGGTCCATCTCGGCATAGAAGCGCGCAAATGTCAGACCCATCGTCGTCGGCTCGGCATGGATGCCGTGGCTGCGACCGATACGAACGGTGTTCTTGTGCTCGAAGGCACGGGTCTTCAGCGCGGTCAACACGCGGTCCATGCCGGCGATCAGCAGGTCGGCAGCGCGGACAAGCTGAATGTTCAGCGTCGTGTCGAGCACGTCGGATGAGGTCATGCCCTGGTGGACGAAGCGGGAATCCGGACCGACGAATTCTGCTAGATGGGTGAGGAACGCGATGACGTCATGCTTGGTGACGGCTTCGATTTCGTCGATGCGGGCAACGTCGAACTCGGCCGCACCACCCTTTTCCCAAATCGTCTTTGCCGCTTCCTTCGGGATCACGCCGATGTCCGCCAGCGCGTCGCAGGCATGCGCCTCGATTTCGAACCAGATCCGGAACTTGGTTTCCGGCGACCAGATAGCGACCATTTCCGGCCGGGAATAACGAGGGATCATGGCAAAGCCTTCTTGAACTGAGAAATCTGGTGCCCGTTTAGCAAAGTGTTTCGGCAATCTCAACGCATTCGGCGCGTCAGGGTAAACCCGGCGACACGGACGTCTGCCTGGAGATCAAGCTCTGCCGCTTTCGGCGGATGCTCTGAGAGCGGAGACGGTTTTCGTATAGTCATCCACACCATCGCCCTTGAAGACGGCAGAACCGGCAACCAGCACGTTGGCGCCGGCTGCAATGGCGCTGCCTGCCGTCTCGGTGGTGATGCCACCATCCACTTCCAGTTCGATCGGGCGATTGCCGATGAGCGACTTTGCCGCGCGGATCTTGTCGAGCATGGCTGGAATGAACTTCTGGCCGCCAAAGCCCGGATTGACGCTCATGATGAGGATGAGGTCCACATCGTCGAGAACGTTTTCGAGCACGGAGAGCGGGGTTGCCGGATTGAGCGTGACGCCGACCTTCTTGCCGAGCGCGCGGATGGTTTGCAGCGAGCGGTGCAAATGCGCGCCGGCTTCGGCATGGACCGTGATGCTGTCGCAACCGGCCTTGGCGAAGGCCTCAAGATAAGGATCAGCGGGGGCGATCATCAGATGGCAATCGAAGAAGGCCTTGCTGTGGGGGCGCAGTGCCTTAATGACATCCGGCCCGAAGGAAATGTTCGGCACGAAGTGACCGTCCATCACGTCCAGATGAATCCAGTCGGCCCCAGCGGCCGTGACATCGGCGACTTCCTGTCCGAGCTTGGCGAAGTTGGCGGCAAGAATGGAGGGGGCGATCCGGACGGGGAGGGTCATTTGCAAATGTTCCTGATTGGCAAGGCGTAGCTGGCCCTTACCATCGCACGCATGGGTCAACAAGCGTCGATCCGAACCTCGAAAGGGACAAATCGATTAGATAGAAACCGATTTTCCGATACCACGTTTCTTGAGGGCTCTAATTCAACGCCTTGTCGACGACGACGAAGTCGGTTCCAGTCCAGCGCTGAAGCCGGTAGGGATTGTCCTGCAACTCGTGGCGTTCGTTGAAGATGACGGGGCCGATGACCGTATTGAAGGTGGTACCAACCATCACGACAGGTGTTGGTTTCGATTGCTCCGATGCCTTCTCCAGCGCCTGCGCTGAGAGTTGGGCGGCGGCATAGGCCGGAAGCACGTAGCCTTCGGGTTCGATACTGGCAGCGCGCAACTGCTGCACCGCCTCCGCCGCGGAGGGCAGTGCTGCGTAATCCGGCAAGGCGACAGCAAGCGTGCCCGGCTGCAGCGGAACAGGCGCGTTTGCCGCCCGCAGCGCATCGCTGCCCATAAGCACGAGGGGAATTTTCTCTGCGGCAGCGTCGCGTGCGATGATCGATAGGTCGTTGCGTTCTGTCGCCGCGAAGACATGCGTCACGCCGGTGCGGCTCAGGCGACGCACAAGGGCAATCTGCTGTTCCTGCGAAGGGCGTAGCGTGTCCGTGAAGGTCGGTTTCAAACCTGCCTCTTCCAATCGCGCACGTACACGATCCACGAGTTCACGGCTATAGATCGTCCCGTCATCAAGAAGCGCAAAGGGCAAGCCCTTCCAATCGCGCAGCATGATCTCCGCAACCGCCGAGGTTTCATCGTTTTCCGAGGGTGCCATACGGAAAAGCGGCCAGCCGCGCTTCAATGCATCTTCCATCAGAATGGGCGAGCGGCTCGAGAGAGTGATGGCCGGGATGGCGGCATTCTTCAATGTCGGCAGAGCATCCGCGAGAGTTTCCGTACACAGGAAGCCGACGACCACGGAGACTTTCGACGCCACAAGACCGTCGGCGATGGCACCACCGCTGCCGTCCTCACAGCTTTCATGAATTTCCATGACATCAAGGCCAACCTTCGCGGCTGCCGCCTTTACACCCTGCCGGATTTGCAAGCCCAGCATCTCATATGCGCCGTTCTGCGGAGCAACGACTGCGATGGTCGCAGCATTTGCAGCGCCAGCGATGCTGAGACTGAAGGCAAAACTAAGCAGGCGGAGTGAATTCATGGACGGCATTATCCTGTGCGATTGTCCGATGTTATCGAGGCTTAGCAGGATGCAAAAGGTTCAATACCAAGAAAAATGCGCTTTATGACAAACAATCCTCGTTCGTCGGGTGATTGGCGAAATGCCGACGCCGGCAAAGCGTCACCCAGTCACGATGCGAGATGGCGAAACGCATCCCGGGCAAAAAGAGAGAGAGGGGAGGGAAGGTCGTCGACATCAAACCACCCCATATCGGAGAGCTTGTCCGGCTCGGTCAATTGCGCCGTTCCCGTCACGTCGTCTGTCACGTAGATAAGCGACAGCCAATGTTGCCTGTCGGCTGGTATGATCTGCTCGCTGATACAGAGGAAGCGGACGTCCCCAATGGCCAGCCCGCTTTCTTCCTCGGCTTCGCGACGGGCAGCCTCAAGGGCGTGCTCCATGTGATCGACCTTGCCGCCCACAATGCTCCAGTGGCCGGCTTCGGGTGACTTCACGCGTTTATAGAGCAGCACCTTGCCGTCCCGCCTGATGACGAGACCGCATCCGACACCGGGAAAATCGATGCCTGGCTGTGCCATCAGCCTTTGGCGTTTGCGACGATCAGCATGAAGGCCGGGATGTCGTCGCCGAAGCCTACGGGTGTCGGGCCATCATCATGGTCGCGGTAGTGGCGGCGGCGATCACGATTGTCGTCATTCGCATGGGAAGCACCGTGGCTCCGCTCGAAATTACGCGGTGCCTTCTCGTGCCTGCGCTCTGCCTTCACTTTGTCGCCTCCATTTGCCGCAACCTGGATGGTGTCAGCCGGTTTCACATTCGGGATTTCTGCTTCGACCTCTTGAGGCGTTTCGCGGCGGTTCCGATCGCGGCCACGACCACGATCCTTGTCTTTGTCCTTGCCGCGGCGCGGACGATCGGTGGCGAAACTTTCCATGGGTGCCGGAAGTTCCGAAAGATCTCCGCTCAGCCACTCAATCTTTTCGCCGATCAGCTTTTCGATGGCGTCGAGATACTTGGTGTCACGGCGATTGACGAGCGTGAAGGCAGCACCCGAGCGACCCGCGCGGCCGGTACGGCCGATGCGGTGGACATAGTCTTCCGCATGGATCGGGACGTCGAAGTTGAAGACGTGGCTCACATCTGGAATATCGAGGCCACGGGCGGCAACGTCGGACGCAACCAGCAGCGTGATCTGGTTGTCCTTGAAACCCGCCAGCATCTTCGTGCGCGAGTTCTGGTCCATATCGCCATGCAGGGCACCGACGGAGAAACCGTGCCGTTCAAGCGAACGGTAAAGATCAGCCACGTCTTTCTTGCGGTTGCAGAAAATGATCGCGTTCTTGAGCTCGGTCTGCACCTTGATGAGTTCGCGAAGCACGGCGCGCTTTTCGTAATCCTTGTCGTGGGTCGCAACGATGCGCTGTGTCACGGTCTTTGCCGTCGAAGAAGGCTTGGCCACTTCGATGCGGACTGGATTTTGCAGGAAGCGATCGGCCAGCTTCTGGATTTCCGGCGGCATGGTGGCCGAGAAGAACAGCGTCTGGCGCGTGAAGGGAATCATCTTCGCAATGCGCTCGATATCGGGGATGAAGCCCATGTCGAGCATGCGGTCGGCTTCGTCGATGACGAGGATTTCCACGCCGGTCATCAGAAGCTTGCCGCGTTCGCAGTGGTCAAGCAGACGGCCGGGGGTGCAGATAAGGACATCCGCTCCGCGCTCCAGCTTGCGATCCTGCTCTTCAAACGAAACGCCGCCGATGAGAAGCGCAACGTTCAGCTTGTGATTCTTGCCGTACTTTTCGAAGTTCTCGGCAACCTGTGCCGCCAGTTCGCGCGTCGGCTCCAGAATGAGCGTCCGCGGCATTCTTGCGCGCGCTCTGCCCTTTTCAAGCAGGGTGAGCATCGGCAGCACGAAGGAGGCCGTTTTGCCGGTTCCTGTCTGTGCAATGCCGCAAATGTCGCGTCTTTCCAGCGCCGGAGGAATAGCGCCCGCCTGGATAGGTGTTGGCGTGCTGTAGCCAGCATCGGCAATAGCGGAAAGGACTTTTTGGCTCAGGCCAAGATCAGAGAATGTTGTCAAAGGAAAAACTGTTTCCGTTCTGGTTCGAAGAACAAACGACTGTCGTAGCGTTAGTGCCGCAGATCGTGGTCCGCGACATAGGCCTAAATCGCCGAAAAGTCAAGGAAACAGGGATTTGTCTCGAAATGGCACATGAAACTGGCCGACGGAAGAAAATCCGGGTCGAATTCTGATGCGTGACGGGTCTTTACTGCAGATAGGTCTTTAATTCGGTGCCCGCAACGAGGAAGCGCATAGGGTCAACCGCCTCGTCATTTAACCGCACTTCGTAGTGGACGTGGGGTCCCGTGGAGCGCCCGGTGCTGCCAGCCTTGCCGATAACATCGGACAGCTCGATCTTTTCGCCGGTACGAACGAGGATTTGCGACAGATGGCCATAGCGCGTCGTGACACCCTTGCCGTGATCGACCTCTACCATGTTGCCGTAACCGCCTGAATAGCCTGCAAAAGACACGGTTCCGGCACCGGTGGCGCGCACATCGGCGCCGGTTTCGGCGCGGAAGTCTATGCCGGTATGCAATGCGGGCCGACCGAGGAACGGGTCCATGCGATTGCCGAAGCGGCTGGTAATGTCGCGACCGGGTGCCGGATTGCCGAGCGGCAGGCGCTCTGCAGTGCCACGAACGGTTTCCAGGCGATCCAGGGCGCTGTCGAGATCCGCGAGCGAGGCCTGAAACGGGTTGGTCGAGGCTTCGACAAAGGGACCGCCAACGGCATCGTCAGCCTTATCATCGATCTTCAGGCCGGTGCTACGAATAATATCGGCCATGGCGTCGGCGCGGCTCTTCGCGCCGATCGTCAGCGAAGCGATTCGCCCGAACTGATCCGATTCGATGCGGTTGAGCGAGACGAGCATGCGTGTCAGCGCGCGACCGGATACGGCGTCCCTGGTGTCGCTGTAGGTCAAGCTGCCTTTAAGCGTCGATCCTTTTTCCGGACCACGCAGTGCACGGTCGATGGCGGACGCCCCGCCGGAAAGGCTGGCCTTTTTCTGGGGAGCGAAAGCGTTGGCCGACGGCGTGACACTCTGTTCATCCGGTGCCGATCGAGTGTCTTCCTCATTGAGGAGTTCGTTGGCGCGTCCGTGGCGGGAGGAAAGGGCGTTCTGCTGGGCAAGAAGCGTTTCAACCTTCTTTTCAACAGCTTGCTGGTCAATGAGCTGACGCGAAGTAATCTGATCCACCTGCGAGCGTAGTGCTGCGATGCGGTCCTCATAATCCTTTTGCATGCGCGATTGCCGCGCGATCATTGCACCCAGCATATCGTCGCGGAAGACGAGATAAGCCGTCGAGCCGATAAAGCCGAGGCTCATGACGAGGATAATCAGCAGTGTGGGGATGACGAGCAAGGGTCTGATCGTGACATGGCGAACCTTTTCGCCGCTCGCCAGAATGAGGACGTGCTGCTTGCGCTTCTTGCCAAAGGCCAGGTTTGTCCTCGCTTCCGTCATTTCTGCTCCAGCGGTTCGTCGTCCACTGAGGAAGATAATTTGTTAAGGTTAACGAAGCTTTTACAAACGCGCTCAGCTTTGGCTGACGGCGGTGAGCGAACGATAGAAGGACGGAGTCAAACCCGCCTCGGCGCGGGCGAGATCGTTGAAGGGCGGCTTCAATGGTCCACGGAAGTTGATCCTGACGAGTTGCTTGAACGTTTCCGCAGGGTCCTTCTTTTCCCGCGCGCACAGGAAGCGGAACCATTTCGCGCCGATCGCGACGTGACCCTTTTCGTCATTATAAATGACGTCGAGAACAGCAGCGCTCTCAAGATCGCCAGTCTCGCGCATCTTGGCCTGGAGAGAGGGTGTGACATCGAGACCGCGTGCTTCAAGAATGAGCGGCACGACCGCAAGCCTTGCGGTCAGGTCGTTGCGCGTCTGGTGCGCGGCCTGCCAAAGCCCGTCATGGGCAGGAAGGTCGCCGTAATCGGCGCCCATCGCCCGCAGGCGATCTCGCACCAGCCGGAAGTGCTTCGCCTCTTCGAAGGCGACCTGCATCCAGCCATCGAAAAAGGAATGCGGAACAGGCTCGCTGGCGTAGCGGGCAACGATGTCGAGTGCGAGATCCACCGCGTTGAGTTCGATATGGGCAATGGCATGCAACAGAGCGATCCGGCCCTTCACACTGTGAAGCGACCGTCGCTTGACCGCGGTTGGTGGAACAAGTTCCGGCTTCTTAGGTCGTCCCGGTCGATCCGGCAGCTTGGGATCGAGCGGGGACCGCAAGGAGATACGCCGCTGAAACCAGCGGGTCGCGGCTTCCTGCGCCAATGCCGTCTTCCGGTCGAGATCGGCTGTGGCGATGGCCTCGGTTGCCGCGCCGCGGAGTGATGTCATCGTGAATGGCATGGTCACCGGATCAGGCTCGACCGGTCAAAGCGCCTTTGCCTCATCGAGAACTGCCTGCGCATGGCCTGGGACCTTCACCTTGCTCCAGATTTTTGCGACCTTGCCGTCCGGGGAAATGAGGAAGGTGGTGCGCTCGACGCCCATGTACTTCTTGCCGTACATGCTTTTTTCCTTCCAGACGCCATAGGCTTCCAGCGCGCTCTTGTCTTCGTCGGTGGCCAGCATCACGGTGAGCGAATGCTTGGCGGCGAACTTGTCGTGGCTTTTCACCGAATCGGGCGAAATCCCAATGACGACGGTATTTGCCGCTTCGAACTGTGCGCCCAGTGCGCTGAAGTCGATTGCCTCTGCCGTGCAGCCGGATGTGTCATCCTTGGGGTAAAAATAGAGGACGACCGTTTTGCCCTTCAAATCGGAAAGAGAAATGTCGCCACCGCCGTTTCTGGGAAGACGGAAATCGGGTGCTTCGTCGCCAATCGTCAGTTCTGCCATGGTTCACCTTTCTTTTGCCCGGATTGTTGAGCATGGGGGCAGGTATTCGATATATACCGAATAACAGCTTCGTCCAGTCTTGTGGCGAGTCAAGCGGGATGGCAAGGTGAAACCGCCAAACTGAAGAGGCCCTGGCTTGGGGTTCAGGATATTTCCGGGAGCGGGCAGGGGACGGATGGCGGAAATTCGCGGGGAGAAGGTCAGTTTCAGCAAGCGAGACATCGTGCCGCTGCACGATTTACCGTCTGCGCAGGCAGAAGACCCGATCATCGTTCACTGCCCGGCGCCGCGCTCCATGCTGCGCGCCTTCGCAAAGGTCTTTGTCGCCCTCTTTATCCTCGCCTTCCTGTCCATCGGGGGCATCATTCTGTCCGTCGAAACCGGTTCAGTAGACAGTGTTCTCTCAAGCCAGGCGCAGCAGGCTTTGGAGCGCGCACTTGGTCCCCGCTACCAAGCCCGCATAGGTTCCACGGCAATTCGCTTTTCCTCTGGCCTCCGGCTCTCGCTGGTCGCCCAGGATGTCGATATTACCGATAGCGAATCGGGGCAGCACCTAAGCCGGGCGCGGTCCATCGGCATGGCGCTCGATCCTGTCGCGTTGCTGACCGGACGTGTGTCGATTGCCACGCTGGAAGCCAACGGAATGGAACTCGACACGGCGCTGTTGCCGAAGGGGCAGGCCTTCGATATCGCGCAGCTTCGCATCGATGCAATCCCTGCGCTTTTGGAAAATGCCTTTGGCGATCTCGATCGCCTGTCGCAGACCTTCCAACGCAGCGGCACGGAGGAAATCGATCTTTCCGATATCGCGATCCGCTTGCCGCCGCGCGACGACGGCAAGCCGCGCACGATCAATCTCAGCGAGTTGTCGCTCGTTCCCGATGGCGAGGGAGGCTATACGCTTGATGGCGATGTGGCATTCAACGGCCAGGTTGCGGAATTGGCGCTCGCCGCCACCGCTGTCGATGGCCGCATCAACAATTTCTCCGCTCGGCTCGATGGGTTCGATATCGGTCCCCTTCTGGAACAGTTCGATAACGAAGGGCTGATGCACCAGGGGCTCAACGTCAAGACCGGCATCAACATCGCTGCGGCCCGCGGTGCCGAGAATGAGAAGCCTGCCCTCGATTTATCTTTCGCGCTTGGAAACGGTGAGCTCTATATCGGCGGGGAAGCACAGCCTGTCAGCGGTGGCGTGGTCAACGCGCACTACGATTTCGACGGCAAGGCCGTTCTGGTCGACAATTCGAACCTTCAATTTGGCCGCACGACGCTGCCCATCCAGGCCAAGATCCTCGACAACGACAAGGGTTTCGATCTTTCCGTCCATCTGCCCAATGCGACGGCCGTTGCCGATGCAGGGGGCGAGGAGCCCGTGACATTCGATCTGAAGGCGGACGGCACTTTCGACCGCACGACACGAGAGATCAATGTGCCGTCCCTTTATGTTTCAAGCCAGCTCGGCAACATGGCGGGCTCGCTCAAGGTCCATTTTGGACAAGGGTCTCCGGAAATCAGCTTTGGCGGGCAAATCCCGAAAATGGAGGCGACGGCCGTCAAGCAGCTTTGGCCGTTCTGGATGGCGCACAAGGCGCGGCCATGGGTCATCGCCAACCTGTTCGGCGGCACGGTGCGCAACGGCTCTATTGCCGTGTTCATCCCGGCAGGTCGAATGTGCGGACCGAACTGCCCGCTGGAGCTGTCCGCCAGCGAGTTGCAGATCAAATTCGACGTCGAGAACACCCGCTTGAATGTCGCCGGCGACATTCCGCCGCTTCGCGATGCCTACGCTCATTTCGAACTCGTGGGCGAAAAGATCGACGTGACCGTGTCGAAAGCAACCTCCTTCTTTCCATCGAACCGCAGTCTCGAACTTGAAAACAGCCGCTTCTCGATTGCCGATGTTTACGACAAGCCGCTGATGGCCGACCTCGATCTCAATGTCAAAGGATCGGCCGACAGTATTGCGGAACTGGCGTCCTTCCAGCCGATCAATGCGTTGAGGGACACCGAATTTCAGCCCGGCGATTTCTCCGGAAATGTGACCGCCCATGCCAAACTGCGGGTCGGCCTGTTGAAAAGCCAGTCTCCGCCCGATCCGGTATGGACTGCCGATCTGGCGCTCAACGACGTTTCGCTGGCGCGGCCAATCTCCAACCGCAAGGTTTCTTCGGTCAATGGCAGCCTGAAGCTCAACAATGAGACGCTGCATCTTCTCGGCAAGGGGCGGATCGATGATGTGGCGATGAACATCGATTTCACCCAGCCCATTCGCAAGACCAGCACAGCGGGCCGAAAGCTGGTGCTGAACGCGGTGCTGGAGCCAGGCCAGATTGCCAAGTTAGCACCGGAACTCTCCAGCGTGCTGGGCGGAACGACGTTGCTCGAAATCGACAGCACCGATCCCGACCGGCAGGATGTGAAACTTGATCTTTCCAATGCTTCCATGGTTCTGCCGGGGCTTGGCTGGACGAAGGGTGTGGGCGTCAAGGCGAATGCGTCCTTCAGCATGGAGACCGTCGCCGGTCGTACCAGCATTCATGATCTGGCGTTCAAGGGCGATGGCTTTGGCGCCGCTGGCGATCTCGCCTTTGATAAGAGCGGTCTGATCTCCGCCAATTTCTCCCGGTTTCAATTATCGCCTCAAGATGATTATGCCATCTCCGTTTCCGCGGCAAAAAGAAGCTACACGGTCGATATCAACGGCAAGTCGGCTGATCTCAGGCCCATCATCGCCAAGCTGCGCAATTCCGATAGCGGACCCTCTGGCGCGTCCGCCGGTACGGCCCAAAGCGGCGATCTCGGCTCGCTCAACATCAAGGCAGATCTCGACCGGGTCTATGGCTTCAATGACGAGGCGCTATCCAATGTTACCGCCAGCGTTGGGGTCAGGGATGGCAAGGTGCGCTCGGTGGATTTCAAGGGCGTGTCCGGTCGTGGTCAGGCCGTGGTGGCGCAGACGACCAACCAGGGCGATGGCGGCACGATCAATCTGACCAGTAGCGATGCCGGCGCCTTTGCGCGCTTCACCAATCTCTACACCCGCATCCGCGGTGGTCTATTAAATCTGGTCATGACCACGTCCAATGGAACGTCGTGGAGCGGTTCGCTCGATCTACGTAACTTCGCCGTTCTCAATGAAGCCAAGCTGCAGGATATTGTTGCGACCCCTTCCGGTCAGGATGGACGCAGTCTGAATGCGGCGGTACGGCGCAACATCGATGTCAGTTCGGAGAAGTTCCAGCGCGGCTTTGCTCGCGTTGTCGTTGTCAACGGCGTCGTGGCATTGGAGAACGGCGTGGTCCGTGGCGAGCAGATTGGCGCCACCTTCCAGGGCGTTTTGAAGGACCAGAACGGCAATATCGATATGACCGGGACCTTCATGCCTGCCTATGGTCTCAACCGTCTCTTCGGCGAGTTGCCGTTCATCGGCATCTTTTTGGGCAATGGTCGTGACCGTGGTCTTCTCGGCATCACCTTCAAACTGACGGGTCCGACGGCCACGCCGCGGTTGCAGATCAACCCTCTTTCTCTGATCGCCCCCGGCGTTTTCCGGCAGATATTCGAATTCCAATGATAAAGCGGTTACGCATACGCCTGATGCCGCGTCGGCAGCTGTTGACTCTCAACCTGCCATCCTTATTTAAAAACCAAAAATAGAACTCCAGATTTCAGGCCAGGAAATGCTCGATAAGACCTACGATTCCGCTTCCGTAGAACCCAAAATTGCCAAGGCCTGGGATGAGGCCGATGCATTTCGCGCTGGCGCGAATGCCAAGCCGGGTGCCGAGACCTTCACGATCGTCATTCCGCCGCCGAATGTCACCGGCTCTCTGCATATGGGCCACGCGCTGAACAACACGCTCCAGGACATCCTGGTTCGTTTCGAGCGTATGCGCGGCAAGGATGTTTTGTGGCAGCCGGGCATGGACCATGCGGGCATCGCCACGCAGATGGTCGTCGAGCGCAAGCTGATGGAGAACCAGCTTCCGGGCCGTCGCGCCATGGGCCGCGAAGCCTTCATCGATAAGGTCTGGGAGTGGAAGGCCGAATCCGGCGGTTTGATCTTCAACCAACTGAAGCGCCTTGGTGCGTCCTGCGACTGGTCGCGCGAACGCTTCACCATGGATGAGGGTCTGTCGAAGGCCGTTCTCGAAGTCTTCGTCACGCTTTACAAGCAGGACCTGATCTATCGCGGCAAGCGTCTGGTCAACTGGGACCCGCATTTCGAAACGGCCATTTCCGACATCGAGGTCGAGAACCGCGAAACCGACGGCCATATGTGGCATTTCAAATATCCACTCGCCGGTGGTGAGACCTATACCTATGTCGAGAAGGATGCCGACGGCAACATCGTCTTCCAGGAAGAGCGCGACTATATCGCGATCGCGACCACCCGTCCGGAAACCATGCTGGGGGACGGTGCTGTTGCCGTTCATCCGTCCGATGAACGCTATGCGCCCATCATTGGCAAGCTGTGCGAAATCCCTGTCGGCCCGAAGGAAAGCCGCCGCCTGATCCCCATCATCACCGACGAGTATCCTGATGCGACCTTCGGTTCCGGTGCCGTCAAGATCACCGGCGCGCATGACTTCAACGACTATCAAGTCGCCCGTCGCAACAATATCCCGCTCTATCGCCTGATGGATACGCAGGCGCAGATGCGCGATGATGGCGAGCCTTATGCGCGCTGCGCGGAACTTGCCGGCGAAATCACCCGCTCCGGCAAGCTGCCGTCCGAAGCCGACGTCGACGCCATCAACCTCGTACCCGACGAGTATCGTGGTCTTGACCGCTACGAGGCGCGCAAGCGCGTTGTCGCGGCTATCAACGCCGATGGTCTTGCCGTCACGGTGAAGGATGCTGAAGGCAACGACGTTCCGTACGTCGAAAACAAGAAGATCATGCAGCCCTTCGGTGACCGTTCCAACGTCGTCATCGAGCCGATGCTGACTGACCAGTGGTTCGTCGATGCAAAGACGCTCGCCGAACCTGCCATGGAGTCGGTTCGCGAAGGACGCACGAACTTCGTACCGAAGAACTGGGACAAGACCTACTTCGAATGGATGGAAAACATTCAGCCATGGTGCATCTCGCGCCAGCTCTGGTGGGGCCATCAGATTCCCGCGTGGTATGGCCCTGATGGCCAGGTCTTCGTCGAAAAGACAGAGGAAGAAGCGCTTGACGCTGCCGTTCAGCATTATTTAGCCCATGAAGGCCCTTGGAAGGCCTGGGTGCAGGAGAAGCTTGAGAACTTCAAGCCAGGCGAAATCCTGACGCGTGACGAAGACGTTCTCGACACATGGTTCTCCTCTGCGCTTTGGCCGTTCTCCACTCTCGGCTGGCCGGACAAGACGCCGGAGCTTGCGCGCTATTACCCGACCAACGTTCTCGTCACCGGCTTCGATATCATCTTCTTCTGGGTCGCGCGGATGATGATGATGGGTCTTCATTTCATGAAGGACGATGCCGGTCACGCCGTTGAGCCGTTCAACACCGTCTATGTCCACGCGCTGGTTCGCGACAAGAACGGCCAGAAGATGTCGAAGTCCAAGGGCAACGTCATCGATCCGCTGGAACTGATCGACCAATATGGTGCCGACGCGCTGCGCTTTACGCTGGCCATTATGGCGGCGCAGGGGCGTGACGTGAAGCTCGATCCGGCACGTATCGCCGGTTACCGTAACTTCGGCACCAAGCTGTGGAATGCCACGCGTTTTGCCGAAATGAACGGCGTAAAGCGTGATCCGCACTTCCTGCCGGAAGCTGCAACGCAGACGATCAACCGCTGGATCTTGACCGAACTTGCCAACACGGCAAAGGAAGTCACGGCATCCATCGAGAACTACCGCTTCAATGATGCGTCCAGCACGCTTTACCGTTTCGTCTGGAACCAGTTCTGCGATTGGTATCTCGAACTCCTGAAGCCTGTCTTCAACGGCGAGGACGAGGCAGCCAAGGCAGAAGCGCAGGGCTGTGCGGCCTATGTTCTGGAGGAAATCTACAAGCTGCTGCATCCCTTCATGCCGTTCATGACGGAAGAACTGTGGGCGCATACGGCCGGCGAGGGTGCGAGCCGCGATCAGCTGCTTTGCCACGCCGACTGGCCGGCGCCAGAGTTTACGGATGAGACGGCTGCCGATGAAATCAACTGGCTGATCGATCTCGTCTCCGGCATTCGCTCGACGCGCGCGGAAATGAACGTGCCGCCAGGTGCCACCGCACCTCTGGTCGTCGTTGCGGCCAACCCGACGACCGAAATGCGTCTCGACCGCCACTCCGCCGCGATCCGCCGTCTTGCGCGCGCCGACGAGATCCTGGCTGCCGACACAGCACCGAAGGGCTCGGCGCAGATCGTCGTCGGCGAGGCGACCGTGTGCATCCCGCTCGGCAATCTCATCGATGTCTCTGCCGAACGGAGCCGTCTCGAGAAGGCAATCGGCAAGTCGGAGGCCGAACTGGAGCGTATCGACAAGAAGCTCTCGAATGAGAAGTTCGTAGCCAATGCTGATCCAGAGGTGGTTGCAGCGGACCGTGAGCGTAAGGCGGAGCTTGAGCTTCAGATCAAGAGCCTGAAAGTTGCCTTGCAACGGGTCAACGAGGCCGGGTAATCAGATATCAAAACGATCATGAGAGCGCCTTCACAACGGAGGCGCTTTTTTTGTTCGTTTCTTGAGGAGGCCATTTGAGTCGTTGATCGCTCCTATCCTCGCCGGAGCGACGGCCAAGTTCCTCAGAACATGACAGAATTGGGACTTTTCTGAGTGAAAACTATGAATGTTGTGTCGAGGTCACACATGTGACTAAGTGAGCAAAAAATTTCTTGAGAATAGAGTTTTTTGGCTAAATATTTGAAAAAAAATTTCGTTTAATTGCTGGTTTTTGTCTCACTATGATTGTTCACGTAAAGCATTGATCAATATCATCTCCTCTACCCAAAGGAGGTATGGATTGTCATTTTCTCCAAAGCATTTCAATTTCCAATCATTACATTGCCTTTTATTGGGGAGAGAGATGGCAAAAAGAGTTTCAATCATACACGGTGCGGTGTGCCTTGCTGTCGGCATCACTTCTGTCACCCCCGCATTTGCTGGTGGACTCGAGCGCGGCGGTTACAACATCGATCAGCTGTTCGATACCTCCCGTTTTACGATGGACACAGCAGCAACATTTGTCGCTCCTCAGCGCAAGTTGAAGAACGTAGTTGACACCAGCCCCGCTAGTGGTGGCAACCTCAACGGGCGTCCAAACTCCGCTGATGACAGCGAGAGTTACTGGGTTCCTCGCATCGGCTTCAAGGCCGGGTTGACTGACGACATCGACTGCTTGGCAGATTACTCGCAGCCGTGGGGGGCGCACACAAAACCCGGCACAAACTGGGCAGGTGCAAACGAAAACGTCGAGACCAAGGTCAGGAGCAACAACTACGCTTTAACTTGCTCTTACAAATTCGACGTCGGACAGGGTCAACTTCGCTTGATCGGCGGTGGCTTCTACCAAGAGCTTTCCGGATTTAAGGAGCGCGAAGTAGCTCCTACGGCCGTGGGCCGATTGGACCTTGAAGGTGATGGCTGGGGATGGCGCGCTGGTGTAGCGTATGAGATACCGGAATATGCGCTTCGTGCCAGCTTGGTCTACAACAGTGCGGTAAAGCTCAATGATATTACTGGCACGCTTGACCTCTCCCAAGTCGCGGCCCTAGGCAGGCCAGTCGTTGGGGTCTATGGCGCACAAGACATGCCAGACTCTTTGGAATTCAAATTCCAGAGTGGTATCGCTCCGGATTGGTTGGCGCTTGGCTCCGTCAAATGGACGGACTGGAGCCAGTTTACTACGATTCCGTTCTATTGCCGGACGGCTACACCGGGCTTGTGTGCTGCGGGCGGACAGGCGACATCTCTGGATCTCGGCTATCGTGATGGCTGGACCGTGTCTGGCGGTATCGGCCATAAGTTTAACGATCAATGGAGCGGTGCGGTGACCGTAACATGGGATCGCGGAACGTCACAGGGCTTCGGTAGCCAGACGGACACATGGACCCTCGGTGCTGGTTTGCAACGTGCAATCAATGAGAATGTTGACTGGCGTATCGCCGGCGCAATCGGTGTATTGACGAGTGGAAGTTCGTCCCAGCGGACGATCGATGGCGCTGCACTCGGCAACGGCGTTTCTTACGACTTTGGAAATGACATCGTCGCTGCAGTGTCAACTTCGCTGAAGGTCAAGTTCTAAAAACTGTAATTCTGGCCTACAAAACCCGGTCCATCGTGACCGGGTTTTTTTGTTGCCGATCGGCAATATTGTGACGATTTGGCAACAAATTTCTGCAACCTTCACGTAGCGTAAGAATGTGGTCGTATTTGTCCACTTCCCGCCACAAAGCATGTGCTTGAGTGCTTTCGACGGCGCGGGAATGGAAGAATATGCAGACATCAAAAGTGGTGCTGCGGAAGTGGTGGAAGTGAAAACAGGTGCGGATTCAGGCTTTAAGCAAGTAAAGATGGGGTGTTCCCGTCAAAGCTTGTTTGGTGGAGTCCAGACGGCGAACAGACGCCGTGATGTTGCCGGAAACGGTGCTTATACCTGTGCTCATGAGATTGCTGATGTATTACCGCTCAGGACCACCGGCAGCACATTGAAAGCTGGTGCCGGAACGACGCAGTGTGTTGAGAGATCGCGGCCGGCTATGGACGTAAGGTTCGCCTTCGCCATGTGCGGGAAGAGTGAGAGAAGTTCGTTGAAATGCTGAGATGTGACATCAACGTTTTGAAACCGCTATGTCTGGGGCTGATGCTCGCATCGCTTTCAGTGCCGGTTCTGGCATTCGATATCAATTCAGGCGTTACCAAGGAATCGGGCCCTTTCGATCTCTTCAAGTTCGGCTTCAAGTCCTACAAGAATGGCAAGAAGGAAGATGCTGTCGAGGCGTATCGCTACGCGGCTGAAAAGGGGCATACCGGCTCTCGCTGGGCTCTTGCCAATATGTACGCCTATGGTGATGGCGTCGCCAAGAACGACTTCGAAGCCTTCAAGATTTACAGCGAGATTGCCAGCCAAGGCGTGGAGCCCGGTTCGGAAGACACGGGCTTTTTCGTCAATGCGTTGCTGTCTCTCGCCGATTATTACCGGCACGGTATTCCCGGCAGCCCTGTGAAGATGGATCTTGGCCAGGCACGCCAGCTTTACTTCCAGGTCGCATCGACCTTCGGTGTGGCCGAGGCGCAGTTTCAACTGGCCCAAATGATCCTCGCAGGCGAGGGCGGTCGTGCGGACGCACAGCAGGCCAAGAAGTGGCTGAACCAGGCTCGCAAGCACGGTCATGCAGGTGCCATGTCGATCTTCGGCAACCTGCTGTTCCAGGAAGGACAGACAGTTCGAGGACTGGCCTTCATGACCGCCGCGCTGGACAAATGCGCAGCCGCGAACTGTGTGTGGATACAAAACCTTCAGGAGCAGGCTTTCTCTGTCGCCGCTGAAGATGACCGTCGCGTAGCAATTCAACTCGCACGCAACATTTCCTCCGGTGATGCGGATTAAGCAGATGTCTGCGGAATTTCCGGAACTTCTGTTCTAAAGCATGTCGTGATCTTTCAGATACGCTCGTTCGCTTTAGGCCCTTGTTTTATCGCATGTCTTTATCGCAAAACCGCTGCACACTTTTGCGCGACATGCTTCAGCGAACTCTTAGTCGTTCACAATAACGTTATATTAAGCGTAGAGAGCGACCATAGGTTGCTTTCGTGTCTCCTTCTACTCTTGCGGGCTGAATGAATCGCGCCCGAGTTGCTCCACAAAGCATGTCCTGTTCATTCTGAATTTTCGTCAATGGGATGCTGCTATGGCGTTGGATTTTTCCCGCATTCGTACCAAACTCGCCCTCATGTCAGGTGCGGGCGTTGTCCTCGTTCTGACTGCTTCTGTGACGGGCTGGTTTCTCTCTCAATCCGTGGACGCCGCTGTCTCAAAGGGCCGCGTTCAGGCTGACCTCGCCCGCAACATGGTGGATATGAAGGCCTCGCTGCGAGGCATGGAAATCGGTGTGGGCGACATAAGGTTAGCGTCTACGCCGACTGAACTGAAAGAGGCGCAGACCTACACGACAAAACGCCATGAGTCGGCTGTCAAATATCTTGAGCTTGGGACAGCCGCGATGGCGGCCTCCAGCAATAAGGACCGTGCTCAGAAAATTTCCGACGTGCTCGCAAAGTACAGCGCTGACGTCGGAAAGCTCGCGACCGATCGTGCCGCAAACGCCGATATCTCTCAGCAGCTTGCTCCTTTGAAAAATGCGAGCGCTCAACTGGCGTCGCTGGCTGATGAAATCGTCAATGACGCGAAAGCGAAATCAGACGCAGCCAATGAAGAACGCCGGCAGCTACAGGCGCTTGCCTCCACGATTACTATCATTCTCTCAGGCCTCATGGTTCTGCTGATGATCGTCTCCGCCTTCTTTGGCCGCCGGGCCATTGCGACGCCGATTACGAGAACCACCGATTGCATGAAGACGCTGGCGGACGGTGATCTGTCCGTCGCTATCCCCTACGCCGACAATAAGGACGAGGTAGGTGATATGGCCAGAGCTGTTCTGGTGTTCAAAGAGAATGCGGTGCGGGTTCGTGATCTTGCGGCACAGGAGGCCGCACTCCAGGAGCAGAATGCGGATTTACAGAGCAATATCGCCCAGGTCGTCTCCTCTGCGGTTGCGGGTGATTTCTCCGCTCGCATCAGCAAGCGTTATGAGAACCCGGACCTCAATCGCTTCGCGCTCAGCGTCAACGAATTGGTCACATCGGTAGACCGTGGCGTGGCAGAGACCAATCGCGTGGTCGCGGTGCTTGCGGATGGCGACCTGACGGAATCGATGCAGGGTGATTTCCGCGGTGTGTTTCTCGAACTGCAGCGCAACGTCAACGCAACGATGGACAGCCTTCGCTCCGTGATGATGGAGGTCCGTTCCGCAATCGACATGATCAGGAGCGGGGCGGGCGAGCTGCGCATCGCCTCTGACGACTTGTCGAAACGCACCGAACAGCAGGCGGCTTCGCTTGAAGAGACGGCAGCGGCACTCGAGGAGATCACGTCGGCCGTGAAGAACTCCACCGCCCGCTCGAGCGAAGCCTCCGAAATGGTTGCGCAGGCCCGCCAGAGCACCGAACAGTCCAGCAATGTCGTCAGAAACGCCGTCTCGGCTATGGGGCGCATCGAGCAGGCGTCCAATGAGATCGGCAACATCATCAATGTCATTGACGAGATCGCCTTCCAGACAAATCTTCTGGCATTGAATGCGGGTGTGGAGGCTGCCCGTGCCGGCGAGGCTGGTAAGGGCTTTGCTGTCGTTGCGCAGGAAGTGCGGGAGCTTGCCCAACGTTCAGCAACAGCGGCGAAGGACATCAAGACGCTGATCGTCAGATCCCGCAATGAGGTGACTGCCGGCGTTTCGCTCGTGACAGAGACCGGTGGAGCGCTGGAAGCGATCCGAGACCATGTCGGGAAAATCGATGAACATGTTCACTCGATTGCCACCGCCTCGAAAGAACAGTCCACCGGCCTCAGTGAAGTGAACGGCGCCGTCAACCAGATGGACCAGACGACCCAGCAGAACGCGGCGATGGTGGAGCAATCCACAGCGGCGACCAGCAAGCTTGCTGACGAGGCAGTCAATCTCAGCAATCTCGTGGCCCGCTTTAAGACGGGCAGCAGTCCAGCCGCACCCGCGCAGACAGCAGCGAATTCCCAGCATCATGCGCCAGTGAGGAGGTCGACCGTATCGCCATATCGCGGCAATGCAGCGGTGGCCATGAAGAGCGAGTGGGAAGAGTTCTGACCTGCAGTCTCTTCCGATACCAACGAGGCACGGGGCCGGGCGTGAGATGATCGCGTCCGGCCTCATCCCATCTTATCCGCCGCGATGTCAGGCTGCTTCGAAGTCAAAGTAGCCGGAGACCGGCACGTGGTCGGATGGCTTTTCCCAGGCGCGGACATGTTTCTCGATGGAGACGGAATGCAGCCTGTCTGCTGCTTCCGATGACAGCATCAGGTGGTCAATGCGGATGCCGTTGTTCTTCTGCCAGGCGCCTGCCTGATAGTCCCAGAAGGTGTAAAGCCCGGCCTCGTCGGAGGTGGCGCGGGTGGCATCGGTGAGGCCGAGATTTTCGAACCTTCTGAAAGCCGCGCGTGTCTGCGGCAGGAACAGGGCGTCGCCGGCCCACACCCTTGGGTCATGGCAGTCGAAAGGCTCAGGAATGACGTTGTAGTCGCCGGCCAGAATCAACGGCTCTTCCAGTCGCATCCGCTCTTCGGCAAAGCGGCGCAGCCTCTCCATCCAGGCCAGCTTGTAAGGATACTTCACCGGATCATCCGGCGGGTTGCCGTTCGGCAGATAGAGCGAGCAGACGCGGATGACACCGCCCTGCACGGAAAACACACCTTCGATGAAGCGGGCCTGTTCATCAGCGTCATCACCCGGCAGGCCGCGATTGACCTCATCGGGGCGCATTTTGGAGAGAAGCGCGACCCCATTGAAGCCTTTCTGGCCGTGGGTTTCCACATGGTAGCCCAGCGCTTCGATCTCGAGGCGCGGGAAGTTTTCATCGACGGATTTGATTTCCTGAAGGCAGGCGATATCCGGGCTCGAATCCTTCAGCCATTCGCAAAGGTTTTCGATGCGCGCCTTGACGCCGTTGATGTTCCAGGTGGCAATCTTCATCGCAGGTTCCATTCCGTTTGGACCCTGTTTTACCCGATGAGGCAGCGAAAGCCACCGGTTTTCACTCTTTCAACAGGAAGCGCTCTAGATCGAAAAGCTGGTCCCGCAACCGCAGCTGGCAACCGCGTTGGGGTTCTTGATCTGGAAAGACTGGCCGAGCAGGTTATCGACAAAATCGATTTCGGAACCGGCCATGTAGACGATCGACATGCTGTCAATCAGCACCTTTGCCTCGCCGCGCGATATGACGATATCGTCGTCGGTCGGTGCGCCGTCGAGGTCGAACTTATAGGAAAAGCCGGAACAGCCGCCGCCTTCGACGGATACGCGGAGCGCCTGCTTGCCTGCCTCGGCGGAGACGATCTGGGCGATTCGTTTCGCAGCGGATTCAGAGAGTGTAACGTCTGTGGTCATGTCATTTCTCCAACCGGGGTCAAGAACCGGAGAGCAAAGTTCTGTGTAAGACCGATTATAAACCAGTCAAATTCACAGTCTATAGCGTTACCACCAGCAAACGCGCTTTGCGGCAACCTCCGCGATAGGTATGAAGGGCAGTGTAAAAGGTCAATGGGCCGATGGCAGGACAGAGATGATTATCGATCAGCGTGCGTTGGGTTTTGGTAGCGGAGAGAGAGCGGTCTATGCCGCCGATCCATGGACGACGCGCGGGCGTCTGTTTCCCGAGACCTCCAGCCTGACGCGCTCCGAGTTCCAGCGCGATCGAGACCGCATCGTTCACACGACGGCCTTTCGGCGCCTTAAGCACAAGACGCAGGTGTTCATCAGCCCGGATGGTGATCATTACCGCACGCGTTTGACCCACACGATCGAGGTCGCACAGATCGCCCGCGCCCTTGCCCGTGCCCTGAAGCTGGATGAAGATCTGGCGGAAGGCGTGGCGCTGGTGCATGACTTTGGCCACACGCCCTTCGGTCACACCGGTGAAGATGCGCTGGATGCGGTGTTGAAACCCTATGGCGGCTTCGATCACAACGCCCAGTCACTGCGCATCGTCACCAAGCTCGAGCGGCGCTACGCCGAATATGACGGCATCAACCTGACCTGGGAAACACTTGAAGGTCTGGTCAAGCATAATGGCCCGCTGTTGAATGCGGCGGGTGAGGGAACGCATGGTCCGGTACCACTGCCGATCCTCGAATATTGCCAGCTGCAGGATCTGGAGATCGGTACCTTCGCCAGCCTGGAGGCGCAAGTCGCCGCCATTGCCGATGACATTGCCTATAATACTCATGACATCGACGATGGTCTGCGTGCAGGTTATCTGACCTTCGACATGTTGGAGGAAGTTCCGTTTCTCTCAAGCCTGATGGCCGAAGTTCGGGCAAAATACCCGTCGCTCGACGACGATCGCTTCGCGCATGAGATCATGCGCCGTCAGATCACAAGGATGGTTGAAGATGTGATCGGCGTCGCGCAACAAAATCTTGGCCTCCTAAAGCCGAAAAGTGCGTCCGACATTCGCGCCGCCGACCGCACCATCGCGACCTTTTCGCCGCCGATGGCTGAGACCGACAAGCAGATCAAGAAGCTGCTCTTCGGACATATCTATCGCCACCCGGACATCATGCGCATACGCGCAGGCGCGACACAGATCGTCACCGATCTTTTCCATCGCTACATGGAAACGCCAGCGGAGATGCAAAGCCACTACTGGGTGGACAGCATTCCCGGCATGACCGAGGCTGCCAGAGCCCGCCATGTGGGCGATTATCTGGCCGGTATGACAGACAGTTATGCCCTGAGAACACACCAGCGGCTGTTTGACCATACACCCGATTTGCGATAGGCAGCGCGCAATTGCGAAGCCAATACTAAATGACTGAAAGCCCTTCGCGCAGGTAGATGACCATGAACCTTTTTGCCGATTTTGACGCACGAATCAAAAAAGCTCTCGAGACGATCGATCTCGTCAAAGCCCATCGCGATGCTGTCGATTTTGGCCGTGTCACCGTGGAATCGCCACGCGATCCAAGCCATGGCGACGTCGCGACCAACGCGGCCATGGTGCTGGCAAAGCCACTCGGCACCAATCCGCGCGCGCTGGCCGAGCTGATCGTTCCGGCCCTTGAGCAGGATGCCGATGTCGATAGCGTCAATGTTGCCGGTCCCGGTTTCATCAACATTCGCGTATCGGTCGGCTACTGGCAGCGGCTCCTGGCCGGCATGATTTCGCAAGGTCAGGATTTTGGCCGGTCCACGGTAGGAACGGGTAAGAAGATCAACGTCGAATATGTGTCCGCCAATCCGACAGGGCCTATGCATGTCGGTCACTGCCGCGGCGCTGTCGTCGGCGATACGCTGGCGAACGTGCTCTCCTTTGCCGGCTATGACGTGACCAAGGAATACTACATCAACGATGCTGGCTCGCAGATCGATGTGCTGGCGAAGTCGGTGTTCCTGCGTTACCGCGAAGCACTCGGTGAAGATGTAGGCACGATTCCGCCCGGTCTTTACCCCGGCGACTATCTCGTTCCCGTCGGAAAGGCACTGGCGGATGAGTACGGCATCAAGCTTCGGACCATGCCGGAAGAACAGTGGCTGCCGATCGTCAAGGACAAGGCAATCGATGCGATGATGGCGATGATCCGTGAGGATCTCGCGGCATTGAACGTCAAGCACGATGTGTTCTATTCCGAGCGGACTCTTCATGCTGGTAATGCCGGCCCGATTCTTTCTGCCATCAACGACCTGACCTTCAAGGGTCATGTCTATAAGGGCACGCTGCCGCCGCCGAAGGGCGAGGTTTCGGAAGATTGGGAAGACCGCGAACAGACGCTCTTCCGCTCGACGGAGGTGGGTGACGATATGGATCGCCCGCTGATGAAGTCGGACGGCACCTATACCTACTTTGCAGCCGACGTCGCCTACTTCAAGGACAAGTACGATCGTGGCTTCTCCGAGATGATTTATGTGCTCGGTGCCGATCATGGCGGTTACGTCAAGCGTCTGGAGGCGGTTGCGCGCGCCGTTTCCGAAGGCAAGTCGAAGCTCACCGTGCTGCTCTGCCAGCTCGTCAAACTTTTCCGTGATGGCGAGCCGGTCAAGATGTCGAAACGCTCTGGCGCTTTCGTCACATTGCGGGACGTCGTCGACGAAGTCGGACGCGATCCGGTGCGATTCATGATGCTCTACCGGAAGAATTCGGAGCCACTGGACTTCGATTTTGCCAAGGTGACCGAGCAATCTAAAGACAATCCGGTATTTTATGTGCAATATGCTCATGCTCGTTGCAAGTCGGTTTTCCGGCAGGCGAACGAGGCGTTTCCGGGGCTGGATCTGGACGTTTCCGCTCTGTCTTCCGGATCGGTTTTGATTAACGATGTCAATGAGTTGCAGTTGATCGCAAAGCTGGCGGAATATCCGCGTCTGATCGAGTCTGCGGCACAGAATCATGAGCCGCATCGCTTGGCATTTTACCTCTACGATCTGGCCAGTTCCTTCCATGGACACTGGAACAAAGGTAAAGATCAGCCGGAATTACGTTTTGTTAACGATAAAAACCGAGAATTGAGCGTTGCCAGACTAGGGCTGGTGAGTGCTGTCGCAAATGTGCTGAAGTCTGGATTGACGCTTTTGGGAGCGGATGCGCCTGACGAGATGCGATGACATCCCTCACCATTATTTGCTCACAATACGCTGGCAAGTGCTGTGATGCGTAGATGGTGGAACACGTAATGGTCGAAAAAAATGTCGCGTATAACCGAGACTCTCGGTCGCAGGAATTCGCTGACAACGATCCCCTGGCTCAATTGGCGCAACTTGTTGCGCAAGAGGATCGTCCTCCCCATGTCGCTCCCCTGGCTGCGCAGAACGCTGCGCCGCCTGCCACGCGCCGGGAGCCGGAATTCAACCTCGAGGATGAGCTGCTTCGCGAGTTCGCCGTCTATGACGCGCCGCGCCACGAGCCCATCGCGCTGGATCCCGCCAACGATGTGCGCGCGCCTGTTCCGGTCAACGAGTTCATGCAGCGGGTTGAATCGGTGTTCTCCCGCCGCGAGCCTGAGCTCGAGCCGGTTGCGCCACAAGTCCCTGCGGGCCATGAAGACTATCTGGTCGCGGAGCACGCTGCACCAGCACCCCGTTCCGATCTGAGAGACGATTTCAGCGATGACCCCGACTCGGTCGCTTCTGTGTTTGATGTCAATCATCGCGACCAAGCACCAGAACCCCGTGAACCGGACTATGCCGCTGCACCCGAGGCCGTCGTAGAAGCTCCGGTCCATGCTGCTCTTTCACCTGAGCCGCGCGCTTACGAACAGCCGGTCCAGATGCAGCAGCCGGTCGCTGCGCCGCAGCCAGCCACCCAGCACCAGCCAGCCCCTGTCCAGGAGCCGGATTGGGAGCGCATGGCGGAGACATCCGGAGAGACGGCGATCGATCTCGCCAGCGAACTGGAAATGTCGGTCGCCGATGACGCGCCCTCTCTCCAGCCGACCGCGCCATCGCTGCGCAAGTCCTCGCTCGATTTCTCCAGCCTGCGGTTGCCGCTTGCCAATTTCGGCACGACCCGGGCGACGCCTGTGGCTCCGAAGGCTCAGCCGCGGCCTGCTCCAGCGGCGATCCCAGCCGTTGAACCACGCGCGCCTGTCGCCGATGAATTGACCGCCGACGTGCTCGCTGGTCAGAAGATGTCCGCCATGGACGAGCTGATCTATGACGTTGCACGCTACGGGATCAGCAACAAGAGCGTCGATGCTGCTGCGCCTGTTGCCAGAATGGAGCCGGTCGTCACGGCTGCCCCGATCTTGCCAGCCGTCGAGCCGGTGATCAAAGCCCAGGCCGTCAAGCCAGTGCCTGCACCCGTCCGCGCAGAGCCTGTTTTCGGAACGCCTGCTGCGGCACCAAAGCCAGTCGCACCGCAACCGGTTGTCTCGGCACCTGCCGCGTCTGCGCCGGTCGCTGTCGCTCCAGCCCCGCGTGTCTCTGCACCGGTCGCGCCAGCGCCTCGCGCTGAAGCACCGGCGCCCGTCGCAGCCCCTTCTGCTGCCGATGACTTCGACGCTTTCAACGACTCTGATTTCGAGCTTGCGCTTGAGGATATCGATTTTGACATCGATTTGTCCGAGATCGCCAATATCGAAGTGGCACCTGCACCCGTAGCCCAGGCTGCGCCTGCCCCAAAGCCGGCGCCAGTCATGCAGCCGAAGCCAGCAGCAGCACCGATTGTTGCCGCTGCACCTGTCGCTTCCCGCTCGCAGCCTCAGCCGGTCGTTGAGCGTACGCGCTACGAGGAACGTCGTCCTGCAGCTCAGCAGCCAGTTGCGCCTGTCGCGTCGCTGGAAAGCCTGCCTTTCGATCCTAGCCAGATCGGTGAAACCGAGGACGCTCCTGAAACCATCACCGAGTTGGACGTTCCGGAACTGCCCGTTGGCGTTTTCGAGCCGAAGCCGGTTGCGCGCCGTCAGGAAGAAGATCTCGATCTCGACACCGAGCTTGCCTCGCTCTTTGCCTCGCCTGCTTCCGGTGGTCTTGATCGTCACAAGAATGCAGCGCCGCGTCAGGCACAGCTTCAGCCGACGCAGGAAGAGGTAGACGAGTTCGAGCGTGCGCTGGAGCAGGACTTCCGCCGCAGCATGCAGGAGGCGGCAAAAGGCCGCCTCGGTTCGCAGACACGCGAAGATGCCGCTCCAGAGCAGCAGGTTCGTTATGCCGAGGATGAGCGCGAAGGCGGTGCCCGTCGTTGGTTCGTCCCAATGGCAGCGGCTGTTGGTCTCCTTCTCATCGGTGGCGGCACCTATGCGCTGATCGGTGGCGGTTCCTCCCACATGGGTTCGAACGGCGCGCCGGTGATTATCTCCGCCGACAGCGAGCCAACGAAAGTCGTGCCGGAAAATCCGGGTGGTCGCGTTGTACCGAACCAGGACAAGGCGGTTTATGACCGCGTTGCCGGTGCGGCACCGTCCGACCCCAAGCAGCCATCGCTGATTTCGACCAATGAAGAGCCTGTGGATGTCGTGCAGCGCACGCTCATTCCTGAGCAGCTTCCGATGGAAGACGAAGCCGACCAGATGCAGGACGGTACGTCCACACCGGTTGGCGAAACGGAAGATCCGCGTCTGCTCTCCCGTGGCGAGAACACCCAGACCGCAGAACACAACGGTCAGTCCGGCGTGAATGTTTCGCCCCGCAAGGTGCGCACCATGATCGTCAAGCCGGACGGTACGCTTGTTGCACAGGAAGTGCCGGCACCTGCGGCTGAGACACCACAGCAGGATAAGGTCGAAGAACTGGCGGCTCCGGCAACCACGGAAAAGGCACCATCGGTACTCGCCACCTCTCGTGTTCCCGTGACGCCCGAGCAGCCTGCCCAGGCAGCGCAGACCTCGGCTCGTCCGGCACCTGCCGCGGCTCAGCCGGCCCAGACCCAAACGGCTGCACCGCTTCCAGCGGCCCGTCCGTCCAGCCAGCCTGCAAACGTGGTTGCCACCGTGACCAATCAGGGTAACGTCCGCCCGGCGGCACCGGCCCAGCCTGCTCAGCAGACGGCGTCCGCTACGCCTGCAGCGGCAACCAGCACGCCGTCTTCGGGTGGCTATTACATCCAGATCGCATCTCTGCCGAGCCAGGCAGAAGCGCAGAAGTCCTATCAGAACATGTCGGCGAAGTTCGGCTCTGTCATCGGTGGACGTGGTGTAGACATCAAGGCTGCCGAAATTGCCGGCAAGGGCACGTTCTACCGTGTTCGCATCCCCGCTGGTGACAAAAACGAAGCGGCGGCATTGTGCGAACGCTTCCGCTCTGCTGGCGGCAGCTGCCTCGTCGCCCGCTGATCGCGAAAAGTAATTTGAAAAGCCGGGATGGTCACGCCGTCCCGGCTTTTTTCGTAACAGATATCCATTGCACGTGCCCTCATCGACAGGACCCATACCATGACTGAATCGAAAGCTATGATCCTTGGCTGCAGCGGCTTGACGCTGACACAGGAGGAGATCGCCCTCTACAAGGCGGAGCAGCCTTGGGGTTTCATTCTCTTCGGTCGCAACATCGGTGACACGCAGCAGATTACCGATCTGGTGGCTTCCATGCGTGAGGCGGTCGGTCGCCCGGACGCGCCGGTTCTGATCGATCAGGAAGGTGGGAGGGTCCAACGCATCCGCCCACCGATCCTCCAGTCCTACCCGAACGCCCAGGCGTTGGGAGCGATCTATCTGCGCGACCGTGAGCAGGGTCTGCGGGCCGCCTGGCTGATGTCGCGCCTGCACGCCTTCGATCTCATGCGCTTTGGCATCAATGTGGATTGCCTGCCCGTTCTCGATGTTCCGGTGGAAGGTGCGAGCAATGTCATCGGCAACCGCGCTTACGGCTTCGATCCGAAGATGGTCTCGGAAATGGGGCAGGCGGCTGCTGACGGTCTGAAGGCCGGCGGGATGCTGCCGGTGATGAAGCACATTCCAGGCCATGGACGCGGAATGGTGGATTCGCATCATGAACTACCGGTGGTGGACGTGCCGCTGGATGATCTCGATGCGCATGACTTCGTCCCGTTCCGTGCCTTGAACAAGGAACTGATGGGCATGAGCGCGCATCTGGTTTTCAATGCCATCGATCCCGAGCGCCCCGCCACGACGTCCCGCAAGGTGATCGAGGAGATCATTCGCGGACGCATCGGTTTTGACGGACTGCTGATGTCGGATGATAGTTCGATGAATGCATTGAAGGGGACGCTTGGCGAGCGCGCTGCCAATATTGTTGCGGGCGGTTGCGATATAGTCTTGCATTGCAACGGCGTGATGAGTGAAATGCTCCAGGTCGTGAAGGAAGTTCCCCCTCTCACCGGCCGGTCACTGGAACGCGCCAAGGCCGTCGAAGCGGGTTTCCCCGCTGCAGACGATGCCGATGAGGCAAGCTTGAGAGACGAATTCAACGCCATGCTGGCGGTTGCCTGATCCGCTGAGCGGGCAGAGCGCCAGCGAAAGGCCCGACAGACGAGACAATGGCAGCAGAGAAATCGCGCGGCGGCACGCCGATGGACAAGCTCTGGCAGGATGTGACGCCAGAGCGTGCGACAGGCGAGGCGGCATTGATGATCGATGTGGCGGGCTTTGAGGGCCCGCTCGATCTGTTGCTGCACCTGGCTCGCGTTCAGAAGGTCGATCTCTCCCGCATTTCCGTTTTGGCGCTGGCGGAGCAATATCTACAATTCGTCGAAACCGCGCGCCGGGTCCGCATCGAACTTGCCGCCGACTATCTGGTCATGGCGGCTTGGCTCGCCTTTCTCAAATCCAAGCTGCTGATCCCGCAACAGAGCAAGGATGAGGGCCCGACCGGCGAGGAAATGGCGGCGACGTTGGCCTTCCGCCTCAAGCGTCTGGAAGCCATGCGCGACGCCGCCGAAAGGCTGGTGAACCGCAATCAACTCGGCCGCGATATCTTCGCCCGTGGTGCGCCGGAGCACATTCCCCATCGCAGTCGTTCCGCATTCGAGGCGAGCCTTTACGACCTGCTGAGCGCCTATGCGACGCTTCGCCAGCGCCAGGCGATCACGCAGGTAACGATCGAGAAACGCCAGGTCTGGTCGCTGGTGGAAGCGCGCGAGTTGCTGACCTCTATGCTCGGTGAAATCGGTGAATGGACGGAACTCGACCGGTATCTCCTGCAATATGTTCCCGATCCCTCAATGCGCGCCACCGCCATTGCCAGTGCCTTTGCAGCGTCGCTGGAACTTGTGCGGGAAGGATCGCTGGAGATCCGCCAGGATGGAGCGTTTCAACCGATCTTCATGCGTAAAGGCTCTGGTAGAGCGCGGGAACGTTCTGAAAGGGCCGATGATGTCGAATGATGTGGATATGAACGGCGGCGTTTCTGGCGAAGGTGCAGAGATAGGCGGCGGCACGGTTGCGGAGCGTCTTGAAAGAGAGGCGGAGCGCATCGCTGAAGCCTTGGTCTTCGCCTCAGCGCAGCCCGTGTCGGAAGCCTTCATCGCTGAGCGCATCCCGCGCGGTGTCGATGTGCCGCCTTTGATGAACCGGCTGAAGCAGGTCTACGCAACACGCGGCGTCAATCTTGTGCAGGTCGGCGGTAACTGGGCCTTCCGCACGGCGGGCGATCTTTCCTTCGTCATCCATGTCGATGAAAAGGAACCGAAGAAGCTTTCGCGTGCCGCACTCGAGGTACTGGCGATCATCGCCTATCATCAGCCTGTGACGCGCGCCGAGATCGAGGATATACGCGGTGTTCAGACCTCGCGCGGCACGCTGGATGTGCTGATGGAGGCTGGATGGGTGCGCTTTCGAGGGCGCCGCCGCACCCCTGGGCGTCCGGTGACCATGGGAACGACGGTGGAGTTTCTGGATCACTTCGGCCTTGAGGAGTTGCGCGACTTGCCGGGCCTCGATGAACTGAAGGGAGCGGGGCTGCTGTCCGGCCGCATTCCGCCGAATTTCGGCATTCCCGTGCCGTCGATGAGTAACGAATTGACCGAGGACGAGGACCCGATCACGCAGCTCGATCTCGAAGAACTGGGGCTGCTTGCCCCCCGCGGTGGCGACGTAGACGATTGATTTTGTTGCGGGTGCGCAGCGATCACGTAGATGTGTCGATATGCTGCTGCATCACAGCATTTCTCGCTGCCTTACTTTGTTGAATAGCCATTTTGTTGTTTGAAAAAGCCATTCAAACGGCTTACATCGTTCAAAGCAAAATTCAGGGAGTTTGCGTTATGGGTTCTTTTAGTGTTTGGCACTGGCTGATCGTTCTTGTGATCGTGCTGGTTCTGTTCGGCCGGGGCAAGATTCCAGAATTGATGGGTGATGTCGCAAAGGGCATCAAGAGCTTCAAGAAGGGCATGGCCGATGACGACGCTACGCCACCGCCTGCCGACACCAATGTCAATGCCAAGACGGTCGATCACAAGGCTGACGAGATCAAGTAATTGATCCGGGGTAGGGCGGTCACGTCTTTGCCCTGGTCGTCGGGACTTGAGGATCATGGCGCGTTGTTGCGCGTGTCGGGAGCTTTTTGATGTTTGATATCGGCTGGAGCGAGCTGCTGGTGATTGCGATCGTCCTGATCGTGGTTGTTGGCCCTAAAGACTTGCCGCCCATGATCCGTGCCTTCGGCAAGACGATGGCCGGCTTCCGCAAGATGGCGGGTGATTTTCGCGCGCAGTTCGATGAGGCCATGAAAGAAGCCGACATGGACGATGTGCGCCAGACGATCGCCGATGTCCGCAATCTCAACCCGACAAATTCCCTGCGCGATGCGATGAACCCTTTGCGTCAGCTCGGTAATGACATCCGCTCCGATCTGCAGAAGGCGGCAACGCCGTCCGGGCCGGCAACCAGCGCCCCGGTCGATGCCCCGGATGTCACCCTGTCCGGTCCGGAGATGACGTTGCCCGACGCGCCGCCGCCCGCTTTGACGCCTGCGCCGATCGCCGCCGCACCGATGGCTCCAGCGCCCGTTGTTGCGCAAGCAACGCCCGTCGTCGAACCGGTTGCCGAAAAGCCGAAGCGGAGCCGAAAGACTGCCGCGAAAACCACGCAGGAAGTCGAAGCCGAGGCGGTCGCTGCCAAGCCCAAGCGTGCACCGCGCACGATTTCGGCCAAGGCCGATGCGAAGAAGCCGAAGGTCTCGTCCGTCGCGGAAATGCAGGCGGAGCCCGCAAGTTCTCCTGCGCTGACGGACGTTGCGGCCAAAGCTGCGAAACAGACGTCAGCAAAGGCGGCGGATAAGAAGGTCGCATTGGCTACCGCGCCCAAGTCGAAGGCGGCCCGCACCAAGTTCGACGCCACCATGGCTGCCGAGCCAGCCAAGAAAGCACGAACGGCCAAGGCCAAGAAGGATGAAGCATGAGTGAGGATATCGAGGATAAGCCGCAGCCGCTTATCGAACACCTCATGGAATTGCGCACGCGGCTCATCTGGTCGCTGGGGGCATTTTTCGTGGCCTTTCTGGCCTGCTTCGCCATGGCCAAGCACCTGTTCAACCTCCTCGTTATTCCTTACAAGTGGGCGGTGATCTGGGCAGGGCTGGACGTCGCCAAGTCCTCCCTGATCTATACGGCCCCCCAGGAATTCTTCTTCACCCAGATCAAGGTTGCCATGTTCGGCGCCATGGTGATCTCCTTTCCTGTGGTTGCGTCGCAGCTTTACAAATTCGTCGCGCCCGGTCTCTACAAGAACGAGCGCGCCGCCTTCCTGCCGTTCCTGATCGCATCGCCCCTGCTGTTTCTGCTTGGCGGCGCGCTGGTCTACTTCTTCTTCACGCCCATGGTCATGTGGTTCTTCCTCGCCATGCAGCAGCTGCCGGAAGACGGCGAGGTCGCAATTTCGCTGATGCCGAAGGTGTCGGAGTATCTCAGCCTCATCATGACGCTGGTTCTATCCTTCGGTCTCGTGTTCCAGTTGCCGGTCGTCACCACGCTTCTGGCGCGTGTCGGATTGCTGACCAGCGACTGGCTGAGAGAGAAGCGCAAATTCGCGATTGTCGCCGCCTTCGTCGTGGCTGCCGTTCTGACGCCACCCGATCCGATGTCCCAGATCGGTCTTGCCTTGCCAGCGATCCTTCTCTACGAGGTTTCCATCTATATGGCTCGACTCGTGGAGAAGAAACGCGCTGCCGAAAACGCTGGCCGGGAGCTTGACGGTCCCGAAGAGGCGTGACGGCTTCTTGAGTTCTTTCTTCAGACGCCGGGTCATTTGTCCCGGCGTTTTGTTTTTCAACAAGCAAAGACGTAAAACCACGGTCTGGAACCACGATGCACGATATTAAATGGATACGCGATAACCCTGAAGCTTTCGATGCGGCGCTTGCCAAGCGCGGAGCCGAACCTCAGTCCGCGAGCCTGATTGCGCTCGACGAGAAGCGCCGCTCCGTTATCCAGACCCTGCAGGACATGCAATCACGCCGCAACACCGCCTCCAAGGAAATCGGTGCGGCGATGGCGCAGAAGAATGCTGAGCTTGCAGAGAAACTGAAGGCAGAAGTTGCCGACATCAAGGACAGCATGCCGAAGCTGGAAGAGGAGGACCGTCAGGTTACCAGCCAGTTGAACGATGCCCTGTCGCGCATTCCCAATATCCCGCTGGACGATGTGCCGGTCGGCAAGGATGAGAACGACAACGTCGTGACCCGCGTCGTTGGCCAGAAACCCGGCTGGAATCACGAAGCCAAGGAGCATTTCGAGATCGGCGAAGCGCTCGGCTATATGGATTTCGACCGTGCGGCAAAGCTCTCCGGCTCGCGCTTCACGGTTCTCACGAGCCAGATTGCCAGACTGGAGCGCGCGCTTGGCCAGTTCATGATCGATCTGCACACCCGCGAGCATGGCTACACGGAAGTGTCGTCGCCGCTGATGGTGCGTGCCGAGACGCTGTATGGAACGGGCAATCTTCCGAAGTTCGAAGAAGACCTCTTCAAGACGACAGATGGACGGTACCTGATCCCGACCGCTGAAGTGACGCTGACAAATCTGGTCGCTGGCGAAATCCTCGATCAGGAGAAACTGCCACTTCGTTTTACGGCGCTCACCCCATCGTTCCGTTCGGAAGCGGGCTCTGCGGGTCGCGATACGCGCGGCATGCTGCGCCAGCACCAGTTCTGGAAGTGCGAACTCGTCTCGATCACGGATACGGAAAGCTCGATCGCCGAGCATGAGCGCATGACGGCCTGCGCCGAAGAGGTGCTGAAGCGCCTTGGCCTGCATTTCCGCACCATGACGCTGTGCACCGGCGATATGGGCTTTGGCGCGCGCAAGACCTATGACCTCGAAGTCTGGCTTCCAGGCCAGAACACCTATCGCGAAATCTCCTCCTGCTCCGTCTGTGGTGACTTCCAGGCACGGCGTATGGATGCGCGCTATCGCGGCAAGGGCGACAAGGCTACGAAGTTTGTTCACACGCTGAACGGTTCGGGCACGGCCGTCGGACGTTGCCTGATCGCGGTTCTGGAAAACTATCTCAACGACGATGGTTCGGTGACCATTCCGGACGTGTTGTTGCCTTACATGGGTGGCCTGACTCGGATCGAGAAGGCAGCCTGAGCTTCGATACCGGCTCCTGCGTCGACGGCGCAGGAGTACTTCATCTCTGCCCGGAGGAGAGCGTCTGTCCAGCAAGACATTTAGTTGAGCGGAGACGGGCGCTGTGTGTTGTAGAACGAACCGATGAGGGAGAAGACCATGCGGATTTTGCTGACCAATGATGATGGCATCCATGCCGAGGGGCTGGCAGCGCTAGAGCGCATTGCCCGCACGCTGTCGGACGATGTCTGGATCGTCGCGCCGGAAACCGACCAGAGCGGTCTTGCACATTCCCTGACGCTTTCCGAGCCGCTTCGGCTACGCAAGATCTCCGACAAGCACTACGCGCTTCGCGGCACGCCGACAGACTGCGTGATCATGGGCATTCGTGAAGTGCTGCCGGGCAAGCCCGATCTCGTTCTCTCCGGCGTCAATTCCGGCGCCAACATGGCCGATGATGTGACCTATTCGGGTACGATTGCCGGCGCTATTGAAGGTACGCTGCAGGGCGTGCGTTCCTTTGCGCTTAGCCAGGCCTATGCCTATACGGGCAATGCCGAGCGGATCGTTCCCTGGGAGGTCGCCGAGACCTATGCGCCGGATCTCATCCGCAAGCTCAGCGAGATCGATTTGCCAGATGGGACATTCCTCAACCTCAACTTCCCCAATTGCGCACCGAAAGATGTGAAGGGCGTCAGCGTCACAGGGCAGGGCAAGCTCGATTTCGGGCTGACGGTAGAGCAGCGCCAGGACGGCCGCGGCCTTCCTTACTACTGGCTGCGCTTCGGGGAGCGGCTCGGAAACTTCATGGAGGGCACGGATATCCATGCCGTCAAGAACAACAAGATTTCCGTAACACCTCTCAAGCTTGACCTTACCGACTACACAGTCAAGGATCGGATCGCCAAGGCACTTGGATTCGGAGTGAACGATTGAAATCCCCCATGGTGGAGAAAGAAGGCTTTGCCGCTCTCGTCCTGAGGCTGCGGGCCGAAGGCATTTCCGATCTCGATCTCCTGACAGCTGTCGAGCAAACGCCCCGCTCTCTCTTCGTGCCGGCGCCGCTTGCAGCGGACGCCTATTCCAGCCGCACCATCCCGATCGACTGCGGAGCCTTCATGGAAGGTGCCGATATGGCGGTGAAGATCATCTCCCGGCTTCAGGTCAAGCCAGGCCAGCGCGTGCTTGAAATCGGCACCGGCAGCGGCTTCATGACGGCGGTGCTTGGGCGCAGAGTCGAGCGCGTGCTCTCGGTTGAGCGCTACAAGACGCTGGTTCAAGCGGCACAGAACCGGATGGATGATCTCAGCATTCGTAACGTTGTGATCCGTCAGGCCGACGGCTCCAACGGTCTCGTCGGCGAGGGCACCTTCGACCGTATCGTCTCAACCGCAGCCTTTTCCGCCATGCCACGCTTCTTCACCGAGCAGATCGTCTCCGGCGGCATGATGATTGCACCGATCATTCTAGAAGACGGTCGCTGCGTGATGACCCGTTTCTCCAAGACTGGCAGCCGTTTCGAGCGCGAGGAGTTGTTCGAGACGCCTTATTTGCCGATCGAATCCCATATCGCGACCTACCTGTAGAACGCCGGGGCAAACTGACAAAAAAAGAGCCGACTTTCGCCGGCTCTTGATGGTTTTCGAGGTCCTTCGGCAACTTACCCGAAGAGTGCGAAGCTGCTCTTCAGCGTCACCCACACGCCCCACAGGAGCGGAAGGCCGACAGCGGCCCAGGCGAGAGCTGCCTTGCCGTCGAAACCGCCTTTGCCGATGCCGAAGGAACCGGTCGGGCCGGCATTTGCGGCTGCGGTCTTGGCCTGGAGCGAGGCGACTTCCTCATCCGACATGAACCACTTGTCGGAAAGCGGCTTGACGAATGCGTTTGCGATGAGGCCAAGCGCCAGCATACCGGCAAGAATATACATGGTGCTGGTATAGAGGGCCGGCCCCGGCGCTACACCGGCAGCGATCTGCGCCTCACGGATATAGTTGACCACGACCGGACCGACGATGCCGGCCGTTGCCCAGGCTGTCAGCAGACGACCGTGGATAGCACCAACGAATTGCGTGCCGAAGATGTCTGCCAGATAGGCTGGAATGGTGGCAAAACCGCCGCCATACATCGACAGGATGATGCCGAAGGCGAGGACGAAGAGAGCCTTGGAGCCCATCAGAGCAAGCGTGGGTGCCAGCGCATAGAGGACGATGCCGAGGATGAAGAAGCAGAAATAGGTGTTCTTTCTGCCAATCTTATCGGACATCGATGCCCAGAAGAAGCGGCCACCAATGTTGAAGAGCGACAAAAGGCCAGTGAAGCCTGCGGCGATTGCCGCGATCTGTGCCTTCTGCGCGGCGTCAAGATCGGCAAAGGCAACGCCTGGCTGGCCGATCAAGGAACCAGCGAAGATTTCCTGCAGCATGGGCGAGGCCATGCCGATGACGCCGATACCGGCAGAGACGTTGAGGCAGAGAACTGCCCAGATCAACCAGAACTGTTTGGTCTTGTGAGCATCACGCAGATGCACATGACGCGTCGTGATCATCGCGCTTTTGGCAGCGGGCGGAGTCCAGCCTTCGGGGCGCCAGCCGGCCGGTGGTATGCGATAGCCGAAAGCACCTGCCATCATGAAGACGAAATAGATCAATGCCATCACGACGAAGGTCTGCCACACGCCGACCGTCGTGTCGGTCTTGAAATAGCCCATCAGCAGGTTGGCAAGTGGAGCGCCGATCATTGCGCCGCCACCGAAACCCATGATGGCCATGCCGGTTGCCATGCCGCGGCGATCCGGGAACCACTTGATCAGGGTCGAGACGGGAGAGATGTAACCAAGACCAAGACCCACGCCGCCAATCACGCCAGCACCAAGCCACATCAGCCACAACTGATGGGTCATAACGCCGAGCGCTGCCACCAGAATACCGCCGCACCAGCAGCAGGCGGAAACGAAGCCGGCCTTGCGTGGACCGACACGCTCCAGCCAGCCGCCCCAGATGGCAGCCGAGCAGCCGAGCAGAACGAAGAAGAGCGTGTAGATCCATCCAAGGTCCGCCACGCGCCAGTTGCAGGCGGTGGTGAAGAGAGCGCCGACGAGCGTCAGGCTTGAGCAGCTCGGATCGGTCGCCGGAAGCGCTCGCGACAAAGGCAGCCAGAACACGCTGAAGCCATAGGCCATGCCGATGCACAGATGGATCGCCAGTGCGGCTGGTGGGACCAGCCAGCGATTGAAACCGGGTTTGGCGATAATTCGCTCTCGATCAAGAAGACCGGTCCCCGCCATGCCTCCTCCGCTTACGCCTGCAACTGCCATCGACAATACCTCCCTCTTTGGAATGTCAGGACAACGTCAAATGCTCTCGCTCATACGTGATGAGCGGGCATCGATGAAAAAGGGGAAGCCGGGCTGATCAGAGACCCGTCTTCCAGGATGTCGGTTTCGACCTCGTCATATTGGCGTGCGTGAGAGACCGTGCGTTTTCGGTGCACCCTTCACGCCGCGCCGGAAGGAACGCTGGGTTCCGAAAGAGATTCTCCAGCAATCGGACCTTTGCCGCCCGGCGCACCCTTTGCTGCGTCTTCCCCCAGGCCGACCGCCTGCGTGGTTGGGTCTCCCGGACGCTTGATCTTTGCCGATGCCGTCACGACGAGCGGCAGAAAGCCGTCTGCACCACTGTCGATCATTTCGAAGAACCGCCGCCGCATGCGCGGCTCCCAGAACTTGTTGATGTGTGTCGCCACCCCATCCACCTGCACGTCCTGCGGCTGTGATGTGAAGAATGTGGCGATCTGGTTTGCCATGCGGATCAGCTTCTCATCTGTGTGGCTAAGCGACATGACTGTTCCCCCCGGAAGCCAGACGGTCGGGTCTGGTAAACACTTCGAATTCATCGCCACGCGCGATACCGATCAGGCTGATACCGGCCTCTTCCGCTGTCTCGATGGCGAGTGCGGTCGGTGCCGAAATCGCTACGAGGACCGGGCATCCGAGAAGGGCCGTTTTCTGCACCATTTCGACGGAAAGACGGCTGGTGACGACCACGATCCCATCGGCTGCCGGACGTCCGGAGCGAAGGATCGCACCGGAGAGCTTGTCCAGAGCATTGTGCCGCCCGACATCCTCTCGCACCGCGACGATGCCGTTCTCTGGCCGGTAGAAACCCGCGCCGTGTACCGCACGTGTTTCGCGATTGAGGCTTTGCCCATCGCCAAGCAGGCGAATGGCTTCGCTGATCTGCCTCGGCATGAGGCGGGCCGCCGGATCTTTGACCGTTGCGACCTTGCGGGTTGCCTGCTCGATCGACTCGATACCGCAGAGACCACAGCCAACCGGTCCTGCCATGCGCCGGCGGCGCGCCACCAGCGCGTCGGCTGTCGTATCCTTCAGCGTAATCTGCACGTCGATCCCTCGACCCGCTTCAACCAGATCGACCTCGATGATATCCTCCGCTGACGTCACGATCTCCTCCGCCAGCGAAAAACCATAGGCGAAGTCGATGAGGTCTGCCGGCGTTGCCATCATCACCGCATGGGTGGAGCCTCCATAGGAGAAGGCGACCGGTACTTCCTCCGGGACGATGCGGTGGCCCGCCTCCATTCGCCCCTGTCTGAAGCGCCATTCGTCGATCGTTCGGCTCGGTTTCTGCTGCATTCTCCGATCCTATTCCGCCGCGTCGAGTTTCGCCACGATTCGTCGCGACTGGCGGGAGAATTCTTCATAATCTTCCTGCCACTCCGTCGGACCGTTGGATGGCGAGACCTGAACCGCCGTCACCTTGTATTCCGGACAGTTGGTTGCCCAGTCGGAGAAATCCGTGGTGATGACATTGGCCTGCGTGTCCGGATGGTGGAAGGTCGTATAGACGACTCCGGGTGCGACACGGTCGGTGATCAGCGCGCGTAGCGTTGTGTCGCCTGAACGGCTTGCGAGCTTGATCCAGTCACCGTCCTTGATGCCGCGCTGTTCGGCGTCGTGAGGATGAATTTCCAGCCGGTCCTCCTCGTGCCAGACGACGTTTTCCGTCCGTCGCGTCTGCGCGCCAACATTGTACTGAGACAGGATACGACCTGTCGTCAGCAGTAATGGGAAGCGAGGGCCAGTGCGTTCGTCGGTCGCCACATATTCGGTGCGAATGAACTTGCCCTTGCCGCGGACGAAACCGTCGACATGCATGATGGGTGAGCCGAGCGGGAATTTCTCGTTGCAAGGCCATTGGACCGAGCCGTGCTTCTCCAGATAGTCGTAGGAGACGCTGGCAAAGCTTGGGGTTGTCGCTGCGATCTCGTCCATGATCTGCGATGGATGGGTATAGTTCCAATCGAGCCCCATCGCCTTTGCGAGCTTCTGCGTTACCTCCCAATCGGCATAGCCATTTTTCGGGCTCATGACCTTACGCACGCGATTGATGCGGCGTTCTGCATTGGTGAAGGTGCCGTCCTTTTCGAGGAACGTCGATCCTGGCAAGAAGACATGGGCGTAGTTTGCCGTCTCGTTGAGGAAGAGATCGTGTACGACGACGCATTCCATGGCAGCGAGTCCTGCAGACACATGCTTGGTATCCGGATCGGATTGCAGAATGTCTTCGCCCTGGATGTAGATGCCCTTGAACGACCCTTCGACAGCGGCATCCAGCATGTTGGGAATACGCAAGCCCGGCTCATTGTTCAGCGTCACGCCCCATAGCTTCTCGAAAGTCTCGCGCGTGGCGTCGTCCGAGATGTGACGATAGCCGGGCAGTTCGTGGGGGAAAGAGCCCATGTCGCAGGAGCCCTGGACGTTGTTTTGACCGCGCAGCGGGTTCACGCCAACGCCCGGACGACCGATATTGCCGGTCGCCATGGCAAGATTGGCAATTGCCATGACGGTCGTCGAGCCTTGGCTGTGTTCGGTGACGCCAAGACCATAATAGATGGCGCCATTGCCGCCGCGGGCATAAAGACGCGCAGCCCCGCGAAGCTCTGCTGCCGGAACGCCGGTGAACTTTTCCGTCTCTTCCGGGCTATGCTCCTCTTCCGATACAAAGGCTGCCCAATCCTCGAATTCGGACCAATCGCAACGGTCGCGAATGAAGGCTTCGTTGAAGAGACCTTCGGTGACGATGACATGGGCAAGTGCGGTCAGCACCGCAACGTTGGTGCCGGGCTTCAGCGGCAGGTGGAAGGCAGCCTCCACATGCGGTGTACGCACAAGGTCGATGCGGCGTGGATCGATGACGATCAGCTTGGCGCCCTGGCGCAGCCGCTTCTTCAGCCGAGAGCCGAAGACCGGGTGGCCGTCCGTGGGGTTCGCGCCAATGACAAGCACGACGTCAGACTGTTCGACACTGTCGAAGTTCTGCGTGCCGGCAGATGTGCCGAAGGCCTGGCCGAGGCCGTAGCCGGTTGGGGAATGGCAGACGCGAGCGCAGGTATCGACATTGTTGTTGCCGAAGCCAGCGCGGATCAGCTTCTGCACCAGATAGGTCTCTTCATTGGTGCAGCGCGAGGAAGTGATGCCGCCAATCGAGTCCTTCCCGTACTGGTTCTGGATGCGACGGAATTCGGACGCCACATGGGAGTATGCCTCTTCCCACGTCACCTCCCTCCAGGGATCGGTGATCTTTTCGCGGATCATCGGATTGAGGATGCGGTCCTTGTGGCTTGCATAGCCATAGGCAAAGCGGCCCTTGACGCAGGAATGGCCACGGTTGGCCTGTCCATCCTTCCACGGCACCATACGGACCAGCTCTTCGCCGCGCATTTCCGCCTTGAAGGAACAGCCCACGCCACAATAGGCGCAGGTGGTAACCAGTGAATGTTCTGGCTGACCGATGGCGATCACGGATTTTTCCGTCAGTGTCGCCGTCGGACAGGCCTGAACACAGGCGCCACAGGAGACGCATTCGGAATCGAGGAAGGCTTCATGCGCACCGGCTGACACGCGGCTATCAAAGCCACGGCCCTCGATGGTCAGTGCAAAAGTACCTTGCACGTCTTCGCAGGCGCGGACACAGCGTGAGCAGACGATGCACTTTGACGGATCGTAGGTGAAGTAGGGGTTCGACTCGTCCTTCGGCATCCACTGCGCATTGACGCCGCCATCGGTCGAACGCGCCTTGACGTGGTTGTCGCCCTCATAGCCGTAGCGCACATCGCGCAGGCCAACGGCACCTGCCATGTCCTGCAACTCGCAGTCGCCATTGGCCGCACAAGTCAGGCAGTCGAGCGGGTGGTCGGAGATGTAGAGCTCCATCACACCCTTGCGGATTTGCTTCAACCGTTCCGTCTGTGTGTGGACCACGAGGCCTGGGGCAACCGGCGTGGTGCAGGAGGCGGGGGTGCCGTTTCGACCCTCCACCTCCACCAGACAGAGGCGGCAGGAGCCGAACGCGTCGACCATATCGGTGGCGCAGAGCTTCGGAACCTGGATACCCGCTTCCATGGAGGCGCGCATGATGGAGGTGCCCGCAGGCACGGTGATCTCGCGACCATCGATGGTCAGCGTTACCACGTCCGTGGATTTGGAGGCCGGGGTGCCGTAATCGATTTCGTGAACAAGGGTCATGGTATCACTCCGCCGCTTCAACAAGTGGGGTGGGTGCGAAATCCTCCGGGAAGTGCGTCATCGCGCTCATCACCGGATAGGGGGTGAAGCCGCCCAGCGCGCAGAGCGAGCCGAACTTCATGGTGTTGCAGAGATCGGCCAGAAGCTGGCGGTTTTTCTCGGGTTCGATACCGCGCGCGATCTTGTCGGCGGTTTCGACGCCGCGTGTCGAGCCGATGCGGCAGGGCGTGCATTTGCCACAGCTTTCGACCGCACAGAATTCCATCGCAAAACGTGCCTGATTCAGCATGTCGACGGTGTCGTCGAAGACGACAATGCCCGCGTGACCGATCAGACCGCCGGCGGCGGTGAAGGCTTCATAGTCGAAGACCGTGTCGAAGAGCGATGGAGGGAAATAGGCACCGAGTGGACCGCCCACCTGCACCGCCTTGACCGGGCGACCGGAAATGGTGCCGCCGCCAATCTCATTGACGAGTTGACCGAGCGTCATGCCGAACGCAGCTTCGTAAAGACCGCCATGTTTCAGGTTGCCGGCGAGCTGAATCGGGATCGTGCCATTGGAGCGGCCGACGCCGTAATCGCGATAGAACTGCGCACCGCGATCCATGATCACTGGAATGGAGGCGAGTGACATGACGTTGTTGACGACGGTCGGTTTGCCGAACAGGCCCTGGAGCGCTGGGAGCGGCGGCTTAGCGCGAACGATACCGCGCTTGCCTTCCAGACTGTTGAGAAGGGAGGTTTCCTCGCCGCAGACATAGGCACCGGCGCCAACGCGCACTTCCATATCGAAAGCGTGAGCCGAGCCCATCACGGAAGGGCCGAGGATGCCAGCAGAGCGGGCAATCTTTATCGCCTCGTCCATAATGCCAATCGCATGCGGATACTCGGAGCGAGTGTAGATGTAGCCCTTGGTCGCACCGACTGCGATTGCGGCGATCGCCATGCCCTCGATCAGGACGAAGGGATCGCCTTCCATGATCATGCGGTCTGCGAAGGTACCGCTGTCACCCTCATCGGCATTGCAGACGATGTATTTCTGGTCAGCGGAAGCGTCTGCGACGGTCTTCCATTTGATGCCTGTCGGGAAGCCGGCACCACCGCGTCCGCGAAGGCCACTGTCGGTGACCTGTCGGACGATGTCCGCAGGATGCATCCCTATCGCCTTCTCCAGACCCGTTAGGCCCTGGTACTGGCGGTAGTCATCGAGCGACAGCGGATCGGTGACGCCACAGCGGGAAAAGGTGAGGCGTGTCTGGCCTTTGAGGAACGGGATATCCTCTGTCAGGCCATGGCCGAGCGGGTGCTCGCCGCCATTGAGAAAACCCGCTTCGAAAAGAGACGGGACATCCGATGCCTTGACCGGCCCGTAGGCGACACGACCCGCGTCGGTGCTGACCTCGACCAGCACTTCCAGCCAGAGCATCCCGCGCGAACCGTTGCGGACAATGTGGACATCATGGCCGCGGGAAACGGCTTCTCGCTCGATGGCCGCTGCCACCTTGTCGGCACCCACGGCAAGTGCTGCCGCATCACGGGGAACGAAGACGGTGACGGTCATTTGCTGACCTCCGCCACGATGTCGTTCAGACAGTGCTCATCGATGCGACCATAAAGCTCACCGTCCAACATAGCGGCCGGGGCAGAAGCGCAGAGGCCAAGACAGAAAACGGGCTCAAGCGTGACCGAGCCATCGGGTGCGGTTTCGTGCCAGTCGAGGCCGAGCCTTGCTTTCGCGCGTTCGGCGAGCCTGTCGCCGCCTATCGACTGACAGGCTTCGGCGCGACAGAGCTTCAGGGTGTGGCGCCCGGCGGGGTGATCGCGAAAATCGTGGTAGAAGGTGATGACACCATGCACTTCGGCGCGCGAAACATTGAGCGCGGAGGCGATCAACTGCTTGGCACTTTCCGGAATATAGCCGAACTCCTCCTGCACCTGATGCAGGATAGGCAGCATCGGCCCTTCCAAGTGGCGACAGTGATCGATGATTTCGGATATCCGGCTTACCTCGGTACTGGCAACCGCTCGAATGTTCATGGTCAGTCCTCCCAAACCGACGCCAGACAGACAGAGACTTATCTCCGTGAAACCCGCGATACCGAGGAGCCGAGTGCTCGTAGGTTGCGCGTATCCCAATCTGGCTTTCGGGAAGGATGGCGAGAATGCATCCGTCAGGTCAATAAAGACGTCCCGTTGTGCGATAGAAAATTTCTATCAAAAGCCGATGCCGCCGCGCGGGATCTGGCTTCATGGAGAAGCGCCGAAACGAGAGGTGTGTGAGGCTCACGATGGGTTGCGACCAATCCTACCAAGTGTTCCGCATCTGGCTCCGAGATCGGTATCATCCGGATCTGCTCCGGAAAACCGAATGATTCCGCAACGTTACGTGGCATGATGGAGGCCCATTGACCGGTTCTTATGTGGGAAAACAGCACGATCATCGAATTGGATTCAAGCGTGGGCTTGGCCTGCACGCCAGCTTCTGCCATGTGCGTATTGATGATGCGACGGTTTTGCATGTCCGCTGTTAATAGACAAAGCCGAAGACCGGAAACTTCCTTCCACGTCACAACTTCGCGATCGGCAAGCGGCGTTCCGGCTGCTGTAATGAGGTGGTAGCGTTCCGAATAAAGAGGAACGGTCGTGACCCGGCCCAGCGGTTCATTGTCGAGGTAGGTGATTCCCGCGTCGATCTCGAGATTTTCCAACTGACTGAGAACCTGCAGAGAGGTGCGCGAGGTGACCGAGAAAGTAACATCCGGGTGGCGTGCCTGAAAAGGCTCGGTCAACTTTGGCACCATGGCGAGTGCAGTGGGGATAACGGCGATCCTGATATGCCCCACGAGACCCTTTCGGGCTGCGCGCATCTCTTCGCGCATCGTGCGAGCATCGCCGACGATCCGCCTTGCCCATTCGAGAACGCGTTGGCCCTCCGGGGTCAGCCCCTGATAGCGCGACCCGCGCACGACCAGCACGACACCCAACTGATCCTCAAGCTGGCGGATTGCTGCCGAAAGTGTCGGCTGCGAGATGCGGCATTCTTCGGCTGCCCGACCGAAATGTTCCGCGCGGGCCAGAGCAATAAAAAATTCCAGCTTGTCGATCATCGTGGTTCCTCCCCTCTATCGAGATTTGGCGCGGATGAGGGGTCGCGGTCAACTGGTGGGAATCAAGCAGGGCCATGCATTGGCGACGGATGAGACCCCATGCTGGATATCGCTGAGGCCGGCATGGTTATCGAATTATCAAAAAATATGCGAAGAGCTTAACGTTTTAACGGCGTGGTAACACTAACGCGCTTTAATCATCTCATCGACGCATGGTTTTTCCGTTTCGGAAGAGGGGCCTTGCAAGTGTTTGTTCAGCCGGATCGATTCCGATGCGGCGTTTGCGTCAGTGTAGATCGAGTCATGCGTATGAGTCATTCGCCTAAAACCGGAAAATCAATCGCAAAGATGTTCGCAGCGGCATTGCTGGCAAGCGTCGCAACGGGTTGCAGCTCGGACGCGACACGCTTTAGCGGACTCTTTTCCAGCAACAATACGGATCAGATGACGACCGCGTCCATTCCTCAGCGCAACGGTGCCGGTGCCTATGGTCAGGCCCCCGTTCCCCAGGCTGATATGAATGGTGGCGGTTATGCTGCCGCCCCGCAGGGCGGTTATGGCAACCAGAACGCGGCCATGAACCAGCGTTATCCGGCTTCGAATGGCGGCTATGGTTCGGTCCAGCCATCAACGGCCCGTTCGGCATCCTCTGCCGCACCTGTTCAGCGCGCCGAGCTCTCCGCTCCATCGCCGGTAGCAAGCCGCGATCCTGCGACAAGACGCGAAGCCATGGCACAGCCATTCCCATCTGCGACCGCAAACGGCGCGCCCTCCATGGCGTCGGCGCGGCTGCCGGCGAACAACAGCGCCGATACGCTGTCGACCGGGTCTGTCAAGCGCGACAATAATGGCTGGCACACGGAAGGCGCGTCTTCGGTCACGCTGAATTCCGGCGAGACCGTCGCAACGCTCTCCAGACGCTACGGCGTGCCGGAAAAGGCAATCCTGCAGGCAAATGGCCTGAAGAGTGCATCGGCTGCGCGTCCTGGTCAGTCGATCGTCATTCCGCGCTTTGGTCAGACACCCAATGCTGCCCGTGCTGCGTCCAACAATATCGATTTGAGCAAGAACAACGCCCCGGCTCCAACCCGTGGCCAGGAACAGAATCTTGCTGTTCTGCCGGCACAGGGCGCTGCTCGCGACAAGGTTTCGGCTGACAATGGCAAGCTGACCCCTCCAGGCGGCAAGCCGCTGCCGCCAACCGGTGGCTACAAGGTCAAGCCGGGCGACAGCCTTGCCAAGATTGCTCGTGAAAACGGCGTCTCCGTTGCCGAGCTGAAATCTGCCAACAACATTGCAGATGGCAATATTCGCATCGGTCAGACGCTCACCATTCCAGCCGCTGGAACAGACGGCATCAAGACCGCCTCGGTCAAGCCGCATGAGACTGCTGCGCCCGCGGCTGCTGCAAAGGCTGTCGAGACACCTGTTGCCAAGACAGAAGTGCCGAAGGCGCCGGCTGCCGAAGCAAGTGTGAGCGATGTCGAGAAGAAGTCCGATGTCGCGTCGATCGCGCCGGAATCCACCGGCATCGGCAAGTATCGCTGGCCGGTTCGCGGTGCCGTGATTTCCGGCTTCGGCGAGAATGTCGATGGCAACCGCAATGACGGCATCAATATCTCCGTTCCGGAAGGCACGCCGATCAAGGCTGCCGAAAACGGTGTGGTCATCTATGCCGGCAACGGTCTGAAGCAGCTCGGCAACACCGTTCTGGTGCGTCACGACGACGGCAAGGTCACTGTTTACGGCAACGCTGCCAACCTCGATGTTCAGCGCGGCCAGAAGGTTCAGCGCGGCCAGACGATTGCCACCTCCGGCATGACTGGCAGTGCCAAGCGTCCTCAGGTTCACTTCGAAGTCCGTAAGGACGCAACGCCGGTGAACCCATCCTCTTTCCTTGAATAGTGTTTTGCGTATCAAGGTAAAGGAAAAGCCGGGTCGGAAGGCCCGGCTTTTTCATTTTGATGGACGCTCAAGTCCGACCGTCGCCTCGATGAAGTCGGCGATACGGCCTGTGTCATCGAGATCGAAAACGGGGAGAGTACTTTCCGGGATCAAGTGATCGGCAGCGATTGCAATGATATGCGGATCGCTCGGCGCCAGCGGGTCCGTCTTTGCGGCGTCCTTCCGGCGGGCCTCTATTTTCGGCACGGGCTCGTATTTATAGCCTTCGATCAGAACCAGATCGCAGGGCGCGATGCGCGCGAGGATCTCCTCGAAAGACGGTTCAGCCGCGCCGCGCAACTCATGCATGATGGCAAAGCGCGTGCCGGATACGATCGTCACCTCATGCGCGCCGGCCTGTCTGTGCCGCCAGCTATCCGCACCCACCTTGTCGATATCGAAATCATGATGGGCGTGCTTGATCGTGGAGACCCGGTAGCCGCGCGCGGTGAGCTCCGTGACGATGCGGACTGCCAGCCCAGTCTTGCCCGAGTTTTTCCAGCCGGAAATGCCAAACACTTTTTGACGCGTCATGGAGTAAGACTCTTCAGGAAGGTTTGCGCTTGCGACAGCTCTTCCGGGGTGTTGATGTTGAAAAACGGATCGATGGAACTGGTGGCGCTTTCCACTGGTGGAAAGGACACGCCGATTGTGGGGTGTCGCGCCAGAAAGCTGCGGATGCGACGGTTGTCGTCCTCGGCGAGCCAGTTTTCCAGATCCTCGACGAGGGCAAACGGCCAGAGAGCAAAGACGGGATGAACCTGTCCCTTGGATGCGGCGATGACAATGGTGTTCTCGTCCGGCAGGTGATCCAAAAGCTTCGAAGCAAGATCGTCCGGAAAAAACGGGCTGTCTGAAGGTGCCGTCAACATGTGGCTCGCGCCAGATGGGTGGTCTCTAAAGTGCTGCAAGCCTGCGAGAACGCCGGCAAGAGGTCCTGCGTGCCCCATCTTGGTATCTGGCACGAGCGGCAGGTCAAAGGCCTTGCCCCACTCGCCGGTGGCATTGAGCGCCAGCGTCGAAATCTGTGGCGCCAGTCTATCAATGACATGGTGCAGAAGGTGTCGCTCGCCAAAGGGGCAGAGAGCCTTGTTGGAGCCCATACGTCGCGAAAGACCGCCGGCCAGAATCAGTCCGGGGAGGGCGCGTGCGGTTTTCATCATGCCTCACCTCTTAGCAGACGCTGCGCATGGCGGCGTTCCTGTCTGCCCGCATAAGCGCTCGTCGCCACAGCAAGCACGCCATTGACCAGCATGACGAGGAGCAGATGCGTCGTTCCAGCTTCCTCCGATAGCAGAGACGAGGCGATAACGGAAAGCATCGCTCCACCGCCAATCGTCAGCGCGCCGCCAAGTCCGGAGGCGGAGCCTGCCAGATGCGGCTGGACGCTGACCATGCCGGCATTGGCGCTCGGCAGTGTCACGCCATTGCCGACGCCGATCAGCGCGAGCGGAATGAAGAACTCATAGTGGCTGCCGAGATCAAGTTGAAGGAGCAGGTAGGCAATGACGATGCCGGCAAGCGCGATTACATTGCCGGCCAGCATCATCACCGGGATGCCGATGCGGCTGGCGTAGCGGCCGGAAACGAAGTTGCCCAGCATATATCCTGTCGCCATGAAGAAGAACTGCATGCCCAGCACCGCTGGCGTCAGCCCGTAGAGCACGCTGCCGACGAAAGGCGCGCCGCCGAGAAAGGAGAAAAACAGGCCGGAGGAGAGCGTGCAGGTCAGCGCATAGCCCCAGAAACGGGTGGAGCGAAGAAGCTGCGGCCAGGCCTGGAACTGGGCTGCGAAACTTGCCGACTTCTGCCGGTTGGTTTCGCCCATGTCGAAAAAAACAAGCAGCAGAACCGCCACCGCCGACAGGCCGACGAAAGCGAAGCTTGCCTGCCAGCCCGCGAGATCGTTGAGAAAGCCGCCAACGGTGGGCCCGACCATAGGCACCACCGACATGCCCATGGTGACGTAGCCGATCATCGAGGCTGCCTGCTCGGCAGGCACCATGTCACGAACGATCGCTCTCGCGAGCACGAAACCCGAGGCGATAGCCGCCTGCAGAACGCGGCCAATCATGAAGACGGTGATGTTGGGCGCGAATGTGCAGATCAGCGTGGCGACGATCATCAGCACGATGCTGACGAGCATAACCGGTCTGCGACCGAAGAGATCGGACAGCGGTCCGATCACGAGTTGAAGCACGGCAGTGGCGGCGAGATAGCCTGAGACGGCAAACTGCATGACGGCATAATCAGTGCCGAAATAGACCGACATTGCCGCAAGCGATGGCAGGAAGACATTCATGCTGAGTGCTGCGACACCGGCCACCAGAACGAGTGTCATCACATGCGGTGGGGTCGAGCGATCAAGAAAGCGCGCCTTGTTCATTCGATACCTATCGCTTGCTTGGCGATCGGCGCACGGTGACGCCTGCTTTCGCGGTAGAATGTGTAGAGACCGGAGGCGACGATGATGGCCGTGCCCGACAGCGTCCAGACATCAAGATGATCGCCGAAGAAGAAAAAGCCGATCGAGAAGGCCCAGATCATGCTGGTGTAGCGGAAGGGTGCGACGAAGGAGATGTCACCGCTGCGCATTGCCGTGATGACCGCCTGATAACCGATGACGACAAGCAAGGCGGCTGCCACCAGATGCGACCAGACATAGGTGTCCATTGGCTGCCAGCCACCAAATGGCATGATCAGCGCCGCACCGAACAAGGTGTTGACGACGGTGGTTGTCATGGTGACGGCCATTGAGGGAACATCTGCATACATGCGCCGGGTCAAAAGGTCGCGTCCGGCGGTGACGAACATCGCACCCAGCACCAGTAATGCGCCGGAGGTAAAACCTTCCGGGCCGGGTCTGAGAATAACAAGGACTCCAAGAAAGCCGACCAAAATCGCAGTCCAGCGTCGCCAGCCCACAGGCTCCTTCAAGAAAAGTGCTGCACCGAGCGTCACCGCAAGGGGGAGGGACTGCATGATGGCCGCCACATTGGCGAATTGCATCATGCTAAGCGCCTTGAGGTATAGGATGGAGGCCGAAATCTCGCAGAGACAACGCATCAGGATGACGGGGCGCAACATGGTCTTGAGTGGGCGTAGCGCCCCCATATGGCGCGCAATCACGTAGACCAGAACGCAGGTCATAACGCCGCGAACGAAGAGGATCTGTCCGATATTGATGTAGGGCGTGACGGACTTGGTGAAGGCGTCGTTGACCGTAAAGCTTGCCATCGCCAGAGCCATGAGCAGCGCTCCGCGCGTATTGTCCGTCAATGCCATGATGCCATCCCAAGAACGAGGTCGCGATGCGGGCCTTCCGCAGCGAGGCGACTCCGTTCACTCCTCCTGTCCCAAAGTCGTGGCATGGTGAGCGGACGAATTCAATCCATTTAATGTAAGGGTATCAAATAATAAGCTAGCGGAAGAATCAGCCGCCGGTGACGCTCATGTGGCGGGCGACAGCGGGTCGCTTGCGATTCCGATCGATGATGAAGTCGTGACCCTTGGGTTTGCGAAGGATCGCGTCGTCGATCGCCTGAGATAGAAGCGCGTCGCTGTCGGAGGCGCGAAGCGGCGTTCTCAAATCCGCCGCATCGTCCTGACCGAGGCACATATAGAGCGTGCCAGTGCAGGTAATGCGGACGCGGTTGCAGCTCTCGCAGAAATTATGCGTCATCGGCGTGATGAAGCCGAGCCGTCCACCAGTTTCCTTGACCTCCACGTAGCGTGCGGGTCCGCCCGTCTTGAAGGGAATATCGGTGAGCGTGAAACGCTCTTCGAGCGAGGCACGGAGGTCCGACAGCGGTAAATAGCGATCGGTGCGGTCCTCCTCGATCTCGCCCATCGGCATGGTTTCAATGACCGTGAGATCCATGCCCCGCGCGTGGGCAAAACGCATGAGTTCGGGAATTTCGTGCTCGTTGAAGTCTTTCAGCGCTACTGCGTTGAGCTTGATCTTGATGCCTGCTGCAAGAGCCGCGTCAATACCGGACATCACCTTGGAGAAATCACCCCAGCGGGTGATCTGACGGAACTTCTCCGCATCGAGCGTGTCGAGCGACACGTTGATTCGGCGCACGCCGCAATCGTAAAGTTCGGCAGCATGAGCGGCAAGCTGCGAGCCATTGGTGGTGAGCGTCAACTCATCCAGCCGGCCCGCTTCAACATGGCGGCCGAGATTGCGGATGAGATGCATGATGTTCTTGCGCACCAGGGGTTCGCCGCCTGTCAGGCGCAGCTTGCGCACGCCCTTGGCGATGAAGGCGGAACAGAGCCGGTCGAGTTCTTCGAGCGTCAGCAGATCCTTCTTCGGCAGGAAGGTCATGTGCTCCGACATGCAATAGGTGCAGCGAAAATCACAGCGATCCGTCACCGAGACGCGCAAATAGGTGACCGCCCGACCGAAGGGGTCGATCATGGGAGCCCTGACTTCAGAGAGCGGACTTGCCGTTGTGGGAAAACCGGTGACGCTGTTCATGTCCAGAGTCTGGGGATGCGACTGGCTAACGTCAAGTCGAAACTCCGTAATTGCGCTTGGATTGACCGTTGTTGGATCACAATCAATTGCTGTCCTGCCACGCTCAATTAGAAAAGTCCGAGCGCGGAGCGTGACTAGGGGCACCATCACGCTCCGGCCATCCACTCGAAAGTCTGTGATCATCCAACACATAGAGCCCGGGTGCGGTGTCCGTGAACGAATCTGCCCGATTTGAAAGCAATCGCTGACCGACCGGCCCCGAGTCAATGTTCAATCAAAACAAGCTTCGCTCATCGCTCCTTAGATCACCTTCGATCTGGTGCGGCCCGTAGAGATTGTTGCGAACCTGTCTCCGCCATGACCGCGCAAGACCTTCAGGATTCGTCTGGATTTCTGCGACCGCAATGGCAGGTTGACCATCGATGGGGCATTGAACCGCCCATTGCCCGTCCGGCGAAGCGATACCAGAGGGAGCACCGGGACTTTGAGGCACGAGCGTGGAGAAGCTGATCCAGTAGCTGTTGCTCGCAGCATGGCCTAGAGCCTCTGCCGCGAATGCGGGAGCTCCGGACGGTGTTCCTCCTGCGGTGGAGAACAGGACGCAATCGACCCCAAGGGTTTCGTACTCAACGAAGATTTCCGGGTAATGCACCTCCATGCCCAGTGCGCACCCGATGCGCACGCCATCGATTTCAAACGTTACGGGGTTCCTGCCGGGTGAGTACATGAAGGAGATTTTCGTGTTCGAGAGAAGGCGCTCGTCATAGCGCGTCACCAACTCTCCATGATCGGAAACGACATATAGGCTGTTGTGTGGTCGATGCGGCGAAGTCAGGCGATGAACGGACCCAAACACGATCCAAAGCTTGAGTGCGCCGGCCAGTCTCCTGGTTTCCTCCAGTTCCTCGCTCAGCACGTCCCATTGGAAGCGTGTCCAATCGGAAGGCCCAATGGAGCGCGGCCCCGTTTCGGACATGATGCGCTTGCCTGGCCAGCAGGTTGTGCCCTCCGGAAAATGGAGCAGGCGAGACCCTGCTTGATGGGCATCACGCATGAGGCGACGCATCTCCGCTCCACTGGCGCGAAGTGCCGAAACATCGCGAGGATCGTCGAAGAGAGACGTTTGCGCCACAGCCAACCGCAGCGACCGGAGTTCGGGACGGCCTGGCTGCTGGCGGATATTACGAAGTGCGGCGGTGTAGGATTCGCCGGTTTTTGCGGCACGGGCACGCACGCGGCGTTTGAGATTTCCATTCTGGGTCATGATCTAGCCTTTCACGTCCCGGACAGGGTTCCCCAGCAACCATCCGGCACGATCGGACCAAGATGAGCGACCCGAGACGAAAGTCCCTTTGCCTCGGTTGAAGACCATGCTGGGGAAGGTCTGAGAGGTTGGGCGCAGGCCACGCCGAGATCAAGATGTCCAGTGACCCTCGATTCGTCAAGCTGTCTCAAGGGTCCGCCGGATAATGGAGTTGAGCACTTCCGGCTGCTCGATCGGCACATAATGCCCGCACTCGGATACTACATACAAAAGACCATTTCGAGCCATGACAGCTTGCTTCCGGCTGATCTCAATCCCTGGTGCAGTGTCCTCTGATCCAGTGATAATAGCGACCGGTCCGGAGAAATTTGAGAGAACATCATCGCGGCTTGGACGGGTGTGAAACACCCTTACGCCTCGTGCCACGTCTTCCAAGGACTGACGCAGGGCGATCTTTTTTGTCCTCTCGATCGTCTCCGGCGAAGCTACGCGGGAAAGCAAAGGACTCCAGGATTTCTGCCATGCGAATTCCAGCCCTTCCTCGTTCAGCATCTTGAGAACGGAAGAATGATAGGCAAGGTCTCGCCTTCGCCACGCCTCGGTTCCTATGAGTATAAGGGCGCGGACCCGCTCAGGCGCCAGAGCGGTAACCTCAAGTGCGCATGATCCACCGACTGAGCAACCAACAACGACGAGCCGTTTGGCCGTTGTGAGCGACAGTGCGTTTTCTGCCCATGATCCGATATTGTCTCCAAAGTCATAGAGCGTTGGAGCATGGGTCGCTCCGGGTAGTGGGTCCATTTGCTTAGCCCACATTGTCCCGTCCAAAGGCAGCGCATGTAACAGCAGCAGTTCCATTCCAATGCCTATCTTGACCCCACCATGGCCGTAAAAAATTGTGGCACATTGTGAGCAGGGGTGTGAGTAGGTTTTGCAATCTTCTCGAACTATAGGCCTGCAAGCAAGATCGCGTGGACCTGCACTTCAAACCGATGGCCTCTCGCGCGATAGCCATTGTTGCCACAGGCTGCTATGACGAACCAACGGTCGGTTAACGTGCCGGGCGTCAAATCTTCACACCTCGATAGAACGATCAGAAATCATGAGCAGCAGCGACAATCAGGCATGGCCCACCGAATTGCGGGTTTCCAAAGATCGCAAACACCTGACTGTGGTGTTCGATAATGGTGTCTCTCACACGCTCCCCGCCGAAATGCTGCGCGTCCTATCCCCTTCGGCGGAAGTTCAGGGACATGGTCCCGGGCAGAAGGTGACGGTGCCGGGCAAGCGCGATGTGGCGATCCGCAACGTGGTCGCCACCGGCAACTATGCTGTGCGCATCGCATTCGATGACGGGCATGACAGCGGCATCTTTACCTGGCGCTATCTCCAGGAGTTGGGTGAAAAGGGAGACGCACTGTTCCAGACTTACGAACAGGAACTTACGGAAAAAGGCTTGAGCAGGGAGCCGCGGTTCCGTTAGGGAAGTTGCATGTGATTTCAATATGGAGGTGACACTTGGCCGTCGAGGGAAATGCGAATGATCTGGCCCAAGTGGTCGTCCTGCTGGCCGCCGGTGTGGTGGCAGCGCCCATTTTCAAGCGCATTGGTCTCGGCTCGGTTCTTGGTTATCTCGCGGCCGGTCTTGTCATCGGCCCTTTTGGCCTAGGCGCCTTTTCCGATCCGCAGGCCATCATCCATATCGCCGAACTCGGCGTGGTGATGTTCCTCTTCATCATCGGTCTCGAAATGCAGCCCTCTAGGCTGTGGTCCATGCGCAAGGACATTTTCGGTCTCGGCGCGCTTCAGGTGATGGTCTGTATCGGTGGCCTGACGATGATCGGCGTGGCTTTCGGCTACGCAATCATTCCGTCCTTCGTCGCGGGAACGGGTTTCGTTCTGACATCCACCGCCATTGTCATGCAGATGCTTCAGGAGCGCAACAGCCTCTCGACGTTAAAAGGGCAGCGTATCATCGCCATCCTTCTCTTCGAGGATCTGGCAATCGTGCCACTTCTGGTGCTGGTCACATTCCTCGGCAGTGGCGGCGAAGAAGTCACGATGGCGGAGCGGCTCTCCTCGATCGGTATCGCTTTGGCTGCCACCGTTGCCCTGATCTTTGCCGGTCGCTATCTGCTCAACCCTCTCTTCCGGTTGCTTGCGTCTTCTGGTGCGCGAGAAGTCATGACGGCTGCGGCTCTGCTCGTCGTTCTCGGATCGGCTCTGCTGATGCAGGTCAGCGGCCTGTCCATGGCGATGGGCGCCTTTCTTGCTGGCGTGCTTCTTTCCGAGTCTGCTTTTCGCCATCAATTAGAAGCCGATATCGAGCCGTTTCGCGGCATCCTGCTTGGGCTCTTCTTCCTTGGCGTCGGCATGGCGATCGATCTTTCGGTGATTGCTGCCAACTGGAAGATCGTGGTCGTCGGCGTCATTGCCTACATGTTCGTCAAGGCGCTGTTGATCTACAGCGTGGCGCGGCTCGTCGGTACCTGCCAGCGCGAGGCGATCGAGCGTGCGGTGCTGATGGCGCAGGGTGGCGAATTTGCCTTCGTCCTCTATTCCGCCGCGTCCGCTGCCGGTATTCTCGATGCCGAAACCAACGCGGTACTCACCGCGATGATCATCATCTCAATGATACTGACGCCCTTGATGGTCATTGCCCATGACCGGATCATGCCGGCGGTAAAGCCCAATACGGATGGTCTGGAGCTTCCCGAAAATGTCGAGGGCAGCATTCTGATCATTGGCTTCGGCCGCTTCGGTCAGATCGTCAGCCAGCCGCTGCTTGCGCGGGGTTATACGCTGTCGCTGATCGACAAGGACGCGGATTTCGTCCGAGATGCGGCCGATTTCGGCTTCAAGGTTTATTATGGCGATGGCGCACGTTCGGAGATCTTGCATGCAGCTGGCGCCGCAACCGCACGCGCGGTGCTGATCTGCATCGATGACAAGGAGGCTGCGATCCGCATTGCCGAAATCGTCAAGCACGAGTTTCCCCTCGTACCGGTTCTGGCCCGCGCTTTCGATCGCGGTCACGCAATCGATCTGGTCAAGGCCGGCGTCGATTATCAGATCCGCGAAACCTATGAATCGGCGCTGGATTTCTCGCAGAAGGCCCTGACCTCCGTTGGCGAAGAACGGGATACCGCCGAGCGCCTGGTGGAAGAGTTTCGAGATGTGGATGTCGAGCGCTTTGCGATCGAGGTCGTGGGCGGTATTTATGCGGGCCGGTCGCTGATACGCGGCAATGCTTCGCCCGCCGATCTCGTGGCTGCCAGGACAGCACGCGAGCGCGCGCAACGCGAAGCACGTGAAGAGGCAGAGGCCAGCGGCTGACGCTTTGTGGAAAGACAGCTTAATCGGGAGTGAGGGTTTATGGGAATTATTCGTTCTGTTGAGGAGTTGAAGGCAATCTATGAAGGTTGCTCCGAGGCTTCCCTGGTCAAAGTCACGTCAACTCTCACGCCCGAATACCGCAAGATGATCGAGGCGGCACCCTTTCTGGCGCTGGCAACCGTCGGGCCGGAGGGAATGGACTGTTCGCCGCGCGGCGACAAGGGCGGTGTCGTTCGGGTTCAGGATGAGAAAACCGTTCTGCTGCCAGACTGGCGCGGCAACAATCGCGTCGATTCTCTCATGAACATCGTGCGCGACCCTCGCGTAGCGCTGATGTTCCTCGTCCCCGGTTCGACAACTACGATGCGCATCAACGGCAAGGCGGTGGTGTCGGCAGAACCCGCGCTGCTCGCGAGCTTCGTGATGGATGGGAAGAACCCGCGCACGGTGACGGTGGTCACCATTGACGAAGTCTACTTCCAATGTGCCCGTGCGCTGATCCGCTCTGAGCTGTGGAATCCTGAAAACTTCGTCGATCCGACGTCGCTGCCGACACCCGGCACATTGTTGAAAGCGGCCGAAGCGGATTTCGACAAGGAGACCTACGACAAGGAGTGGCCGGAGCGCGCGGCGAAAACTATGTGGTGAAAAGTGCGATTCCCATGAGATCAGCGGCGCGCCGCTGAGCCCGATCCTTACGTCCGGTAGATCAGCCAGCTTTTGCCGGAGTAGTTTTTCTGCATCCCGTCTTCGAACATGATGGTGCGGTTGCGCCCGGAGGTCTTGGCATTGTAGAGCGCGACGTCCGAGCGGGCATAGAGTTCGACAGGATTTTGCGCCTGAGAGGCCATTGCGTAACCGATGGAAACGGTAATCTGCCCGTAATCCACGCCGGTCTTCGAGTTTCGGAACGGGGTCTTCTCGAGCGAGAGGCGAATGCGCTCGCACATCTCCCGTACTTCGTCGGCATTCATGTTGTCGACGATGATCGCAAATTCCTCGCCGCCATTTCTGGCCACAAAGATATCCTTACGGACCGACTTGCGGATGACCGATGCAACGCTTGCAAGAATCTTGTCTCCGACGGGGTGGCCGTAAGTATCGTTGACGCGCTTGAAGTTATCGATGTCCAGCAGGATCAGGGACGACAGATGGAGCCCGAAGCTCGTATCGTAGGTCGATGCGAGCCTTTCATCGAAGGCCCGGCGGTTCGACAGACGCGTGAGCGAGTCGGTATTGGCGATGCGCTTGTATTCATCCAGTTCAAGACGAACCTGCTGCATCTCCTCAGCATGTCTGTCCAAGTCCTTGGAACTGCTCTCGCCTTGGGCGATCTTGGTGCCGGTTGCCTCTGAAAGGATCGCGATGGCCGCGCCGACGAGCGAGGTGCTTGTCGCGCTTTTGACCGTGATCCGCTCGCGCGTTTCATCCAACAGCCGATTGTATTTCTCAAGGCTTGACTGCTCGTGCTTCAGGACAGTGAGCAAGGCGTCCAGCTCGAGATGCAGCTTCTCGTGAACCGTCTCGATGATCTTGCTATGGCTATGGTTGAAGTAGCGGGTGCCCAGTTCGTCCAATTCTTCCTGGGTCGCCTTGCTGCCAAGCTGCAGCAGTTCCTTGGACAGAGCGGGGTTGGAGCCGATGAAGGCTTCGTAGAAAAGATTGTAATTGCGGGGGATGGGCGAGATACCCATGCTGCGCATGGCGTGCAAGATTTGGCTCGCCACGTCTGCTCCGGGAAAATTTTGTGTCGGCCCCGTATTCATGATGTGTCCCCAGATCGTCCCGTTTTTGTTCTGACCGACACGCCTCAACGACGGTTCCCCAACCGATTGTTGATGCTGCATGGAAAGTCGGCGTGTTCTTAGGCGTAGCCTTCTCCGAGAATCGCACGTGAACACGGAATCCAGTTACAGTCTCGCAAAGATTTTATCTACGAAAATTAATGGCTGTAAATAGTATTTCAGAAAAGCCTGAGATGGGAAGGGTGGTCAGACAACGAGTGCGACCCGTTGCCTGACCTTTGTCATTACTTGGGGCCGATCATGTTTTCCGGACGGACATACTGATCGAATTCCTCGTTCGACAGATATCCGCCACCGACAGCCTCTTCGCGCAGCGTCGTGCCGTTCTTGTGCGCGGTCTTGGCAATCTTGGCGCAGGCGTCATAGCCGAGCTTGGTGTTCAGCGCAGTCACGAGCATGAGCGAGTTCTCCACGCCCTTGCGGATGTTGTCTTCGCGCGCTTCGATGCCGACCACGCAATTGTCGGTGAAGGAAACGGCTGCATCGCCCAGAAGCTGGACGGACTGCAGGAAGTTGTAGGCCATCATCGGGTTATAGACGTTGAGCTCGAAGTGGCCCTGCGATCCTGCGAAGGTGATGGCGGCCTGGTTGCCGAAAATGTGGGCGCAGACCTGGGTCAGCGCCTCGGACTGGGTCGGGTTGACCTTGCCTGGCATGATCGAGGAACCGGGTTCGTTTTCCGGCAATGCAAGTTCGCCAAGACCGGCGCGTGGGCCGGAACCCAGGAAACGGATGTCGTTGGCGATCTTGAAGAGCGCTGCTGCCGCTGCGTTGATCGCGCCATGGGCGAAAACCATCGAGTCATGTGCGGCCAGTGCTTCGAACTTGTTCGGAGCGGTGACGAAGGGCAGGCCGGTGATGGTGGCAATCTCTTCGGCAACCTTTTCGGCAAAGCCGACAGGCGCGTTGAGGCCGGTGCCGACGGCAGTGCCGCCCTGTGCCAGTTCGCAAAGGCCGGGCAGCGTCAGTTCGATGCGCTTGATCGATGATGCAACCTGCGCCGCATAGCCGGAAAACTCCTGACCGAGCGTCAGGGGCGTTGCATCCTGAGTATGGGTGCGGCCGATCTTGATGATGTGGGCGAAGTCCTTCGCCTTCTTGTCGAGCGCGGCATGCAGGTGCTTGAGGCTCGGCAGCAGGTGATGAACGATCTGCTCGGCGCAGGCGATATGCATGGCCGTCGGATAGGTGTCGTTGGACGACTGGCTCATGTTGACGTGATCGTTCGGGTGAACCGGCTTCTTCGAGCCCATCACGCCGCCGAGCATTTCGATGGCCCGGTTGGAGATCACTTCATTGGCATTCATGTTGGACTGGGTGCCAGAACCCGTCTGCCAGACAACGAGCGGAAAATGATCGTTCAGCTTGCCGTCGATGACTTCCTGAGCGGCCTTGACGATCGTCTCGGCGAGTTGAGCGTCGAGGCCACCGAGCGCCATGTTGGCGCGTGCGGCTGCCTGCTTGACGATGCCGAGCGCACGGATGACGGATGTGGGCTGCTTTTCCCAGCCGATCTTGAAGTTACCGAGCGAGCGCTGGGCCTGCGCGCCCCAGTAGCGATCGCTGGCGACTTCGATCGGGCCAAAAGTATCAGTTTCCGTGCGTGTGGCTGTCATCGTTGGTGCCTCTCCATTGTGTTCCGGTGGCAAGGCGGCGTTTCAAGCCCGTCTTGCGCGCGGGCCGACATATAGAGCCATCCCGCAACTCTGGAAAGCCTCACGCGCCGCAGGGCGTCAGATTTTGCCGCAGATTCAAAAGTCAATTGACGTGACTTTTGGGTAACGTTCGCAAAAGAGACAATTCCATGGCGCTTCAGGCTTAACAGATGAAAAAACATCTTTCTGCAATGCTTCGAAATTAAAGAGAAATTTAACTATTCCTGCCAAAAATTAAGGAGATTGCCAGAGGTTTTTTGACGAACGGCAGGACAATTCTGGCACGAGATCGGGCTTTGCGCGTTTCCTTTTCAAGCGAAGACCAATCAGCTAGACAGACAATGTTTTATTCGCGCTTCGATGGATGATGGCGCTGGACGCAATGAGGACCAAATTGCAGATCACTTCAGGAAAAAAATCGGCGGCGTTCATACTGGCTCTCGGTGTTTCCGTCTCAGCGGGCATTCCAGCTCCTGCCAGCGCCATCACCCTTATGGATCTGCTTCGTGGCGGTCCTGGTAAGATCGAGCGCGAACGCCAAGACCGTGGCCTTCCGGGCGTCGTCCAGCAGAACGCTCCGGTCGGTGGCGATATCGATCCCGAGCCGACACCGCGCATTTCCGGTCCTCGATATTACACCTACAAGGCAGATGGCACCCGTGCGGTTGATACGTCGAAGTTCGGCCCGGATTATGCCGGGGTGAAAGTCTCGGCTACGCCTGAGATCGCCAAGGCGCTCGAAGCTTACTATGCTGGCGGCGCAAAACCGATCTGGGTTTCCAATGGTGATATCAACGAGCGCGCGTCTGCCGTTCTCGCCTTCTTCGAAACCGTAGGCGACAGCGGCCTGGACCCGGCCGATTACAGCATCTCAGCTCCCTCTTCCGACGTCACGGCCAGCATCGCCGGTGAGCCTCAGGCCGAAGTCCAGACGGTGAGTGCCACGGAAAACGAGGCCAAGCCGGTCAACCGCGCGATGATGCAGTTCGAGCTTGCCCTCTCCGCAAAGGTTCTTGGCTATGTCCAGGACACCACCCGCGGCCGCATCGATCCAAACAAGCTTTCCGGCTATCACGATTTCAAGCGCAAGACGGTCAATCTTTCCCCGGTTCTGAAGCTTGCAGCATTGAGCCCGGATGTGACGGCCTATCTGAAGTCGCGCGAGCCTTCCAACCCGGAATATCAGGCGCTGAAGGCCGAACTGGTCAAGCTTCTTGATGAGGACAAGTCCGGTGAAAACAAGATCGCTGTCCGCTCCGATCTGGTACTGAAGCCTGGCGAAGATAACCCTGAACTCGCCAATGTGGTGAAGGCGATCGAGCATCGCTCGTCCGAGGCGCTGAAGTCGCAGCATGCACCGGCGCTGACAGGCTATCAGCAAACGACGCAGTACACGCCGGAACTGGTCGATCTGGTCAAGGCTTTCCAGAGCGAAAACGGTTTGAAGGCTGATGGCGTGATCGGTCGCGCCACCGTTCGTGCCATGACGGGCGATAGCAACGAGGCGAAGATCGCCAAGCTTGAAGTTGCGATGGAACAGGTTCGCTGGCTGCCGGCAGATCTCGGCGACCGCTTTGTGTTCATCAATCAGCCTGCCTTCATGGCCTATTACCATGACCAGGGCAAAGAGCAGTTCGGCATGAAGGTGGTCATCGGTTCGAAGACCAACCAGACCTATTTCTTCCAGGATGAAATCGAGACTGTCGAGTTCAACCCCTATTGGGGCGTTCCGCAGTCCATCATCGTCAACGAAATGCTGCCGAAGCTGCGCAATGACCCATCCTATCTCGATCGCCTCGGCTATGAGGTTTCGGTCAATGGCCGGGCCGTTTCGTCGTCGAGCGTCAATTGGTATGGTTCGACCAACGCGATCTCGGTTCGACAGCCGCCAAGCAGCGACAATGCGTTGGGCGATCTGAAAATCCTCTTCCCGAACAGCCATGCAATCTACATGCATGACACGCCATCGAAGAGTTTCTTCAACCGCGATATGCGCGCTCTGAGCCACGGCTGTATCCGTCTTGTCGATCCGCGTCGCATGGCAGCGGCCGTTCTCGGCACGACGATGGATAACGTCAACAAGCAGATCGCATCCGGTGAAAATCGCGCAGTGTCCGTGCCGGTGAAAATTCCGGTCTATGTCGCCTACTTTACCGCATGGCCGGACAAGGACGGCAAGGTGCAGTATTTCGACGACGTTTATGATCGCGACAGCTATGTGATGAAGGCATTCGCCACCACCACCAAGGCGCGCTCAACCTCCATCTGAGGCGGCTGAAACATCTGACAAAAGCGCCCTACGGGCGCTTTTGTTGTATCGGGGCAGGGCATGCAGAACATTCAGACGGTCATCGACTCCATCTATGACGAGATGAAGAACCACCTCGGCGAGGGGAAGGTCGCGGATTATATTCCCGAGCTTGCCAAGATCGATCCGAAACAGTTCGGCATTGCGGTCACCACCGTCGAAGGCGAGACTTTCGTTGCGGGCGATGCCGCCGTTCCTTTTTCGATTCAAAGTATTTCGAAGGTCTTCATGCTGACGCTTGCGCTCGGCAAAGCCGGTGAGTCCGTCTGGAAGCGTGTCGGACGCGAGCCTTCCGGCTCATCGTTCAATTCCATCGTTCAGCTCGAACATGAACACGGCATCCCCCGCAACCCCTTCGTCAATGCGGGTGCGATCGTTGTGACCGATATGGTGCTCGCGGGACACCAGCCGCGAGAGGCCATCGGCGAGTTGCTGCGTTTCGTCCGGTACCTCTCCAACGATGATACGGTCTCGATCGACAACACCGTCGCCAAATCCGAACAGGCCACCGGTTTTCGCAATTTCGCGCTCGCAAATTTCATGCGTAGCTTCGGCAATATTCACCATCCTGTCGATCATACGCTTGGTGTCTACTTCCACCAGTGCGCGCTCTCGATGAACTGCGTTCAGTTGGCACGGGCAGGGCTTTTTCTCGCCAATCGCGGACGAAATCCGCTGACGGGGCACACGGTGGTGTCTGATCGTCGGGCACGCCGTATCAATGCTCTGATGTTGACCTGCGGCCATTATGATGGGTCGGGCGACTTCGCCTATCACGTCGGTCTTCCCGGCAAGAGCGGCGTCGGCGGGGGCATTCTGGCGGTGGCGCCTGGCAAGGCGTCGATTGCCGTCTGGTCGCCGGGCCTCAACAAGGTCGGTAACTCCGCGCTCGGGTCTGACGCGCTTGAAATGCTGGCGAACCGCATGGGCTGGTCCGTATTCGGGGCTTGATCTTGCGCCTATATGAGGGCATTGCCTGTCATTAACCGCTTTCAAGCGGATCAGACAGCGAGATGAAGATGACCATTGCCGCACAGATCGATGACATTCAGGACACCGGCGAGGTCGAAGAGGCTGGCGGCTCGCATCCGCTCTTTGCCGATGCGCCTCGGTCCGTCTCCTTCAACAAGCTGCGCAAGCGGCTGTTGCGAAACGTGCGACAGGCCTTCGACGATTTCGGCATGTTGAAGGGACAGAAGCGCTGGCTGGTGGGTCTTTCCGGCGGCAAGGACAGCTATGGTCTTCTGGCGCTGCTGCTCGATCTGAAATGGCGCGGCCTTCTGCCGGTTGAACTGATTGCGTGCAATCTCGACCAGGGCCAGCCGAACTTTCCCAAGCACATCCTGCCGGACTATCTGACGAAGATCGGCATGCCGCACCGCATCGAATACCGCGACACCTATTCGATCGTGAAAGAGAAAGTACCTGAGGGTGCGACCTATTGCTCTCTCTGTTCGCGTCTTCGCCGTGGAAATCTCTATCGCATCGCGCGTGAAGAGGGCTGCGACGCGCTGCTTCTGGGTCATCACCGCGAGGACATTCTGGAAACCTTCTTCATGAATTTCTTCCATGGCGGCCGGCTTGCTGGCATGCCGGCGAAGCTGATGAATGACGAAGGCGACCTGATGGTGCTGCGCCCGCTTGCCTACTGCGCAGAGGACGACCTGGCGAAATTCGCAGCGGCAATGGAGTTCCCCATCATTCCCTGCGATCTTTGCGGCTCCCAGGATGGTTTGCAAAGAAATGCCATGAAGGACATGCTTGCCGATATCGAACGGCGTATGCCTGGCCGGAAGGACGTGATGTTGCGGGCACTCGCGCACGTCAATCCCTCGCATCTTCTCGATACAAAGCTGTTCGATTTTTCCGGCCTGACTGTCACGGATCCGTCATCCTAGAGGAATAGGTGAGGCGCATTCCTCACCTGTTCAGATTGTTTTCAATGACCCTTTCCGATTCAGATATCGACTTTCTCGTTGCAACCGTAGGCCATGCCGGTACCAGCGAAATCATGCCGCGCTTTCGCAATCTCAGCGCTTCGGCCATTTCCGAGAAGACATCGGCTGTCGACCTCGTGACGGAAGCGGATGTCCTTGCTGAAAAGCAGATCACTGCAGCCTTGCTGCAGCGTTTTCCGACCGCGCATATCGTTGGCGAAGAAGCCTATGATGCCGACCGCTCCGTCATTCCGGCACTTCGCGATGCGCCACTTGCCTTCGTGATCGATCCCGTAGACGGCACATTCAACTTCGCGTCCGGTTTTCCGGCCTTTGGAACACTGCTCGCCGTGACCGTCAAAGGTGAAACGGTCGCTGGAATCATTCATGATCCGGTGATGGGCGACAGCATCATCTCAGTCAAAGGCGCAGGCGCCGTCCTGAAACGCGCAAACGGCAGCGAAGCGAAACTGCGCGTCGCCGAGCCCGTCGGTCTTTCGGACATGGTGGGTATCTTTTCTTGGGGTCATAGCCATCCCGACCGCCGACCGGTGATCGCTGCGAATATGGCCAAGACGAAGATGGCGCTGTCCCTGAATTGCTCGGCGCACGAATATTGGCTGGTGGCGACAGGCAAGCTGCATTTCATCGGTCATGAGAAGCTTATGCCTTGGGACCATCTTGCAGGCGTGCTAACCCATCAGGAAGCGGGCGGCTACACGGTGAAGCTCGATGGCACGCCCTACCGCCCGGGAGATACCGAGGGTGGCATCCTTTCTGCACCAGACAAGGAAAGCTGGAAGATGCTGCGCCGGGACATTCTTGGTCTTTGATCTGAACATGTAAAGGAACCTCCCATGTCCGTCGAACTCGACATCGCCTCGCTTGCCAATGCCCTACAGGAAGCGGCGGCGGTGGAAATCCTCCCGCGGTTCCGAAATCTCGGCGAGGGTGACGTGCGGGTGAAAACCGAGGCGATCGACCTTGTGACGGAGGCAGACGAGGCGGCAGAGCGCTTGATCCGCGCGCGTGTCGCAGAGTTTATGCCCGACGCCCTGTTTGTCGGCGAGGAAGCCGTCGCTGCAGATCCGTCGCTCTTGGAGAAGCTCGGCGACGCTGACCTTGCGGTGGTTGTGGATCCAATCGACGGCACCTATAACTTCGCTGCCGGATTGCCGCTGTTCGGGGTGATGCTGAGCGTCGTCTCCAAGGGTGAGACGGTCGCAGGCATCATCTTTGATCCGATGGGCAATGACTGGGTGATCGCGGAGAAGGGCTCAGGTGCCTGGCTTTGCAGCGCCGATGGCTCCCAGACGCAGTTGCAGGTGGTTCCGGCGCCTGAACTCTCGCAGATGGTCGGCATCGCCAATACCGGCTACTTTGAGGTCGAGACGCGCCGTCGCCTCTTGAACAATCTTGCTGATGTCAGGCTCTTCACCAGTTATCGTTGTGCAGCGCATGAGTACCGCATCTTCTGCGGCGGCCACATGCACTTTCTGATGTATAACAAGCTGATGCCTTGGGATCACCTGGCGGGCACGCTGATTTCACAGGAGGCGGGCGCCTACGCGGCCCGCTTCGACGGATCTCCCTATCTGCCAAACCATGTCAGCGGCGGCTTGCTGCTGGCCCCGGACAAAGAGACATGGACCGTGTTGCGCGAGAAGATCTTCACGGTTTGATCGACTGAACGACGGCAAAAAAAAAGGCGCGGTTGTCATGGCAGCCGCGCCTTTGCTTTATGTTCGGAGGCTTCTGTCAGTGCGTCGGCTTGTTGTGAGCCTGGAACAGTGTGCCCTTTTCGCCGATCAAAACGAACACGAGACCAATGATCGAGACGATGAAGAAGCCGCTGACCATGGGCAGCGCCGTGCCATTGAAAGCCTGACCGATGCCGGCGCCGATCAGTGAGCCACCCACCGTTCCGAGAAAGCCGATCACGGACGAGGCTGTCCCGGCCACGTGACCAAGCGGCTCCATGGCAAGGGAGTTGAAGTTCGAGCCAATCAGGCCAAACTGGAACATCGACAGACCAAACATCACGATGAAGAGTGCAAACGGCATTGGCTGGGGACCGAGGATCATCATCAGCAGCCAGATGAAGTTGATGCCGATGAAGCCCAGCAGGGAGCCGTGTGACAGCTTGCGCATACCGTAACGCCCGACCAGCTTGGAGTTCAGGAAGGACGACAGCGACATGAACAGCGCGACAGCGGCGAAGGCGGCAGCAAACCAGGCGCCGAGATCGTAGATGCCCTTATAGACTTGTTCGGCGGAGTTGATGAAGCCGAACAGTGCACCGAAGATGATCATGCTGGCGATCGTGTAACAGAGCGCGACACGGTTGGTGAGAACGATCTTGAAGCCGGTGAGGACGGACGAGACGGTCAGCGGACGCACGTCCTCGGGCCGTAGCGTTTCGGGAAGCCGAATGTACATCCAGACCGTCACGACGGCAGCGATCGCGGCCATGAAGCCGAAGATCAGGTGCCAGTCACCAAAGAACAGCACGATCTGACCTGTGCCAGGTGCGATGACCGGGACCACCATGAACACCATCATGATCAGTGACATGACTTCGGCCATCTGACGCCCGCCATAAATATCGCGAACGATGGAAACGGTGATGACGCGCGTGGCCGCAGATCCGATACCCTGGATAAACCGAAGGGCCAGAAGGCCGGCAAAGCTCGGCACAAAGATCACGGCGATGGACGACAGGATGTAGATGCCAAGGCCGAACAGCATCGGCTTGCGGCGCCCGAAGCGATCCGCGAGCGGGCCGTAGAAAAGCTGGGCGATACCGAAGCCGAGCAGGTAGGCAGAGACGACGTACTGTCGATGGTTCTCGTTATCGACGCCAAGCGATGCGCCGATTTCCTGCAGGCCAGGAAGCATGATGTCGATGGCAAGAGCATTGAGCGCCATCAGCATGGCAGCCAGCCCGATGAATTCCGCGCGCCCCATGGTCCCTGCGGGCGAAGCGGTCGTTTGTGGTGGATGTGTCACAGGATTGCCTCAAAAAGAACGGCAAAGGCGTTGCATGACGCAACGCCTGGCATAGTTTTCTGACAATCAGGGTGGGCCGGATGAACCGGCCGAAATCAGGCCGCGCCGCGGACGCTGATACCCTGCTCTTGGAATTGGCTTTGAAGTTCGCCGGACTGGAACATTTCTCTTACGATATCGCAGCCGCCGAGGAATTCACCCTTGACGTAGAGCTGAGGGATCGTCGGCCAGTTGGAATAGTCCTTGATGCCCTGACGGATGTCGGCATCGGCAAGGACGTTGACGCCCTTATAGTCCACGCCGAGATAATCGAGAATCTGGACCACCTGTCCGGAGAAACCGCACTGCGGAAACTGGGGCGTGCCCTTCATGAAAAGAACGATGTCGTTGCTCTTCACTTCGTTGTCGATCAGGTCGTGAATGCCGCTCATGGCTGTATTCCTTTCACATGCGGGTCAAGGCCGCTGCTTCGTTCGCTCTTAAATAACATGGAATATCGTTATTTCCAGTCGCAAAGGCGAAAAAACCAAGGGCGGTCGGAATTGGAACAGACAGTCATGATGCTGCCCCGAAGGTGTGGTGCCCTGATGCTCCATTCAACCAACGCCGAGGCCGGACATGCGCAAATTTGGTGTTTGGATCATCGCGCTGGTGGTGATCCTGCTCTTAGTGTTTGGGCTGCTCCAACTGAGCAAAGCGCGTGGCTATCAGCTGTTTGGAACGATCGTGCCGCGGGTAGAGACGAGCGAGCCCGTCGTGGCGCTCACTCTCGATGACGGCCCCACACTTCGCTATACGCGCGACGTCTTGAACCTGCTGGATGGAAAGAACGTCAAGGCGACATTCTTTCTCACAGGTCGGGAAATGGAGGAAACGCCAGCGCTCGCCGCCGATATTGTCCGGCGCGGTCACGAGATCGGCAATCATTCCTTCTCCCATTCCAATATGAGTCTGATGGGGTTCGATAAGGTGCGCGACGAGATCGAGCGAACGGATCGCGCCATTCGTGCGGCGGGCTATCAGGGCGAAATCTATTTTCGGCCACCCTACGGCAAGAAGCTGCTGACCCTGCCGTGGTACTTATCGCAGACCGGGCGGACGTCGATCACCTGGGATGTCGAGCCTGAATCCTACCCAGACATCGCCGAGGATGCAGATGCGATCGCGGAGTATGTGATCCAGAACGCTAAGAACGGCTCGATCATTCTGCTGCATGTCATGTATCGAAGCCGAGAAGCGTCCCGCCAGGCTCTGCCCAAGATCATCGATGGTTTGCGGGAGCGTGGCTTCCAGTTTGTCACCGTGTCGGAACTGATGAGGCACCAACAGAAGTGACATGATTTGCGGCTATCTCGCGCGTTGCTTGCTGCGCGCGGCAGCGGTCCGGCGTTTGCTGACCTGCCTCTTGGCGGGCGTCCGCTTTTTCGTTGGCGCGGGTTTTTCGCCGAGGGCCGCCTCCAGAATGCCGCCAAGGATACCGCCGCCAAGCGATGTGCCGGCTTTCGCCTTTCCTCTTGCCCGTCGTGTCTTCCGAACGCCTGTCTTCGACAGGATCTCCGACATGGCGCCTTTCACGACACTCCCGATGATCTGATCAACGATTTTCGACAAGATCTTCTCCGCTCCGCAATAAAATCCTCTGGGCCGCTTATGATATAAAACATAATTAAGCCACGGTGTTTACTATATGGGCGACACCCATTGTATCAAGCGATCCTTTTGGGCTCTTCGCAACCTTCAGGTTTTGAACCCTTGGCTCGTTTTATGGCGTCTGTCTCCTCACGTCTCGTTTTCTATTTCCCCGGCTTTGATCCTTTGGATGCTGCCGCCCATCACCGTCGCTATGAGCGGAGTGCCGCTCAATCCGGCAAGACCTTTGGTCTCGACTATGCCGTCGGTCCGGTTCGAGAGGTTGAGGCTGGTAGTCGTGTGGAGGCGGTCTCGATCTCCGACGGCCAGGAGACGAAAAGCACCATCTATATTCATGACCATAACAGCATCATCTCGGACTTAAGAGCGCCTCCCATCTGGAAGCAGATCCTGCTCGGCTTCAAGGCCGGGGCCGAGATCATCACCAGCGGTGCGGCATTCCGATACTTTCGTCACGCCTGGCGTTTCGGCCTGTTTTTCCTTTTTCCCTATCTACTCATCTTCACGGGCCTTCTGCTCGCGGCGTTGATCGCCATCTTGCCGCTGCTGCTGCATGTTTCGCCGTTCCTCTGTCTTTTGAGTGTGCCAGTAGCATGGCTGTTCTTCGACAAGGGCGTCATCCCGTTCTCGGGGCGATTCCACACCTTGCATCTCTTTGCCGACTGGCGGTTCGCGCTGATGGTGGGCCGCAACGAGCCGGTCGCGCGTGCCTGGATCGAGGACAAGGCGCAGAAGGTCCTGCTCGCTCTCCAAACATCCTCAGATGAGGTGCTGTTTGTATCGCATAGCATGGGCGCGAGCCTGGCGCTGGCAGTGGCGGGGCGTGTGCTCGAATTGAAACCGGATGCGTTTGATGGACGCAATGTCTCTTTCGTCACTTTGGGCGGTGCAGCACTTCAATGCGCTTTCATTGCCAAAGCCGCGCGCCTTCGCGAGAGCATCGGGACGCTTGCGCGCCACGGGGAGGTGACATGGTTCGATATCCAGTGTCTGTCCGATCCGATCCATCTCTACAAATGCAATACGGCGCATCTGACGGGGCACGGCGATGCTGGCCAGCCCAAGATCGTGCGAATCAAGTTCAAGCATTCGCTTTCGGACGAGCGCTATCGCAAGAACAAGCTGAACTTCCTGCGCATGCATCGCCAATATGTGCTTGGATCGGACCGAAAGTCCGGCTTCGACTTTACGCTGCTGACAGCCGGTCCGCTGCCTGCTGCGTCCTTTGGCGGCCTGAAGTCCGACGTGCCGCCGCCGGCGTTCCAGTAAACACAATGCCGTAACAAAAGGCCCGCGTGACGAGCATCACGCGGGCCTTTTGTTGCTGAACGAAAGCGGCTTACTCGGGCGCGGAGGTCTGCAGCGCCAAAGCGTGCAGGACGCCACCCATATTGCCCTTCAATGCGTCATAGACCATCTGGTGCTGCTGCACGCGCGTCTTGCCCTTGAAGGCGTCTGCCACGACTTCAGCGGCGTAGTGATCGCCGTCACCGGCCAGATCGCGGATGGTGACCTTTGCTCCGGGAATTCCAGCCTTAATCATGTCTTCAATGTCGCCGGGCTTCATGGGCATGGTGTCTACTCCTCAATTCTTATTCTGCTGCGACGAGTGTCTCGCCGTCCATGAACTGAGGGAACCACGATTCATGGGCATTGCGCAATTCTTTAATCTCGACCGCGCGCGCCGTACCCAGCTTTACCGAAGAGCCGCCGGTCTTGCCGATAACGGCGAGCGAAACGCCTGCCGAAGCAGCCTGCGCCTTGACGGTTTCGAGATCGGACTGCTTGACGGTCAGGACATAACGGCCCTGATCTTCGCCATAGAAAGCCAGGATCGGGTTGTTGCCGGATAGCGTTTCGATCGTCGCGCCAATGTCAGATGCCATCGCCATTTCGGCAACGGCTAGAGCGAGTCCGCCGGAGGAGCAATCGTGAACCGCGCTCGTCAGGCCTTCTGTGATGACGGTGCGAACAAAGTCACCGGTCTTCTTTTCGCTGTCCAGATCGACATGCGGGGCAGGGCCGTCGATGCGGCCATGAATGTCGCGCATGTAAACCGACTGGGCAATGTGGGTACCAAGTCCCTCAGGCGCGCCAGCGAGCAGAATGACCTCGTCAGCTGCAGCAAAGCGAATACGCGCCATTTTCGACCAGTCCTTCAGAAGGCCCACGCCGCCGATGGTCGGGGTCGGCAGGATAGCCTGACCGTTGGTCTCGTTATAGAGCGAGACGTTGCCCGATACGATCGGGAATTCCAGCACCTTGCAGGCTTCGCCAATACCCTTGATGGCATGGACGAGCTGGCTCATGATCTCCGGCTTTTCGGGATTGCCGAAGTTCAGGTTATCGGTTGCCGCCAGTGGCAGTGCGCCGGTGGCGGTGATGTTACGCCAGCATTCGGCCACAGCCTGCTTGCCGCCTTCGAAGGCGTCGGCTTCCACGTAGCGCGGGGTGACGTCGGAGGAGAAGGCAAGCGCCTTCGTCTCATGGCCCTCGACGCGCACAACGCCCGCGTCGCCGCCCGGCAGCTGCAGCGAGTTGCCCTGGATCAGCGTGTCATACTGTTCGTAAACCCAGCGGCGCGATGAATTGTTGGCAGAGCCGACAAGCCTGATGAGCGCATCTGCAATATCGGTTTCCGGAATGTCGTTTTCGGAAAGCGGCGCGGAGACCTTTGCTGGTGTCCACGGACGGTCATATTCCGGCGCCTGATCGCCCAGTTCCTTGATCGGCAGATTGGCGACTTCCTCGCCATTGTGCAGAACGCGGAAGCGCAGATCGTCGGTGGTCTTGCCGACGATGGCGAAGTCCAAGCCCCACTTGACGAAGATCGCCTTGGCGACCTCTTCCTTGGAGGGCTCGAGAACCATGAGCATGCGCTCCTGGCTTTCGGACAGCATCATTTCGTAGGCGGTCATACGCTCTTCGCGAACCGGAACCTGATCGAGGTTCAGCTCGATGCCGAGATCACCCTTTGCGCCCATTTCGACTGCCGAGCAGGTGAGACCGGCAGCACCCATGTCCTGAATGGCGATGACGGCGCCCGTCTTCATTAGTTCCAGGCAGGCTTCCAGCAGGCACTTCTCGGTGAAGGGATCGCCAACCTGAACGGTCGGACGCTTCTCTTCGATAGACTCGTCGAACTCCGCAGAGGCCATCGTCGCACCACCGACGCCGTCACGACCGGTCTTGGCGCCAAGATAGACGACAGGAAGACCAACGCCCTTGGCTTCCGACAGGAAGATGGCATCGGACTTTGCTAGACCGGCTGCGAAGGCGTTGACGAGAATGTTGCCGTTGTAACGCGGATCGAACTCCACTTCGCCGCCCACCGTCGGAACGCCGAAGGAATTACCATAGCCACCGACGCCGGCAACGACGCCTGCCACGAGGTGGCGGGTCTTTGGGTGGTCGGGAGCGCCGAAACGCAGCGCGTTCATGGCAGCGATCGGGCGCGCACCCATGGTAAAGACGTCACGCAAAATACCGCCGACGCCGGTTGCCGCACCCTGATAGGGCTCGATATAGGAAGGGTGGTTGTGGCTCTCCATCTTGAAGACGACGCAGTCGCCATCGTCAATGTCCACCACGCCGGCATTCTCGCCAGGCCCTTGGATGACGCGCGGACCTTTGGTCGGCAGCGTCTTCAGCCACTTCTTCGACGACTTGTAGGAGCAGTGCTCGTTCCACATGGCGGAGAAGATGCCAAGTTCGGTAAAGGTCGGCTCGCGTCCGATCAGGTCGAGAATGCGCTGATATTCATCGGGCTTCAGCCCGTGGGATGCAACGAGTTCCGGGGTGATCTGAATATGATTTGGAAGTGTCATAGGTCTCACGGGGTTCGAGCCGGTACGGGAATTTCCGGTTCTTTACCCTAAGACATGCATTCTTGCGATAGGAAAATGGCTCAGCAGGCCTTCAATTCAGCGTCTTCGTCGCCTCTACTCAATGCTGTCGTAGCCCGCAGAACCGTTGTCGAGCAGCCTTCTGAGGACGCCGAGCCCGCGTTTTAATTCGTCATGGGTCTTGGGCAGCGAAAAGCTGATCCGCACCCGATGGAAGATCCGGTCGGTTCTGGCTGGCTTGAACTCATCTTCATCGTCGATCAGGACATTCTCGTTCATCGCCGCATTACGAAAAGTGCCGGACAGCCAGGGTTCGGGAAGTTTCACCCAGACGAAAGCGATGCCCGGTGCGCTATTAAAATCCACCCCCTTCAAGGTTTCGCTGACGATGGCTTTTCGCGCCTCGATCTCGTCTATGCACCCCTTTCGGATACCCTCCGCATCGCCGCTGATCACCAGTCGCGCAGAAAGCTCCGCCATCAGGAAGGGAATGCCACCAGTCAGCATCTTGTGAGCCACGCGAATGCGCGTGACGAATGGAGGTGGGCAAGCCACCCAGCCGCCACGCAAGCCCGCGCTGACCGATTTTGAAAGGCCGTTCACCAGGAACGTTCTTTCCGGCGCAAGTTCGGCGATCAGCGGCAGGGGGTTGCCGGTCATGGCGCCGTAGAGATTGTCTTCGACGATCCAGACATTGTGGCGATGGGCGATCTCGACGATTGCCTTGCGGCGCTCAAGCGGGAGTGTTGAGCAGGTTGGATTTTGACCGGCAGGCATCAGAAAAACGATCTTCGGGTGCTGCTGTGCGCAGATCCGTTCGAACTCGTCCGGGATGATGCCATTGGCATCAATATCTACGATCGATATCCGCCGGCCGGAAAGCGATGCGGCGCGGCTGATTTGCGAATAGGTGACGGGTTCGAAGACGATACGGTCCCCGGGCGCGGTCATGGCGGTAATGATGCTCATCACGCCCGCATGGGCGCCAAGCGTTGTGACGACATGTTCCGGCTTGGGAGACCAGCCTTGATGGGAAAGCCACCTTGCCCCCGCTTCCGCCCAGAAGGATGGGAAGGAGCGGGTGTAGTCCATGATCTCGGACGGCTTCTCCCTGACAATCTCGGTCACATGCGATGCGATGATCTCCTGCTGGCCATTATCCGGCGCTGCGGTGCCATTGAAGGCGATCTGGCCGGGCGCCGCCAATGACACCCTTGTGCCGCCGAAGGGGCTCTCGACCGCCTTCTGCGCCGCCTCCGCAGGCTTGCGGTCATTCACATAGGTTCCGCGACCAACTTCGCCGCTGACGAGGCCACGCTCGTGAATCAGCGAGTAGGCTCGGCTAATGGTGCCGATCGTAACCCCCAGGTCATAGGCGAGATTTCGCTGCGGCGGCAATTTTGTCCCCGGAGCCAGAACGCCATCTTCGATGGCAGATTCGATATGGTCGGCAAGGCGGACATAGATTGGGCCGGAGCCCTCGGCAAGGTTTGGGAGCCAATTTGTCATGGTGACAATATATGCATTGTACCCCTATAGATGTCAATTGTATTGATTGTCTCGAAGATCAAGCAGAAGGGCAGAACGCCAGGCAGGTACAATCATGCGCAGGATGGAAGAATATCTAGCAGTAGCGGAACAGGAGAGCGTTGAGCCGACACCGGCAAGGTTTGTCCGCGATCAGATGACACCCGCCAGGCTTTTTGTGCCGACGGAAACGCAAAGCGTTCTTGCCCGCGTGTTGCAGCGCCTCGCATTCTGGTATGTCAAACGGCAAAGCCGGCTGAGCCTCTATGATCTTTCCCCTGAACAACTCGCAGATATCGGGCTGTCCCGAACGGAAGCCTATGAGGAGACCCGAAAGGCGTTCACATTGAGCTGGACGCGTTTTCTCTGAGGACCTGCTTCTCGATGCGGATACGCATCGAGATGAGAAGCCCGCAGCACCTGTCCCAACCGGTGCAGCGGGCTTTTTGCTATCGAACAAGCTTTTGTTTTGAATAGGTAATCCTTGTTATTCAGGGCGTTGCGACTGCGATGTCATTTTTTTGTCAAATCCTGCATTTTACCGCTTGCGGTATCGAAAACCTCTGACTATAAGGGCGCCACAAACCAAGCGCACGCGCCCTTCGTCTATCGGTTAGGACGTCAGATTTTCATTCTGAAAAGAGGGGTTCGACTCCCCTAGGGCGTGCCACTTGGCTTTGTACTCCCCCTCAAAATTGCCTTTCCCAACATCTATTCGCCGCGTTTCTTGTTGCCTGCACAAATTGCACGAGGACGCTCATGACCACCCGCTTGTTTCTCATCGGCGGATCTTCCCATGCCGGGAAATCGACGCTGGGCGAGGCCGTCGCCAACCATTTCGGTTGTCGTTGCATTTCGACCGACAGTCTGGCGAAGCATCCTGGACGGCCCTGGCGCGATCCGCCTGAGCAATTGCCGCCGCATGTCGTTGAACACTATCGCGATCTGGCGCTGGATCAGATGATGCAATCCGTGCTCGCCCATTATCGCTCCATGTGGAGCCCACTCGTGCTGCCACTGATCGAGAGCGGAGAGCGTCTTGTTTTAGAGGGCTCGGCGCTCTTGCCGGAACTCGTTTCACAGTTGGATATGCAGCATGTGCAGGCAATTTGGCTCGTTGCTGCCGAGGGCGTGCTGGAGCGCCGGATCACAGCAGAGAGCGATTATGAGTCGCGCGATCCCGATGCACGGTTTCTGATCGACAAGTTTGCTCAACGGGCGGTCGCGTTCAATCGCTTCGTCGGCGAGGAGGCATCACGTCTCTCCCTGCAAAAGATTGAGGTGGGTCGCGAGACCTCGATCAACGAATTGCTCCAGCTTCGCCTGGAAAAACCCAGGTAAGGTTTGCAGTTGACCCGATCCGCCATTGCATGATGTTTGTGAGCGTCATTCTGGGAGGATTTTTCGTGACATCGAATGTACCGTTTTCGCTTGTGGGAATAGATCACGTCGTGCTGCTGGTCGACGACATGGAAAAGGCACTCACCTTTTACCATGAGGTGCTGGGATGCCGGCCGGGCTATTCCTATCCGGCACTCGGCATGGAGCAGGTCTGGTGCGGCGCGTCGCTGATCGTTTTGTGGGATATCACTCACCCAGGCGGCCAGAAAGCTGCGCCACCGGTGGCCGGTGGACGAAATGTCGATCATATCTGCATCGCGACGGGACCGTTCGAGCACGATGACTTGCGAGTGCATCTTGAACATCATGGCGTGATCATCGAGCGTGAGGCGATGCATGGCGGGGCGCGTGGAATGGGGCATTCCTTTTATATCCGCGATCCTTTCGGTAATTTGTTGGAGGTGAAGGGACCGGCAGAATATCCGGATGGGCGCGCTGTGACCGCCTGATCCTCATCACCATCTTGTTGATGCAACCGCTCCGCAAGCCAAGCGTTTCCGGCAACACCTTTGCGGAGAACCAGCATGAACACACTGCTTCGATGGGCCAGCGCAGGCCTCGTCTCGTGCGCCTTGGGCATCAGCTTCTTTTCCCCGGCGCAGGCCGAGATGGCGAAAGCGCCAGCGGTTGCGCAGACCGACATGTCGCACTACCGCGGGAAGTGGCTTGAAATTGGCAGAACACCCATGTGGCTGACCGATGGCTGCGTTGCCGGTTATTCGATCTATAAGCCTGGTTCCTCGCCCGGTCAGGTGCTGGTCGAAGATGGATGCCGCGAAGGATCGCCGACCGGAAAGCTCAAGACCGTCGAGGGTATTGGAACGATAACGGACGCGAAAACGACCAAGGCGAAGATGCGGGTTCGCTATCCGCTCTTCATCACCTTCAATTACTGGGTGCTCTACAACTCGCCGGACAAGACGTGGTTTATCAGCGCAACGCCTGACATGGAGAATCTGTGGATTTATTCTCGCTCCGTTCCGTCTAAAGCCAAGCTGGCTGTGATGGTCAGGAAAGCAAAGGAACTCGGCTATGATACCTCGAAGCTCGAGTTTCCTGAGTTTTGATGTCGCCAATTGTTGGGCGGCGTTGCATTGCAGTTTGGGATGATCCGAGGGCCGCTTTCGCGGCCCTGAGACTTTGGCAAATGGTTTAGGCCGGGCGCACCAGAATGTGCTTCTTCTTGCCAAGCGAAAGCTTGATGACGCCATCTGCCGTCACTTCGCCCGCGCCGATAAGTTTGCGTTCATCCGAAACGCTCTCGTCGTTGATGCGCACCGCACCACCCTGAACGTGACGACGGGCTTCGCCGTTGGACGCGGCAAGACCTGCACGCACGATCAGCGAGAGAAGACCGATGCCTGCTTCCAAGTCAGTCTTCGGCACTTCGATCGACGGCAAGTTGTCGGAAAGCGCACCTTCCTCAAAAGTCTTGCGAGCGGTTTCGGCAGCCTGTTCTGCGTTTTCCCGACCATGAAGCATCGCGGTGATCTCGGTCGCCAAGATCTTCTTGACCTCATTGATCTCCGAACCGCCGAGAGCTGAAAGCCGAGCGATCTCGTCCATTGGCAGTGTGGTGTAGAGCTTGAGGAAGCGGGAAACATCCGCATCTTCCGTGTTGCGCCAGTACTGCCAGAAGTCGTAGGCCGACAGCATGTCGGGGTTAAGCCAGACAGCGCCGTTGGCCGACTTGCCCATCTTCGCACCTGAGGATGTGGTCAGAAGTGGCGAGGTCAGCGCGTAAAGCTGCGGCGTTCCCATGCGATGGCCGAGATCGATCCCGTTGATGATGTTGCCCCACTGATCCGAACCGCCCATCTGCAGCCGGCAACCGGTGCGCTTGTTCAGCTCTACATAGTCGTAGGCCTGGAGGATCATGTAGTTGAACTCAAGGAACGACAACGACTGCTCGCGGTCTAGGCGTGTCTTGACGCTTTCGAAGGACAACATGCGGTTGACTGAGAAATGCCGACCGACATCGCGCAGGAACTCGAGATAGTTGATGTCACGCAGCCAGTCGGCGTTGTTGATCATCAAGGCTGGCGTATCCGCGCGATCGTAGTCGAGGTAGTTCGAAAACACCCGCTTGATCGAGGCGATGTTGCTCTCGATCGTATCGATGGTCATCAACTGACGCGCTTCGTCCTTGAAAGACGGATCGCCCACCATACCGGTGCCGCCGCCCATCAGCGAAATTGGCTGATGGCCTGTCTTCTGCATCCAGTGCAGCATCATGATCTGAATGAGGCTACCCGCGTGGAGGCTGGGCGCCGTCGGGTCATAGCCGATATAGGCAGTCACGGTTTCCTTGGCGAACAGTTCGTCGAGACCTGCCTCATCGGAGATCTGGTGAATGAAGCCGCGCTCATCGAGCGTGCGGAGGAAATCGGACTTGAACCTGGACATAACCTTTTTCTTTCTGGGATTAGTCGTGACCTTCACTGCATTTCAGTGAATGGCAGCGGCTTTATCATTGTTTTTTGGAAATTACACCCGTTTCGGCCATGAATGTTCGCTTCGATGGCCGCTTAGTCGCTACGTGGTGGGCGATAGCGGTACGGCAATGGAAAGGTAGGAAAAATGCGCGAGCAAGTCATAGTCGAGACTGAGAGGCTGAAAGTGACAATGTGGGCGCCCGGTGACGTCACGCTTGTCCATCAACTGCATTCAACAATCGAGACGACTCGCTATCTCACAGGATCGGCACCCTAGAGCAACGAGAAATGCGAAGAACGATTGTCGCGTTGGATCGATGATCACCACAGTTATGGCACCACGAAATACAAGCTCCTGTCACGTGACGACGATCGTTTTCTAGGAAGGGCAGGTTTCTCCTTCTTTGGAGGCGAGAGACCCGATTTCGAGTTGGGTTATTCGCTTTGCCAGACGGAGTGGGGCAGGGGCTATGCGACAGAGATCGGCATGGCATTGCGAAACTGGTTCTTCGACCGAAAGATCGCCGACAAGTTCATCGCCTTCACCCACCCGGACAATATCGCCTCTCAGAAAGTGCTGACCAAGATCGGCATGCGACCGTGCCAGCCGATGACTGTCGAGGGGATCGTGTGTCCGACATTTGAATATACTGCTGCCATGCATGACCAGATCGCAGCGCGATTGAGTTGATGTGAGTCCGGGCCGGTCAGAGCATCAGGCTTGAAATCCAGCACTGTTCCAACAAAAAACCGCCGGAGTGACCGGCGGCTCTGAAGGTTCTTTGGATCTTTTAGCGGATGCGCTTGGCCGCGGGCTCCGGCACTAATTCGCCATTCAGGCGGCGATCGAGATAGTCGCCGCATTCGCTCATCAACTCGTCCACCTTGCCGCTGAAGAAGTGGTTTGCGCCAGGCACTGTGCGGTGGGTGATAAGAATACCCTTCTGGGTTTTCAGCTTTTCCACCAGGCCGTTGACATCCTTTTCCGGTGCAACCTTGTCCGCATCGCCATTGATTATCAGGCCGGACGACGGGCAGGGGGCGAGGAATGAGAAGTCGTAGGTGTTGGGCTGCGGTGCAATCGACATAAAGCCTTCGATTTCAGGACGGCGCATCAGGAGCTGCATGCCGATCCATGAACCGAAGGAGTAGCCGGCGACCCAACAGCTCTTGGAATCAGGATGCAGGCTCTGCACCCAGTCGAGCGCGGACGCAGCGTCCGACAATTCGCCAGCGCCGTGGTCGAACTCACCCTGGCTGCGGCCGATGGAGCGGAAGTTGAAACGCAACGTCGTGAAACCGCGCTTCTGGAACATGTAGAAGAGCTGGTAGACGATCTGATTGTTCATCGTGCCGCCAAACTGCGGATGCGGATGAAGAATGATGGCGATCGGTGCGCTTTTTTCCTTGGAGGGCTGGTAGCGGCCTTCGAGACGACCTGCGGGGCCGTTGAAAATAACTTCAGGCATAGGTACTCCGGTCGGTTTTTATGTTTCTGACTCTTTCCCCGCGCAAGAAGACTTGACGTGGATGGTCAGCTTTTCTAAAACCTAGTTTAGAACTGTTCGAAACTTGCGTTCCGTGGCGCTGTTGGTGGTGTCATAAGGCAAGGGTGACGGAAATTTCAAGGAAAATGCGCTCTGAGGCGCGAATGATCGGGATAAAGGCACGATTTGCGCCATGGGCACAGCGGAGCGCACATATCTGGACTGGAATGCGACAGCACCTTTGCTGCCGTCCGTCCGTGACGCGCTTGTTTCTGCTCTCGATCTATCCGGCAATCCCTCGTCTGTTCACAAGGAAGGACGTGCCGTTCGCGCCGCCGTTGAGGCTGCGCGTCGGGATGTGGCTGCGTTGGTCGGCGCTGATGCATCGCACGTCGTTTTCACCAGTGGCGCGACGGAAGCTGCAAATCTTGTGCTGTGCCCGCACTTTAAAATGGGCCGTTCGCCCTTAAATATAAGCCATCTCTATGCATCCGCCATCGAGCATCCGGCAGTTCGCGAGGGCGGACGGTTCAGCAGGTCCGCAGTCACGGAAGTTCCGGTGACGGGGAAGGGGCTGCTCGATATCGAAGCATTGGAAAGCCTGCTTTCGCTACACGACCGGGCATTGGGCCTGCCGATGTTGGCGTTGATGCTGGTCAACAATGAGACAGGCATCATACAGCCAGTGAAAGATGCGGCGCGGCTCGTTCATGCTGCCGGTGGCTTGCTCGTGGTCGATGCCGTCCAGGCGGTAGGGCGCATCCCGGTGGAGATCGAAGCGCTGGACGCAGACTTCCTGATCGTGTCGTCACACAAGATCGGTGGCCCGAAGGGCGTTGGCGCCCTGATCTCCCGCGGTGAAGTGATGATGCCTTTGCCGCTGATCCATGGTGGCGGGCAGGAAAAGGGTCATCGGTCTGGTACCGAGAACACGCACGCTATTCTCGGTTTTGGTGTGGCCGCAAAAGAAGCGGCACGGATGCAAAAGGCGGAAAGCGCGCGTTTGGCCTCGTTAAGGAAGCGGCTGGAAGACGGAATGCGCGTCTCCGCGCCGGATGTCATCATCCACGGTGCGGATGTCACGCGCGTCGGCAACACGACCTTCTTCACGCTTCCCGGCTTGAAGTCGGAAACGGGGCAGATCGCCTTCGATATCGAAGGTGTCGCTCTCTCAGCCGGGTCGGCCTGCTCTTCGGGTAAAGTCGGAGAGAGCCATGTGCTGACGGCCATGGGGCAGGATCCGAAGCTCGGTGCTCTGCGCATTTCACTCGGGCACGCGACAACGGTAGATGATGTAGAGAAGGCGGTCCGCGCCTTTGGCAAGATTGCAGGACGGCGCAAGCTTTCCGGTCAGGCAGCCTGAGGGCTGGGATAAACTGCGAAATGTCAAAATTTCGCTTGCGGTGCGGTGGGAAAAACGCCAACCCGCTCTTAAATAAACGCATGAAAGCGCTGGCCTCAGATGGCTCCCGCATTTATGTGAAGCGCGAATGAAGGCGGGGGTTCCGTCTTGATACGTTGACAAGCCACCGGACCTTGTATCCGGCGAGATTGGAGAACGACAATGGCAGCGGTTCAGGAAACGATCGATCAGGTTCGCCAGATCGATGTGGACCAGTACAAATACGGTTTCGAAACCGAGATCGAAGTCGATAAGGCGCCTAAGGGTCTGTCGGAAGAGGTCATCCGGTTCATTTCCGCCAAGAAGCAGGAGCCGGAGTGGCTGCTCCAATGGCGTCTTGACGCTTATCAGCGCTGGTTGACGATGGAAGAGCCCACCTGGGCGCGCGTCAATTATCCAAAGATCGACTTTAACGACCTTTATTACTACGCTGCGCCAAAGAGCACGCCAGGTCCCAAGTCGCTTGAAGATGTCGATCCTGAGCTGCTGAAGGTCTATGAGAAGCTCGGCATTCCGCTGAAGGAACAGGAAATCCTGGCCGGCGTCGAGAACCGTCGCGTGGCCGTGGATGCCGTGTTCGACTCGGTTTCCGTTGTTACGACCTTCAAGGAAGAGCTGAAGAAGGCGGGCGTGATCTTCATGTCCATCTCGGAAGCTGTTCGCGAGCATCCCGAACTGGTGAAGAAGTATCTCGGCTCCGTCGTGCCGACGACCGACAACTTCTATGCGACGTTGAACTCGGCGGTCTTTACCGACGGTTCCTTTGTGTTCATTCCGAAGGGTGTGCGTTGCCCAATGGAGCTTTCCACCTATTTCCGCATCAATGAGAAGAACACGGGCCAGTTCGAGCGCACGCTGATCATTGCGGAGGAAGGCGCCTACGTTTCCTATCTGGAAGGCTGCACCGCACCGCAGCGCGACGAGAACCAGCTTCACGCCGCTGTGGTCGAACTCGTGGCACTCGACGATGCCGAGATCAAGTACTCCACCGTCCAGAACTGGTATCCGGGCGACAAGGAAGGCAAGGGCGGCATCTACAACTTCGTGACCAAGCGCGGCGATTGCCGCGGTCATCGCTCGAAAATCTCCTGGACGCAGGTCGAAACCGGTTCTGCCATCACCTGGAAGTACCCATCCTGCATTCTGCGCGGTGATGACAGCCGCGGCGAGTTCTACTCGATCGCTGTCTCCAATGGTTACCAGCAGGTCGATTCCGGCACCAAGATGATCCATCTCGGCAAGAACACGTCGAGCCGCATCATTGCTAAGGGCATCGCCGCAGGCTTCTCGGAAAACGTCTATCGCGGGCAGGTCTCGGCTCATCGCAAGGCGACCAATGCGCGCAACTTCACGCAGTGCGACAGCCTTCTGATTGGCGACAAGTGCGGGGCGCATACCGTGCCTTACATCGAAGCAAAGAATGCCTCGGCGCATTTCGAGCATGAAGCAACGACATCCAAGATTTCCGAGGATCAGCTGTTCTACTGCTTGCAGCGTGGCATTCCCGAAGAAGCCGCGATCGCGTTGATCGTCAACGGCTTCGTCAGGGACGTCATTCAGGAGCTGCCGATGGAGTTTGCTGTCGAAGCGCAGAAGCTGATTGGTATCTCGCTGGAAGGTAGCGTCGGCTAATGAACGAGCCCCGCCTGACGACAAGCTCACGCCTCCTGGTGTTGGGTATTTTCGTCTCGATGGTCGGGGTCTTCATTGGACTTGCCGGGCTGATGGCGGGCTATGAGTTCGCCAAGCCAATTTTAATCGCAAGCGCGGTCGGGATGATTGCCGTCCTTTGGCTCTCCGACGTGTTTGGACCATTTGACCGTTTCTCTTCTCGCAAGAGAAAACAAGATTGAGAGATAACAACATGCTTGAAATCATCGACCTGCACGCAAAGATCGCCGATACCGAAACCGAGATCATCAAGGGTCTGAACCTGAAGGTTGCCGCTGGCGAAGTGGCGGCCATCATGGGTCCTAACGGCTCCGGCAAGTCCACGCTGTCCTACATCCTTTCGGGCCGCGAAGACTATGAAGTGACCTCTGGCGACATTCTCTACAATGGCGAGAGCATTCTGGAGCTGGACGCGGCAGAACGCGCTGCCAAGGGTATCTTCCTCGCCTTCCAGTACCCGGTCGAAATACCAGGCGTTGCGACCATGCAGTTCCTGAAGGTTGCGATGAACGAGCAGCGCAAAGCACGTGGCGAAGCTGAACTTACAACGCCTGACTTCATCAAGAAGGTGAAGGAAGCGGCTGGCGATCTGAAGATCAACATGGACATGCTGAAGCGCCCGCTCAATGTCGGCTTCTCCGGCGGTGAGAAGAAGCGCGCGGAAATCCTGCAGATGGCGCTGCTCGAGCCGAAGCTCTGCGTGCTGGACGAGACAGACTCCGGTCTCGACATCGACGCGCTGAAGATCGTTGCCGATGGCGTCAACGCATTGAAGTCGCCGGATCGTGCGACCGTCGTCATCACCCACTATCAGCGCCTTCTCGATTACATCGTGCCGGACAGCGTCCATGTTCTTTATAAGGGCAAGATCATCCGTTCGGGCGACAAGGCACTGGCGCTGGAACTGGAAAACAATGGTTACGCTGACATCATCGGTGAAGCGGCCTAATTAATGGGCCAGGAGACCATGTCCATGAATATTCAGACGACAAACAGGCTGACACCTGCGGAAACCGCACTGGTGGAAGCCTTCACAGCTAAGTTCACCGAACTTCCCGGCAATGGCGATGTCGTTGCTGCGCGCGACGTGCTGTTCGACGACCTGAAGACCGCCGGTCTTCCGACGCGTCGCATCGAGGCCTGGCACTATACCGATATGAAAACCCTGCTGCGCAGCATCCCCGAGGATGCCTCTGCGCCGGTGATCGAGAAGCGTGATTCAGCTGTTGCCGGATCGCAGGTTGCCTATCTACGCCACGGGAAGTCGGCAGATACCGAGATCGTTGATTTCGAAGTCGCAAGCTTTGCCGAAAGCCTGCTGGATGGCACGGCTGCCGGCTCGCTTGTGGCGGCTGACAAGGACGACATGATCGGCCGCCTGAATGGCAGCTTCGTGCGCGATGGTTACTCGGTGACCGTGCCGGATGAGGCCCAGATCGAGCGTCCGCTCGAGCTTCAGGTGATCCATGGCGCCGGGCAGGTTCACACCCGTTCGCCAGTTCGCTTCGGCAAGGGCTCAAAGGCCACGATCATCGAGCGTCATCTGTCGGTTGCGGCGGAAGCAGCACTCGTCACGCATGTCACCGATCTCGAGGTTCAGGACGGGGCGGAAGCCACCTATATCCTTTTGCAGCAGCAGGGTGCAGCCGATACGCATCTGGCTCAATTGCGCATCAAGCTTGGCGCGGACGCCAATCTTCGCCTCTTCATCATCAATGCAGGCGGCAAGCTCGTGCGCCAGGAACTGCGCATTGATGTGGAAGGTGAGGGCACCGATCTCTCCGTGCGCGGCGTCAACCTGCTGGGTGGCGAAACCCATACGGATGTGACGATGGTTCTCGGCCACAACGTGCCGAACACGACCTCGACGGAAATCTTCCGCAACGTCGTGTTCGATCGTGCCAAGGGCATCTTTCAGGGTATGATCCGGGTCGCGCCCGATGCCCAGAAGACAGACGCCAAGATGTCCTGCAACACCCTGCTGATGTCCGACGATGGCGAGTTTTCGGCAAAGCCTGAACTTGAAATCTTCGCAGACGACGTTCAGTGCGGCCATGGCGCAACGGTTGCCGATATTAGCGACGAACACCTTTATTACCTGATGGCGCGTGGCGTGCCGCGGGCGAAGGCGCGTGCCATGCTGGTGAACGCATTCGTCGCGGCAATCGTCGAAGAGTTGGAAGACGACAATCTGGTAGAGGCGCTGGAAGGTATCATCTCCAGCTGGCTGGAAGATCATGCCTGATAACAGCGAACGCGCCGTCAGAGCGGCTCCCTACGATGTCGAGGCCGTGCGCAAGGATTTTCCAATCCTTTCGCGTGAGGTCTATGGCCAGCCGCTTGTCTACCTGGACAATGGCGCGTCCGCGCAGAAGCCGCAGGTGGTCATCGATGCGGTGTCGCATGCCTATTCCAACGAATATGCCAATGTGCATCGCGGCCTGCATTTTCTCTCCAATGCGGCAACAGATGCCTATGAAGCATCGCGCGAAAAGGTGCGGCGCTTTTTGAATGCCGGTTCGGTGGATGAAATCGTCTTCACCAAGTCCTCCACCGAGGCGATCAACACGGTCGCCTATGGCTACGGCATGCCGAAGATCGGCGAGGGCGATGAGATCGTTCTCTCGATCATGGAGCACCATTCCAATATCGTGCCTTGGCATTTAATCCGCGAGCGGCAGGGCGCCAAGCTCGTCTGGGTGCCTGTGGATGACGAAGGCGCGTTTCATATCGAGGCTTTCGAAAAAAGCCTGACGGAGCGCACCAAGCTCGTCGCCATCACCCATATGTCCAACGCGCTCGGCACCATCGTGCCCGTCAAGGAAATTTGCCGCATTGCCCACGAGCGCGGGATTCCCGTGCTGATTGATGGCAGCCAGGGCGCGGTTCACATGCCGGTCGATGTCCGCGATATCGATTGCGACTGGTACGTGATGACGGGCCATAAGCTCTATGGCCCATCGGGTATCGGCGTTCTCTACGGCAAGGCCGACCGGTTGAAAGAGATGCGTCCCTTCCAGGGCGGCGGGGAAATGATCCTCGACGTCTCTGAGGACGAGATCACCTATAACGAGCCGCCGCACCGTTTCGAGGCGGGCACGCCGCCGATCGTTCAGGCGATAGGTCTCGGCTACGCACTGGACTATATGGATAATCTCGGACGCGCGGCGATCGCTGCACATGAGGCGGATCTTGCCGCCTATGCCACCGAACGTCTGCGAGACATCAACTCTCTGCGCATCATCGGCAATGCGCCGGGGAAGGGTGGCATCTTCTCCTTTGAGCTTGAAGGCATCCATGCCCATGATGTCTCGATGGTCATCGACCGCCGCGGCGTCGCCGTGCGCGCTGGTACACATTGCGCCATGCCACTCTTGAAACGCTTCGGCGTGACCTCCACATGCCGAGCATCATTCGGGCTTTACAATACCCGCGCGGAAGTGGATGCGCTGGCCGAAGCACTCGATTACGCCCGCAAATTTTTCGCCTGACATCGGAATTGAGGATCAGGACCATGAGCACCGATACGACCGAACAGCTGCAGGATCTGGCACAATCGCCTGCAGAAGAGGCTGTGCAAGCCCCTGCCAAGACCTCCAGCATCTCCCCGGATGAGCTGGCGCGGCTCAGCGACGACGTCGTCGCCGCGCTGAAGACCGTCTACGATCCGGAAATTCCCGCCGATATTTTCGAACTTGGTCTCATCTACAAGATCGACATCGAAGACGACCGGATGGTCAAGATCGTCATGACGCTGACTGCACCCGGTTGCCCCGTTGCCGGAGAAATGCCGGGCTGGGTGGAAAACGCGGTTGGCGCCGTCGAGGGCGTATCCGGCGTGACGGTTGAAATGACCTTCGATCCGCCCTGGACGCCGGATCGCATGTCGGAAGAAGCGCAGGTTGCGGTGGGTTGGTACTGAGCGCCGTCGATTGCACAATCGACAACACTTGATACGTCTCGACGCAAGACTAGATTTAAGTCCATAAACATCGGGCCTTGAACCCGACTGTCGAAGGAGTGATGAGCCCATGGGCTTTGCAGTGATGACAATGACGGAGGCTGCGGCCGCTCGCGTCAAGGCGATCGTCGATAATTCCGGCGCTGAGGCCAAGGGCGTGCGCGTCGGGATCAAAAAGGGCGGCTGCGCCGGGATGGAATATACGATCGATCTCGTGACCGAGCCTGATGCCAAGGATGACCTGATAGAGCATGATGGTGCAAAGGTCTGGATTCAGCCATCCGCCGTGCTCTACCTGCTCGGCACGCAGATGGATTTCGAAGTCACCAAGATGCGCTCCGGCTTTACCTTCAACAATCCGAACCAGACATCGGCATGCGGCTGCGGCGAGTCCGTCGAACTGAAGGCCGCAGACCTTGCCATGCTCGCCAAGCAGCGTGAGGCTGAGGCTAGCGTCTGAGAAATGCCTGTTGGCATTGCGGTGCTTGTTCCCAAGCACCGCAACACTTCATTTTCCAAAGACGGTACTTAAGCGGATTGCCCCTCTAACAGGGCTTCCTGTGTCGCAATTTCGGCCATCGTCATTGCGGCTTCTCGCGTCTTTGCAGCTGCAATAAAGCGACCATTATGACAGAAGGTTGCCCCTTCAACGCCGCTTGCCTGCTCCAGATCGCCGTTGGTCAAGCCAGCCCAGGAGACCGGCAAATCGGCGCGAAGCTCAAAGCCTTCTTCCGCGCGGCGGATGCCTGTGACGCACCAGTCCTTGTCACGCGGATGAACGACGAAGAGCAGATGATCGGCACCGGCCTTGACGATCGCTGGTCTGAAAGGCATGCCGATCGGCAATTCCAGGATACGGCTTTCGCCGGTGCGCTCTATGGCTTTGAGAACGAGCGTTTCTGCTCGCAGCTTTGCGGCCTTCTTCTCGATGCCGGCTTCGACAAATGCGCGAGCAATCGCAAGCGCGCTCTGGAAGGCTGCGTCGTCAGCACCTGGTTCACGGTTGTCGAATGAAGGTTTCAAGGTTTCCAAAAGAGACGGCAAGGTGAGACCGGCAAGCTCGCCGGCAATCGCCGGGCTCAGCGCCCCGTTGTCGGTAAGGTCGATCGGTAGCACAAAGCTCTTGTCGAAAGACGCGTGGACGTTTTCGATATCGGCGCCAGCAACGCCAAGCGCGGTGAGATAATCACGACCGTAATGTTTCCACACAAGGCCAAATGAGCTGTATGGCTGACCATCGTCACGCAGCGGCGCGCCGCGCTGGTGGTGATCGAAGATCTGCGCCTCGGCATCATAGGCGCCGCCGACATCATAGATGACCCGGTCTTGCGCAGGGGTGATCCACTCCGGCGCGCGGCTGCGAACGATCTTGGCCGTCGGATAAAGCCGGGTGAGAATGACGCTGGAGAGCAATTCATCGGCATGGAAGCCGCCGGAATGAGTGACGAGGAATTCCACCGCCATGGCGCAGTAAACCTTTTGCTGAAAGTCAAGTAATCGGGGAGTTACCCGTTATTTCGACCTGCTGCAACTGGCGGCTTATTGAATGGCCGTAATTTCCAACTCTTGCTCGCCGACAGTGACAATATCACCAACGGCCTTGCCGTTGAGAGCGCGAGCGACGGGGGAAACATAGGAAATGGACCCGGCCTTCGGGTCGGCCTCATCTTCGCCGACGATACGGTAGGATTGCACGCGGCCATCTTCACGCGTGAAAGTGACGGTACTTCCGAAGGAGACACTATCGTTTGCCTCGGGTGCGGGCATAATCTGGGCGGTGCGCAGCCGCTCCGCCAGATAGCGGATATCGCGCAAATGTGGCGCGATCTGGCGCCGGCGTTCGTTCACGTCCTCCACCGCATTGGCAATCTCATGCGCGGCGCGGGCAGCTTTCATCTGTTCTTCAAGGAGCTTGAGACCTGCTTCGGTGACGAGGTTGGGATGTTGCGAGACAGGGCGATCCGGCAGCTGGGTTTCTGCTGCAGTTTCCGCACTCTCTTCTTTTACAAACGCAACGCTCACGGTCCAACTCCCTCAATTCTCGCTCGTTTTCATATGGGGAGCGCAGGGCGCTTCAGCAAGCTCGACTGACCCGTTACTCGTGGCGCAATGCCTCGATAGGGCTGAGGCTTGCGGCACGGCGAGCCGGAAAATAGCCGAACACCACGCCAATGGCGGCCGAGAAGGCGAAGGCGACCGCGATGATCACCGGGCTGGTGACGAAGGGCACGCCAAGGAAGCTGACGACCGCATAGGCCAGGCCAAGGCCCGTCAAAATCCCCGCGGTCCCGCCGAAGGCCGAAAGCATGACGGCCTCGACGAGGAACTGTGTCAGAACCTGCTTTTCCAGAGCGCCGATCGCAAGCCGGATGCCGATCTCGCGCGTTCGTTCCGTCACCGACACCAGCATGATGTTCATGATGCCGATCCCGCCCACCAGAAGACTGACGGCGGCGACAGCGCCGAGCAACCCGGTCAGCAGGGTGGTGGTACCGGTCATGGCGGACGCGATCTGCGCCATGTCGTTGACAGTGAAATCGTCCTGGCGGCCAAGCCCGATGCGCCGGAGCTCGCGCAGCAGATTTTCCAGGTCGGACTGCACTTTTGCAGTCGAGACTCCATCCTGGGCAGAGACCATTATGGAGGAAATCGTCGTCGTGCCGCCAATGCGGCGCTGATGAATTTTCAGCGGCATGATCACGGTGTCATCCTGATCATCGCCAAGACCTGATTGCCCCTTGCGCCCCAGAACAGCGATGACCGGGCAGGAGATGTTGCTGACGCGGATCGTCTGTCCCACCGGATCGGACGATCCGAACAGTTCCTGTCGAACGGTTTCACCGATGATACAGCCGATCTGTCCGCCACGGTCTTCAGCGGGCAGAAACTCGCGGCCAAGCGCTATCGTCCAGTCCTGCGCGATCAGATAGTCGTTGGTGGTGCCAACGACGCTTGTCTGGTGGTTCTTGCCGCCATAAATCACCGTTGCCGCTGATGAGCGGTTCAATGGCGCGACAGCCCGCACACCGCTGATCTGGTCGCGGATGGCCTGTACGTCGCTATCAGTGAAGCGTTTGGCATCGACACTGGCGCGACCGGGGCCGAATTGTCCGGGCCTGACGAAAAGCATATTGGTGCCGAGGCGAGAAAGCTCAGACTTTACCTGCTCCGTCGTGCCGTTGCCGATGGTGACCATGGCGATGACCGCTGCCACACCGATAACGACGCCGAGCACGGTGAGGAAGGAGCGCAGCATGTTGCGGCTGATGGCGCGCATGGCGAGCCTGACGGTCTCAAAGAACATTGGTGGCCTCCATTCCATGCTTGACGGCGCTGTCCGAACCCAGGCGGCCATCGACAAAGCGCAGCAGGCGCTTGGCATGGGCGGCGATATCTTCTTCATGGGTCACCATCACGACGGTGATGCCGCGATCGCGATTGAGCGAGGTGATCAGGTCCATGATCTCGATGCTGGTTTTGGTATCGAGATTGCCTGTCGGCTCGTCGGCAAGAAGCAAGGCCGGCTTGGTGACGATGGCACGGGCAATTGCCACGCGCTGCTGCTGCCCGCCGGACAGCTCCTGCGTGGTGTGGTGTTCACGCCCCTTCAGCCCGACCTGCGCCAAGGCCTCCATGGCAAGCGCCCGCCGCTCTGCGGATTTCATGCCGCGATAGATCAAAGGCAACTCGACATTCTCGACAGCCGAGGTGCGCGACAGCAGGTTGAAGCCTTGAAAGACAAAACCCAGCATGTGGCGGCGAAGCAGCGTCAGGTGCTCATTGTCAAAGCCGCTGGTGGGCACGCCCTGAAACAGATATTCTCCCGATGTGGGCGTATCCAGGCAGCCGATGATGTTCATTGAAGTGGACTTGCCGGAGCCGGATGGTCCCATGATGGCAACGAAGTCGTGTTCATTGATAGACAGGCTGACGCCGTCCAGCGCCCGAATGGCCGCTTCGCCTTTGCCATATTGCTTCACGACATCGCGGAATTCGATCAGGGGCGGTGCGCTCATGCTTCCATTCCCGCCTAGCTGCTGCGTTGGGTTGCGTCGGTGATCACCTGGTCGCCGGGCTTCAACTCGTCCGAGGTCACGGCGGTGAACTGGCCGTCGGTGGAGCCCGTCTGGACCGATACGCTGACAGGCGTGCCGTTGCGCAGAACCCAAACCTGACGCTTGCCCGCCGCTGCCTGCTCGGCGCCGCTGCCGCGCGAGCGGTTCATGCGCGGAGGGCGGAAAAGGCCCATCAGCCCGCCGCTGCGCGAAGCGTTCTCCCGCGGTGGGGTGTAGCGCAAGGCGGCATTAGGAACGAGCAGCGCATCTTTGACATGTTCGACCACGATATTTGCGGTCGCCGTCATGCCGGGGCGCAGCAGGAGTTCGGCATTATCCACCGTCAGAATACCCTTGTAGGTCACGACGTTGGAGACGGTTTCTGAAGCAAAACGAACGGTTTCGATTTTCGCCGGGAAACGGCGCTCGGGATAGGCATCCACATTGAAGGTGGCCTCCTGACCAGCCTCCACCTTGCCGACATCCGCCTCATCGATCGAGACCTGAAGCTCCATGCGGCGCAGATCCCCGGCGATGGTAAAAAGCACCGGAGCGTTCAGGGACGATGCCACCGTTGCACCTGGATCGACATCGCGCGTCAGGATCACGCCATCGATCGGAGACACAATCTTCGCCTTGCTGAGATTGACTTCCGCAAGCCGCAGATCCGCCTCGGATGAAAGCACCGTCGCTTCATTGACCTCCAGCGTTGCCGCAGCCGCATCGCGGTTGAACTGCGCCGCATCGAGATCCTGCTGACTGGAGACGCGGTTCTGCACCAGCGATCTCAGCCGCTCCAGCGATGTGTTGGCCGAGCCGAGATCGGCTTTCGCTTTTGCGACATTGGCTCTGGCGGAAGCAAGCTTGGCGCGCGCGCTCTGCACATCGGCCTCAAGTTTGTTGGTGTCGAGTTCAGCCAGAATGTCGCCCGCTTTCACCGGACTGTTAAAGGTGACGTTGACCTTGCGGATCGTGCCGGAGAGCTCGCTCGATATATCCACCTGGTCGGTGGGCTGCACCGAACCGGTGGAGGTAACAATGACGGAGAGATCGCCGCGCTTTGCTTCCTGCGTCGTGTAGGTGTAGGCGACGCGCGCACCGGCAAAGGCAAAATAGTATGTCGCCGCGCCAGCAACCATCAGCAGCGCGAGAATGATATAGAGCGAACGCCTGGATTTCTTTCTTCCGGTTTTCGAAGACACCAGAATGTCGCGAAGATCGGGCTTCGCTTCCTGGCTGTTCGGTTTTTCGCTACTGGCGTCCAAGTGGTTCATTCCCGTTGTCTGAGAGATTGCAGAAGTTGTGCCTTGATAGGTGGCTATCTGAGGAAGCTACTGCAACTGCTAAAATACGTCTGCTGGATCGCACGGCTGGAAGGGTGGGTGAAGTGAAAACTTCGTAATCTTCCCGCCAGGTGCATCCCGTCCCACAATCAGGGACGCCTGAGCCGATTGAGAAAAAACAAACGGAAAGGTGATTTTAGCTGTTGCAGGGTGTGCGGTAACCGTGTATCTCCCGCTCACGACATCGGCGGAGTGTAGCGCAGTCTGGTAGCGCATCTGGTTTGGGACCAGAGGGTCGGGAGTTCGAATCTCTCCACTCCGACCATTCGACAAATCACTGATTTGTCTGGATTTGTAATTTCCCTTACATTGTTGAAATTGCTCTGGTGAGCGTATGTGAACGTTAAGCGTGTTCTGCTGGGCTTGCTGTTTTCAATACGATCGACGTCTCGCAATGTGATGTCGAGGCGCCGATGGATTGCGTTTTGATTTGTGGTCTCAAGCCTTGGTATTGTCGGGCGCCTCTGAAGGCTGTCCTGCAGGAAGATGGATGGACTCCTGCCGCGCGCCGTGAGGCCTCCAGCCTCATACTCCGTATTGGAAGTGCACCCAGATCAAAGCGCAGAGCGCAATGCCGCCAATAATGACGGCGAGCAGCTTGCTCTGGCCGGGACGGGGCTTCTTCGGCGGTTGTGGCTTGCGAAACTTGATGACGTTATCGCTCATGATGCGTGTCTCCTCTTAGGTGTCGCGATAGAATATGCTTCGAGCGTCCCATTCAAGCGTGGCTCTCGCTTTTTCTGTTGGTGAAGGCTCTCATGTTTCGGAGAACGCCGGCTTCCTTACGCAGCTATAACGGTCGCTCTATCGTCTTTGAATTGAGGCACCGTGCTTTCGGAAAATCGGTTAGGATTTTCGGGCCGATGCTGTAGCATCTACAAAGCAAGCGGCTTGACTTCGCGCATGAGTCAGTCCAAGTGAAATTCTGATGCAGACCGTAATAAAATGGTTACGGGAAGCCGCGTAAAAAGAGCGTCATCGCGCTTGATCGCAAGACTGGAGCAGTTGAAATGTCTGCAAAAATTTATCGTCCGGCAAAGACCGCCATGCAGTCCGGCAAGGCCAAGACGAATATCTGGGTGCTGGAATTCGACGCCGAAGTTCCGCGCAAGATCGATCCGATCATGGGCTACACGTCCTCGTCGGACATGAAGCAGCAGGTCAAGCTCAATTTCGACACACAGGAACAGGCTGAAGCCTATGCACAACGCAAGGGCATCGAGTATCGCGTGATCCAGCCAAAGGAAGCAGAGCGCCAGACGGTTTCCTACACGGACAACTTCCGCTATACGCGCACGCAGCCTTGGACACACTAACCGTTTTCGGCGCCTCCACGGCGCCGCGAGTGGCCCCTTAGCTCAACTGGATAGAGCAACTGCCTTCTAAGCAGTAGGTCGCAGGTTCGAGTCCTGCAGGGGTCGCCATTTTCCAAATTGTCCGAACCGAAGACGTAGGTAACAGTTTTGATTTCGCTCAAAAGGTTTGTCCCTGCGCTTTCTGATGTGGGCATATCGGGTTATTTGATTTTGGGCATTTTAATCCCTATCTGTTTTCCTCGAGCAGCATTTTAGCCTGATGCAACATACCCACCCGATATAAGTGTTTGAATCAGAAGGGTTTATGTGCACCCGCCGTCGATTGCTGCTACATAATAGTGCGATGTAGTGGTCTGCCGACTAAGCCGTTTGAGTTTCCTATCGGAGAATGGTGACCAAGGGCTTGCGATTTTGTGGCAAGACGACTTTCCTCAGTGGAAATTCACGCTCGTTTAAGCCCGCTCAGGTGAGCAGCCAATGGCGCGATCATCGCGCCATTTCCTAAGTTTTGACGCGCGTTGTGGGTCGCGTCGAAGATGAGTTCGACACCGTAGGAAGTTTCGAAGAATGCGGCGTAGGGGATGGCCACCTTTGAAGGAGGCAGTGTTTCCAGCTAGGAGACAAGCTCGGGTCTTGGCCTAGGCTTCTGTGCCTCGGAAAGGATGTTGGTATCGAGGATGATGTAGTCGGATCCCATTGCTGTCACTCCTGTGAACCGTCCGACCTGATTGATCGGAACCGATTGTAACGTTACGTTGGAGTGGCTGGTAAATCCCTTCCCGATTCCCGGCGCAATTAAGGAGCTAGGATCTATGGAAGATGTTCACGCATGGACGTCCGCGCGGGCGAAAGCCAACTTCGACCAGCTTCTCGAAGCCGCGAAAACTCAAGGGCCTCAATCCATTAGGGACGAGAGTGGAAGTTTCACTCTCCGCTATTCAGGCACAAAGTCCCACGAACGCGTCACGGATTTCCTAATCAAGGGTCTTCCGGAAGACTGACTTCGGTAAGGACTCGTTAAATATGGCCTGGGACTTTAATCCTAGGCGCCAAAATTAGCACACCAACGCTTCCATACCTGGCCTCGCGAGGTCTCAGTTGTCAGGGGAGAAACATCTGCGATCCAGACCCATCCTCGGGCTATCCCTCTTCATGGAAAAGAACCTGCCGTTGTCTGGATGATTCGATCGTCCCTGCCGCCCAATCTCGAGTTGGCGTCGCAGCTCGAACATAACGAAGGAAACCTATCTCCGTGAAATCCCCGACGGCATTCGAGGAGGCGCTGGCGCAGCTCAACGATGGGCATCAGGAAGGAGACTTCAACGGTCGCCGCTGGGGCGCGACCGTCCACAGATCGAAAGATGGACGACGAGTATGGCTGTTCGCCGAAGAACTTGGTGGACGTGAGATCGTGTCATTCAATCTATATCGTACCAATGATTCCGGCTCTGTTCTTAAGCCGTGCGAGATGTCTTCGGAAAAAGTCGTGGAGTTCGTTGTCCATTTTCGGCCCGACGCATAGAACGTGAACGAAAGCCGTTCGATCGACGCTTCGTCGCGAAGAAGTGAGGCCTTGGTGGGATAGGATAGGTATTCTGAAGCAGTCTCGTTTGCGTTTGATCACACGGCGGTCGCGCGCTTACGGAAGACTTTACCGAATGCTCGATGGAGCAATGCCTTGTTGGCATCGACGGTGAGCGTTCCCTGTGAGGTCGTTGCGCTCGACTGACACGGGATTGCATAGGAGACCATCCGCCAAAGCGAGGCCACGACCAAATCACTGAGGAACAATGACGCGCCTTAACCCGTTGTTTTAGCGATCGAGCAATCAAGCTCAAGAAGGAGAATGATGATGGGTAGCACCATGGACAAGGTAAAAGGCAAGGCCAACGAAGTTGCTGGTGAGGCGCGCCAGTCCCTAGGCGATGCCACTGACAACCGCGAAATGGAAGCCAAAGGCGCGGCCCAGGAAGCTAAGGGCCATGCACAGCAGGCTAAAGGCGACGCGAAGGAAAAAGTGAAAGACGCCGTCGACCGCGCGTAATTGATCACAATCCGCCAAAAGCCCCGAATTGAGTTCGGGGCTTTTTTTGATCCACGCAGATTAAGATCGAAGTCAGGCATCGCTTTTCCGTGGTATTGGGAAGCTTGACTGAAGGTGACTTCTCTGTTTGGAACCAATCCTCCGTCGTACGCCATCCAGCGCTGTCGACCGCCTTCCCGCCTCCATCCTTCCTCTCAGTGGCGTGTGCCATGTTTAGTTAACTTTAAGATGCGGGGAGCGTGACGGCCGCGGAATGCTGGGTGAGAAGGGGCGCCGGCAGGCACCCCAAAGCAAGTGCGTAGCCATCTTAGCGCCGCAAGAGCAAGTCTTCCTCCTCGTCGCGTTGCCGACCGCCCAAGGCTGCGGCTACAGATGCGATAAATGCTCCGACTAGAAGAGAAACCGCACCCACAAGAGCAGTCGTCGCCGCCGCCTTACGCGCGGTATCGGCAGCTTCCTGAGCCTTCACCTTCGCGGCTTCAATCTGCCCAAGCACTATGTCAACACGAGCGCGCGCGTCCTGCTCGTTCAAACCTGTTCGGGCGGCTACGATACTTGCGACATAGGTGCGGTCGGGTTCGGCCACTTCGCCTGCGGCCGCACCTTGCAGCAGAATACGTGACACCTCGGACGCCGCTGCGGCGTTATCGGTGCGTGCTTCCGCCGTTACTCGTTCAGGCCGCAGGAGCATGTCGGTGAAATACGACGTCGACAGGTCAGATTCACCAGATGAACCGGCGGACGACGCAGCTCCGGCGATTGTCGCCGTCGAAGCGGCAGATCCAACAGCGGATGCTCCGGCTCCAGCAAGGGACGTTAGCGACGAGGCAAGGAAACCCATGACCAATATGGTGGCGAGAGCCCAGCTTAGAAAGCCGTGTGCGGTGTCCCTGAAAAACACTTCGTCAGTGTGAACCGCGGCCCACTTTGTCCGCAGTCGCCCAGTGAGGTATCCGCCGAGTGCCGATGACAACCATTGAACAACGATTAGCCAGATCGCAGCAGTAACGCCGACTGTGGCAGCCGAGCTACTCTCGCCAGACCATGGAGAAACCATGGTGAGACCGAACCCGGAGCCTAGGAGCAGCAGAATGAGAGTGATGCCGGTTGCCGCCACCGCGCCACCGATGATCGGACCCCAGGCCATTGCAGTTTGTGAGGATTCAACGGGTGTCACGCCCGTGTTGCTGGTTAAGGACATCACCATTCCTATCGTAAAAAGATAGCGAGGAGGATGATGATTGGAAGCGGAACACCCAGCATCCAGAGTAATATGCCACGGCCCATCGGAAGTCTCCTTTTGAGATTATTGAGTAGAGACCTTCAAACTATCGCTATGTTCATTAGTTCCTCCGAAAATTCCAAGAAGCCTTTGGTCCTACTGCGGTTTTATACCGGCAATTCGTCGCGAGGCGGGCGAGAGGTGCGGACCTGGGCATTTGGGTCAGAGCAAAAGCCCTACCGCCCGGATTTCAGGCTTTTCATCCCGTGGCATAACGACCAGCATGTTGCCGGACAGTGGCCTTTGAATGTGACGCGCCTTTTTCCAGGGAGCCGCCATCCAGCAGGACGGCGTGAATCGGTTACCTATGCCTTCCGAATGAACAATTGTGCGATTGGTGTCCACGAGAGGATTCGAACCTCCGACCCCAGGATTCATACCACTTCGGCTTTCGCCGCCGCTTCCGCGTTCGTGGTCTGGACTGTCCCTTCACCATGAGCCGAAGCTGTTAGGTGCCGCCCGTCCAGTCTCTACACACTTCCCCAGATTTCTCCGGAGCTTGGCTCGGGATTGGCATGCTGGAAGTTCCAGCGAAGCGTCCCCCGACTTTGAGCGGTTCGATTGTATAAGTTTCCAAATACAACCCCCAATTGAGGAATCCTGTGCTCTATCCGACTGAGCTACGTGGACAAAACTCTCTTCAACGACCCCGGTGATACCGGAACCATCCGAAATTAGCAATTCGCATTGACCGGTAAACTTACCGATCAACTATCTCTCTGTGTCCCATAAGTTTTGTGGCAATCGGTAAGATATTCGCCCCTAAAGTTGCTCTATCCTGCTGAGCTACGTGGACACACAGTGGCGCTTTTAAACCACTGGTCTTTCGGGATCAACCGCGTTCTGAGGCACATTTGTGATGTGCCCAGAAATTTTGAGACATCACCCCTGCAGCCGCTGTTCCGCAAGCTTCACCCAGTAGGAAATGCCATAGGCAAGCGCCTCGTCGTTGAAGTCGTAGCTTGGGTTATGCAGTCCTGCGGTGTCGCCATTGCCGATGAAGATGAAGGCGCCGGGGCGCTCCTTCAGCATGTAGGAGAAATCCTCGCCCGCCATGGAAGGATCGACATCGGCATCGACATTATTGGCGCCGACCACGTCGCGGGCAACTTCCGCTGCATAGTCGGTCTCTGCCGGATGGTTGACGGTTACAGGACAGTAGCGGTGATACTCCGCTTCCGCTTCAGCGCCGTTGGCAAGAGCGATGCCTTCGGCAATCTGGCGGATCCGCGCTTCCGCCATATCGCGCACGTCTTCGTCGAGTGTCCGCACCGTGCCGGCGATCAGCGCCTCGTTGGGAATGATGTTGTGGCTGGTGCCGGCCTGGAAGCGGGTGACCGAAACGACGATCGAGCGCAGGGGATCGGCATTGCGGGAGGCGATCAATTGTAGATTGGTGACGATCTGCGCGCCGATGGCGATGGGATCTGCGGTGCGGTGAGGCTGAGCGGCATGGCCGCCACGGCCTTTCACGGTGATGGTGAACTTGTCAGGTGCGGCCATGATGCCGCCTTTGCGAATGGCGAACTGGCCAAGCGGAATGCCCGGCATGTTGTGCATGCCATAGACCTCGTCCACCCCGAAACGATCCATCAACCGGTCTTCCACCATGGCGCGCGCGCCGGCACCACCTTCTTCGGCAGGCTGGAAGATGACCACAACCGAGCCGTCGAAGTTGCGTGTCTCGCAAAGATATTTGGCGGCACCCAGCAGCATGGCCATATGTCCATCATGGCCGCAGGCGTGCATGTTGCCGGGCGTGAGAGAGGCCCAGGGCTTTCCGGTTTCCTCAAGGATCGGCAGGGCATCCATATCGGAGCGGAGGCCGATCGTTCGGCCGTTCCTGCTGCGGCCGTGGATGACGCCAACAACGCCGGTGCGGCCGATGCCATTGACGATTTCGTCGACCCCGAACGCGGTCAGCTTCTCGGTGACGAAGCGCGCGGTCTCCTCCACATCATAGAGAATTTCCGGGTTCTGATGAAGATGGCGGCGCCATTGCGTCGCTTCTTCCTGCAACTCGGCGGCTCTATTCAAGATGGGCATTCTCTTGGGTCCTGACTTTAGAAAAACAGCATGCGTGAATCGTGCTTCGGCTTGCCCTGATATTGCGCCGCATAATTGACGCAATCAATCTAGTTTGCCATTGCTAGGCCATATATGGTGACTATTGCCAATCCCGCAAAGAAGACGGGAATTTGAGGACAGGCCTTGCAAGACGATCGCAGAACACGCCGCGCCGCCGGACGACTTTCGAAAACTGTTGCCGCTGTGGCCGCCAGCATAATGGCGCTGACATCGGTTGCTGCGGCCAATCCCAAGATGGTGGTCGATGTCAAGACAGGCAGGGTGATCGCGCATCAGGAGGCCTTCCGCAAATGGTATCCGGCATCGCTGACAAAATTGATGACGGCCTATATTGCCTTCAGCGCCATGAAGTCTGGAAAGCTCAGTCCCGATACGCCTGTCGTCTTCAGCAAACACGCCTCCGATCAGCCAGCCAGCAAGATGTATTTCAAGCCGGGCTCGAAGCTGACGCTCGATAGCGCGCTGAAGCTGCTGTTGATCAAGTCGGCCAACGATGTGGCTGTGGCAATTGCCGAAACCATCGGCGGCACCGAAGGCAATTTTGTCGCGCAAATGAACGCTCAAGCCGCGCGTCTGGGTATGTCGTCGACGCATTTCATCAATCCGAACGGCCTTCCCGGCGCTGGGCAATACACGACCGCGCGCGATCTGGCGCTGCTCGCGCTCATCATCAAGCGTGAGTTCCCGGACTATGCGAGCTACTTCTCTCTCGAGGGTGTGACCACGGGCAAGAAGAACTACGCCAATTACAACATGCTGGTCGGCCGCTTCGAGGGTGCCGATGGCATGAAGACCGGTTTCATCTGTGCCTCCGGTTTTAACCAGGTGTCCTCTGCAAAACGGGACGGACGGCAGGTTATTTCCGTGGTTCTCGGCTCCGACAGTCTTGCCGGGCGCACAGATGAATCCGCCGAATTGTTGCAGCTCGGGCTGACGTCGCCAGCCGGCCAGGGGGTATCGCTTGCCTCTCTGGCACCCTATGGCGATACGCTTGCGGTGAATGACATCAGCAAGGAAATCTGCAACCCGAAGGCCGCTAAGGTGCGCAGCGAAAGCCGTGACGAGGCGGGCCGCATGATCATCAAGTCGCCCTATGTTCGCGAGATGACGCGTCCGCCGGTCTACTCCTTCGCAGGGCTGATCCCCGGCACGGAACCCGTGGCGGTGGCGGAGACCAAGGGCAAGGGCGGAAGCGAAATGGCCAATGTGCCGATCCCCATCCCGCGTCCGGCTTTCTGACGCTTTGCATCTCTGGAGAGGTGGCAAATCCGTGGAGCCACCTCGCGGCTTTCCCAACCCGCGTTTGATGCTATAAGCGTCAAATTGTAACATTATAACGAAAAGGTGCCTTATGGCATTTGAACGGATTCCCGTGTCCATTCTCACCGGCTTTCTCGGTGCCGGCAAATCGACCCTGCTCAATCGGCTGTTGAAAGACCCGGACATGGCCGATGCGGCGATCATCATCAACGAGTTCGGTGATGTCAGTATCGATCACCTGCTCGTGGAGCGTTCGGGTGATGGCATCATCGAGCTTGCCGAAGGCTGCCTATGCTGCACGGTGCGCGGCGAATTGGTGGATACGCTGGCCGAGCTGATGGATGGCATCCAGACCGGACGTTTGAAGCCGGTAAAGCGCGTGGTGATCGAGACCACCGGGCTTGCCGATCCTGCACCGGTTATGCAGTCGATCATGGGCAATCCTGTCATTGCGCAGAACTTCATGTTGAACGGCGTGATCACGGTTGTCGACGCGGTCAACGGCGCCTCGACGCTTGATCATCATGAGGAAGCCTTAAAGCAGGTGGCCGTTGCCGACCGGCTGCTGCTGACGAAGCGGAAGCTTGCCTCTGCGGACGCCGTCGCCGCACTTGCTTCCCGCCTCGGTCATCTCAATCCCCGTGCTGCGGTTGAGGATGGCGATCAGGAGACCTGGAGCGCCGCCGTTCTTCTGGACAACGGTCTTTATGATTTTGCCAGCAAAAGCGCGGACGTCAGCCGTTGGCTGGGTGAAGAAGCCGCGCATGACAAAGATCATCACAATGGCGATCATCATCACCACGACCACGACCACCATGATCATCATCACGACCACCATCATCACCATCACGATGTGAACCGGCACAACGCATCGATCCGGTCTTTCTCCATCATGCATGATCGCCCCATCGATCCGATGGCGATTGAGATGTTTGTGGATTTGCTGCGCTCGGCTCATGGGGAAAAGCTTTTGCGCATGAAGGCGATCGTTGCGCTCTCAGACAATTTAGATCGACCGCTCGTTCTGCATGGCGTGCAGTCCATCTTCCATCCGCCACAGCGCTTGCAAGCGTGGCCCGACCCTCAAGATCGCCGCACCCGCATGGTTCTCATCACCAAGGATTTGAGCGAGGATTTCGTCAAGGATTTGTTCGCGGCCTTTACCGGGACAGCGACGATCGACAGGCCGGATCGGCAGGCGATGACGGACAATCCTCTCGCTGTGCCGGGTCTGACGTTCTAGCGCAACAAGCGGCATTCCAACGAAGATGCCGCGCGCTGCGCGTCGTTAAGTCGTTCGTCCCAGGAATGCGATGAGACTAGACCATGATTTCTTGTGCTTGAATCAATTACATTCGTGCCTACTAATTAATAGGCAGTGTACTTGGTTTTAGGAGAAGATTTTGCATAGAGGAGCGCAGTGGCTGAGAGAAAATGCGCAAGCCCGCTTAGCGCTTTTTGACTTTGCTTTCGAACATGCCCCTGTCGGCATCGTGTTCCACGATGTCGCCGGTCGCATTCGCCGGGCGAACCAGGCCTTCTCCAGACTTGTCGGAATTCCCCTCGATACGCTTCAGGGCATGTCATTCAAGAAGTTTGCCCATCCTGACGATCTCGACAGAGACGAGACGCTCTTCAATGCCGTTATTGAGGGTACACGCGATGGCTACTCCATCGAGAAGCGGTATATCAATCACCAGGGCGCTATCGTTCATGTGGTGATCCATCTGACAGCAATGCGGGATGCGGTGGGAAATATCGTGCAGTTGCTGTCACAAGTGCAGGATATCTCCGCGCAGAAGGAGAGCGAGCGCCAACTCGCGGAGAAGGCGGCGCAACTCGAGCTCGCCATGGAAGCCGTGCGTGGAGGGTTCTGGCACATGGATGTGGCGGCCGGCCGCTTCGAGACCTCCGAACGGCTGGCGCAATTTATTGGTGGACCGGGCGCTGGGCGGCTCGATCTCGAACTCTATCTGGCGCGGGTCAATCCCAGCGACATGGCCTCGGCTGATCTCACGCCTCTGCTTTTGGGCGAAGTCGATCACTCCTGTGCCGAGTATCGGCTGAACACCGTGTTCGGCGAGAGATGGATGCGCTGCGACCGTCGTCTCCTTCGCAACCCGGATGGAACTCCGCGCCGGATCGTCGGGGTCGCTATCGATTTCACGGACGAGCATATGCGTCTCAAGGAATTCGAGCGTCGCTCGGAAACCGACGCTCTGACCGGCCTTCTCAACCGGCGTGGTCTTGCCATGCGCTATCCGCTGCTGCCATCATCTTCCGGATGGACGGTGTTGCTGATGGACCTCGATGGCTTCAAGACCGTGAATGATGTTCATGGTCACTCCGCTGGCGACAAGGTGCTGCTGGAGACAGCCAGACGTCTGGAGCAGGACGTCCGCGCCGAAGACCTGGTCTGTCGAACGGGCGGCGACGAGTTCGTGATCGTCGTTGCGGGCGATCTCACTGTTGCAGATCAGGTCGCAGCCCGCATCGTTGAAGGCATGCGCGCACCTATCGCTGTTGGCGCAACAACTGTCGAGGTTCGTGCCACGATCGGGGGGGTCTGGATACCTGCCAAGACATCGCTCGACGAGCTTCTGGCCGATGCCGATGCCTTGCTTTACAAGGCGAAAGCTGCTGGCAAGGATCGGTGGCAGCTGCAAGCCAAAAATGTCCCAGCCGCCGCTCAGTGATATGCCTGGTTGACAACTGGCCATGGCTCGATTGACCAAGTTCTGCTTGTCTTGCGAAGCCCACTGGTAAGGCTTGTGCATCAAGCGCGCGCCGCTGCCGACGCGCGCTTGATGTTCGTTACTCAGCCGCAGCCTGAATATCGACCTTGTCGAGGAGAATGAGCGGATCCTGCGATGCGGCCGCGAGATCGAATATCCCAAGTCCGTTCGGGTTCTTCGCCTTGACGGTGACGGTGAGGGTGCCTGGCTTGAGGACGAAGGCGGCAAGTGCGTCGGTCGCGCCTCTCAACTGTGGCCGCTCGGCGGCGAGTTGCTGCATCAGGAAGCTTGCGCCCAGCGTCAACGTCGTGCGCGCTTGTGCTTCGCTGATGTTGTTCTGCAAAGCGTAGAGCTTGGTCAGGAGTGCTACCCCACCTTCATCCTTCCAGGTGAACTTGATCTCCCGACCCATCACGCTGAAAAGCGCTGCGTAAGCATTGGCGACGTCGAACGAGAAGAACTCTTTTGTGATCCCGCTCAAGAGGCCTGAGAGTTCGATTCGGCCAAAATCCTTGCCGCTGACAGAGATTTGGCGAATTGCCAGGCTACTGTTTTTTTCATCCCATGCGCTTGAGAGTGCGTAAGAGAGTGTCAATTCCTTCAAGCCGAGAGCGCGCGCCTCGGCAAATTCAGAGGAATCCTCCGGGATCGGGATAACGAGATCTTCCATCTTGTTTTCGAAATCGGTCGGAATGCCGTTAACAGGATTCTTCAGCACCGTTTCAAAGTTCTTGAGCGCGAACTTGATGCGCTCGGGTTTGCCGGTGGCGGGTTCGTCGGTTTTTTCCGGCGCCGAGGTGTCGAAGTCTAGGCCGCTGATGCGGAAGCGTTCGAAGCTCGGCAGGAACTGTCTGTAGGGGAAAGTCGCCAGTTCGTCTACTTCCAGAGCGGCGGCCTGGGTGAGACCCTTGGCGGGCAAGGTCCAATCAAATCCCACGATGCTTGCTTCCGCCATCGACACCCTGTCTTGACCCTTGAGGATGGATAGGCCGTGAAAGCCAAAATCGGTCTTGTAGCCTTCAATCCGCATGTCAGTCCGGTCGATGGTGATCGTCGTCCGCCCTTCCGTCGAATCTTGACCCTTGTCCAGGTCTTCCATCTTGAGGCCGAGGAACTGGATATCGCTCTCGCCGATGATGTCGAAAATCGAAAGCACCCTCTTGAAGTATGCCTGACGTTGTTCGGTTGTCAGGTCGTCTATATCTGCGACCTCAGTGATGGACGCCAGCGTCTGGGCCAGCGGTTCAGCGGGCATTCGTGCGCTCAAGCCACTGCTGCGCAATTCGTCGTAGGTCACTTGCCCGTCGTGGTCGGTGGTGGAAACCTTACTGATAGAAAGAGGACCAAAGACCTGTTTTGGTTCCTTGTCGTCCGGCCCCGCGGTTTCGGTGTTAAGCCTTACAATATATGCAACATCGACATCCTTGCCTTTGATCTCGCCAGTCGACGTGAGCAGACGCTTGGTTCGAGCAGCCCCAGTGTGGTCTTTTACTTCTCTGGTGGCGTCGGCGTTCACCTTGTCGATCGAGTAATCAGCGATCTTGCCATGCGCAACGTTTGAAAGAATCGCATTCGTATAAACGACTTTCTGCTGTCTTGTGCGCATCGCATACGACACCGTCATTTCCGGAATGGAAATTCGCTTCGCCGAAAGGCGTTCGATGCGTTTGGCAAGCGGATCGTCCGCGCCTGTTCCGGTTGCTTCCAATGAAGCGGGTCGTTCGATTTCGGCGTTCTCAATCCGGGCATTGGGAATAACGAACTTGGTTCTCGCATCCTCCATGGAGATGTTGCTGAGTTCCAATACCCCGTCGGCAAAAGGGAGTTTCGGGCGTCCGTCAACCGAGGCAACGCTGATTTTCTCACCTGTCTCCAGAGGCAACGTCAGGTCTTTGATGTGAACCTGTCCCAGAAAGTCGACATCGACCGAAGCCACGGTCGCGCCTCTTTCGGCAATGAGTTTTTCGACCTGTTTCTGGTAGTACACTTTCGCGCCGACCGCGCCTGCGCCGATGATGACGATTATCGCCGTTGCGGCCAAAAGGGCTTTTTTCGCTCCGCTGCCGGTCTTGGTGTTTGCTTCTTCCACGATGCCTGTCCTCTCCGGCGCAAATTAAGATCCAGGACTTCTTAAGGCACGGCAAAGTAGCGAGGCAAGGGGCGGATCCCCGACCGGCACAAGATATTGCAGGGTTCTTCGCGTCCTTGGCGAAGCCGCAAATCAAAACGTCGAATTACCGCCTTGCTCATCGCGAAGGGTTGGAAATGTCAGCGCCACGCGAACACCTTGCTCAGGCCTTGACGTGATCTTTGCACCGCCGCCGCTCTGGCGCATGAAGCCATAAACCATGGCAAGGCCAAGGCCCGTGCCGCCCTGCTGGGCGCGCGTGGTGAAGTAAGGTTCGAAAGCGCGGTCTATCGCGTCCTGATCCATGCCGCGACCGTTGTCCTCAACCGACACTTCCACCTCTTGCTCCAGTAGCCGTGCCGAAATGAGGATCGAGCCGCCAGTCGGTAAAGCGGCTGCGGCGTTGAGGCAGAGGTTGAGAATGGATTGTTCGAACAGGGCGGCATCCAGTGCGAGCCTGGGCAAACCGTCTTCAATTTCAAGCGTGATCTCGTTGTTAGGCCCAACCGCAATCTCAAGCACATCCATCATTGCGCGCAAAAGCGCGCCGATGTCGACGGAGGCTGGACGAATGGGTTGCTGACTGCCGATTGAGAGCATGCTGCTGGCAAGTTCGCGCCCGCGATTGGCTGCCTTGCGAATCCGATTGATGTTGCGCTGCTGGCGCTCGCTAAAGCCCGTCTCGCGCTCCAGAAGTCCAAGACTTCCCGTGATGATGCCGATCATGTTGCCGACCTCGTGGCTCAGTTGATGGGTCATGCGCATGATACCATCGAGCCGCTGAGCTTTCGCCGCTTCTGCCTCCTGTCGATCAAACGCTGTGACATCGCGCGCCAGGATGACAATGCCGCCATCTGGCTGGCGTGAAATGGCAATTTCCGTGACCTGCTGATCATCGGTGCGATGGCGCAGGGTGATCCGATTTGCAAGCGTTCCAAGAGCTCCGTCACGAGGTAGTAACTCGGGGTCTATCTCGGGGATCGTGTCGATGAACTTGCGAAGGGGCAGCTTTCTTGACGATCCACCCCGTCTGCCGACAAGCTCGATGACCCGCCTGTTCATGGTGATGGGATGGCCCGTCGCGTCGAAGAGTGCGATTCCCTCGTTCATGGTACGGAATGTCGAGCGGATCGTTCTCGCAGCCGCTTCGGCCGTGCGGCGCAGACGCGAGACTCGATCGACGCTGTCCTTGAAAGCGTGGAATGCATCCGACAGACGCACAAGCTCGGTTTCCGAGCCTCTATAGGCGGGAAGGGTGACATCCTGCTCACCCTTGGCAAGCGAGTTCATGCCGGTGGACAGTGCCGTAATGCCTCTCGATACCCGCATGACGGAACGGATCGACAGGGTGGAGAGAATGACGACGATGAAAAAAGCAATCGCCACCATGACGATCAGTCGCGTCAGCGCGGCCGATGCCGAATCAAGTCCTTTGGTCAGCCTCTCGGCGACCGCTCCGCTTTGCGTTTCAGTCGTGCGAGACAGGGTGCGGGACACAGTGTGGAGTTTCGACACCGACGACTGGATGGCGAACATTTCCAGAAGATACTGCGTCTGCGCGTCGAACACGCTCTTGTAAAGCGCAAGCCCTTCTTTGCCGACCTGCGGAGCCGCTGCCGGGTCATTCAAGAAATAGCCGGTCTCTGCGGTGAAGCGGCGCTGTAGTTCGCCCAGTTGGAATAGGCTTGCAGAATTGGCGGCGGCCTGGACAAGGGCATTGAGACGCTGGCGAAGCGCATCTTGGTTTACCGTCTGCTGGGTCGCAATCTGGCCAAGCGCTGCAGCTGCCTCCGCCTTGTGTTGCTGTGCCGCGTCTGCATCCGCTGCAAGCGATATGGTTTGCTGACGAATGGTCTGCAGAAGGCTGACGATATCGTCATTGGGAAGAGCGTTCTGGTTGTCTGCGTGCTTGTACTGCGCGATCGTCTGTAGAAGCCCATCGACCTGCGCCACGACCGCTCGGCTCTCGCTGGAGACGCGGTATGGGGACGTGGCGTTCATCAGCAGAGGCGCGCTGGAAACCAGATCGGCAACCTGGCGGGAAACCAGCGAGGCGCGAGCAAGGCTGGAAAAGGCCTGCAGGCTATAGGCCGCCATCTCCGTCTTGGCCTTATGCAAACCGTAGATCGCGACCGACGAGAGAATGAAGACCGATGAACAGATGAACACGATGGCGAAGGGCAGCCGAAACGCGATGGACTGGAGGAAGCGCCGGTCGATCACAATGGCGGCTCTGCGGTTTCGGTGTGCAGGACATATCCCTTGCCCCTGCGTGTCTGGATGTGCTGCGGCAGGTCTGGATTGCGCTCGATCTTGCGGCGCAGGCGTAAGACCAGCACATCGACATTGCGATCAATGAAGCGATCACTCTCCGCACCGAGGCGATCGAGGATCTGGGACCGGCTGACAGGTTTGTTCGGTGTCTGCGCCAGTATTTCCAGGAGAGCGAACTCGGCGCTGGTCAGCGTCTTGCTGCGATCGGCAAGGCAGAGCGCGCGTCGCGCGGACAGATCGACCGCCCAGTCACCAAGCCGCAAAGAACTCGCTTCATGCTCGCGCTCCGGCTCCTTCTCTACCTTGAGCGATGGCGCGATACGGCGAAGGACCGCCTTGATGCGAGCCGTCAGTTCGATCGGCTCGAAGGGTTTTACGACATAGTCGTCGGCCGCTGTTTCCAGCCCGAGAACACGTTCGGTAGCACTGCCGGCGGCCGTGACCATCAGGATGCCGACATTGAGCCCAAGGTTCGTGCGGATGCGTTGAGCAAATGTCCGTCCGGAGATCCCGGGCAAATTGTGGTCGAGCAGAAGGATATGGAACTGCTCGCGCCCCAAAATTAAGGTTGCGTCTTCGGCAGAATGGACGACCGTCGGTGACCAGCCCTCGGCTTCGACAAGATCCGCAATCAATTCAGCCATATCCGGATCGTCCTCGACGATCAGAATCTTGATCCTCTGGTTTTGCAAAATTAAGTCCTCCCGGCGTCGATCATAGGCAAGAGCGCGGGATTATTCAAAAGGTCGATGATGACCGGCCCTGTCAGATTTGTAACATTCGTAACGGAATGTCATTGCATGATCCAATCGTTGAAAAATCGGTAACCATTCAGCGATTGCGCAAGCGGTCGGTTCTGGCATTCTCTGCGGCAAGAATGGAACGGGGAGGTTCCAGGGAGGATCGATTGAAATCACTGCTTGCGGCATTGAGCGCCGGGCTGATCCTGTGGGTTGGCGGCGCGGCCTTTGCACAGGACGGCGGGAAGCTAAGCGTGCTCTGCGCGGCGGACGAAGCCTGGTGTGGGGCAATGCAACGCGCCTACGAGCTGAAAAGTGGCGTCCAGACCGTGATGGTGCGCAAGAGCACGGGTGAAGTTCTCGATCAGATCAGACGAGAAAAGAATGCACCAACCGTTGATGTCTGGTGGGGCGGCACCGGCGACACGCATCTGCAGGCGGCGTCCGAAGATTTGCTTGAGGCCTACGCTTCCGTACATGAAGCCGAGGTTCTTCCCTGGGCTCAGAATTTCTTTGCCATGTCGGGTGGGCAGGCGGCGGGGATTTACGCCGGTGCGCTCGGCTTTGCCTACAATAGCGAGCTTCTGCAGAAGCAAGGCCTTCCGGCGCCAACGTGCTGGAAGGATCTGATCAGCGAGGCCTATCGCGGTAAAATCGTCACGCCCAATCCCAACTATTCGGGTACGGCCTTCACGATGCTCGCGACGCTCGTGCAACTCTTCGGTGAGGACGAGGCATTCAGCTACATGACGGCGCTTAATCGCAATGTCACCGATTATACCAGAGCAGGTTCCGCACCGGTAAAGGCTGCCGCTCGTGGAGAAGCCCTGATCGGGATATCCTTCATGCATGATGCGGTAACGCAGAAGGAGGCGGGCGCGCCGCTTGTCATCGTCGCCCCTTGCGAGGGCACAGGATACGAGATCGGCGCGGTCAGCATCATTCGTGGCGCGAAGAACAGGGACGAGGCAAGGCATTTCGTGGATTTTGCACTGAGCCCAGAAGGGCAGGCGACAGGTGCTGCTGCCGGGCAGAACCAGGTCCCTTCCAACGCTAAGGCCGTCCTGCCACCGGGAGCACCCGACCTCCCGCTTATCAAGATGGTAGATTATGATTTTGCGACATTTGGCAATCCAGAGGAACGAGGCAGACTTCTTCTAAGGTTCGATACGGAAGTCCATCCGCCCAGCCAATAAGCGAGCAACTTTAACCGGGAGAGACGGCAGCGAGAGCATGCCGAATGGCGAAGCCATGTCCTGAGATCAGCATTCAGACGCACATCATGGAGGAAAACATGCGACTGACCCTTATTTCCAGCCTGCTTCTGGCAGGAACAACTTTGATGAGCTTACCCGCACATGCGGCCGGTGACCTCAACCTCATCTGCGCTGCAGATGTGGTGATCTGCGAACAGATGAAGGGCGACTTCGAAAAGAGCCACGACATCAAGGTCAACATGGTGCGCATGTCGTCCGGCGAGGCATACGCCAAGATCCGCGCAGAAGCGCGCAACCCGAAGACCGATGTCTGGTGGGCTGGTACCGGCGATCCGCACCTGCAGGCAGCATCTGAAAACCTGACGCTCGAATACAAATCCAAGATGTTGGACCAGCTGCAGGATTGGGCAAAGAACCAGGCAGAGAGCGCCGGGTACAAAACGGTTGGCGTCTATGCCGGTGCTCTCGGCTGGGGCTACAATACCGACATCTTCAAAAGGAAGGGTTTCAAGGAGCCGAAGTGCTGGGCCGACCTGCTTGATCCAGAGTTGAAGGGCGAAATCCAGATCGCCAATCCGAACTCGTCGGGAACGGCTTACACGGCGCTCGCTTCGCTTGCTCAGATCATGGGAGAAGATCAGGCCTTCGATTATCTGAAGAAGCTGAACGCCAACATCTCCCAATATACCAAGTCAGGTTCGGCGCCCGTAAAGGCTGCTGCCCGCGGGGAGACGGCACTCGGGATCGTCTTCATGCACGATGCCGTCGCTCAGACGGCAGAAGGCTTCCCTGTGAAGTCGGTCGCCCCTTGCGAAGGCACGGGTTACGAGATCGGCTCCATGTCGATCGTCAAGGGCGCACGCAATATGGAAAACGCCAAGATCTGGTACGACTGGGCGCTGCAGGCCGATGTGCAGTCGCGGATGAAGGATGCCAAGTCGTTCCAGCTTCCATCCAACAAGAATGCTGAAATCCCGAAAGAAGCTCCACGCTTTGAAGATATCAAGCTGATCAACTACGACTTTAAGACCTATGGCGACCCCGCAAAGCGCAAGGCCTTGCTGGAACGTTGGGACAAGGACGTCGGCGCAGCCGCCAACTGATAGCTCCCTTCTGCCGCCTTCATTTTCAAGTCTTTGACTGGTTGAGGGATGAAGGCGGCCCCTTTCCGATACACTCAAATTTGTGAGGTTGACCATGACACATGGCAATCGCCGGCTGGACATTGTTCTGGCCGTGGGACTGGCGGCCCTTGTGCTTGTTCCCTGGTACCGCATTGAAGGCGGTTTCTACGGCCTCGGCTGGCTGGCGGAATTCCCGCTGTCCAAGGCGGTCGCTCCCGGCATTCTTCAGATGGTGTCGGAAGGTCGCGTCTGGTTGTTCGGCGTTCTTGGGTTTTTCCTCCTGGGGGTGACAGCACGGATCGTACCGGACACCGAAAAGCGCGGCGCCTTGCTGGTGATAGCGGGCAGCCTCGGTCTTGGGTTCCTCGTCCTTCAGGGATTGGCAATCGGATTTTCCGGCTGGACTTGGCAGGCGACCGAAGGTCTCTTTGGCGCCTTGGCGGATGGTCAGCCTTCCATGGGTGCAGGCGCGGTGACGATGGCCTTCGTCTTTGTCCTTTTCATCTCCTTCGGGCTTGCCGAGCGAGGCTTCATGAAGGGCGATGCCTTTATCGTCTCATGCATCTCGCTGCTGATTTTTCTTGTAAGCGTTTTCGTCTTTTATCCGATCGGCAGCATGATGGTCGGCGCGCTTCAGGACTTCGACGGTTCCTTCAATCCTGACGGCTTCATCCGCAACATACGCGATCCAGGCATCTGGAGCCTTGACTGTGTCATGAGCGGTGGTCGTTGCGGCGTGGCATGGAGAACCCTGTTTCTGGCGATCATGACGGCAGCAGGGTCCACCATTCTCGGTCTTGCCTTCGCACTGGTTGCGACAAGAACACGCTTTCCTTTCAAGAAGGGTTTGCGTCTGTTGACGGTGCTGCCGATTATCACGCCTCCATTCGTGATCGGCCTCGCACTCACGCTGCTTTTCGGGCGCGCGGGCGTCGTAACCGAATTCATGTCTGGCGTCTTTGGCGTCGAACCGGGTCGCTGGCTCTATGGTCTGCCGGGCATCTGGATCGCCCAGGTTCTCTCGTTCACGCCCATCTCCTTCCTTGTCCTCATCGGCGTTGTCGAAGGGGTGAGCCCTTCCATGGAAGAGGCATCTCAGACGCTTCGTGCCGACCGCTGGCGGACCTTCTGGCGCGTATCCCTGCCGCTGATGAAGCCTGGCCTCGCAAACGCGTTCCTGATCGGCTTCATCGAAAGTATGGCCGATTTCGGCAACCCGCTGGTGCTGGGTGGGAGCCATGGTGTTCTCTCAACCGAAATCTTCTTTGCAGTGGTTGGTTCTCAGAACGACCCTTCGCGAGCGGCCGTGCTTGCTATCGTCCTGCTTTGCTTCACGCTCTCTGCCTTTATTGCGCAGCGCTTCTGGCTGGCGGGAAAGAACTTTGCCACGGTGACGGGCAAAGGAGACAGCGGCGCGCATATCGCGCTGCCGAAGTCGATGTCCATTGCAGTCCACGCGCTGGTGGTTCCGTGGATGATCTTTACCGTCGTCGTCTATGGCATGATCCTTGTCGGTGGGTTTGTGAAGACCTGGGGCTTGGACAACACGCTGACGATCGATCACTACGTTCGCGCCTTCTCCGTCAGCATCAGCAACGGCTCCATCGCCTGGACCGGCGTTGCCTGGAACTCCTTCTGGACGACGATGGAAATCGCGCTCATTGCTGCACCACTGACGGCGGCCGTCGGCTTGCTCACTGCCTACATCATCGTCAGGCAGAAATTTGCCGGGCGTAATCTCTTCGAATTCGCGTTGATGATGAGCTTTGCCATTCCGGGCACGGTCATCGGCGTCAGCTACATCATGGCATTCAACCTGCCACCGCTTGAAATGACGGGCTCGGCCCTCATCCTGATCCTGTGCTTCGTGTTCCGCAACATGCCGGTTGGCGTACGCGGCGGCATCGCTGCCATGAGCCAGCTGGACAAGAGCCTGGATGAAGCTTCCATGACGCTGCGCGCAAACAGCTTCCGCACCATACGGCTGGTGGTGCTGCCGCTGCTTCGTCCCGCGATCCGCGCGGCACTCGTCTATTCCTTCGTGCGCGCCATCACGTCCATCAGTGCTGTGATCTTTCTCGTCAGCGCCCAGTACAACATGGCGACATCCTACATTGTCGGTCTCGTTGAAAATGGGGAATACGGGGTGGCGATCGCCTACTCGTCCATGCTGATCGTCGTCATGATCACCGTCATTGCCGGCTTCCAACTCGCGGTTGGAGAAAGACGCCTTCGCCGTGAAAACCGGGTTGCCGGCGTTTCCCTAGCTACATCCCCATCCAATCCTCAGGAGAAAGCCGCATGATTACCGTCAAACCCGGCTCAGTCGTTTTCCAGAATGTTCGCAAGACCTTCGGCGCGTTTACTGCCATACCGGATCTCTCCTTGACGATCGAACCGGGCACGCTCGTGACGCTCCTCGGTCCATCCGGTTGCGGAAAGACGACGACCCTTCGAATGCTTGCTGGCCTCGAGCATCCGAACTCCGGCCGTATCCTGATCGGCGACAAGGATGTCACCATGCTACCCGCCAATGAGCGCGACGTGTCGATGGTGTTCCAGTCCTATGCGCTGTTTCCGCATATGAGTGCGCTGGACAATGTGGCCTATGGCCTTCGATCCTCCGGGCTAAAGAAGAACGAGGCGCGTGACAAGGCGGAGGAAGGGCTGCGCCTCGTCGGTCTCGCCGGCATGGGCCATCGTCTACCTGCCGAACTTTCCGGCGGGCAGCAGCAGCGCGTGGCAGTTGCGCGAGCCCTTGTGCTGGAGCCGCAGGTGCTCCTGCTCGACGAGCCCTTGTCGAACCTCGACGCACGTCTACGTCGAAGGGTCCGCACGGACATTCGTGAACTGCAACAGCGCATCGGCTTTACGGCTGTCTACGTCACGCACGACCAGGATGAGGCGCTGGCGGTCTCCGACCGCATCATCGTCATGAAGGAGGGTGAGATTGCACAATCGGGAGCACCGCGCGAGCTCTACGAAGCCCCGGCATCGTCCTTCATTGCGGACTTCATGGGCGAAGCGAATGTCGTGCCTTGCGAGGTCATCTCACAGTCAGGCGAGGAAGCGATCGTCCGGATCGGCAAGACGGAACATCGCATTCCAAGCAGGCATCCGCGCGCTGGCGCAGCAAAACTTGCCGTTCGTCCAGGGTCGATCCGGATCGGCGCGCCGGGCGAGGCTGGAATGCCGGGACGCGTGCTGCACACCGCCTATCTCGGCGGGCACCTGGAATACGAAGTCGAGACAGAAGTCGGCACGCTGTTCATCGTTGATCACGACATGAACCAGACTGTGAATGCGACCAGCGATGTCACACTCAGTTTTAAAAATCGTGGCATAGCGCTCATCGACGCGTGAGATCAGCGAATTCAATCAAGGACATTGGAAATGACAGAACGGAATGACGGCCTCGAACAGCGCTTTGCGCTTGCACAGGAATTGGCGGCCGAGGCTGGGGCCATGGCGCTCGACTATTTCAACAAGCGCGACAGCCTGGTGATCGAAACGAAGAGAGATCTTCAGGACGTAGTCTCGATCGCCGATCGCAACGTCGAAACAATGCTGCGGGAGCGCGTCGCTGCGACCTTCTCCGGCGACGGCTTTCTTGGCGAGGAGCATGGCTACGACGACGGTGTCTCCGGCTACACCTGGGTGGTAGACCCGATCGATGGGACCGCGCCTTTCGTCAACGGCATGCCAAGCTGGTGCGTCTCGATCGCCGTGGTCCGGGAAGGAAAGCCAGTCATCGGCGTGATCCGCGTGCCATGTGCCGACGAGACTTACGCATCTGCTGAAGGACATGGCGCGACCCTGAACGGCAGGCGTTTGACGCTTGATCCTTCCAGAAATATTCAGAACGCCCTGACCGGGATCGGTTCCAACAATTACGTCACGCCGGAACGAGTCGGTCGGATCATCAGTGATGTCATGACGCGTGGCGGCAATTTCATCCGCAACGGCTCCGGCGCGCTGATGCTGGCCTATGTGGCTGCAGGCCGGCTGGTCGGTTACTATGAACCCCATATGCGAGCCTGGGACTGCATGGCCGGTTTCTGCCTGGTGAAAGAAGCGGGCGGGCAGGTCATGCCGTTCTCGCTGGAGGGGGATAAGCTCTTCGAGGGTCAGCCGGTGCTCGCAGGAAATACCTCATGCTATCAGGAGCTTGTGGAAATTCATCAAACCGGTTTGGCAGCTTGAGATTGCTTTAATTTAAAAATCATCTTGGTGCTTTTAGAAAGCAGCGGTCCGCACCATGACCGCTGCTTTTTCCATATATCTCAGGCAAGCATATTCGCTGGATGGTGCCTTTCCTGCATAAAATTTCTGCGTGGATAAAATTTGAGCTTGACGAATGGGCTCGTTCCGCATTCATTGAACCAATGTGAAATTGGTACGCACCAATGAATGAAAAATCCAACATCTCTGGTCTCGACAATGCGAACTACGCGCTTGAACGTCTGCGCGAACTTATCGCTGTAAGTGCTTTTGGCCGCGATGGAAAATTGCCAACTGAGCGCACGTTAAGTGAGCGCCTTGGTGCGGGCCGCCGTGAAATTCGGCGGGCACTGGAAGTGCTTGAAGCGGAAGGCTTGATCTGGCGTCGCCAAGGGGCAGGCACGTTCCTTGGTCAGAAGCCCGATAGCTGGGGCGACCATGCGGCGAGCCTCGTCCCCGGTACCAACTTCATGGAAATTATGGAGGTGCGTCTTCGCATCGAACCGCAACTGGCGCAGCTTGCGGCCATGCGCGCCAAACCCTCCGACGTTCTGCGCATGCGCGAAACCTGCGCCAAGATCTATGAGCGCACAGACGCGGATTGGCGGGAGCTTTGGGATGGTTCGCTCCATCGTCTGATCGCGCAGAGCGCGGGCAATCAGCTTTTTCTGTCTCTCTTCGACGTCGTCAATCGCGTGCGCCAAGACCCGTCCTGGCAGGCGGTTCGCGAACGTGCACGCCGGCTCGATGACACGCTGAAGGAATCGCGCGACCAGCATGCCGAAATCATCGACGCGATTGCGGCACGCGATCCGTCCAAGGCAGGTGAAGCCATGCGCAATCACCTCCTGACATTGCAGGAACGCCTTATCCGCCAGACATCGATGGATCATCTCGATCACGGATCGAAGGGAGAGATCTGACAGCCATCACCGCGGCAAGAACCGGAACACCGGCTGCCTGAACAACATCCAGAGGAAGAACGACATGAGACAGATCACCAAATTTTCCGCCACTCTGCTGACCGCAGCATTGCTCTCCACCTCGGCCTTTGCCGCGGATATTCGCATCGGCTTGCAGGACGACGCCGACGTGCTCGATCCTGCCCAATCACGAACCTTCGTGGGACGCCTCGTCTATACCAGCATGTGCGACAAGCTGGTGGACCTCGACAACAATCTGTCCGTCGTTCCGCAACTGGCCACCAAATGGGCCTGGGGCGACAATGGCAACACGCTGACGATGGACCTGCGTGAAGGCGTCGTCTTTCATGATGGCACGCCGTTCAATGCCGAGGCGGCCGTCTATACGATCGAGCGCAATATGACGATGCCGGAATCGCGCCGCAAGAGCGAGCTCGCCTCCGTGGCGAAGGTGGAAGCGACTGGTGAGTATCAGATCAAGTTCACGTTGAAGAAGCCTGATGCCAGCCTGCTGGCCCAGCTCTCTGACCGCGCCGGCATGATGATTTCGCCGAAGGCCGGCAAGGAACTCGGTGCGAACTTCGGTTCCAAGCCGGTTTGCGCCGGACCCTTCAAGTTTGTCGAGCGCATTCAGCAGGACCGTATCGTGCTGGAAAAGTTTGCCGATTATTGGAACAAGGACAACATCTTCCTCGACAAAGTGACCTTCCTGCCCATTCCGGACACCACCGTACGTCTGGCCAATCTGCGCGCCGGTGATCTCGACATGGCGGAACGCATCTCTGCTTCGGATGCGGCATCGGTCAAAGACGATCCTAAGCTGACCTATGGCGAAGTCGTGGGGCCCGGCTACATGGCCATGTATGTCAATATCGGCAACGGTCCGAAGGCCGACAATCCTTTCGGCAAGGACAAGCGCCTGCGTCAGGCTTTCTCGCTTGCCATCGATCGCGAGGCGATCAACCAGGTCGTCTTCGAAGGAACGGCAATGGCCGGTAATCAGGCGTGGCCACCGACCAGCCCCTGGTACAACAAGGACGTCCCCGTGCCAGCGCGCGACGTGGAAAAAGCCAAGGCGCTGATGAAGGAAGCTGGCTTCGACCGCTACGAAATCGAGTTGCAGCATGCCAACAACACCACCCAGACGCAGATGATGCAGGTCATCCAGGCCATGGTGGCGGAGGCTGGCTTCGATGTGAAACTGAAGGCAACCGAATTTGCGACACTGCTTTCCGAGCAGACGGCGGGCAACTACGTGCTTTCACGCTCAGACTGGTCTGGTCGTTCCGATCCCGACGGCAATATCCACCAGTTCGTCACCTGCAAGGGTGGCATCAACGACACCAAATATTGCAATCCGGAAGTGGACAAGCTGCTCGACGAGGCGCGTGCCTCGACTGACGATGCGGTTCGCAAGGAGAAGTATGACGCGGCGACCAAAATCCTCGATGACGATCTGCCGCTGATCTATCTGGGCCATCAAGCCTATCTCTACGCGACCTCCAAAGCGGTGACCGGCTTCACCCCTTCATCCGATGGCATGATCCGCCTGACCGGTGTGAAGAAAGGCTCATAAGCACTTGATGTTCCGTCGCAGGCGCTGGCAACAGCGCCTGCGCCAATCTCCGGCACACCGGTGTTTCAAGGATCGATCCAATGCACATCTATATCGGCAAGCGGCTTTTGGTTGCCATACCGACGCTGCTTATCATTTCCATTTTTGTTTTCTCGCTGCAAAAGCTTCTGCCGGGCGATCCCATTCTCGCCATGGCGGGCGAGGAGCGCGATCCTGCCGTCATCGAACTCCTGCGCGAGCGGTATCGATTGAACGACCCGGTCGTGTACCAGTATTTCTACTGGCTCGGATCGGTGCTTCAGGGGGATTTCGGCATATCGCTGAGGACCAATCAGCCCGTTCTTGAATTGATCTGCCAGAAGCTGCCGGTCACCATCCAGCTTGCCGTGATGTCGATGTTCTTCGCGCTGATCATCGGTGTGCCGATCGGCATTCTTGCTGCCGTCAAACAGAATACGTGGATCGATTATCTCTCGAACATCGTGGCGCTGTCCGGTCTCTCTATCCCGAATTTCTGGCTTGGTATCATGCTGATCCTGCTGGTGTCGGTGCATCTCGGATGGCTTCCGGCATCAGGCTACGAATCTATTTTCGTTGATCCCGTGCGCTCGATCCAGACCATGATCATGCCGTCCTTCGTTCTGGGTAATGCGCTGGCCGCGACGCTGATGCGTCACACGCGATCTGCCATGCTCTCGGTGATGAAGTCCGACTATATCCGTACCGCGAGAGCCAAGGGACTATCCAGCTGGCAGGTGGTGCTCAGCCACTCCTTCAGAAACGCTCTCCTGCCAATCATCACTTTGTCGGCGCTGCTCTTCGGAGAATTGCTGGCCGGTGCTGTTTTGACCGAGCAGATTTTCACCATTCCAGGCTTTGGGAAGCTCATCGTCGATGCAGTCTTCACGCGTGATTATGCCGTCGTCCAAGGTGTGGTGCTCTGCACCGCGATAGGCTTCATCCTGATGAACCTGCTGGCGGATGTCGTTACGGTTCTCCTCAATCCACGCATGAGGGCTGCCATATGAGCGCGACCGTTCAGATAGCCGCCCCGGTCGCCAAGCGCTCGCAAAATCGCGCATGGAAAAAGATGAAGCGCAACAAGAGCGCCATCGCCGGTCTCATCATCATCGTGTTCTTTGCAGTTGTCGCTCTGCTCGCACCCGTTTTGCCGATCGCCGATCCCTATGCCACAAGCTGGAGCGCTATTCGCAAGGCGCCGTCGGCGGCACATTGGCTTGGTACGGATGATATTGGCCGTGACATCCTCTCGCGTATGATCTGGGGCGCGCAGGCCTCACTGATGGCGGGCGTCGTCTCCGTGTTCATCGCGGTTATCACCGGTGTGCCGCTCGGTCTTATCTCCGGCTATTTCGGCGGCTGGCTCGACCAGGTGATCTCGCGCATCACGGAAGCCTTTCTGGCAATGCCGTTCCTGATCATGGCAATCGCGCTTGCCGCCTTTCTTGGCCCAAGCCTCACCAATGCGATGATTGCAATCGGTCTTTCTGCCATGCCGATCTTCATCCGGCTGACACGTGCGCAGGTGCTCGCGGTCAAGACGGAGGACTATATCGAAGGGGCGCGTTCGATCGGGCTCGGTCATCACGATATCATGCTTCGCTATATCCTTCCCAACATCGTGCCGCCTATCATCGTTCAGGCGACATTGACGGTGGCAACCGCAATCATTGCCGAGGCCAGCCTCTCCTTCCTCGGCCTTGGACAGCAGGCGCCGGCGGCAAGCTGGGGCTCGATGCTCAATGTCGCGAAGAACTATCTTTCTCAGGCGCCCTGGATGGCCATCTGGCCGGGTGCAGCCATCTTCCTCGTGGTGATCGGTTTCAATCTCCTGGGCGATGGCCTGCGGGATGCGCTCGATCCACGTGAACACTGATAATCCCGAAGGACTGATCCTATGACTGCATTCACAACTCGTCCTGAAATCCTCGGTACCTTCGGTGTCGTGACCTCCACGCACTGGATCGCATCCTCGGTCGGCATGAGCATTCTCGAAAAGGGCGGAAACGCTTTCGATGCTGCCGTGGCAACAGGCTTCGTCCTCCAGGTTCTCGAACCGCATCTGAATGGTCCAGGCGGCGACATGCCCGCGGTGATCTATTCGAAGAAGAAGGACAAGGTTGAGGTCATTTGCGCGCAGGGTCCGGCCCCTGCTGGCGCAACCATCGAGCACTACAGAGGCGAAGGCATCGACATCATCCCCGGCGACGGTCTGCTGGCAACCGTTATTCCGGGCGCCTTTGACGGCTGGATGCTGATGCTGCGCGATTACGGTACGATGAGTGTCCGGGACGTGCTGGAGCCCGCCATCCATTATCTCGAAAACGGCCATCCGCTGCTGGCGCGCGTTTCCGCCTCGATTGCGGGACTTGCGCATTTCTTCGAGACGGAATGGCCGACATCCTACGAGACGTGGGTGCCCGGCGGTCACGTTCCGCAACCACTGTCAAACTTCAAGAACCCAGTTCTTGCCGAAACCTGGAAGCGGATCGTCAAGGAGTCTGAATCCAAGCCTGGTCGTGAAGCTGGCATTGAAGCGGCACGCGATGCTTTCTACCGCGGCTTTGTCGCTGAGAAGATTGCCGACTATCTGGCTGGAGCTGAGGTGATGGATGCCAGCGGTTCGCGCCACAAGGGTGTTCTGACAGCCGATGACATGGCGGGCTATCAGGCCACCATCGATGCACCGACCACCTATGATTATCACGGCTGGACGGTTGCCAAGACAGGTCCGTGGGGGCAGGGGCCGGTACTCTTGCAATCGCTTGCGCTGTTGAAAGGCCTCGATATCGGCAAGATGGATCCGGCTGGCCCGGATTTCGTCCACACCGTCGTTGAGGCGATGAAGCTCGCCTATGCTGACCGCGAGGTTTACTACGGAGACCCGGACTTTGCGCAGGTGCCGGTGCAGACCTTGCTGTCGGACGCTTACAATGACGAGCGCCGCAAGCTTATCTCGGACCAAGCATCGATGGACCTGCGGCCGGGACTTGTGCATGGCTTCGAAAACCAGCGCGATCTGACACTCTCCATGCTGGACTCGATGCAAGGCACCGGGGCGGTTTACGAGCCGACCATGTCGCATCTGACCGAAAAGCGCGGTGACACCGTCCATATCGATGTCATCGACCGGGAAGGCAACATGGTCTCGGTCACGCCGTCCGGTGGCTGGCTGCAAAGCTCGCCCATCGTTCCTGGCCTCGGCTTCTGCCTGAATTCCCGCGCGCAGATGTTTTGGCTAAAGCCCGGTCTTCCGACCTCTCTTGCGCCAGGCAAGCGTCCCCGCACGACATTGACGCCGTCGCTGGCACTTTTCGAGGGTCGCCCGACATTGGCGTTCGGGACGCCTGGTGGCGACCAGCAGGACCAGTGGCAACTGTCCTTCTTCCTGCGCTATGCCCATTTTGGACTGAACTTGCAGGAAGCAATTGATCTGCCGCTCTTCCATACGTCGCACTTCCCGGGGTCTTTCTATCCACGGACCCGCCAGCCCGGCAATGTCATGATCGAGACGAGCGTCGGTGACGACACTCTGCGCGAATTGCGCAGCCGTGGTCATGACGTCACGGCCGCCGAACCTTGGACCGTCGGCCGCCTGACGGCAGCGCGACGCGATCACGATGGTCTGCTGCGCGCAGCGGCAACACCACGCCTGATGCAGGCCTATGCTGTGGGGAGATGAGCCATGACCGCCAATGGGCAGACGTCTAGCGAAACAGTTCTGCGTGTCAAAAACCTAACGACCTCGTTCAAGGTCGACGACGAATGGAAGACGGTGGTCCGCGGACTTTCCTTCGAGGTGAAAGCCGGTGAGACGGTCGCGATTGTGGGTGAAAGTGGTTCGGGCAAAAGTGTTACCTCGCTATCGCTGATGCGGCTTCTCGATCCCCTGGTCAGCCGGATCGAAGGTGAGGTGGAACTCAACGGCAAGGCCATTCTCTCGCTTTCCGAGCAGGAGATGCGCCACGTGCGCGGCAATGATGTTGCGATGATCTTTCAGGAGCCGATGACATCGCTCAATCCGGTCTTTACCATCGGGCGGCAGATTTCTGAGGTGCTGATCCGGCATAAGGGGATGACCAAGGGTCAAGCCAGGGACGAAACGATACGGCTGCTGGAAAAGGTACGCATTCCCAATGCTGCTGGTCGTTTCGACGAGTATCCGCATCAATTTTCCGGCGGCATGCGCCAGCGTGTCATGATCGCCATGGCGCTGGCTTCGAAGCCGAAGCTTCTGATCGCCGACGAACCGACCACCGCGCTCGACGTGACGATCCAGGGGCAAATCCTCGACCTGATCAAAACCTTGCAGGAAGAGGAGGGCATGGCCGTCCTCTTCATCACCCATGATATGGGTGTCGTCGCCGAAATTGCCGATCGCACCATCGTGATGTTCCGCGGCGACCAGGTCGAGACCGGTGACACCGCGGATATCTTTCACCGTGGAAAGCATCCCTACACACGCGCGCTTCTGGCAGCAGTGCCGAAACTTGGTTCGATGGATGGACATGGCAGACCTTTGCGCTTCCCCAAGGTCGATATGCAAACGGGAGAGGTGGGCGAGAGCGTCGAGGTCGCGGACACCGTTGAGGGCGGCCTGACGCCGGTCCTTTCGGTCAAGAACCTCGTCACGCGCTTTGCCATCCGCTCCGGTCTCTTCGGCCGGGTGACGGGTGCGGTGCATGCTGTCGAGAATATCAGCTTCGATCTCTTTCAAGGTGAGACGCTTTCCCTGGTGGGCGAGTCCGGCTGCGGGAAGTCCACAACGGGCCGGTCGATCACTAGGCTCGTGGAGCCGGAGTCCGGTGAAGTCTCTCTCGACGGTTACGATGTGCTGAAGCTCGGCCCAACGGACCTGCGTTCGTTACGGCGAAGCGTGCAGATGATCTTCCAGGATCCGTTCTCAAGTCTCAATCCGCGCATGACTGTGGGTTCGGCTGTGGCCGAGCCGATGATCAAGCACCGCATCGCATCACCATCGGATGCGCGTCGAAAAGCGGCTGATCTGCTGGAGCGGGTCGGATTGTCCTCCACGATGATGGATCGCTACCCGCACGAGTTTTCCGGCGGTCAGCGTCAACGCGTGGCGATTGCTCGCGCTCTAGCGCTCAATCCGAAAGTCATCGTTGCCGATGAGAGCGTCTCCGCCCTTGATGTGTCGATCAAGGCGCAGGTCTGCAATCTGCTGATGGATTTGCAGGAACAGTTCAAAATCGCATTCCTTTTCATCAGCCATGATATGGCGGTTGTCGAGCGCGTCAGCCACCGGGTGGCGGTCATGTATCTTGGAGAGATCGTCGAAATCGGCCCGCGTACGCAGATCTTTGCCAATCCACAGCACGCCTACACAAAAAAGCTGATGGCAGCGGTGCCCGTGCCAGACCCAGCCCGCCGCGGCATTCGCCGCAATGCCGGTATCGAAGAGCTGAAAAGCCCTGTCCGTAATGTTGGCTATGTCGCGCCCAAGAGGGAGTATCGTGAAGTTTCGCCGGGACATCTTGTGCTGGCCTGATCGGGCTACGACGAATGTGGTCAACAGCGTGACCTGACATCGGGTCACGTTGGGGTTACTCGGTGCCTCGCAAACGTACCGCACCGATATCCATCCATGCCGAGAACTATCCTTGGCTCCGTCCGTTGTGGCATGATGATGCTCAATCCTGGAGGAGTCATGAGGATGGGTGATCGATCGCTGCCGGATGTTCCAAGATACAGTGTCGCTTCGAGGGTGCTGCACTGGATCGTTGCCATCCTGGTTTTTCTGACATGGCCGCTCGGGCTGATGATTGGCTTCGTCAAAGATGAAGTGAAGCTCGACTTCTACCTCGTCCATGAAAGCCTTGGCTTTCTCATTCTTTGGGTCATGTTGCTGAGGGTTGGAGTCAGGCTGTATAGACGGGCGCCGCCAATAGAGGGACCGGCGCTGGAGCGGATTGCCGCCCACTCAGTTCACGGTCTGCTCTACCTCTTCCTCATCATCATGCCGGTGTCGGGTTTTCTTGCCACGAATGCGCATGGCTTTCCCCTTCAGTGGTTCGGGCTGGTGCCCATCTGGAGCCCTATCGGAAAATCTCCAGACATCGCGCCGACATTTTCAGCGATCCATGAATGGAGCGCGTGGATCATTTTGGCGTTGGTCGCGTTACACATGCTGGCTGTGATCTTCCACCATTTGATCCGCCGGGACGCCACACTCTACCGCATTCTTTAAAGGGACGTCGATGCGCAACCTTCACATGACCGATAGGCTCTGGACAAAGCTTCTTTCCATTCGCGATGGGAAGGACACGCTCCGCCGTAAGGAAGCCGACCCGGCGCTGATGCTCTATGGTCCAATTGCAGCAGGAAGGGACGGTTTCGTCATCGCGCAGGTCGGTCAGTCGCTCGATGGGCGCGTCGCAACGCCGACAGGCGATGCCCGCGACATTTCCGGACCCGATGGTCTGGCGCATCTGCATCGGTGCCGCGCGCTCGTGGACGCGGTCATCGTCGGTGTCGGCACGGTCCAGAACGACAATCCCCGCCTCTCCGTGCGCGAAGTCAAGGGACCAAGCCCGACGCGTGTCATCATCGACTGCAAAGGTGAACTGACGGGGACGGAAGGACTGTTCAATGATGACGGTGCGCCGGTGATCGTCATTCAAGGACATGACGCCCCCGCGCCTTCTTATCGCGCCGAGGTGGTAAAGCTTCAGCGCAGCGGCCGCGGTCTTGATCCGCGCGACATTCTTGATTGTCTCGCAGAGCGCGGCCTCAAGCGCATTCTTGTCGAAGGCGGAGCGCGCACAATTGCCCGCTTCATCGACGCGGGACTGGTCGACCGGCTGCATGTCGCGATTGCGCCCCTTATCATTGGTTCAGGCCCGTGCGGTATTTCGCTTCCGCCGATCGCACAGCTTTGCAACGCTCATCGCCCTCAGGCCGATATTTATGGCCTCGGGAGCGATGTGCTTTTCGACTGCTGTCTGAAGCCGCAGGCAGATTCAAGCGTTTGGAAGGGCCAGGAAATCCGTGTGGCCGACGATGCACCGGCTTCCATCTACGCCAACGCGTGACAGGCGAAAGTCGAGCCACTGCTTGAACTCTGTGGGGTCGATGTTTCCGATTTCCTGGATCGGCGTGGAAAGCCCCGCAAGAAACTCGATCTGAAGCGCCTCGGATTCCGGTCCAAGCTCCCATGGGCTGGAGGCTGTCTCAATGGTGAATCCTGCGTCCTCGCACAAGCCCGATAGATAATCGGAGGCGTCTGGTCCCAGAGCGGGTCCGAAACCCTTGTCCGTGCGCTGATGCACGTTGAAATCGGCCACAACGACTTTATCCAAAGGGTGCTTGATCGACCATTCCATGACGCCGTCGTAGTTGAGTGCGGCATAAAGCCCGATCTTTTTGCGTGCCAATCGCTCGACAAATCGGCGGCAAAAATCCTCCGAGCAGAGGTCGAACAAAGCAGAAGCGGTAACGACCGCGACATGATCGAGCAAACTCTCGTCCAGCGTGTTCAGGTCGGCGCAATGAAACGACACATCGTCCCGCGGTCCGATCTGGCGTTTTGCTTCGTCAAGCAACACCGCCTCGTAATCCAGTAACTTCCAGTCCACATCGGCCAGAAGCGGTGAAAGTGTACGGAAGGTCGATCCGGTGCCACAACCGATATCCATGACGACATGCTGAGAGTGGGATTCTATGTAGGTTTTCACCGTCTCAACAAGAGAGGACGATCGTGCCGCGCGATCGGCCGGTTCCCGAAGGCGAAGCCATTCCTTGTCAAAGCCGCTCATATCAAATCTTTCAATCTGTTGGAAATGATGGTGGACGTATCGGTCCAGGTCGGAAGCTCTGCGCCCGCGAATGCGGCAGCCTCGGCCCGGCGAGCTCGCTCGTCGGGATCGATCAAGAGGCGTCTCAGCGCAAAGGCCATAGCCTCGACATCATCCACCGGGACCAGGAAACCGGCATCGCTTGGGACGACATCCGGCACGGCGCCCGTATGGCATGCAACGATCGGCAGGCCGTACGAGAGTGCTTCCGCAAACACCATGCCGTAGCCTTCATACCGGCTGGCAAGGGCAAAAATATCGGCACCGGCATAGGCAGCCGAAAGATCTTCACATTCGCCCGCAAGCGTGATGCGGTCATTGAGGCCAAGAGTTCTGATCTGCTCCTCCAGAGCCGATGCGACAGAAGGGTCGAGATTTGGGCTGCCGATGATCGTGGCCTGCCACGAAAGATCGACGATCGTCGCAAGCGATGCGATCAGAACATCGTGACCCTTTCGTCTCGTGAGGGAGCCGACGGAGAGGATCTGCTGGATCTTGTTGTGTGTCTTATTACCTAGCAGCGGTTTTGCTGTGCCGGGCACCGCGACGCTAACCTTGGATTCTGGAACAACAAAATTCTCGATCAATTCGCGCGCCGTCATCGGTGAGGTGACGAAAATATGCTGCGTGGCGGCAAGCGCGTTTGTTTCGGTGTGCCGCAATCGCATTTGATCGCTCTCGCTGACGCCGGTCTCAAGCGCCAAGGGATGATGAACGAGCGCCACGATATTGAGACGCGTTTCCTCCCGCTTTGCCCACTCGTCCATCACGCCAAAAGCAAGCCCGTCGATCATCACGAGCACGCCGTCAGGTAGCGCAGAAAGTCGCCTTTCAGCCTCTCTCAGAACGTTTGAAGACGGGGAGGGGAAACCCTCCCCGAGGGGAATGAGATCGATCGCCCATCCAAGCCGCTCGAGCCCTGCTATGATTTCGCGATCATAGCCGTATCCCCCGGTTTTCAGCTCGAGATCACCGGGGTAAGCAAAGGCCAGCCTTGATATCAAAGGTCGGCCTCATACCAGCCGCGCGCGGCATGCGATTCATGCAACAGCACCCGAATGCGGCAAATCCGATGGCTGCCCGGGCCAAGACGCTTGACGGCAACGGCTTCAGCCAACTGATCGAAAATATGTTTTGCGATGACTTCAGTGGTGCTGACCTTGCCCTTGAAGATATCGAGCTCATCAAGGTTCTGGTAATTCAAGGGTTTAAGGGTTTCGGAGAGAACGGTCGTCGCTGCCCCGATGTCGACTGCAAGACCGTCTTCGTCCACGTCTTTCGTGAAGAAAGCTGCATCGACGACGAAGGTGGCGCCATGCATGCCCTGTGCCGGTCCGAATACCGGACGCGGAAGGCTGTGGGCGATCATGATGTGGTCTCGGACTTCGACTGCGAACATGGTCTCTCTTTCGTTAGTAGCGGATGCGGTGGCAGAGCGTCGTCTGCGATGAAAGGATACGGGGATAGTCGTCGGCCAGATCAGCAAAGTCTGTCTCGCCGGATATGAGGTGATCTAGGCTATCGTCCGCCAACAGTTCCAAAGCTTTCGCCATGCGTCGGCCAAAACTCCAGCGCGCTCGCCGTGAGGGAGGAACGGCCCCGACCTGCGAACTTATCAACTGCAGGCGCTTTGAGTGGAACGCGCCGCCGAGCGGAATGGAAATGATCTTGTCGCCATACCAGCTTGCCTCGATGATACGCGCCTCGGTGCCAGCATGTTCAATGGCCTCGGAAAGCGCAGCTCCGGCCGCCGATGCGTTGATCAGTACGTCAAATTCGCCCTTGAGCGTGCCAGCCTCTGCAAATGAGATGCCCATGGCCTCAGCATGCGCGCGGCGATCGGTATTGGTGTCCACCAATACCGTATCGGTGCCCGCAATTCGGCGAGACAGGTTGGCGATCAAGGTTCCTACGACGCCGGCGCCAAAGACAGCGACGCGGTCACCGGGTTGGATCATGGCATCCCAGACGATATTGAGTGCCGTCTCCATATTTGCTGCGAGAACGCCACGCTTTGGGGGGAGAGCTTCCGGCAATACAGCGATCATGTCCTTCGAGGTGACGAAACGATCCTGATGCGGATGGAGGCAGAATACCGTCTTGCCGATCAGATCAGCCGGGCCGGCTTCAATCCTCCCGACTGTGGAATAGCCGTACTTTACCGGAAATGAGAAGCTGCCTTCCATGTGAGGGCCGCGCATTCTGTCAAACTCGCTCTGCGGCACCTCGCCAGCAAGCACCAGAGATTCGGTACCACGGCTGATACCACTGTAGAGTGTGCGGACAAGAACCTGATCTGCCTGAAGAGGTTCGATACTCTCTTGCCTGATGGCGCAACGGTTGGCCGTCTCGATCCACAGCGCCCGGCATAGTGTGGTCTTGTTACTCAAAGCTTCGGCCGATGCTGATGCCAAAATGGTGATCCTAATAAATGCGAATTCCAATGGAGCGTATTGCCGAGACACGCGTTTTGTTCCGTACGGATTGCTAAAATAAATTCCGTGTCTGCGAGAAATCCAACCATGATCTTCTCCGTAGAAAACAAAAACCGTCTAGGGAGAGTATGTCACATGTCGTCTGCCACCCATGCTGCTTTTCAGTTTTCCACCCCAGAGATTGAAGTCGAGCGCGCCGTTTCAGAACTCCGCTACGGTCGCCCAATCCTCTTCTCTTCGAACGAGCGACGGCTCGCTGTTCTTGCACTGGATGCCGTTGCGCCTTCGATTTACCACCAGTTTGCGATGGCGACCGAAAACAACCATTCTCTCCTTCTCACTGCACCGCGCGCAACGCGCCTGGGCATTGTGGGTGGTGGAGACGTGCTCACGCCGCTCTCAGGTGTCAGCTTCGAGGAGGCGTCGCGGCTATCCTACGTTCTTGGCGCAGACCGTCCTCAGAATTGGACGACAGCCGACGAACTTGCATCGCAGACGGCAGAGTTGGCGCGTGTCGCGCTTCTCCTGCCTGCTATGGTCATGGCCGATGTTTCTTCCTCGCCTGAGCATTTTGCCGGATGCTGCGAACTCTCTGCGTCACGCCTGCTGAATACAGAAATGGCGCTCCAGCGCTTCGAGAAGGTGGTAAGAACGCGCGTTCCACTGAAAGACCTCGGCGATTCCGAATTTGTCGTGTTCCGCGGCGGTCTAGCGCAAAAAGATCAGGTTGCGATCGTCGTTGGCAATCCGGATGTGTCGCGCACTGTTCCGATCCGCATCCATTCGTCCTGCATTACGGGTGATCTCTGCAACTCGCTGAAATGCGACTGTGGGGATCAGTTGCGCAATGGTCTCGCACTGTTGAAGCAGGCGGGTGGCGGCGTGCTGCTTTATCTTGACCAGGAAGGTCGTGGCACTGGCATCGGCGCGAAAATGCGTGCCTATGGCTACCAGCATCTCGGCCTTGACACGATCGACGCTGACGCCGAACTTGGCCTTTCCGAGGACCACCGTCGTTATGAAGCGGCGGTTGCGATGTTGGGTCATATGAACATCAAGAAGGTCGCCGTCTACACAAACAATCCAACCAAGATCAACGGCCTTCGTGCCGGAGGTATCGAGGTGGAGGCGCGCGCTCCGGTAACGGGCACCGTCACCGCCGAGAACCAGAACTACCTCCGCACCAAGACCGTCCGTGCCGGGCATCTGATGGACCTTGAAACGCTCGTTGCAGCCGAATAAGTCCATGATCCCGGGAGGATAAAAATGGCACTAATACAGGGCGAGTCGCTCGCGACCTTGAGAGACCGGAGGCCTCTCGTGCGAAACACGTTGGCAAATCTCGCCTGCCTGCTGCTCGGCACCATCGCCGTCGCGGTTTTGGTGCGTGTGGAAATGTCGCTGGGGTGGGATTTTGTTGTTGCCGCAACGCTGTCCCTTTCGGCAATATTTGCCTTCGTGCTCTACCTGCTTCCGCAATATCCGCATCGGCGGTTCGGCTATGCCAATACGGTGACGGCCATTCGAGCCTCGCTCGTGAGTTTGACTGCAGCAACTGTGCTCTGTTTCGAAAGTCTGCAGCAGGCGGACACGGTCTTATGGATCCTCGTTGGTGTCGTTGTGGTGGCGCTGGCGCTTGATGGAATAGATGGGTATCTCGCACGGCGGTATCGTCAAGAATCCGAGCTTGGCGCTCGCTTCGATATGGAAGTCGATGCCTTCCTGATCCTTATCCTCTCGGTCGCTGCCGCTCTTCTGGACAAGGCGGGTGCCTGGGTGCTGCTGATCGGACTAATGCGGTATTTCTTCGTCGCGGCTGGTTGGCTTCTTCCGGCGCTCGCCGCTGATCTTCCGTCATCGATCAGGCGCAAGTTCGTCTGTGTGGTGCAGGTGTCGATCCTGTGCCTCATCCTCGTTCCAGCCGTGGTCGCTCCAGTCTCAAACTATCTGGCGGCGGCGGCACTCCTAGCGCTCGTCTACTCATTTACTGCAGACATCGTGTATCTCATGCGCAACCGGGTGAGCGCATGACGATGGCCAAGACACTATCGTCATCGCTCGGTCTTGCTCGCTCTCTCGTCGTTTATTACGGTCAGCCGTGGCGGCGCTTTGGATTGAAGCGCTTCTACCGCTCCCTCGTCTCCCCCGGACAGCTTGTCTTCGACATCGGCGCTCACGTAGGAAGCCGCAGCCGAACGCTGAGCGAGATCGGAGCGAGGGTTGTCGCAATCGAGCCTCAGCCTCTCTTTGCGGACTTCGTCGAAAAGCATCTTGGCAAAGAGCTTGAGGGCTTCGAACGTGTCGCTGTGGGTGCAACGCAAGGAAGCGTCGATCTGCTGATCTCCAGCCGTCACCCAACGGTCACCAGCGTTTCGTCCAGCTTTGTCGAGGCGGTCAAGAAAAATGCAGGGTTCTCCCACGTCAAGTGGGATGGGAAGGTCACCGTGCCCATGGTGCGACTGGATGATCTCATCGAAAAATACGGGGTGCCCGCCTTCATCAAGATCGATGTGGAAGGCGCCGAAGCCGCGGTTCTGGCAGGCCTGAGCCAGCCCATCGACCTGATTGCGTTTGAGTATATTCCCGCCATGCCGTCGGTTGCCAACGACGCGATCGCAAAGCTTGCCTCGATCGGCGACTATCGTTTCAATCGCGTCGAGGGCGAGACGCATCGCTTCGTTTCGCAAGTGTGGAAAACGGGAAGCCAGATGCTGACGGAACTTGCTGCGATGCCGGCCGATGCCAAATCGGGCGACATCTATGCGCGCATTGATCGTCGGTGAGCCAGTGGTCAGGCGTGGCTCGGTCGTCTCTTCAAGGCGCTCGCGGCAAGAAAGATCACGCCGGGCGCCGTGCCGAGGAGCGACAGCCAGCCATAGGTGATGCTCGCCGCCAGTCCATCGAGCGGTGCGGCTCCCAACAACGGCCAGAGCGCCATTGCCGCAGCCTCACGCGTGCCCCAGCCGCCAAAGCCTGTCGGAATGAGCATTGCCACGAGACAGAAGGGAATAATGGTCAGACAGGCGACCCAGGGCAGTTGCGCGCCCGTCGCGCCAGCGGCAATAAAGAATATGATCACATAGGTCGAAAGCACGCCCGCACTTGTAGTGGATTGCACGATCCAGGCTTGCCGCCGCACGAAGGCTTCGGCTAGGCCTTCACGCAGCGCGTTTTGCGTGGCCCATTTGGGCTTGGCGACATAAAGAGCGACGATCGCGGCCAAAAGCAATGCGCCGGCGAACAAGAGGTAGTGCCGCAGCTGTTGGCCGAAATCCGTTTGCGTCACCAACGGCCAGACGCTGAGGCCGACGATCGCAAGAATGAAGAATGCGATCTGTCCGGACAGTCTCTCAAATATGACTGCCTTGGCAGGTTGCCGCCAGCCGCCGGGTTCGTCACCCCGCATGCGCCACGCTCTGATCGCATCTCCACCCACGCCGCCAGGGAGCGTCTGGTTGAGAAAACTTGCGACATAATATTCGCGTATTGCCTTCAGCGGGGCGATGTCCTGCCCAAGACGGCGGGAGGTGAAACGCCAGCGAAGTGCAGAGAGAACGATTTGCAGCTGGACGAGCGCAAGGCACACTGCGACAACGATCCACGAGGTGCGGGAGAGCGATTGTCCAAGAGCATTCAAATCTGTTCTCAGGACGATCGCCGCCAGAAAAGCAAGCGTGATGAAAGAGACGACTATTCGCAGTTTGTTCAAGCGGAAGACCTTTGCATTTTGGCTGCTTTTCCAGCTCAGTGATACGCACTGCATTGAGAGTGGATTGAAGTGAACGGGAAAATCGGGTTCAGCCGCAAACACATTAACTTGAAAGCCGCGATCGGCGCATTGCTTTTCTCTTTTGCTGCATTGCTCGCTTTCAACCTGCCTGATCACCCCGACGCGTTCGGTGTGGGAGCGTTCACGAGGCTACCGCTCGAATGGGCGCTGATCGGCCTGCTCACGCTTTTGACCAGGGGCTGGCTGCGGCGCATCGTGATTTTCTTATGCGGCTTTATTGTCTTTCTCGTCCTTTTCCTGAAGCTGGCTGACATAGGCGTCCAGTCCGCCTTCCAGCGCCCATTCAATCCCTATCTCGATCTGAAGATGCTGAAGGATGGCTGGAACCTGATTTCAGGTACGATCGGCACACCGGCAGCGCTCGCAGCGCTGATCGGCGGCGGTCTGCTTTTCCTTCTTGTCGTAACCATCTTTCTGAGGTCGCTCAAATGGACGGCCAGCGCAACGGGATCGACGCGGCGGATTTTGACTGCGGCGTTTGCGGCAATCCTTGTGAGCGGGGCAGGGCTTATGTGGCTCGGCTTGCCTTGGGTCGATCTTCGCACGCCTGTCTATTTGTCGAACAGACTTAGCCTCGTCGTCCGCTCCGCGGAGGATATGCAAGCTTTCGAAAAGGAGCTGGCGACCGGGCTCGGTCCGACGGATGGACGCGATCTTTTCCGAAGGGTCAAGGGCAAGGATGTCATTCTGGTCTTCGTGGAATCCTACGGGCGGTCCGCAGTCGAAGATCCTCTTTACGCCGATGTCACAGGTCGGCGGCTTGGTGCCATCGATCAGCAGCTCAAAGCCGCGGGCTTACACGCGGCCAGTGGCTGGGTCACGTCTCCAACGGTTGGAGGTCTGAGTTGGCTTGCTCACGGCACCTTGCTGTCCGGGCTGTGGGTCGATAGTCAGGCACGCTACGATCGGCTGATGATCAGTCACCAGCCGAGCTTGAACCGGCTGTTTTCTCAAGCCGGATGGCACAGCGTGGCGGTCATGCCGGCGATCACCATGGCTTGGCCGGAAGCGGACTATTTTGGCTACAACCAGATCCTGTCGGCATCCGGCCTTCAATATCGTGGCAAGCCATTCAACTGGGTCACGATGCCGGATCAATACACCATGTCTGCCTTCGATCGGTTGGCGCTGAAGCCTGCCCATGAGCGCGGACAACGGCTCATGGCCGAGATTGCGCTCATATCCAGCCACGCGCCCTGGACGCCGGTGCCGACGCTCATCGATTGGGGCAAGGTCGGCGATGGCTCCGCCTTCAATGACCAGGCTGTCAGCGGCGACCCGCCGTCCGTCGTCTGGGCCGTTCCAGACCGGGTGCGTCGCCAATATATACAGACCATCGATTATTCGCTGGCGACGCTTGGGGAGTTCATGAAAAGGCAGCGCCGAGATGTGGTCTACGTCATCCTCGGTGATCACCAGCCGGCGTCGATCATCACGGGGCAGGGTGCGTCACGCGCGGTGCCGGTGCATATTGTCAGCGATGATGCAGACCTTGTTGCGCGCTTCGAAGCCGAGGGATTTGCCAGCGGTATGATGCCCGCTGACACGACGAAGGAGCAACCGATGAGCACGCTTCGCCAAACTCTGATCGATACCTTCAGTGGCGCGCCCTGAGAAAGGCGCGCCTGCCTGCATCAGGCAGATGCGCGTTCGCGCATGATGTCCTGCCAGGCATCATAGGCCGAGAGAACCGTTTCCATCTGCGCCGTATGGCCGGTGATAAAATCGTCGCCATAGATCGTTTCGTCCGGGTACTCCGTGATCAGGGTCATCGGGACGGTATGCCGATCATCGACGGATGAGAGGCAGGGGAAGCCGTTGATGATCCGAAAACCGGTTTCGCCAGCGTGGATTTCATAGAGCGCGATCTGGCGGTTGTTGTAATCGAGAAGCCCAGGGATAGCACCGAGATGACGGGTCACCCTGTCCAGTAACGCTTCGGCCTGACGTTCCCAGTCCGGGTGATGGCGGATGATGAGGAAGAAGCCCTTCGGCAATGTCCACATGGCGAAGTTGCGGGGCACATAGCCGGAAAGCGGTCGCGTCCATTCATGCGAGGGATAGCCATGCAGATTCACATGCAGCTTGGCATCGCTCCTTTTCTCAGCCTTGAAACGGATTTCCTTCTCGAACAGGTTAGTGCCCGCGTTCTCGGAGGTCCGATATTCGAGATCGTCGCCCAGCGCGGTGTAACGCGCGGCATGGTGCATGTGGCGCGGGTTGTCGAGGCGAAGACGCTGGTGCACGGCATATCCGTCGGGGTTCTCCAGCGGCGATATCGTAAAGTGGGCCTGCTTCCTCTGGCCGAGCTTCCGGGCCGCGCGAAGAGCGCCGACAATGCCCGTCGTTTCGTTCGGATGTTGCCCGCCGCTGATCATCACCGCGGCATCGTCGCCGGATTTGTAGCGGGCAGAAAGGATGCGTCCGGAACGGGACCGTGCTTCGAAAGCGTCTCCGCCGACTTTGGCCAGGAGCTTCCTCACCTGGCTTTCCGCAATCGGCTCTTGAGCGGTGTCGAGCGGCTGCTCATTCCCGTCGGAGAAACCTGTGGTAAGCGCCCGCGTCTCAATGACGACAGAAATTTCGCCATTGCTCTTGGCGATTTCAGGCACGATCTGTCCCGGTCTCAGACCTCGATCACCCAATGGGCGGCCCGACTTCTTCTGGAAAAATTCGAGAAGCGAAAAATAGAAATCCTCGTGCAGCGCCTCGCGAAGGCTGACGACCTCATCGCCCACCGGCAACGAGATGTCTTTCGCGGGGTGAACAACGCGGATGTTCAGCTCTTCGAAATAGGGCTCCTGATCGCCCCAGGCATGATCGGCTATGGCTTTGATGCCTGCTTCGAAGAGCTCCTCGTAATCCGTTGCCAGTCGCTCGCCCGGCTGCCCGCCAAGCTTCAACCAACCTGTGGGCGAGACATTGATTTCGCCGACGATATCCGTATGCACCCGGTTCGGCGCGAGGACGGTCACGCTCTCGATCTGCTCCCCGCGCTTCAGCGAGACATCATAGTGAAAGTCATCGTCGTTACGGGCAATGAAGTCAATCTTCGCCTCACCACCCAGAGCCGCGAGCGGATAGGCCTCCAGGCGGAAGCGGTTTGCCGGGGCGTTGGCATGGACCGGATAGTGCACTTCGATCGCCTCGACACCATCGAGGTCGATCTCTTCCAAGAAGGCAAAGAGAAGAGGTTTGTAAGCGCTGCGAATGCGGGCAGTCACGCCCTTCTCCTGCAACTGTCTTTCCGCCTCTCTCCGGCTTTCCGTGTCGTCGAAGGTCCAGGCTTCCAGCGGTTGGCCAGGAATGGCGAGCTCGACAATAGCGTCCAGCGTTCGAGTGAAAGTCTGGTTTAAAAGCGGGCTCATGGCGATTACCTCGAGGTTCTGCCGGTCGGATCGAGGCTATCGCGCAGCCAGTCGCCGAGGAGGTTGAGACCGAGAACGGTCAGAAGGATCGCCAAGCCTGGAAAGACGCTGACCCACCACGCGGTCTGAAGATAGGTACGCCCGTCCGCCAGCATGCCGCCCCAGCTTGGGATAGTGGGATCGACGCCGAGGCCGAGGAAGGTGAGGCTGCTTTCGAGCAGGATGTTGTTGGCGACATTCAGTGTCATCAGCACGATGACAGGACCGATCAGGTTTGGCAGCAAATGCTGGAGGATTATGCGCCAGTCCTTCACGCCGATAGCACGGGCCGACAGAATGAATTCGCGCTCCCTGAGTGTTAGCACCGAGCCGCGCACGAGGCGGGCATATTGCACCCACTGAGAAACGATCAGCAGGATGATGGTATTGGTGAGGCTGCCCCCAACAATCGCGATAAAGGTGATCGCGAGCAGGATAAAGGGCATGGCGAGCTGAATGTCTGCAAAGCGCATCACCAGCATGTCCCAGAAGCCGCGGTAGTAACCCGCCACAAGCCCGACCGCCACGCCGAAGATCACCGCGCCGATGACAGAGGTGAAGCCAACGAGGAGTGAGATTTTGCCGCCGGCGACGACGCGGGCCAGCACGTCACGGCCAAGCGGGTCGGTGCCGAATGGATGGGCGGCATTCGCAAACGGCTTTGCGAGCCGCGCCATCAGATCGATTTTCTCCGCGCCACCTGGAAAGAGGACATCAGAGAAAACGACGGCAAGGCAGATCACGACCGTCAGCGTTGCGCCAAGGATGAATTCAAGACTGTTGAAGCGCGAGAGGCGCGAGGTGTTGGCAGCCATCGTCTCTTACTCCGTGCGGATGCGCGGATCGACAAGCCCATAGGCAATATCGACCAGAAGGTTGATGCCGACGATCATCAGCGACAGGACAGTGATGACGGCCTGGAGAACCGGATAATCACGAGCGCCGACCGCATCGAAGGCAAGCGTACCGAGCCCGGGCCAGTTGAAGACGCGCTCGATGACGACGATGCCGCCGAGCAGACCACCGAACTGAAGGCCAAAATAGGTGATGAGCGGAATGGCGCAGTTGCGCAGCGCGTGCTTGTAGAGCACCTTGTTTTCGCTCAAGCCCTTGGCGCGTGCCACCATCACATATTGCGAGCGCAACGTGTCGAGCATCGCCGTGCGCACAAGCCGGACATTGGTCGCTGTCAGGATGACGCCCATTGTCACGGCCGGCATGATATAGCTTGCAAATCCCCCCATGCCGCTCGGCGGCAACCAGCCGAGCGTGATCGAGAAGAGCAGAACCAGCATGGTTGCGAGCCAGAAGTTCGGAAACGACAGGCCGACGAGCGAGAAGATGCGGATCACCTGATCCGCCGTCTTGCCGCGTGACGTAGCAGCCTTGATCCCCAGCGGAATGGAAAGCGCGATCGACACAGCCATAGAGATGAAGGCGAGCGCCAGTGTGGCTGGGAGTGCGTCTGCAATCAGTCGAGAAACAGGGGTACTGCCTGTAAAGCTGCGTCCGAAATCAAGCGTCACGAGACCTTTCAGGAAGCTGAAATATTGGACGAAGAATGGCCGGTCGGTGCCAAGCGCTGCACGGATGCGCGCAAGATCGTCCTCCGTCATGCTGCCGCCGCCCTGGAACATGGTGACCGCGGGATCGCCCGTCAGACGGATCGCGAAGGAGACGAGAAGGGTGATGGCGATGACGACAAAAATCGCCTGCAGCAATCGCTTGATGAGAAAACCGGCCACGAGCTTTTCCTTGAGAAATGTCCTGCCTTGCCCGCGCAAAACGGGCAAGGCGATGCGTCAAAGGGTCGAGAGACTTATTCGACGGTGACGTCGGTGAGCTTCAACCGGTTGTCCGGTGGTGCGACGAAACCCTTGACCCGCTTGTTCATGCCGTAGATGGCATTGGTGTTGTAAAGCGGAAGTTCGAGTGCGCGATCAGCGGTGTAACTGCCGATCTCCTTGAGGATCTTTTCGCGTTCGGCACGGTCGGTCAGCGGGCGCTGGGATTCCAGCATCTTGTCCAGCTTCTCGTCCTTGTCGTAAGGGTTCCACTTCTCGCCGGAGTGGTACATGGAGTAGGCCGTGTTGTCGTAGTCGAAGGTCCAACCGCCCCATTTCTGCTGGAACATGGCGCCGGTCTTGCCCTGCGGGATGATGTCGTTCAGCAGCACGTTGGTTTCGTAGGGCTTGATCGTCGCGGTGATGCCGACCATCGAGAGGTAGCTTGAAATGACCTGAGCCACTTCGTTCATCGTCGCGTCATTGCCGCGAATGTCGATCTGGAGCGTCGTGCCCGGCTTCACTCCGGCTTCGGCCAAGAGCTTCTTGGCAGCTTCCGGATCGTAAGGCAGCGGCTTGAGTTCAGGATCGTAGCCAAAGGACAATGCACTCTGGAAGCTGGCGATTTCCGAGGCCTGACCGGCAAGGATCGACTTCACGATCGTGCCGCGATCGACCGCCATGATGATCGCCTTGCGGACCTTCGGATCGGCTGTGACGCCGTCGCGCGTGTTGAAACGCAGCGCATCGACCGTGGGCCCTGGAACGCTGACGATCTCAAGTTTGGAGTCGCCTTCGATAACAGGGATCATGCCGATTGGAATGGTCGGCGGGATGACCAGATCCACACGGCCAGCCTGAAGTTCCGCCACTGCGGTCGCCGGTTCGGCGATGAAGCGGTATTCCAGTTCCGAGAGCTTCGGAGCGCCGCCCCAGTAATCCGGGTTGGCTTCCAGCTTGATGTTATTTTTCGGTGCGTAGGACACGAACTTGAACGCGCCGGTGCCGACAGGATTGAGGTTGAAGTTGTCCTCGCCCTTTTCCTGGATGTATTTCGGTGGCACGATCATGGCGCCGTAGCCTGCCAGCTTGGTCAGCAGCACTGGATCGGGCGCCTTCAGCTTCATGTCCACGGTGTAGTCGTCAATAACATCGACGCTTTCGATCGACACATAGTTGGAGCGCTGTGGGCCCTTTGCACCTTGTTCGCCTAGAAGGCGCTCGAAGGTGAACTTGACCGCGGCTGCGTTAAAGGGCTCGCCGTTGTGGAACTTGACATTCTGGCGAAGCTTGAAGCGGATACGCTTGCCTTCATCCAGTTCTTCCCAGGATTCGGCCAAGCCCGGCACCAGTTTCAAATCCGGGCCGCGATAGGTGAGACCGTCAAAGATGTTGGTGGCCACCGCCGCCCACTGAACCAGAAAGGTGTCGATCGGGTCCCAGCTACCCGGGTCCTGCGGGCTGGAAATGGTCATTTTGCCGGCGGCAAGAGCGGGCGATGCCACGAATGCAACGCTGGCCAAAGCCAGCGATGTCACAGCAGCGGATATTCCCCTTTTGATTATTCTCATCTTCTGTTTCCTCTTCAGATGGTGTGAACGTTGGATCGGTCAGGCGCTTTGAGCGATGAAGTGGCCTGGGTTGATTTCCCGATGGACAAGGATTGGTGGTTCGTCGCCCACGCGGCGCACCGGATTGGGGATCTCACCTTCGATCATGGCGATGCGACGCTCGATAGTCGGGTCGGCGACCGGCACGGCGGAGAGCAGCCTGCGGGTGTAATCATGCGTCGGGGTTTCGAACACCTGGCGACGGCTTCCCATCTCCATGATCTGACCGAGATAGAGTACCGCCACGCGGTGGCTCATCTTCTCAACCACGGCCATGTCATGGCTGATAAAGAGATAGGCCAGCCCGCGTTCGGCCTGCAGATCCATGAAGAGATTGATGATCTGGGCCTGAATGGAGACGTCGAGCGCCGAAAGAGCTTCATCGGCAATGATCAGCTTTGGATCGGATGCGAGGGCACGGGCGATACACACACGCTGCCGCTGGCCGCCTGAAAACTCGTGAGGATAGCGCGAGGCGTGTTCGGACGTTAGTCCAACGCGCTCTAGCAGTTCATCAACACATCGTTTCACGGCCTTGTTATCGTTGATCAATCCGTGAGTGTTGATGGGCTCGGCAATAGAAAAGCCGACTGTCTTGCGCGGATCAAGCGAGGCGAAAGGATCCTGGAAGATGTACTGAACTTCCTGGCGCATGCGGAAGCGCTCGGAGGCGGACATCTGCGAAAAGCTACGCCCATTGAAAGAGATATCGCCGGACACAGCGTTCTGCAATTGCTGGATGGTCCGTCCAATGGTGGACTTGCCGGAACCGGATTCACCGACCAGCGCCAGCGTTTCGCCTGCATGAATGTCGAAGCTCACCTTCTGGACTGCACTCAGACGATGGGTCGTCTTGCCGAACAGGTTCTTGCGGATGTCGAAACGCACGAAGAGATCTTTTACGGAGAGAAGCGGCTTTTGATCGTATTTTGCCGTGTCCTGGACACGCTCTTCCCCGACGGTGACGGGCTCGCCATTCTGCAATACTGTCAAAGGCAAGCGTTTGGGATAGTCTTCGCCTTCCATGCTGCCAAGGCGGGGAACAGCGGAGAGCAGGCCGCGCGTATAAGGATGTTTCGGATTGGCAAAGACCTCCCTGACCGGACCTTCCTCGACCTTTTTACCCTTCCACATCACAACGACATCATCGGCCATCTCTGCCACCACGCCCATATCGTGGGTGATGAAGACCATGCCCATGCCGAGCTTTTTCTGCAGGTCGCGCATGATGTTGAGGATCTGCGCTTGAATGGTGACATCGAGTGCGGTTGTGGGTTCGTCGGCAATCAAAAGTTTCGGCCGGCAAGCGAGCGCCATGGCGATCATCACGCGCTGGCGCATGCCACCGGAGAGCTGGTGGGGATAGCGATTTAACAGTTCGGCCGCATCCGGCAGACGCACCATGTCCAGAAGCGAGCGAGCTTGTGCCATCGCAGCCTGTTTGCCAAGCTTTTCATGCAAAATCAGCACTTCGCAAATCTGGTCGCCGATGGTGAAAACCGGATTGAGAGAGGTCATCGGCTCCTGGAAGATCATGGCGATCTCCTTGCCGCGGATCGACCGCATCTCCTTCTGAGAAGTTCTCAACAGATCCTTGTTTTCAAATAGAATTTTCCCCGTCGGATAGGTCGCACCCATCATATCTGCCAGACGCATCGTCGATAGTGATGTGACCGACTTGCCCGATCCTGATTCACCGACAACTGCAACAGTCCGACCCGCATGCACCGTAAAAGACAGATCGTCCACGACGCGGCTTTCGCCAAACTCAACGCTCAGACCTTGGACGGAGAGGAGCGGCTTGCTGTTGTCCATAAAAGTAATGTCCTTCGTCATGCTCATACCAACACTCTTGGTGCAAGGACCGTGCCAGTGTCGCAGAGGTGAAGGACATAAGCATCGTCCACGCCGGCTGCGCAGGCGCTAAAATTGGTCACAAGGTCGCTTTTTGGGCCGATGAGCAGCATCGTACTGGTTTCCTCCACAATACAAGTCGACGCTAACAAAGGCGAACAATCCTGTCCATCATGTTGAACAATTTTTGCATATTGCCCTACAAATAGTCACATGCTTTTGCATTGGGCGAGAGGTGCACGCGATGGGCACTGCGTAGCATGGCATGATCACGCGGTTTGAAACTGGATGCGGCTCGGCCGAGCTTTTCGGTTTTGAGGCATCTTAGCCGGATGCCGCCGAGCGCGGATGAAGAAACCGAACTCGATCCGCTCGACGGGAGTGACACGGAGGCACTGGAACCCTAGGGGCCTTTTGACGAGGCATTCAGAAATTGAGCCGACACCCTATCTGCTCAGTTACCGTTGGCACGGTCTTCTTCGGCAAGCTGCGAAAACCAGGCCGCGTAGGCTGTGTTCTTCACGAGATGCCGATTAAGATCCGGCTCCCCATCATTCCACCATACCTTTCCCCTCTCGCCGAGAGCGATCTTGGCTTCGTCGACCCGCGCTCTCGCTTGCGCCAGCGCTACACGATCGCCCTTGGCTTGCCGAACCGCTCGCCTCGCTGCCATCAGTTCCTTGACCAACCGTATCCTGGTCTCTTCATCCAGAGCGGGATCGCTTTTGCGCCAGAGGCGCCCGTGGACCACGAAGTACCGACCATCCGGCGTGTCAGGGTAGGAGAGGGGCTTTTCACGACTGCTCACAGCAACGACCCCTGCGCCGGTTCAAAGTCCTGCTGCGTTTCCATTTCACCGCGCCTTGTCAGCTCGGTTTGTGCGCTGAAGCGCACATCGCTATCCCGGTCTTGAAGATAACCCATCAGCGTTTCGGTGCTCAGGCGGTCCCAACCTTTGCCGCGATCCGGACCCGCAGGCACGCGCGGCAGCAGCCCTGGCTCGGTGCTCCAAGCCAATAGCTCCTCGAGCGAGGCGGCGTTCAGCATATCGCGCAGGTGATGGGCGGTCACATAGGCGTCTGGCATGGCGCGGTGTGCTGGCAGGCCAATCTCATGCACCAGCCCTTCCGGCATGCGCAGATAGCGTAACATCTGATTGGAAAAACGCGGCAACTCGGGCCAAACCCGCAGCGCACATTTCCACGTGCAGATCCAAGGCAATCCTCCCGTCAGCCGAGCCGTGCAGTATCTCTGTTCGAAGGCTGCGCGGTGGGCTGCAAAGCCCACCACGCCTCCCTCGGGGCGCAAGACGCTTGGCGCCACTTCCTTCCAAAACGGGGCGTCCGCGACCTGCTCGTCGAGAATATGATGGATGGCCATGGTGTCGGGCGTAATCGGGCGACCGGGATTGACGAAGAGTGCGCCGCGCTCATTCGTCAGCGCCCAACGTCCCCCTTCTAAAAGTGCGACATCCTGCCAGCCGATTTCGCAAACGTCGTTGGCGCCGTTGCCGGCGGTCTCCAGATCAATCACGCGGATGCGGTGCACTGACACCTTCAGCTCTTCCCTAGGCTCTTTCATTGATCATAAATCGAAGCCGAGCTGAGGTTGTTCCCCGTCGTCTGAAATGCTCTCGTTGGTGAGGGAGGAAAGAGTGACTCCGAGCAAGCGAACGGACCGTTTGAACGGATAGACGGTCGCAAGTAGTCCCGCAGCGGTTTCGAGGATCGCGTTGCCGTTGGCGAAGGGGACAGCGCTGCTTCTGCTGCGCGTCGCTTGCGTGAAGTCGGAGTACTTGATCTTCACGGTGACGGTCTTGCCGCTGAAACCTTTGGCCTGGCAGTAGCTCCAGACCTTCTCGGCAAGTGGCTTCAACTCGTCGGTGGCCAGATTGAGGTCATCAATATCCTGCATGAAAGTGTCTTCAGCACCGACTGATTTTCGCACACGGTCGGGTCGGACCCGGCGCTCGTCGATGCCACGCGCGATGCCATAGAAATATGGCCCCGACTTGCCGAAGTGATGTGTCAGAAACTGCAGGGTCTGCGCCTTGAGATCGGCGCCGGTTTCGATCCCCAATCTGCGCATCTTCTCCGCAGTTGCCGGTCCAACGCCGTGAAACTTCTTCACCGCGAGGCCCTCGACGAATGCAGGCCCGCGCCTGGGCGTGATTACCGCCTGACCGTTGGGCTTGTTGAGGTCCGACGCCATCTTGGCGAGAAACTTGTTATAGGAAATCCCGGCGGATGCATTGAGGCCAGTCACCTCTTTGATCTTTTCGCGGATTTCCAGCGCAATCTCAGTCGCGATCGGCATGTCCTTCAAATTTTCAGTGACATCCAGATAGGCTTCATCAAGCGATAGCGGTTCTATCAATGACGTGTATTCGGCAAATATCTCTCTGATCTGCTGCGAGACGGCGCGGTAGACTTCGAAGCGTGGTCTGACGAAAATCAGGTCGGGGCACTTTCGGGCTGCGGTCACGGAGGGCATGGCTGAATGCACGCCAAAGGCGCGCGCCTCGTAGCTCGCCGCCGCCACGACGCCACGCGCCGCAGCACCGCCCACGGCGAGAGGCTTTCCGCGAAGATCAGGATTATCACGCTGCTCGACAGACGCGTAGAATGCGTCCATGTCCACATGGATGATCTTGCGAAGCGGCGAGGGGTCGTTGAAGCTCATGGAGGCCAGAGAAGCTGTTTCGAACAAAAGAAGAACATAGCATGTGTGGTGGCATGCGCCAAGACATCGCGGCCAGAAGTTTGTTGCGTTGATGAAACCAGCGGACCGATGGGGAGTTTGACCTACTCACTATGTCTCAGGGAGATCCGTCATGGCCGACAACGCCACCAGTACCATTCGCGCGACATTCGAAACCCGCGAGGCCGCCGACCTTGCTGTCGAACATTTGGTGCAGCAGCACGGCATTGCTCGCCCAGATATCTTCATCCAGTCGGCTTCCGACGAAAACACCACCGGAACGGAATCGTCACGCGGCGACGTGAAGCGCGCCGACGCTCCCCACGAAGGTGAGATCGAAGTGTCGGTCGATATTGCAGCCGACCAGCTGCAGGCCGTTCAGCGCAGTTTTGGTGATGCCGGTGCGATCCGAGTTTCAGGCCGCTGAGGCGAAGCGATAAGCTTAGGTGGCAAGCCATGCGTTCATGCATGTGAGCTTGCCGCCTAAGTCAATAACGACGTTGATGATCCCGCGTTGTGGATGTATTTGATCCGGCAACGTCAGGGATCAAAATGCAGACCTTTTCTAGATTGCCGCCACTTGAAGCGCTGGTTGTTTTCGAAGCGGCATCGCGTCTCGGTAGTTTTTCCCGTGCAGGCGTCGAACTCGGCCTGACCCAAAGCGCGGTCAGTCGCCAAATCGGCAAGCTGGAAGCATTCATCGGCTCGAAACTGTTCGAACGGGTGCCGACAGGCGTGCGATTGACGACGGTTGGTGAGAATTATTCGATTGATGTCTCCCGACTGATCCTAGATATCGCAAGTGTAACGGATGGTGTTCGCTCCTGGACGGGGGCCAGCCAGATCACGATCGCCTGTTCCAGAGGGATCGCCGATCAGTGGTTTATGCCTCGCCTCAAGAAACTGAAGAACGATATTGCGGGGCTTGAACTCAGGCTGCGCGTTACCGACGACGTTGCGCATTTGCGGCTCGACGAATTCGATCTTGCAATCTTCTACCGCAAAGAAAGACCGATCGGGGTTTGGCTCTCTGAGCTCGGCCAGGAAGAGGTGGTCCCGGTCTCTGGCGCTGGCGCATTGTTGCTGGAAGAGCAGAAGGCGCCGGTCCTCATTTCCATTGAAGACTCCATGCGCGAGTGGCAGGATTGGGGAGATTGGTGGCGATCATCAAAGATGTCCCCGCCGCAGGATGCAGTGCACTGGAAACTTGGAGATTACGGTCTGTGTGTCGCCGCTGCCTCCCAGAGTCTCGGCACGACGCTCGGCTGGACATGGCTCATCCGCGATCAACTGGACAGCGGTGTCCTCGTTCCGGTGCATAGCCACACGATGCGATCCGAAGGACGATTTTATCTCATGCGGCCTGCTGACCGACATCAGCGAAAGATCGTGCGCGAAGTGGCCGACTGGCTGATTGCAAACAACAAGGCGACAGCGCGCTGATTTTCGTTACGCTTGCACCACACGCGCTCTGCGCCGACGATCCAGCATGAAGCGTGCGTAACCGATCAAAGTGAATATCAGCCACGCCACCTGCGAAATCAGGGAGCCAAGATTGAAATTCCATATCAGCGAATAGATCAGGAGAACGCCGCCTAGGATGTTGAGAATGGTGTAGCGACCGTCTTCAACGCTCAGAATGCGCAATTGCAGCAGGGCATATGCGATGAGATAGAAAATTGCTCCTGCAAGGCCAACAATGTCCGCAAGCCCCATTTATACGCACTCCGTAACCGCCTATTATAGACGCCTGGCCACGCCGGCTCATTCCGGCGACGCTCGTGTACTCCGCTTCGCAAACAAGCGGATACGCTTTGATTTCATGACCCCATGCGCAAAAATCATACCCCAGCTTACGGCTGCGTCTCTAGTGCCGAACCGCTGAGTACGATAGGCCAAGCCCCCGAGAGCCGTCCCATGAACGGCGATGATAAAAACAGGGAACTGCACCATGACACACTCCCCATCTTCCTTTTCGCTCGACCGACGTAGCTTCCTCATTGGCGCTGCCGGTCTGACGGCGCTTTCTGCTGGCTTCATCACACAGGCCAGCGCCCAAGACGCTCAAACGCCGAAGAAAGGGGGCGTGCTGAAACTTGGTATCGGCGGCGGTAGCACGACAGACAATCTCGATCCGCGCATCTTGAAGGACTGGGTTCCCGTCAATCAGGCCTTCATGATCATGAATGGTCTTGTCGAGATCGACGCCAACAATCACGCGGTTCCAGAATTGCTCGAAAGCTGGGAAGCGCAGCCGGGTGCCAAGGAGTGGGTGTTTAAGCTGCGCCAAGGGGTGACCTTCCATAACGGCAAGGCGCTGACGGTCGAAGATGTGATTTACTCGATCAATCTCCACCGCGGCGAGACCACCTCTGCAGCGCGTTCGATCGCGTCTGCGCTGAAAAGCGTCGAGAAAGTCTCAGACAGCGAAATCAAGATCGTCCTTGAAAGCGGCAACGCCGACCTTCCCTACATTCTCTCCGACTACCACTTCCTTGTCGTTCCCGAAGGATGGACGGATTTCAACAAACCTGTCGGTACGGGGCCGTTCGTGTTCGAAAGCTACGATCCCGGCGTCCGGTCGCGTTTCACGCGTAACCCCAACTACTGGAAGCCGAACGCCGCGCATGTCGACGCCGTCGAAGTGATCGTCATCAATGATATCGCTGCGCGCACCAATGCCATGATGTCGGGTCAGGTTCATGCGATCAACCAGCTCGATTTCAAGACCGTCGATCTCCTGCGTCGCAACCCTAACCTCAACATCGTCCAGTCGGCTGGTGGCCAGCATTTCACATTCCTGATGGATTGCACGCAGGCGCCTTATAAGGACAACAATGTCCGCCTCGCAATCAAGCATGCGATCGATCGCGAGCAGCTTTTGAAGACCGCCCTGCGTGGCTATGGCCGCCTCGGTAACGATCATCCGATCCCAAGTTCCGATCGCTTTTACGCGGCCGACCTCCCGCAGCGCCCTTACGACCCCGAGAAGTCCAAGTTCTATCTGAAGCAGGCTGGGCTCGATACGTTGAAGGTCGAGATTTCGGCCTCGGACGCTGCTTTTTCCGGCGCGGTCGACGCAGCAGCGATTTTCCGCACCAGCGCTGCCAAGAGCGGGATCGATGTGTCGATCAAGCGCGAGCCAGCGGATGGATACTGGGACAATGTCTGGATGAAGGCGCCGTTCTGCATGTCCTATTGGGGCGGACGTCCGACTGCCGACCAGATGCTGACCATTGCGTACCAGTCCACCTCGGCACAGAACGATACGCACTGGAAAAACGAGACCTTCGACAAGAAGCTGATTGAAGCCCGCGCACTTCTGGACGATGCCAAGCGCAAGGAAATCTATGCCGAGCTTCAGGCGCTGATCTCGAACGAGGGCGGCGCAATGATCCCGATGTTCGGCGATTATCTCGACGCCACCTCCAAAAAGCTCAAAGGCGTCACCACGCACCCCATGTTCAACTTCATGGGTGCTCGTCTCGCTGAAAAGGTATGGTTGGACGCGTAATGACTATTCTTATCCTGAAGCGCATTGCTTTGGGTATTCTGACGCTACTGCTCGTGTCGGCGCTTATTTTCGCCGGCACGCAGCTTCTTCCCGGTGACGTGGCGTCGGCAATACTCGGACAGAATGCAACGCCCGAGTCTCTAGCAGTGCTGCGCACGGACCTCGGTCTCGACCAACCGCTACTGCATCGATATTTTGCCTGGCTCGGCGGGTTTGTAACCGGTGACCTGGGCAATTCTCTCGCCAACCGTCAGCCCGTCGCGGATCTTCTGTGGCCACGGTTCTGGAACACGATGGCACTTGCGTTCTACGCTGCCGTGATCTCCGTGCCGGTTGCCGTTCTCCTGGGGCTGTTAAGCGCGATCTGGAGAGGCACTGTCTTCGACCGGGCCGTCAATATCGCTGCCCTCGCCTTTGTGTCGCTTCCCGAGTACTTCCTCGGCTTGCTACTGATCCTGTTCGTTTCCGTGCAATACAATCTCCTGCCGAGCCTTGCGGACACATATCCGGGAATGAGCATGGCAGACTGGCTGAAGGCGACGACGCTTCCGGCTCTGACGCTTGTTCTGGTAACGGTTGCCCAGATGCTGCGAATGACCCGGACGGCGGTCCTAGCCGTCATGGATCAGGCCTATGTGGAGACCGCTTATCTGAAGGGTCTACGCACGAAGCGCGCCGTTCTCCGCCACGCGCTTCCCAATGCCGCGGCACCGATCGTCAATGTCGTATCCTTCAATATCGCCTACCTGATTACCGGCGTCGTTCTGGTCGAGGCGGTGTTTAATTACAACGGGCTTGGTCGCTTCATGGTCGATGCCGTTTCGAAACGCGATCTACCGCTGGTGCAAGCGGCGGCGCTCGTGTTTGGCACCGCCTACGTCATCTTGAACATTATTGCCGACGTTACGGCCATCGCGCTCAATCCGCGCCTGAGGCATGCCCGATGAAATTCCTGCGTACTGTTTCACCGACGGCATGGATCGGTCTGTTCATCATTTCACTCAACATTATCCTGTTCTTGGCCGGCCCCCATATCGCGCCTTTCGGGCAGGAGGAGATCGTTGGATCGCCCTTCGATCCGCCTTCGGCTGCCCACTGGTTCGGTCTCGATCAGAATGGCCGGGACATGCTGTCGCGCATTCTCGCTGGCGCGCAGATGTCCATCGGCGTTTCGCTCGCCGCATCTTTGTTGTCGTTTACCATCGGCATCACGCTTGGTTTCATCGCCGCTATTTTCGGCGGCTGGCTCGACACCATCCTCTCGCGCATCGTTGATACCGTCATGTGTATTCCGGTGTTGATCTCGGCCTTGGTCGTCTTGCAAGCGTTGGGATCGTCAATTCCGGTTCTCATCGTCACCATCGCTCTCCTGGACTCGACACGCGTGTTTCGTCTGGCACGCATCGTTGCGCAAGGGATCAATGTTCTCGAATATGCCGAAACCGCACGTCTGCGGGGCGAAGGTCTGTTGTGGCTGGTTTTCAAGGAAATCCTGCCGAATGCGCTGCCGCCGCTTATTGCGGAATTCGGTCTGCGTTTCTGCTTCACCTTTCTCTTCGTTGCCGGCCTGTCGTTTCTTGGCCTCGGTATTCAGCCGCCTTTCGCAGACTGGGGCGGTATGGTGAAAGATAATCAGCAGGCTATTCTTTACGGCCTTTATGCGCCGCTTTATCCCGCTGCCGCAATCGCCATCCTGACCATCGGCATCAATCTTGTGGTCGACTGGTTGCTGGCGGGACGTAGCGCTATTCAAGGAGCGGATCGATGAGCGAAGACAAGGTCCTTCAAATCCGTGGCCTTAAGGTCGCAGCTCCCAACGGCACCATTCTGGTCGATGGCATTGATCTCGACCTGTCACGCGGTGAGGTCAAAGGCCTCATTGGTGAATCGGGGGCGGGGAAATCCACGATAGGCCTCGCCGCCATGGGCTACGGTCGAAATGGCTGCCGCATCGTTGACGGCGAGATCGTCGTCGATGGAATCTCTTTGATGAAGATCGGCCGCGCTGGACGTGAGGCGGTGCGTGGCGCGCGTATCGCCTATGTCGCACAGAGTGCTGCTGCGGCTTTCAATCCGGCGATGAAAATCGGCGATCAGATCATCGAGGGGCCTCTCTATCACGGCATCATGAACCGGCAGGAGGCACAAGCCTGGATGTTGGAGCTGCTTGAGGCGCTGCAACTGCCGGATTTTCGCAATTTCGGCAGTCGCTACCCGCATCAGGTTTCCGGTGGTCAGTTGCAGCGCGCCATGGTTGCCATGGCGATGTCATGCCGCCCAGACATCCTCGTGCTGGATGAGCCGACCACGGCTCTGGACGTCACGACGCAGATCGAGGTTCTCGCACTGCTGCGCGATCTTATCCAGCGGTACAAGACTGCAGCCCTTTATATCACGCACGACCTGGCGGTGGTGGCGCAGGTGGCCGATAGCATCACGGTCTTGCGCCATGGAAAGCGGGTAGAGGAGGGGAGCGCCGAGCAGATCCTCGAGCATCCTCAGGAAGAATACACCAAGCGTCTCGTCTCGGAACGCGAAACGAGCATGGCGGGGCAAGGGCTTCACCACGAAAGTGGCGAGGTCTTGCTGGATGTGCGTGACGTGACCGCTCATTACGGGCGCAAAAAGGTATTGGACAATGTCGATCTGACGCTGCGCCGCGGTGAGACTCTCGCCATTGTCGGCGAATCCGGGTCGGGCAAGTCCACGCTCGCACGCGTCATCGCGGGTCTACCGCCTCATTCGTCGGGAGTGATCTCACTCGCCGGACACAGGCTGGCCGATAGCTACAAGAAGCGCAGCCGGGAAGAGCTGCGCCGTATACAACTCGTCTATCAGCTACCGGATGTGGCCCTCAATCCGCGACAGACGGTTGGCGACATCATCAGTCGTCCCATGTCATTTTATTTCAACATGAAAGACGATCAGCGCGCTTCTGAGGTCGGACGGTTGCTCGATCTTGTCGGACTACCGCGAGACTTTGCCGAGCGACTTCCAAAGGCGCTTTCGGGCGGTCAGAAGCAGCGCGTCTGTATCGCCCGCGCTCTTGCAGCGCGTCCCGATCTCATCATCTGCGATGAGGTCACGTCTGCGCTCGACCCCCTCGTGGCAGAAGAGATCTTGCGATTGCTGCGCTCGTTGCAGGATGAATTGTCTGTCTCCTATCTGTTCATAACCCATGATCTGGGTGTCGTTCGCAGACTGGCGGACCGGACGATGGTGATGCAGCATGGCGTGATCGTTGAAACGGGCATAACCGCAGATGTTTTTGCCCCGCCTTACAAGCCCTACACCGAGCAGCTCATTACCTCAGTGCCGGAACTGCGACGAGACTGGCTTGATGGGGTGCTGGCAAAACGCGCAATCCCCGCCGCTTGAGGACGATGGCGATCTCGGATCGCCGTTCAAAATCCTGTCGTCGCTACTGGAGTCCCGGTACGGCGCCTAATCTGACTGGAATATTTGAAATGACAGTGCATGTCCAAGAACACATCTGGATTCCCTTGAGCGATGGTACGCGCCTTGGGGCGCGGCTCTGGTTGCCGGAAGACGCGGAACAATCGCCGGTCCCGGCAATCCTTGAATATATTCCCTACCGCAAGCGCGACGGTACTCGTGGGCGCGACGAGCCGATGCATGGCTATTTCGCAAGCCAGGGCTACGCGGCCATTCGCGTCGATATGCGCGGGACGGGCGAGTCCGATGGACATATGGCGGATGAATATCTGAAGCAGGAGCAGGATGACGCGCTTGAAGTGATTGACTGGATTTCCCGCCAAGCCTGGTGCAGCGGCAACGTTGGGATGATGGGAAAAAGCTGGGGCGGCTTCAACAGTTTGCAGGTGGCAGCGCGCAGACCTCCCGCGCTGAAGGCGATCATCACCGCCTACTCGACAGATAATCGTTATACGGACGACATCCATTACATGGGCGGTTTGCTGCTCAATGATAATTTGTGGTGGGGCACAATCATGCTGGCCTACCAGAGCCGGCCTCTTGATCCAAAGATCGTCGGCGACGTGTGGAGAGAGCAGTGGCTGGAACGGCTCGACAAGCTCCCTTTCTTCCCCGCTCTTTGGCTCGAACATCAGCGTTATGACGACTATTGGAAACACGGATCCGTTTGTGAAGACTGGAGCGCCATTGAGTGCCCGGTGCTGGCAATCGGGGCATGGGCCGACAGCTATACCAATCCGGTGTCCCGACTATTGGAAAACCTTCAAGTTCCACGTCGCGGGATCATCGGCCCCTGGGGGCACATTTACCCTCAGGATGGTGTTCCAGGTCCTGCCATCGGCTTCCTTCAGGAGGCAACCCGCTGGTGGTATCAGTGGCTCAAGGGTGAAGAGACCGGCGTCATGGACGAGCCCATGCTGCGTGCGTTTGTCTGTGACACGATCGAACCCACAGGCACGCGCACCACGACGGAGGGTCGGTGGGTTGGTGAAGCAGAATGGCCATCGCCTGAGATAACTGCAAAGCAGTTCGATCTTGGCGCTGATCGTCGCCTTGGCGGAAACGCATCGCAGGCAGCGATCCTGCAAATCCGTTCTCCGCAGAGCCACGGAAAAGCAGGTGGCGAATGGATGGCAACGGGTTGCCCAGGCGAACACCCGACAGACCAGCGGCTTGATAATGGGGGCGCGCTCGTTTTCGAAACCGAGATACTGGAACAGGATCTCGATGTGTTGGGTGCACCTTCGGTCCGCCTTCGCGTTGCTGCAGATTGCCCGGTAGCACAAATATCGCTGCGGTTGAACGATGTTCTGCCGGATGGCCGCGTGACGCGGGTAAGCTATAAGGTCTTCAACCTGACCCATCGTGATAGCCATGAAGAGCCGGAAGCATTGGAAGCGGGCAAGTTTTACGATGTAGCGATCAAGCTCAACGATTGCGGCTATCGATTTGCCAGAGGTCATCGCGTTCAACTCGCCATCGCAACCGCCTATTGGCCAATGGTCTGGACGTCACCACACAATGCGACGCTCAGCATCTCCGTGGCGGAGAGCAGACTTGAGCTCCCTGTTCGTGCGCCATCACATGAGACGAAAGTGCGTTTCGATTCACCCGCTCACGGGCCGTCGACTCCGATGACGCAGGTCGATGCCGGCACCGTCAGGCGCTGGACCGAACAGGACCATGAAACCGGAATCAACACCTACATCACGGAGGGCGTGGGGGGCTTGTTCGGCGAGGGTGTCATCCGCTTCGACGAGATCGATACTCAACTCAGTCACAGTCTTCGCCGCGAATTGACCGTCAAGGACGACGACCCGCTATCGGCGAAATACGTGCTGACCCAAACCTATGAAATGGGGCGTGACGGCTGGCAGATAAAAATCGAAAGCCGGACAGAAATGCGCTCGGACGAGAACACATTCTACCTGGCCGGAGAGTTGTCAGCATTCGAGAATGGAACGCTGGTCAAGACGCGCCAGTGGGACGAGCGCTTTGACCGCGATCTGATCTGAGCCCAATATCGGATGACCAGCAAGAGCGATCGGTGCTGAGCGCACCCTTCGCTCAATTGGCTGAGGCATGGCAGAAAAAGTGCGTCTCAGTTTCCCATTGGTGCTTTTGGCCAATCGAAATGAGCCTTCGAGGTCGCTCTTATTCCCCTACGGCAACGCCTTCTCTGCGTGGATCGGCGCTGCCAATCAAGCCTTTGCCGGTGATCTCGATGGCGTGCAAGCCGGAATTCATCTCGCCCGGCTTCACGTCGTACCCGAGTGATTTGAGAGGTTCAGCCATGTCTTCCGCCTTGGTACCGGCCTCGATATCGTAGGTCCCGAAGCGATTGATGAGATGCGGCTGGGCCACGATCTCCTCAACGGGCATACCCCAGTCGATATAGGCAATCAGCGCCTGCGCCACATATCCGATGATCTGGCTGCCACCTGGCGAGCCGATGGCGAGCAGTGGTCTTCCGTCCTTCATCACGATGGTTGGTGCCATCGATGAGCGCGGCCGCTTTCCAGGCTCGACCCGATTGGCAATCGGCAGGCCGCCGTCATGGGTCTTGAAGGAAAAGTCCGTCAACTCATTGTTGAGGAGAAAGCCGTTGGTCATCAGACGCGAGCCAAATCCGTTTTCGATCGTTGTCGTCATGGAAACGACGTTGCCTTCCTTGTCGACGATGACGAAGTGGCTGGTGGACGGCAATTCCAGTGCCGCATCCCGGCCGAAGAGGAGCGCGTGGTCCCACCCAGGTTCACCGGCTTTGACCGCATCCTTGCTCAAGGCCTTGTCACCATCCAGCAGCCTTGCGCGCTCACCCAGATAGGATTTGTCGAGCAGGCCCTTGATCGGCAACGGCACGAAGTTTGGATCGGCCACGTAACGTTCACGGTCGGCAAAGGCAAGACGTTGGGCATCGCCGATAATGCGCCAGCTTTCCACATTCTGTGGCCCCAAAGCCTTGAGATCGAAATTCTCCGAGAGGCCGAGGATTTGGCTGACGGCGACTGCTCCTGACGACGGCGGGCCCATGCCGCAGACATCGAGAGCGCGATAGGTGAAGCAGACCGGCTCTCGCTCGATGATACGATAATTGGAAAGGTCGGCGAGCGAAAGTACGCCGGGATTGCCGGTGGCTTCCCGCACGGTCTTGACGATGTCCTCCGCAATTTTCCCCTTGTAGAATGCGTCAGCACCATCTTTCGCGAGAAGCGCAAGCGTGTCTGCGTATGATGGATTTTTTAACACGGTGCCTGCCTTCAAAGCCGCGCCCGAGCTATCGAAGAAATAGGACGTGGTCTCCTTGTAGGTCTTCAACCGGTCACCCTCGGAGGCAACCAGGGAGGCGAGGCGTGGCGATACCCGGAAGCCTTGTGTTGCCAGGGTCTCGGCCGGCTTCAGGAGGTTTGCCCATTCCGCTTTGCCGAAGCGTTTGTGGACGTCCTCGAGAAGGCGGACGGTTCCAGGTGCACCAACCGAGCGGCCGCCCACCACGGCGTCCATGAACTTCAGGGGCTGGCCTTTCGCGTCGAGAAAGAGTGTCGGGGTGGCCTCCATGGGTGCCGTCTCCCGGCCATCGAAGGTGGTCAGCTTCCCGCTTTTTGCGTCGTAGTAGACGAGAAACGCACCGCCGCCGAGACCGGAACTCTGCGGTTCGACAAGACCGAGCACGGTCTGCACCGCAACCATTGCATCAATCGCGTTCCCGCCATTGGCAATCACATCACGCCCCGCCTCAGCCGCGAGCGGATTGGCCGCCGCGACCATAAAGCTTTTGGCTTCCACGCGTTGAGCCGTTGCAACCGCCGTCGCTTTTTCCGGGGCAACGGTGTCGGACGCCTGTTGTGCCGAGGCCACGGAGGTGCAGAGTGTAAGGGCTAGAAAAGTTCGGCTGAGAAGTCTCGGTTGCATTTGTCCTATCCTTCTAATTGCCACGACGACCAATGGCAGTGGGACGCGACACCCCGCGAGCCCATGTGGGTCCACCGCAAAACGATTTGGTCACACTATGAGGACTGTGTCACAGCCTGTCCACTCTGACTGATGACAGGTGCACGACGCGCGTATAGGGGCCTCCGATGATAGTCCGGCATTTTACCGCCGATGCTTTTCTGATGATTATCCATCACCGGATGCGCGAAAAAGTATAAGCCATGCGCCAGTGTAGCCGCCTCTGGAAACGCGAAAATTTTAGCCTTTCATCGTGCCGTTGCACGGCTTGTGAACATATCACGCGAAGTTGTTGGCTAAAATCGGTGTAGGATTGGTGTTCATTGTTAGGTTCAATGCACTGCTATTCCTTTTTCAGCATAGAGCAGTCAAAAAAGTATCAGCAATTTCTACGGCGTGAGGTGGAGTAATAGCTCCGGCCGCGCCTATGCTCCATCTCAACGCCTGGGACGAGCCATGAGAGGAATGGTCTCGTTTCGACTTGAGGCGGACGTGCGTGAGGGAGGAGCCATGATGCAGCCCGATCTGGAACTGGTCCACATTCGCAAGGGCGAGTCTTTCGCTGCTTGGCGGCATGGCTACCCGTTCCGTACGGTTCGCTGGCATTACCACCCCGAATACGAAATCCACCTCGTCGTGGCCACGTCCGGCACCTTCTATATCGGCGACTTTGTCGGACGCTTCGACCCCGGCCAGCTGATCATGACCGGCCCCAATCTCCCCCAGAACTGGATCAGCGAGATAGAGCCCGAGGAAATCGTTCCGACGCGCTCTCTCGTGATCCAGTTTCCGGAAGCGTTCATAGAAGAAGCCAGTGCATGCATGTCGGAGATGGAACCGGTCCGCAGTCTGCTGGAACGCAGCCGCCGCGGAATTCTGTTTGACGATGAGACGAGCAATCGCGTCCGGCCTTTGATCGAAAGGTTGATCGAAGCGCAGGGGCTTACGCGCCTCGCGCTCTTCTGGGAAATTCTTGACCTTCTGGTCAAAGCGCCATCTCCCGAGGTTCTGGCCAGTCTCAGCTATGAGCTGGACTTGGCAGGCACTGGCGATAGCGGCATCAATCGCGCCCTGTCGCATCTGCGCCAGCATCTGACCGCGCAGGTGGATGAAATTGATCTGGCTGAGATCGTCGGCCAGAGCCCCAGCACGTTTTCACGCGCCTTCAAGCGCCACACAGGCACGACGCTCGTGCGTTACCGCAATCAACTCAGGATCGATCTCGCCTGTCAGATGCTGCTGGCGGATCAGGACGTCAAGGTTGCCGAAGTCTGCTACGACGTGGGCTTCTCCAACCTTTCGAATTTCAACCGGCATTTCCTGAAACTGAAGGGAATGTCGCCGTCGAGGTTCCGAACCATATTCGCGGCCCAAAAGGCGGCAGTCATGGCGGAATAACCCACCGGCACATCGCAGATTTCATCAATTCGGACAGACGACTGTCCGGAAACGGGTAGTTGCTGCCCAAATTCCAACGGGAGGAAGAGTAATATGAAAATGAAGTCAAAGTTTCTGATGGCGACAGCCGCCCTCGCACTGATGGCCGCTCCGGCTCTGGCACAGGAAAAGCTGAAGATCGGCATGACGTTTCAGGAGTTGAACAACCCTTACTTCGTGTCCATGCAGGAAGCGCTGAAGGAAGCCGCAGCGAGCATCGGAGCCGATGTCGTCGTAACCGACGCCGGCCATGATGTTGCAAAGCAGATTTCCGACGTCGAAGATATGCTTCAGCAGAAGATCGACATCCTTCTTCTGAACCCAACCGACAGCGCGGGCATAGAAGCCGCCGTTCATGCAGCCAAAGCCGCAGGTGTCATCGTCGTCGCTGTCGATGCCAATGCAAACGGTCCGGTCGACACCTTCGTGGGTTCGAAGAACCGCGATGCGGGCTACATGTCCTGCAAACATCTCGGTGAAGCCGTTGGCGGCAAGGGCGAGGTTGCGATCCTCGACGGTATTCCGGTCGTGCCGATCCTCCAACGCGTCGAAGGCTGCAAGGCCGCACTGGCGGAATTCAAGGACATCAAGCTCGTCGACACGCAGAACGGTCGTCAGGATCGCTCCGTTGCTCTTGGCGTGGTCGAGAACATGATCCAGTCGCACCCGAACCTCGTGGGTATCTTCTCCGTGAATGATGGCGGTGCCATGGGTGCGCTTTCGGCGATCCAGGGCTCCGGCAAGGACATCAAGCTGACCTCCGTGGACGGCGCTCCCGAAGCGGTGAAGGCCATCGCCGACGGTACGCCTTTCATCGAAACGACGGCGCAGTTCCCACGTGACCAGGTCCGCGTTGGACTTGCCATGGCGCTTGCTCAGAAATGGGGTGCACGCGTTGTGCCGAAGGAAGTGCCGATCGACGTCATGGTCGTGGACAGCAAGAACGCCAGCGAATTCAGCTGGTAATAACTCCTCCCAGGCTCCGTCCCCGCTTAGGCGGGGGCGGGACGCTTGGATCTAAAGACATTAGAGCGTCCTTTGTGCGTCCTGAAAGACGCACGGCGCTCTAAATCCCGACCATTGAGGAGGGTAGAGTGCTCGAACTGAACGGAATAAGAAAAAGCTTCGGCAAAATCGAGGTCCTGCGCGGCGTCGACCTCCAGGCACGCCCCGGTGAGGTGCACGCGCTTCTCGGCGAAAACGGTGCCGGCAAGTCGACCTTGATGAAAATTCTCTGCGGCATTTTGCAGCCCTCCGACGGGAGGATCCGCATCGACGGAAGAGAGCGGCAATTCGCCAATTATGACGAGGCGATTGCTTCCGGGATTGGCATCGTCTTTCAGGAATTCAGCCTGATCCCCTATCTCAACGCCGTAGAGAACATGTTCCTTGCCCGTGAGATCCGCGGGCCGCTTCGCCTTTTGAACAAGGGCGCCATGCGCAAGCGGGCTGCCGAGATCATGAGCCGCTTGGTGGTGGATGTTCCACTCGACGTGCCGGTCAATCGGCTCTCGGTCGCCCAGCAGCAATTCGTCGAAATTGCAAAGGCGCTTTCTCTGGATGCGCGCATTCTGGTGCTCGACGAGCCGACGGCAACGCTCACTCCGTCCGAGACCGAGCACCTGTTCAATGTCATGCGAGAGCTGCGTCGTCAGGGTGTGGCGATCATCTTCATTTCGCACCATCTCGAGGAAATTTTCGAAATCTGTGACCGCATCACCGTTCTGCGTGACGGCGAGCTCATCGGGTCTTGCATGACATCCGAGGTGGACAATGACCGCCTGGTTGAAATGATGGTGGGCCGACGCATCGAGGCGAGTTTCCCGCAAAAGCCGAAGCTTGATCCGTCGGCCGAGGTGGTGATCGATGTTGAAGAACTCCAGCTGAAGAAGGGCGGGCCTGTCTCGCGGTTTTCACTGCGCAAGGGAGAGATCCTCGGCTTCGCGGGGCTGGTTGGCTCGGGTCGCTCGGAAACGGTGCTCGCCATGCTTGGCGCGCACTCGGCTTCACGGCGCAGAATAAAACTTGATGGCTCGGAAACACGGTTTTCCGGTCCTGATGATGCGCTGATCCGCGGAATCGGTCTGCTGCCGGAAAGCCGAAAGGAGGAGGGGCTGATTACCAGCTTCTCCATCCTTCAAAATATTTCGCTGAACAACTACCGCAAATATCGGAAAGCCCACTGGTTCCTCGACCTGAAGAAGGAACTGGAGCACACGAAGAAAGCAATGGCGCAGGTGCAGGTCAAGGCGCAGGGACCCTATGCCCGCGTTGACACCCTATCCGGTGGCAATCAGCAGAAGATCGTGATTGCCCGCTGGTTGAACCATGACATGCGGGTGCTGATCTTCGACGAGCCTACGCGCGGCATCGACGTTGGCGCAAAAGCCGAGATCTACGCGCTGATGCGGGCATTCGCCGCGAGCGGCCACTCCATCATCATGATCTCGTCGGAACTGCCCGAGGTGATCGGCATGTCCGACAGGGTCTGCGTCTTCCGCTCCGGCGGCATCGTCGCCACGCTTCAGGGCGAAGATATCAATTCCGAAACAATAATGACAAACGCTACCACCGGGAGAGTTGAACATGTCGCTTGATGCTAACACCGGCGTTGCCGCGAAGACGGGCGGCTTCAAACTGAGCGGCCTGCTGCATTCGCCGCTGGCATTGCCGCTCGCAGGTCTGATCGTCGTCTCGATCCTGATGGGTCTTGCGAGCGACAATTTCTTCAGCGTCAACAACATCATGAACGTGCTTCGGCAGGTGTCCGTCGTTGGCATCCTTGCCGTCGGCATGACTTTCGTCATCCTGACCGGCGGCATCGACTTGTCCGTCGGCGCGGTCATGGCGCTTGTGGGAACGCTCTCGGCGGGATTGATGGTCAATACCGGATTGCCGGCTTCGATCGCGCTGCCTGCCGGACTCTTCATTGGGCTCGGTATCGGCATATTCAATGGCGCACTCGTCGCCTGGGGAAAAATGCCAGCCATCATCGTCACGCTGGCGACAATGGGAATGGCGCGTGGTCTTGGCCTCATCTATTCCGGAGGGTATCCGGTCAGCGGCATTCCGAGCTGGATTTCCTGGTTCGGTGTCGGTCGCATCGGTGTCGTTCCAGTCCCCGTTGTCATCATGGTCGTCATCTACGCCATCGCCTGGGTCCTTCTCCAGCGAACCGCCTTTGGCCGTCACGTCTACGCCCTTGGCGGCAACGAGCTCGCAGCCCGGCTTTCGGGAGTGAAAACGCAGCGCGTCAAGCTCGCCGTCTATGGCATTTCAGGTGTCACCGCCGCCCTTGCCGCACTCATTCTGACCGGTCGCCTGATGAGCGGTCAGCCCAATGCCGGCGTTGGTTTCGAGCTGGATGCGATCGCTGCGGTGGTGCTTGGGGGGACGGCGATCGCCGGTGGCCGCGGGCTCATCCTCGGCACGCTGATCGGCGCCGTGCTGCTTGGCATTCTTAATAACGGCCTCAACCTGATGGGCATCAACCCCTATCTGCAGGACGTCATCAAGGGCTTCATCATTCTGCTGGCCATCTACATCGGGCGCGAGTGGCGCTAGGTCAGCCGACAACCTTTCCATAACGCAGGAGAACTAAATGTCTGAATTGCTGCAAGGCAAAATCGCGGTCATCACCGGTGCCGCCTCCGGTATCGGGCTTGCTACCACCGAGGCGCTCTTGGAGCAGGGCGCCACCGTGGTCATGGTCGACTGGAACGAGAAGGCCTTGAATGAGCTTGTCGCAAAGCTTGGCGAGCGTGCCATTGCGCAGGTCACCAATCTTCTGGATACCGACAGCTGCAACGCCATGATCCCCGAAATCCTGGCAAAGGTCGATCACATCGACATTCTCTATTGCAATGCCGGGACTTACATCGGCGGTGACCTGACGGAGACCACACCGGAAGCCATCGACAAGATGCTGAACCTCAACGTCAACGCCGTCATGAAGAATGTCCACGCCGTCGTGCCGCACATGTCGGAGCGCAAGACTGGCGATATCATCGTTACCTGCTCGATTGCCGGACACTTCCCCACCTATTGGGAGCCTGTCTATTCCGGTTCCAAGTGGGCGATTACCAGCTTCGTCCAGGGCATGCGCCGCCAGATGATCCCGCACGGCGTACGTGTCGCCCAGGTCTCGCCCGGTCCGGTTGTCTCCGCGCTGTTGGCAGACTGGCCGGAGGAAAACCTCCGCAAGGCCAAGGAATCGGGTAGCCTCATCGACGCAAGCGAAGTGGCCGATGCTATTGTCTACATGCTGACGCGCAAGCGCACCGTCACCATCCGCGACATGCTGGTTCTGCCGACCAACTTTGATCGCGTCTGATAATCGAGTGGCGGCTGTCACATCAATGGGTTCAGCCGCTTCTATCATGTGTTGTGTGATCCGCTCGAGGAGTATTGCAAATGGCTTCCTACCTGATTGGCGTCGATGTCGGCACCGGATCTGCTCGGGCAGGTGTCTTCGATGTGGAAGGTAAGCTTCTCGCAACGGCCAAACGGCCGATCTCAATGCACCGGCAAGATGGCGGTATTGCCGAGCAAACAAGCGGTGAGGTGTGGCAAGCGGTTTGCGAGAGCGTCCGGGAAAGCGTTTCGCGAGCCGGTATCGATCCGGTAGACGTGACGGGTCTCGGTTTCGATGCAACGTGTTCGCTTGTGGTCTGCGGTCCGGACGGTGAGACGCTTCCGGTTGGCGCCCCCGACCATCCTGAGCGGGACATCATCGTTTGGATGGACCACCGCGCGGTTGGACAGGCTGAGCGGATCAATGCCGGCAACCACGCCGTCTTGCAATATGTCGGCGGGCGCATTTCGCCAGAGATGCAGACGCCCAAGCTCCTATGGCTTAAGGAAAACAGCCCTCGTGTTTACGCCCGCGCCGCGCACTTTTTCGATCTGACGGATTTCCTGACATGGAAGGCCACCGGATCGCTCGACCGCTCTGCCTGCACCGTGACCTGCAAATGGACCTATATTGCCCATGAGGATCGGTGGGACGCTGATTATTTCAATGCCATCGGTCTCGGGGACTTGGCGGAGCAGGGCTTCCGTCGCATTGGTCAAAACGTCGTCCATCCAGGCACTGCGCTCGGCGCCGGGCTGACGGATGAGTCCGCGAAGGCAATGGGGTTACGCCCCGGCACCGCTGTCGCCGCCGGTCTGATCGACGCGCATGCTGGCGGGGTGGGGACGGTCGCGGCAGGCGGAGACGCCTCGCGATGCCTCGGTTATGTGTTTGGCACCTCATCCTGCACCATGACGACCACCGCCGAACCTGCTTTTGTACCAGGTGTCTGGGGTCCGTATTATTCTGCCATGGTTCCAGGCGCCTGGTTGAATGAGGGCGGGCAGTCCGCCGCAGGTGCTGCCATCGATTATCTGGTGCAACTGCACCCGGCGTTTACGGAGGCGAAAGAGCGCGCAAACAATGAGGGCAAGGCCTTGCCGGTCTGGCTCGCCGATCGCGCGTTGAGCTTAGCTACGTCGGCTTCTGCCGCAGCGGATATCGCCAGGGATTTTCATGTGGTGCCGGAATTTCTCGGTAACCGCGCACCGTTCGCCGATCCTCACGCGCGCGCGGTCATCGCTGGTTACGGTATGGAGACAGGGGTGGATTCGCTAGTTGCGCTTTATGTCGCTGGACTTCTTGGCCTCGGATACGGGCTTCGCCAGATCATCGAGACGCAGGCCCGACACGGTGCCCCGGTGGAAACCATCAGCGTCAGCGGCGGCGCCGGTGCCCATCCGCTTGCCCAGCAATTGCTGGCTGACGCAACCGGCATGCCCGTCGAGTTGACGGAATGCGAAGAGCCGGTTCTTCTTGGTTCGGCTATGCTTGGCGCAGTTGCGGCAGGAACTTTCCCGGATCTTTCGTCGGCCATGCCGAAGATGTCTCGGGTTAAAAACCTTGCCTCGCCAGAGGCCGCGTTTCGCGAGGTGCATGACGTGCGCTACGAAGCGTTCCTGGCGCTGCAGAATGCAGCCCGCGCCATTCGCTCCAATACCCATTCCTGAATACCGTCGAAGTCAAAGATCAGCAGGCCAACGCGGCCGCATTACGCGAGGATACCATGCAGTTTTCTGGAAAGTCCGTCATCATCACCGGAGCTGGCAAAGGGATTGGACGCGCCTGTGCCCGCCTCATGGCGGCACGCGGTGCAGAGGTCGTGGCGATCAGCCGGACGCAGTCCGATCTCGACAGCTTGAAAGCCGAAATTGGCGGACGTTCGATCCGCGCCGATCTCGCCGATGCCGTCGCCACTCGTGCTGCGATGGCAGAGGCAGGCACCTGCGATTTTCTGATCAACAGCGCCGGGATCAATGTGTTGGAAAGCGTATTGAATATGACCGATGCAGGCTATGAAGCTGTGCTCGGCATCAATCTGCGCGCCGCCATCATCACCTGCCAGGAGTTTGCCCGGGCACGCGTCGCAAATGGCGGTGGTGGTGCGATCGTCAACATCACGTCGATTGCCGGTCACCGCGGGTTTCAGGATCACCTTTGCTACGCGGCCTCCAAGGCGGGGCTTGAGGGCGCGACACGCGTGCTCGCCAAGGAGCTTGGTCCCCATGGCATCCGCGTCAACGCGGTCGCCCCCACCATCACGCTGACCGAACTTGCTGCGGAAGCATGGAACGATCCGGTGAAGAGCCAGCCGATGATGGTTCGCCATCCGCTTAATCGCTTCGCTGAAGCGGAGGAAGTGGCAGAGAGCATCGCACTCCTGCTCTCTGACGACAGCAAGATGATAACCGGTGCCATTTTGCCGATCGACGGTGGTTTCCTGGCTGTTTGATCGGTGGTTTTGCGAAGCTGATCCGCAGCGAAGCCGCGCGCTTGGCGCTCGATGGGCGAGGCGTGGCTATCGTTCCGCCTGCTTCGGAGAGGTTGAGACTGCAAGCGGATCGGCCTCGACGAAGGCGGCAAAGGATTGGGCGATATCCCCGATGTCGCCATCGACAATAAAGACGAGAACGCTTATGCGGTCCTCTGCTGGCCAGGCGGCCATGTGGACGGGCTGGTGGATGAGATGTTGAACGCCGTGGATCACCACCGGCGTCTCATGTCCGTCGACGCCGATGATGCCCTTGACGCGCAGGAGCTTCTCGCCATGCCTGTTGACCAGCAACGAGAGCCATGTCGAAAACCGCGGCCATGAGACGGCGTTGGGCGTGGTTAGGGATATGGCGCGGATCGCCCCATGCGCGTTGACGTCCTGAAACGGTGCATGCGCATGGTCATGGTAGCGCTCCGCTGCGACCCAACGCCTTGCTTCGGCTGGCCGGGCTGAAAGGTCGTGGATGTCCTCCGTCAGGATCAGGCTCGCAGCAGGATTGGCAGGATCACTGATTTCAATGCTGGCCGTCGGATTCATGGTCGACAGCTTGGCGATGAGCGCCGCTATCGCATCGGGCTCGGCAATGTCCGTCTTGGTGATGACAAGTCGATCGGCGACGGCGACCTGCCGCGCGCTTTCGGTATAGGTCTCAATGTTGTGTTGGCCATTCGGAACCTCGACGACGGTGACGATGTTGCCCATCGAAAAATGATATTTCAACATCAGATCAGCCGTCAGCGTGGCGACGATCGGGGCCGGGTCGGCAAGTCCTGTTGTCTCGATGATGAGCCGGGTGAAAGACCCTATACGACCTGACTTGCGCTTTTCGAAGAGCGACAGGATCGCCTGCTTGAGATCGCCGCGGATTGTGCAGCAGATGCACCCACTCTGCAGAAGGACAGTGTCGTCCTCGATTGTCTCAACCAGCAGGTGATCGAGGCCGATGCTGCCGAATTCGTTGATGATCACGGCGGTGTTGGAAAGATCGGGACCCGACAGCAACGCGTTAAGCAGGGTCGTCTTGCCTGAGCCCAGAAAGCCGGTGAGGACGTTGACGACGATGGGTGGTTGAGCGCCAGATGGCATCACGCCTCCCGCATTTTCGACAGAAGCGTTGGATCGAGAGGGTCGATCACCTCGCCGGCAAAAGCCTCAGCCAATGGCCACAATTGGCCCAGATGGTCTACGACGGCACTTTTTCCCGTGCGGCCGGTGAGAACATACCGATCATTCCAGACCTTCAACCGCAGGCCAAAATGAGTGAGGACTGCATTGACGGCGCTGGCCTGACGGTAGCGCTCGGCGGCAGGCGTCATCGACGCAACGCCTTTGCCGCCGCTGCTCCAATGATCCGCCGCGCCAAGCGCACCGCACAGGCCGCACATTCGCTTTCTCCCTTATGCCTTGAGACTTATGATTGCGGACGCGCCGTGCCGCTGCGCGGGTAACGCTTGGCAAAGTCAGCGGCGATTTCTTCCATGGTGACGAACTTCACGCCCTCAAACTGACGGATGTGGTCGAAGATGCGCTCGTGCATCTTGAGGACGTGCGGTTTGCCGGAAACATCCGGGTGGATGGTAAGCGGGAAGACGGCATAGTCATAATTTTCATAGACCCACTCGAACTGGTCGATCCACATTTGCTCGAGGTCGCGCGGGTTGACGAAGCCGTGGCTATTGGGCGCGGCCTTGATGAACATCATCGGCGGGAGGTCGTCGAGGTTCCAGGACGCAGGGATTTCGATCAGGTCGGTTTCGGGACCTTGGGTAAAGGGTTTCATCCAGTGCGACGGATGCTTGGAATAATCAATCTTCGTCCAATCGTCACCGACGGTGACGTAATAGGGGTGGTGGTCGTTGTGCATCAGGGAGTGATCGTAAAGAATACCTTTTTGCTTCAGCAATTCGTTGGTCTTGGAGCCGAACTCCCACCAGGGGGCCACATAACCGCGCGGCGGCTTGCCGGAAAGCTTGGTGATGAGATCGACGCATTTGTCGAAGATCGCTTCTTCCTGTTCGGGCGTCATGGCAATCGGGTTTTCATGGCTATAGCCATGCATGCCGATTTCGTGACCGGCATCGGCAACCTGCTTCATCTCATCCCAGAATGTCTCGATCGAGTGCCCGGGAATGAACCAGGTGGTCTTGATGCCCCACTTTTCGAAGAGACGGAGCAAACGCACAGAGCCGACCTTGCCTGCAAAGACGCCACGGGAAATATCGCAGGGGCTGTCTTCGCCACCGTAAGAGCCAAGCCAGCCCGCGACGGCATCGACGTCGACACCATAGGACACCAAAATTTCCTTCGCCATGATCGCTTCCTTCTGTAATGGCCGGGTCGGCCTGATTGAATTCAGGGCAGTTCGGTTGGAGGGAGGCCCGAGCGGCTGCCCCCCATGCTGATATGTTTGCGCATATAATAAAGCGCACCGTCTGGATCGCCGCGTTCGATCGCCTCCAGGATCAACTCATGCTCCTTGACCGCAGGCCAAAGATCGCCAGGGTGCAGGACCGGCATGCGCTGGCTCTCCTGCATGACGCCGGCGAATGTCCGATGCATATCGACGAGGAGGCGGTTGCCGGAGATCGCCAGGATCTGGCGGTGAAACTCGGTATCTGCCTCCACGTAACCGCTCAGATCTGCGTCCTGTGCCGCGCGGCGAAATGCGGCTAGCGTGTTGCTCAGGGCGGCAAGATCGTGCTCCGTGCGAGACATCGCAGCAAGTTGCGCAGCATAACTCTCGACGACATGCCGCAACTGGTACACCTCGCGAAGAGAATAGGGTGCGGCTTTTGGCCAGGCACCGTTCCTCTCGTCGCTGCCATCGGCGATAACGAAACCGCGACCATTGTCTTGAGCTTTGATTTTGCCTGTGGTCAACAAAACGGAGATGGCCTCACGAAGCGTCGCTCTGCTGATGTCGAGCAGCCTTGCAAGCTCCCGCTGCGGTGGCAGCGCGGAACCCTGCGACCAGTGGCCTTCAGCGATCATCGAGGCGAGTGCTCTCACCGTTGCCGCGACAGCGCTTCCGCCTGCGCTTCCCGCTTCTGCTTTTTTCCCGATCGCTGTCTCAACCAAGTGTGCGCTCCATCTTGGTCTGACCAAGAGTTCCATTCAATACAGAAGATCGGATTTCGGTCAGGCCGTCAACGTCAAAGAATAGGCAGTTGGTGCCCAATTCTTCGCCATTTGACAATCTTGGTCAGACCAAGTTAGCTGACGTAAAGATTTAGGGGAAAGATCATGACGAAAACTGTTTGCCTCATCACCACGGGCGGTACGATTGCCTCGCAGAAAAATGCGAGCACAGGCCATGTGACGGCGAAGCTTGGCGCAAGCGAGCTTCGGGCGTCGTTGGGAAGCCGTCTCACCGGTGTCGAGCTGGTGGTCGATGAATTCATGACGGTGGGGAGCTTCGCACTCTCGCTCGAAGACGCCTTTGCTCTCGCCTGCAGGATAAGAGACCATCTCGCCGACCCCAAGATCGACGGTGTCGTCGTCACGCACGGAACCGACACAATGGAGGAGAGCGCCTATATGGCCGATCTTCTCATCGATAGCGAGAAGCCGGTCGTCTTTACCGGTGCGCAGCGCGCTGCCGATGAACCGGATGGCGATGGTCCACGCAACATTGCCGACGCGGTTCGCATCGCTGCATCTGAGACCGCCCGCGGTCTGGGAGTCCTTTTGTGTTTCGAGCAGGAGTTTCATGCAGCCCGCGACGTGACGAAGTCCCACACCTCTCGCACCGACACGTTCATCTCTGCCGAACATGGGAAGCTGGGTGAAGTCGATGGTGACTTGGTCATCGTGCACCGGCGCCCGGTGGGCCCGGGCAAAATTCCTGCGACACGTGTCGAGACGGATATCGAGATCGTCAAGCTCGGAATCGGCACAAGCGACAGGTTCCTGCGCTTCGCCGCCTCGGAGGGAATGCGTGGCATCGTGATCGAGGGCTTTGGCCGTGGCAACGCCACACCTACCGTCACGGCTGCCGCTATCGATCTCGTCAAGAGCGGTGTTCCGGTCATCATGACGAGCCGATGCCAACGTGGTCGCGTCAAGCCGATCTATGGGAATGGTGGCGGCAAAACGCTTGCGGAAGGCGGCGTTATCTTTGCAGGGGATCTCAGTTCGCAGAAGGCACGCGTTCTTCTGGCGATGCTGCTCGGATCCGGGTTGGGAATCGAGGACATACGCCGTGAGGTCGAGCGCTTCGGTCTTTAGTCGGCGTGTCGGTCTATCGAATGCTTGAAGCGGGACCTTTGGAGGTCCCGCTTCATTCTTGACGTCAGTCGATACGAGCGCCGCTGGCGTTGAAGAAGTGCAAATCTGCCGCCTTTGCGCCGATCTGCACGACGTCGTCCATCTCGATGCGCGAGCGTCCGGCCACACGAAACACGATGGCGCTGCCATCTGCCAATATGCCATGCACGTAGCTTTCCGCGCCGACCAGTTCCACCGCAGCAACCTTGACGGAGGCGGTAAAAGCCTCGTCCTGGTGAGCGTCTGCGATCAGGTGGAGGTCTTCCGGACGGATGCCGAGAGTGGCTGCTGTGGCCGGAATTGCCGCGGTCTGCGTCATCGACCAATTGCCGGACGATGTCCGGATCGCCAGCAGGTTCATCGACGGCGAGCCGATAAAGGTCGCGACAAAGGTCGTTGCCGGACGCTCATAGAGTTCGATCGGCGTGCCGACCTGTTCGATGCGCCCTGCATTCAGGACCACGAGCCTGTCGGCCAGCGTCATCGCTTCCATCTGATCATGCGTGACATAGACGCTTGTCGTTGCAAGCGAGCGCTGGAGCCGCTTGATCTCGACACGCATCTGGACGCGAAGCTTGGCATCGAGGTTCGATAGAGGCTCGTCGAAGAGATATGCGGCGGGTTCGCGCACGATGGCGCGGCCCATCGCCACGCGCTGGCGCTGGCCGCCGGACAGTTGCCTCGGCTTGCGCTCAAGGAACTGCTCGATCTCGAGCGCCTTGGCTGCCTGCTCGATACGGCGATCGATCTCGTCTTTCGGCGTATTGCGGTTCTTCAACCCGTAAGCAAGGTTCTGCCGCACCGTCATATGCGGGTAGAGCGCGTAGTTCTGGAACACCATGGCGATATCGCGCTCTGACGGCTCCAAGTCGTTGACCACCCGATTGCCGATGGAGATTTCACCGCCTGAGATGCTCTCAAGGCCTGCGATCATGCGAAGCAAGGTGGACTTGCCGCAGCCGGATGGGCCCACAAGGACAACCAGTTCCCCATCGGCGATCTGCAGCGACACGCCTTTGATGGCTTCGACATTGCCATACATCTTGCGGACATCGTTCAAAACAATCTGGGCCATTACTTTTCTGTCTCCACAAGACCTTTAACGAACCATCGCTGCATCAAAACAACGACGATGATAGGTGGGATGATAGCGAGGATCGCGGTTACCATGACGTAGTTCCAGGGGGTGGAGGCGTCAGTGAAATCGACCATGCGGCGCAGGCCGATGATGATCGTGTTCATCTTGGCATCGTTCGTGACCAGAAGTGGCCAGAGATATTGGGTCCAGCCATAAATGAACAGGATCACGAAGAGTGCTGCAATGTTGGTGGTCGAGAGCGGAAGAAGGATGTCCTTCATGAAGCGGAAGGGTCCGGCATTATCGATGCGCGCTGCTTCGACCAGTTCTCCCGGGATGGTCAAGAAGAACTGCCGAAACAGGAAGGTTGCCGTCGCTGACGCCATCAGAGGCAGGGTCAGGCCTGCATAGGTGTCGATCAAACCGAGATCAACGATCACCTTATAGGTTGGCAGGATGCGTACTTCGACTGGCAGCATCAGCGTGATGAAGATCATCCAGAAGAAGAACATCCGGAAGCGGAAGCGGAAAAAGACGATGGCGAAAGCGGAGAGGAACGAGATGATGATCTTGCCGACGGCAATCGCCATTGCCACAACGAAGGAGTTGAAGAGCAGGCGTTCAAGACTGACGCCGACCACACGTTCGACACCACCCGCCACGGCTTCCCGATAATTTTCTATCAGATGTCCGCCCGGGAGCAGCGACATGGGCGGGCGGATGATGTCTTGCGACGTCATCGAGGAAGCAATGAACGTGTAGTAGATCGGGAAGGCGACAATGATGATGCCGATGATGAGGATGAGATGGCCAATGCCATTTGCGATGGGGCGTTTTTCAATCATGTCCGGTCCTCATCCGTAATGGACCCGCTTCTCGACGAAGCGGAACTGGAAGGCAGTCAGGCCGATCACGATGATCATCAGGATCACGGACTGGGCCGCGGATGAGCCAAGGTTCAAATTGACGAAGCCATCATTGTAGACCTTGTAGACCAGCGTTTCGGTCGCCTTGGCGGGACCGCCTCCGGTTACGGCATGGATGATGCCGAACGTGTCGAAAAAGGCGTAGACGGTATTGACCACCAAGAGGAAGAAGGTGGTGGGGGCCAGAAGCGGGAAGATGATGGTCCAGAAGCGCCGGCTCCCACGAGCACCGTCGATGGCTGCGGCCTCAATGAGCGATTTAGGGATTGCCTGAAGACCGGCCACGAAGAAGAGGAAATTGTAGCTGATCTGCTTCCAGGCGGCTGCGACGACAATCAGCGCCATTGCCTGGTCTCCCTTAAGCAACGGGTCCCACTGGAAGCCGGTCGAGCGTAGCAGATAGGCGAGCGTTCCCATGGCAGGGTTGAACATGAAGAGCCACAGCATGCCGGCAACCGCTGGTGCCACGGCATAAGGCCAGATAAGCAGCGTGCGATAAAAGGTCTGTCCGCGCACGACCTTGTCGGCGGCCGTTGCAAGCAGCAATGCTACGGCCATGGAAACCAGGGCCGTCAACGCACTGAAGACGATCGTGACCTGAAGCGCGTGGAGATAATTCGGGTCCGAAAGTGTATCGGAAAAATTGGCGAGACCGACGAACGTCGTTTTAAGCCCGAATGCATCTTCCTGCAGCACCGATTGATAGATCGCCTGGCTTGCGGGCCAGAAGAAGAAAATCGCCGTCAGGATGATCTGGGGTGCCAACAGGAGGTAGGGCAGGATTTTGTTCGGGAAGTGAACCGTGTGCAAGGGTGATGCTCCTCAGCCGGCCAGGGAAAAAGCATTGCCCGCATCCAGAGATGCGGGCAGCGGCTTCAGCTTATGGTGATTACTTGGAGGCAGCCGCGATGGCTGCATTGCCGCGCTCGACGATCTGGTTCAGCGTCGTCTTGGCATCCTGCTTACCAGCCAGCATGGCTTCGAACTGCTCGTTCATGATGTCGCGGACCTGTGGCAGGTTTGGCAGGCGAACACCCTTGGAGTTTTCCGTCGGTGCCTTGCCCATCATCTGAAGGATCGGCGTTTCACGCGCCGGATTCTTTTCGTAGAAGCCGGAAGCCTTCGTGGCTTCGTAAGCGGCATTGGTTACAGGCAGATATCCGGAAACCTGATGCAGGCGTGCCTGGATCGGCGTTTGCGACAGGAAGTGGAAGAACTGGGCAATGCCCTTATATTCTTCATCCGTCTTTCCGCCAAAGACCCAGAGGCTCGCGCCGCCTGGAATGGTGTTCTGTGGTCCGTGACCTTCGTAATAGGGAAGCTGTCCGATGCCGTAATTCATTCCCGACTTTACGATGTCGCCAAGACCGCCGGAAGACTCGGTCAGGATTGCGCATTCACCCGACAGGAAAAGCTGTTTCGCTTCGGACGTGCGACCGCCGTAACGGAACGTCCCGTCCTTGGCCATATCGGCGATCGACTGGAAATGCTCGACAAAGAGCGGCGCGTTGATCTTCAACTCCACCTTGCCGCCACCGAGGCCGTTTTCATTCGTGCCGTAAGAAACATTGTTCCAGGCGGCGAAGTTCTCGGTCTGGATCCAGGTCAGCCAGGTCGAGGTGAAGCCACAGGGTGCCGCACCGCTTTCCTTGATCTTGCGAGCCGCTTCGAAAACTGCGGGCCAGGTCTTTGGAGGGTTCTCCGTGTCGAGGCCGGCTTTCTTGAAGGCATCCTTATTGTAGTAGAGGATCGGCGAAGACGAGTTGTACGGGAAGGACAGCATTGTGCCATCCGGCTTGGAATAATAGGCAACGATGCCTGCCAGATAGTCGGCCTTGTTAAACTCGAATCCACCCTTCTTGAGAACATCGGCGACCGGCATGATGGCGCCTTCTGCACCCATCATGACACCAGAGCCAGCATCGAAAACCTGAATGATGGCTGGAGGCTGCTTCGACCGGAAGGCTGCGATCCCCGCATTAAGGGTTTCCGGATAGGTGCCCTTGAACACCGGTGTGATCTTGTACTCGCTCTGGCTCTCATTGAACTCCTTGGCGAGCTGATCGACCACCTCGTTGTTCGCACCGGTCATGGCGTGCCACCATTGCAGCTCGGTCGCGGCAAAGGCAGAGGTGCCAAAAGAAAGCGAAATAGCAAATGCCGCCGCGGATGCAGCGAGACGTTTCGTGGACATGATGCCTCCCTAGTTTTACGCATGGTCCAGCAACAAGCTGTCCAGGATTTTTTTGCGCCGGAACCTCCCAGAACCAGCGGCAACTCGCTTCATTCGAAGCGTGTCATATAGAAAACGAAAACAAGTGAACGTGCAACGAAATTATGACAGTTGGTTTTCGCGGGTTGTGCAAAACCAAGGGCTGAGAAGATCAATGGGCCACTGGCTTAGGCGTGGAACACTCCAGACGATGTAGAGAAGCCCCGAAGACAATCGTCCTCGGGGCTTCTGGTTTGACGATATTGTGATCGCCGTCACACCGCTTCGCTCATTTTGTAGTCGGTGTTTGCAGGCTCTTGCTTGTGCTGAATCAGCGGGCGGTTGCCGGAGAGTTTGCGAACGAGCACATAAAAGACCGGCGTCATGAAGATGCCGAAGATCGTGACCCCGATCATGCCTGAGAAGACTGCGACGCCCATGGCGGCACGCATCTCGGCTCCCGCACCCGTAGAGATGACCAGCGGCACCACGCCCATGATGAAGGCAAGCGATGTCATCAGGATCGGACGCAGGCGAAGGCGGCTGGCTTCGATGGCCGCGGCAACCGGTGAGCGGCCTTCGAACTCCAGTTCCCGTGCGAACTCCACGATCAGGATGGCATTCTTCGCCGATAGCCCGACAAGGACGATGAGGCCGATCTGGGTGAAGATGTTGTTGTCTCCGCCCGTCAGCCAGACGCCGGTCATGGCGGCGAGCACGCCCATCGGCACGATCATGATGATCGCGAGCGGCAGAGTGAGGCTCTCATACTGTGCGGCCAAAACCAGATAGACCAGCAGCAGCGCCAACGGGAACACCAGCAAACCTGAGCTTCCGGCAAGGATCTGCTGATAGGTCAAATCCGTCCACTCAAAAGAGATGCCCGATGGCAAGGTCTCACTGGCAATGCGTTCTATGGCTGCCTGGGCTTCGCCGGAAGAGAAGCCGGGCGCTGGGCCGCCATTGATATCAGCCGACAGGAAGCCATTGTACCGCGTTGTGCGCTCCGGGCCGGTCGTGGCATTCACCTTCAACAATGCGGACAGGGGTATCATCTGTCCATTCGATGAGCGAACTTTCAACTGACCGATATCTTCCGCCTGGGAGCGGAACTTGGCATCGGCCTGCACACGCACGCTGTAGGTGCGACCGAAGGCGTTGAAGTCGTTCACGTAAAGAGAGCCAAGATAGATCTGCAGCGTCTCGAACACGTCCGTTACCGAGACACCCAGTTGCTCTGCCTTGGCACGATCGAGATCGGCGTAGAGCTGCGGCACATTGATCTGGAAGCTTGAGAACAGGCCAGCCAGTTCGGGCGTCTGATAGGCTTTGCCGAGGAAGGCCTTGGTGACCTCGTCGAGCGTCTGGTAACCGAAGCCTGCGCGGTCTTCGATCTGCATTTTGAAGCCGCCTGTGGTGCCAAGTCCGTTGACGGGCGGTGGCGGGAACATGGCGATGAAGGCATCTTGCACCGCGCCGAATTTCTGGTTGAGCGCCATAGCAATAGCGCCGCCAGAAAGCTCCGGTGTTGTGCGCTCTTCAAATGGGCTCAAGGCGACGAAAACGACGCCCGCGTTCGAGCTGTTGGTGAAGCCATTGATGGAGAGACCCGGAAACGCGATTGCATGTTCGACGCCTGGCTGCTGCATGGCAATATCACTCATGCGCTTGATGACGTCTTCCGTCCGGTCGAGACTTGCAGCATCCGGCAACTGGGCAAAGCCGATCAGATACTGCTTGTCCTGCGCAGGCACGAAGCCGCCGGGCACCGCATTAAACATGGCATAGGTTGCGCCTGCGAGCAGCATATAGACGACCATGACTATGCTCTTACGATTGAGCAATCCGCCGACGCCCTTGCCATACCCGTTCGAGGCTGCTCCGAAGGCGCGGTTGAAACCCCTGAAGAAGCCACCCAGCACCTTGTCCATGCCGCGGGTCAGCCAATCCTTCGGTGCGTGGTGATCCTTCAGAAGCAGGGCTGCCAGTGCAGGAGACAATGTCAGCGAGTTAATGGCCGAGATGACCGTCGAAATCGCGATCGTCAATGCAAACTGACGGTAGAACTGTCCCGAGAGGCCCGAGATGAAAGCAAGCGGCACAAAGACGGCCACGAGTACCAGGGCGATCGCAATGATCGGACCCGAGACTTCCTTCATGGCGCGATAGGTCGCCTCACGCGGAGAAAGACCGTTCTCGATGTTGCGCTCGACATTTTCGACAACGACGATCGCGTCATCCACGACGATGCCGATCGCCAGCACAAGCCCGAACAGGCTGAGCGCATTGATGGAAAAGCCGAAGACATACATGACGGCGAATGTACCGATGATCGACACTGGAACGGCAATCAGCGGGATGATCGAGGCGCGCCATGTCTGGAGGAAGAGGATAACGACGATGACGACGAGAGCGATGGCTTCCAGCAGCGTGTCAATGACCTTGTCGATCGAGGCACGGACAAACTCGGTGGTGTCGTAGACGATTTCGTATTTCACGCCATCGGGCATCGCTTTCTGCAGGTCCTGCATGGTCGCAGCGACCTGGTCTGAAATGGTGATGGCGTTCGAACCGGGAGCCTGGAAGACCGGGATAGCCACCGCAGATTCGCCGTCAAGCAACGAGCGCAAGGCGTAATCGGCTGCGCCGAGTTCGACACGCGCCACGTCACGCAGGCGGGTGATCTCGCCATTCGAGCCGCTTTTGACGATGATGTTGCCGAATTCTTCCGGAGTGGAAAGCCGACCTTGTGCGTTGACGTTGAGCTGCAGATCGACGCCGTTCGGGCTTGGCGAAGCACCGATCGTGCCGGCTGCCGCCTGTACGTTCTGTTCGCGAATAGCGTTGCTGATATCGCTTGCGGCAAGGTCGTGCTCGGCGGCCTTCTGCGGGTCGATCCAGATACGCATGGAGTAATCGCCGGCACCGAAGATCTGTACCTGGCCCACACCCTCGATGCGCGCCAGTCGGTCCTTGATGTTGAGGACGGCGTAGTTGCGCAGGTAGGTGAGGTCGTACCGATTGCCAGGAGAGACGAGATGCACGACCATCATCAAGTCAGGAGAACTCTTGACGGTGGAAACGCCGAGGCTTCTGACTTCAGCGGGAAGACGCGGCTCGGCTTGCGAAACGCGGTTCTGCACCAGCTGCTGCGCTTTGTCCGGATCGGTCCCCAGCTTGAAGGTGACAGTCAGCGTCATGACACCGTCGGAGGTCGCCTGGCTGGACATGTAGAGCATGTTCTCTACGCCGTTGATCTGTTCCTCGAGCGGTGTCGCCACCGTCTCGGCAATGACCTTCGGGTTGGCACCGGGATAGGTGGCACGAACGACGATGGAAGGTGGCACGACTTCCGGATACTCGGAAATCGGCAAGGCGCGCATGCCAATCAGGCCTGCCACGACGATAAGAACCGATAGGACGCCAGCAAAAACTGGCCGGTCTACGAAAAATCTGGAGATGTTCATGGGTTAGCCCTCTCCGGGTGAATTCTGAACGCGGGAGACCACCCCGGTCGCGTGTCGCCACCGGCAGGGATCTTTCTGCATCGATTGGGAATAGGACGGGCCGAGGAGGGCCCGTCGGATCAATTAGTGGGCTGCGGCGAGCTTGTCGTCGGTCTGCGGAGTCACGACCGCACCGGGGCGGATGCGCTGCAAGCCGCTGACGACGATCTTGTCTCCGACCTCAAGGCCGCTTTCGACGACACGCATTCCCTCGGCCGATGGGCCGGGTTTGATCTGGCGGTAGTTCACCTTGTTGTCCTTATCGACGACAAAAACGAACTTCTTGTCCTGATCGGTGCCAATCGCGCGGTCGGTGATCACGATGCGCTTTTCCGACTTCGGCTCGCCCAGTCGGACGCGAACGAACTGACCGGGAATGAGATGCCCATTGGTGTTGGCGAATACCGCGCGGACGCCGATGGTGCCGCTCGCACCGTCTACCTGATTGTCGATCAGATGCAGGGTACCCTTGATGGGCGTGCCCTCATCGGCGAGCGTGCCGACTTCAACGGGGATCTGCTCCAGCGCCTGAAGTGCCCCGTTAGAGGTAGGCAGTTGCGACAGCGCCTTGGCGACGATCTCCTCGCTGGCATTGAAGCTTGCATAGATAGGATCGACAGACACAAGCGTGGTGAGAGCAGGGGATGCGGAGCCGGCGGCAACCAGATTGCCGACCGTCACATCAAGCTTGCCGACGCGTCCTGAAATCGGTGCGCGCAACTCCGTGTAGCTGAGATCGAGCTGTGCCGTCGTCAGTGCTGCGCGGGCGGCCCGCAGTTGCGCTTCGGCCTCCGCCACATTGCTTTGGCGTTGATCAAGATCGCTTTGCGAAATGGTGCGGTTGTCGGAAAGTCGCCGACCGCGCTCCAGTTCGGTTTTAGCAAGGCCGATCTTTGCGTCCGCCGAGGCAACCTGTGCCTCCGCACCCGCAACCGCTGCCTGGTAGGGAGCTGGATCGATGGTGAAGAGCAGATCACCAGCCTTTACCAGTGCGCCTTCACGGAAGTGAACCGCTTGAATCTGGCCAGCAACGCGGGAGCGGACCTGAACACGCTCGACAGCTTCGAGCCTGCCGGAAAATTGCTCCCAGTGGGTGATGTCTTTGCTTTGCACAACTGCGACCGTCACTGGAACCGCAGGCGCCTCCGCCTGCGGAGCCGCAGCAACGGCGCCCGTCGTCATGGGAAGATCGAATAGCAGCGCTGCGGCTGCTACGGACATGGCAAGTCCTATGCCGGCACCCGCAAGGGCACGGCGCTTGTTCTTGAGCGTCATGGGATACTCCTTGGCTTCGTAAGGAAGCCGATCAGTGATTGTCTAAAATGCTAATTCTTGAGGTCTTGAACAAAACCCGAAAACTCGTCGCAAACAGCCGAAAGCCACTTGCCACCCTCACCTCGATAAAGCCCTGTCCAGCCGGAGCCGGCAGGGAAAACATGCAGCCGAACTTGTATCCCTGCATCACGCAGGCGCGCGGCATAATTCACTGTCTCGTCACGCAGAGGGTCGTCCTCGGCGGTAAAAATCAAAGCTGGGGCCACACGGTCGAGCCGTGTACACTGGCACGGTGCCGCGTATGGGTGCGCTACCCCACAGGCCTTTGCCAGGTACCGGCTCCAGCCTTCGGCCCAACGCTGCCGCATGCCGATCTTGTCGGCATCCCGAAAGGAGGTCGACGCCATCAGCGGATCGATCATCGGCGACAGCAAGATCTGTCCTGCCAGTTTCCCAGGCATCCGATCACGAGCCTTTAGCGCCAGGCCTGCGGCAACATTCCCGCCAGCCTCTTCTCCCGCCACGAACAGCAAGGATTTCGCGCTACCATACTGCTTGCGGCTATTGCTCAGACAATCGAGCGCATCGAAAGCCCGATCGATCACAGCCGGAAACTCATTGCAGGAGCCGGTGCTATAATCTGCCTCGATGACCACCGCTCCACTTTCGGCAAGCGCTTTCGCGACCGGTAGCTCCTCGCGCTGAGCCCCTTCTGCCAGAAAAGAGCCACCTCTAAGATAAAGGACCAGCGGAGGCGTCCGCACTTTGCCTTCGTTGCTGTAGACACGCACGGACAGGGGCGTGCACGTTGTGCCGCTCGTTTCGATCTCGTGCCACCGGGTGTCCATCATCGTTTCCTTGAGAGACTCTATCTACGTCTCTTGTAGTACTTTCTAATATGGATATATTGTTCGGGATAAGTTGCGCAAGCATCCAAATTCGAAAACACTATTCCAAATAAACGGACAATCGAGCGAGGTTGACAGGATGGACCAGCTAGCGGCGATGCGCGTCTTCGCACGGGTCGTTGAGACAGGAAACTTCACAAAGGCTGCCAATGCCCTGAATATCCCCAAGACGACCGTGACCAACATGGTGCAGGGTTTAGAGGCGCATCTGCGTACAACGCTACTGAACCGAACGACGCGCCGCGTCATGGTGACCACAGACGGTGCACTTTACTATGAGCGTGCAACGCAAATCCTGGCGGAAATCGACGAGTTGGATGGTAGCGTTTCGAGCGCCAACGTCCAGCCTTCCGGTCGCCTGCGCGTGGAGATGGCCGGGATGTTCGCCGATAAGATCATCATTCCGAATCTTTGTGATTTTTACCAGCGCTTTCCGCAAATCCGGCTCGACATCGGTGTTGGAGACCGTCTTGTCGATTACATCGCCGAAAACGTGGATTGTGCCCTGCGCGTGGGCACACTGCGTGACCAGTCGCTTATCGCGCGAAAAGTCTCGGACCTCGACTTTCTTACGGTTGCCTCACCCGCTTACATCGAGCGCTTCGGCATGCCAAAGACGCCGGAAGATCTGGAAGTCGATCATCATTGTGTTGGTTACCTGAATGCCAATGCAGGACAAGTGATGAGCATGGCCTTCGACGACGGTACCCGTACCGTTGAAATTAGCCCGCGCTACATCGTATCGGCGAACGATGCGAGAACCTATCAGCATGCTGTTGTTGCCGGAATGGGCGTCGGACAATTGGTACCGTTCTCGATAAGGGACGAGATCAGGGAGGGAAAGCTGGTGCGTGTTCTTCCTGAATGGAAAAGCGAGCCCATGCCGATCTACATCGTCTACCCACAGACCAGACACGTGACGAACAAGGTTCGCGTTTTCGTTGATTGGGTGGCAAAGCTACTGAACAGAAGCGCACTGGGAACTTTATAATTTACTTTCATAAAGTTTTTTAAACAATTGAAAAACATGAGATACAGTCTCGTCATCATTTCCTTCGTTGCGTCAATGATCGATTTGCTGTCGTATGGATGAGGAGGCGCAAGTGGTGTCAGCGATCAATTCAGAACGATCGACCATCACCAAGCGCGCGTGTTTCAAGAGGAGGCAAGAAATGACCAAACGTATCGTTTTCACCGGGGGCACAGGCAAGGCTGGGCGCCATGCCGTTCCCAAGCTTCTGGACAAGGGATACTCCGTCCTGAATGTCGATTTGAAGCCCTTGGACTTGCCCGGAGTGAATACGCTGATCGCGGACATCATCGACAGTGGTCAGGTCTTCAATGCCCTGACGACCCATTTCGGTTTCGATGGTTTCGAAAACGGCGCTCCGCCTTCTGCGCCCGATGCCGTCGTGCACTTCGCGGCGATCCCTCGGGTGCTGATCGAGCCGGACAATGAAACATTTCAGGCCAATGTCGTCGGCACATACAATGTCATTGAAGCTGCGATGAAGCTCGGCGTCCGGAAAGTCATCATCGCCTCAAGCGAGACCACCTATGGTGTGTGCTTTGCGGAAGGAGACAAGGACTTCCACTCGTTTCCTCTCGAAGAGGATTACGATACCGACCCAATGGATAGCTATGGTCTTTCCAAGCTCGTAAATGAGAAGACGGCACGTGCCTTCGCCATGCGATACAAAGCCGATATATACGCCCTGCGCATCGGCAACGTGATCGAACCGCACGAATACGGCAACTTCCCGGCCTTCATTGATGACCCCATGTCTCGCAAACGCAATGCCTGGAGCTATATCGACGCGCGCGATCTCGGGGAGATTGTTCATCTGTGTATCGAGAAGGACGGCTTGGGCTTTCAGGTGTTCAACGCGGTCAACGACACGATCACGGCCGATCTTCCGACCGCCGAATTCCTCGCCAAATATGCACCCAATACGCCTGTGACGCGCGAAATGGGAAGGGACGAAGCACCGCTGTCCAATCGTAAGGCGCGAGAAGTTTTGGGATTCAAGGAAGAGCATCCCTGGAAGCGCTATGTGACAAGGTAGGCTCGGCCTGTCTGACCACGACGTAAAAATGATGGCGGGTCTAAATGCGGATCCGCCATTGGCCTCTTCTCCCGTTGATGCGTGAGCCTCCCCCCGCTTCAGGTCGTTCTTGTTTCGTGCGCCGTTATCTCAAAGCCGCTGCACATTTTTGCGTGGACCATGATTTAACGCTTTTTCTTGATGGTCTTGTTGCCACGTGGTCCGCTTAGCACTGGAGTGCGGCTGCTGTTTTCGGCAGACAGGCTTCTCCAACGTTCGAGGCGATCGGCATCGACCTCGCCTTTCGCTATCGCATCTTGTACCGCGCATCCAGGTTCATGCGCATGGGTACAATCGCGAAACCGACACAGAGGCGCTAACTCTGTGATCTCGGCGAAGAGCGTATCTATTCCGTCGGTGATATCGCTGACGTAGAGCGTCCTTATTCCCGGCGTATCGATGACCCAGCCACCGCCTTGAACAGCATGCAGGGACCGCGCCGTCGTGGTGTGCCGGCCCTGTGCATCAGACTCACGGATGGTTCCGGTTTTCTGCATAGCATCGGAGGCGGTCAGTGTGTTCACCAGCGTTGACTTTCCAACACCGGATGATCCCACCAGTGCAACAGTTTGACCAATGCCCAACCATGGCATCAACGAGACGACAGCATCGGCAGAGTGCCCATTCAGCGCAATCACGGGGAGATCGCGCTGCAATGCCTCTGCTTTTGACTGAAAATCCCCAACGTCTGCCGTTGTGTCCGCTTTGGTTAGCACGATCACGGGCTTGCTTCCGGCCTGGTCTGCCATGATCAGATAACGTTCCAGCCGGGCGGGATGGAAGTCCGCATTGCATGAGGTCACAATCAATAATGTATCGATGTTGGCGGCAACCAGTTGCTGGCCACGTCCGCCCTCCTGGCGTCTTTGAAACAGGCTTTTTCTGGCCAGTCTGGCGACAAACATTCCGGTCAGCGGATCGGCGAGGATCCAGTCGCCGACTGCAAAGTCTGCTGTGTTGCTGTTGGCTGGTAGTTCCAACGCAGCAGACCCCGCTACATCGATTGCCTCCACGCGTGAACGGTGAACCGATGATATGCGTCTTGGCGCCAAGCCGGAGTCTTTCTCGCTCACTTGATCGGCAAAGAAAGGGGACCAACCGAGTTGCTCAAGAGACGGGGTTATCGCAGTCGTCATGAACTGTTGCCTCGCCTATTTCTGGGGATCGCGGCTCGGCAGAGATCTTGCATAAGCGGCGGCTTCTCCTGAGTAAGGGAAATCTTCGCCCAATTGACGATCGCCATCGAGCACCTTGAACGTTGGACCATCGACCTCAGCGATCTTGTAGCCATTCACGTACTCAAATTTCGGCGTTCTAAAACCCATCGGCGTTCCTTCGCTCAGGCAAAATTGCTCTTGGAACTACCTGTCTATCAGGCAGCACCCTAAAATACGACGTGCAAAACCGCCGCGTCACTCGATACTCGATAGCGCGTCGATATCTTGTCCGATGGCACAAGCTGGGGTCGCTCGGATCTGAAGGCGATTGGACCTTAGTTTTTCTTCTTCTTTTTCTTTTTACCGGACGAGACGACGATATCCCGGTACTCGTCCATATCGCCCTCGAAGGTGGTGACAGTGCCATTGTTGACAAGCCACAGGCGGTCTGCAGTCGCTTCGATGAGATGACGATCATGCGAAATCAGGATGACCGCACCATCATAGTCGTTGAGAGCCTCGATCAGAGCTCGACGACTATCGATGTCCAGATGGTTCGTCGGTTCGTCGAGGATGAGCAGATTGGGCGCATGGAATGCTGCAAGCCCCATCAGCAGACGCGCCTTTTCTCCACCGGATAGATCCTTGGCCGCGGTTGCCATCTTTTCGGTGGCAAGACCCATTTGCGCGACGCGTGCACGCACCTTGGACTCAGGCGCCTGCGGCATCAGCTTGCGCACATGATCGACTGCTGAGTCCTCAGGCACCAGGTCATCCGTCTGGTGTTGAGCAAAAAAACCGACCTTAAGGGAAGGCGCTGTGCGCAGATCTCCAGTCTCCGGCGCGAGACGGCCGGAGATGAATTTGGCGAACGTCGATTTGCCGTTGCCATTCGATCCCAGGAGCGCGATGCGGTCATCATTGTCGATGCGCAGATCGATACCCTTGAGGATTGGATTTCCAGGCTCATAGCCAACAGAACCACCATCGATGGCGATGATCGGCGAGGCAGGCTGCTTTTCCGGGGTAGGAAATGTCATGGGTTGAACGTGATCTTCGATCACAGAAGACACGGTGCCCATCCGCTCCAGCGCCTTGACGCGCGATTGTGCCTGCTTGGCCTTCGATGCCTTGGCCTTGAAGCGGTCGATGAAGCTCTGCAGGTGCTTGCGCGCTGCCTCGTTTTTGACCTTGGCCTTGTTTTGCAGTTCGTCGTTTTCGGCCTTCTGGCGTTCGAACTGGTCGTATCCACCGCGATAGAACGTCAATTTCTTCTGGTCGAGGTGGACAATGGCATTGACGGCGTTGTTCAACAGGTCGCGGTCATGGCTAATGATGATGACTGTGTAAGGATAGCGGCGAATGTAATCCTCAAGCCAAAGCGAGCCTTCCAGATCGAGATAGTTTGTCGGTTCGTCGAGCAGTAGCAAGTCAGGTTCGGCAAACAGCACCGATGCCAGCGCCACGCGCATGCGCCATCCACCGGAAAAGGATGAGGCGGGGCGAAGCTGGGCCTCCTGATCGAACCCAAGGCCTGCCAAGATGCTGGATGCGCGCGCCTCGGCCGAATGCGCGTCGATATCAACGAGCCGCATCTGGATGTCAGAGATTCGTTCCGGATCGGTCGCTGTTTCCGATTCCAGCATCAGCGCAGCACGCTCCTTGTCGGCAGCCATGACAATCTCGATGAGACTATCTTCAGTGCCTGGAGCTTCCTGAGCCACCTGACCAATCCTGGCATTCTTTGGGATCGAGACTGATCCGGTTTCGGCGCCGTGATCGCCTGTGATGACTTTGAACAACGTGGACTTGCCGGCGCCATTCCGCCCAACGAGGCCGGCCTTGGTGCCGCTCGGAAGCGTAACGTTGGCTTTATCAAGGAGGAGACGTCCGGCGATGCGGGTCGAAAGATCAGAAATGGAAATCATGAAGACGTCTTGGTCAAACTTGCGGGTGATAGCAAGCGCTGGACGTTCTGCGCCTTTGATTAGGGAAAATAGAATTGTTTGTGGATGCTGCGTTGCAACACGTCACGCGTGAAGAACGCGGGCTTTCACAGGCCGACAAGGCATCTACGCGGAAATCAGGCTTGGACAAGACAAGCTGGTGGGCGGCACCTGCGGCCTAGATGCATGGTGGTACACCTGCCCTTAGGAGAGGTTTCTGCCGTAGACCTGCAACGCTATTAGAAACGTCAGACAGCCAATCGCCGTCAAGATCAGTGCTTTCTTCCAGGCCTCCTTGTCTCGATATGCCAGCGCCGCAATGAACGTGCACACTGTCCAGATACCCGTCGTCAGCATCAACAGCCATGAGTAGATGAAGGGTCCGAGATCGTATCCGCCCCCGCCGATGGACGGCCCGGCAGACAGATCAATCTGAAGCGAGATCAGTACGGAAACCGGAACGGCAAGCGCCGCGAGCCAGAGCCAGAAAGACCATCTGCGCATTATTACTCCATCAGCCTAAAATCGACCGCAGCGGCTTGGCGGTTCGATGCAGCAATCTGCTTTAGAAGGAGATGTGTTGCTTGTCATGGCCTTCGCAATGATGGGGTTTCGTTCTTATGATCTTGCGCGGTACGAGGTGTTCAACCTGAACCGTTGCGACGCAGGCGCACGAGGTCATACAGATGACAGTTGTTGAGCGTGCCTTCAAAGAGTGAAAGCTAGCGCGGCATGCGTGCAAATCCCTTCGCCAGGATCGGTCCCGTTGGACGCCCTGTTGGCGAACCGCCTGCTTGCTCAAGCGTCAGCTCGTAAAGCTGATCGGCGCGTGGTTTCGGAAGGGCTGGTCCTTGAAGGCGAGCCGAATGCACGCCGTCAAGCAGACCAAGGGAGACCGGCCCCACATCGCGCGATGGCAGGGTCCAGACCTGGATCGTCTTGTCGCGCGGAACGGTGAAATCGGCCAGCAGCCGGACAGAGGCTTCGTCATTGCCGAAATCCTCCACGACCGCCTGGACTTCGCCGGCATCATTGACAAGCACCGCGATGACCAGCGGTTCTACCGTTCTGGTCAGGCTGTAGACGAGTCCAACGGCCAGTAGCAGTGACGCGGCGAGAGAGGTGAGCGCTGCGAACTTCCAGCGCCTTAGGCCGTTGTCGTTTGCGACTGGCCGGTCAGGGGCACGATGGTCTTGACGGGGCAGAGCAGACTCGATGCGCCGCCAGAGGTCTTCGCTGACCGATTGAGGAACCAGGCTCGTGTCGAGTGGCAGGAACCGATCCCTGCTTGCCGCGATCGCGGCCTTGAGTTCAGGATCACGTTTCATGGCATCCTCGATCTCTCTGGCCTCAACCCCGTCGAGCAATCCCAGTACATACTCGTCGGCAAGATGAGGCACGTCCTTGCGGTCATAGTTCATGCCAGGCACTCCCGCAGTGCCGACAGTCCACGCCGGATCCATGATTTGGCAGTACCGAGCGGAATTCTCAGGCGACCTGCTATTTCGCCGTGTGAGTAACCGCCGACATAGGCCATCAGAATGCCTTGCCGCTTCGTGTCCTCGAGAGAGCCGAGGCATTCATAGAGGCGGGAATTGCGGTCCAAGCGATGCCAGGCCGCCATGATCTCATCTGCCTGCTGATCGTCGCGGAGCGTCTCAACGTCTTCGACCACATGCTCTCGTCTGCCGTCACGAAGCAGATTGAGCGCTCTGTTGCGGACAATGGCATAAATCCAGCCGCGTGCCGAACCGCTATCGGAGCGGTACTGATGGGCGTGCGTCCAGATGCGGATGAAGGCGTCCTGTACCACCTCTTCTGCAAGCTCACGACGCCGAACGATACGTTGGGCCACGGCGATAAGCTTGCCTGCCTCTTGATCGAATATCTGACGCAAGGCCAGCCGGTCGCCGTTGGCGCAGCCATTGAGCGCTTTTTCTAGATCAACCGGCAAAGAGCCCATCGCTGTCAAACTCATCTCCTCGGATCGGAAAGGTAAATCCGCTGTCTTTGCCATCTATACCCGGGTCGCGGCCACTTAGATGCAGCTTTCAAAAAAATTTTCACCTGCTGCATCCAATCGCATCCCCCGTGGTGTCTCAAGATGGAGGGTTGAAAGCCATGTGGCGAAACCTTCTTTGATTTTAAACGCACGGGAGAAGAATATGCAGACCATTCGTTTTGCTTTGGCAGCCTCCATATCCGTCGTCGCTACGGCGACATCCGCGCTGGCAGCGCCGGTATTGGGATTGAGCGGCGACAAGACACTCGTCATGTTCGACACGGAAAAGCCCGCGGTGTCGAAGACGATGGAGGTCACAGGCGTCGATAAGCTTGTCGGCATCGATTATCGCCCCGGCAACAAGACCGTCATTGGCGTTACGCCCGATCATCGCATCGTCAGCATTAATCTGGAAACGGGCGCTGCAAGCGATATAGCGAAAATGGACAAGATGCTGACGATCACCGATGCTCCGGTGGTGGTCGACTTCAACCCGATGGCGGATCGTCTGCGTTTCATGAGCGGAACCACCAACCACCGGGTTCACCCTGACACGGGTGCGGTAACGGTTGACGGTACGCTCGCCTTCGAAGAGGGCGATATGCACAAGGGCGAAACGCCGAATATCGTCGCGGCCGCCTATACGAACTCCATCGGAAAGCCGGAAAAGACGGCGATGTACAATATCGACGCCACCATTGGCGCGTTGATCCAGCAAACGAAGCCGAATGATGGGACGCTGAAGGCGATCGGTAAGCTTGGCCTCAAGGATAAGCCGGCGACATACGCCTTCGATATTCAGGGCATGGAAGGTGGCAAGAACACGGCCTACCTTGCCGCAAACAAGATGCTCTATACGGTCAATCTCGAAACCGGCAAGGCGACCGAAGTCGGCGCGATCACCGGCGTGGAGAATGAAGTGAGGGACATTGCCGTTCTGCCGGCGATGTAAGGAACGAGGGGGCAGGCGGCCAAAGCTGACTGCCTCCTTCCATCTCATAGACTGTGGGGCGTGACGCCGGGTACTTGCGCCTTTAGACCGTCATCACCGCCGAATTGAGCTTGCCCGGCGAGGGGGTATTCACGCTAATCTGCCGCTCACGCGATTCTCGAGGGAGGAAACGATGAGCCGCAACATCATTCTGGTCGATCCATTGCCGAGAACGCTGGACCTGATCATGGAGCCTTCCGTTCGAGCCCGTCTGGAGGCGCTCGGCGAGGTGGTCGTATCCGAAGACCGCCAGATGCCCGCCGAAGAGGTGGAGCGCTACCTCCCAGACACGGTTTTGATTTTCGGCCAGACTGACATGCCAAGAGAGCGTTTGGATCGCGCGCCGCGATTGAAGGCGATCATTAATGTGGAATCGAATTTTCTGCCCAATGTCGATTATCAGGCCTGCGTCGAGCGAGGCATATGGGTGATCACACCGGCGTCGGCTTTCGCATCACCGGTTGCGGAAGCGTCGCTTGCCATGGCGCTGGACCTGGCACGCGGCATTACCGCAGCGGATCGTGCGTTCAGGCAGGGCACCGAGCGTTATGGACTTGAAGGGAATTCGGAGACATTCCGCTTTGCCGGAGCCCCGGTCGGCATCATCGGTTTCGGCGATCTTGGTCGTGAACTGCGTGAGCTCATTCGACCGTTCCGAAACACGGTCCGCGTGTTCGATCCCTGGCTACCGAAGGAGATTGTCGAGCGGCTCGACTGCCTGCCATCGACGCTTGATGAACTCCTGCGAGAAAGCCAGGTCGTCTTCGTCTTTGCCAGTGTCACAAGCGAGAACGAAGGTTTCCTCGGCAAGAAGGAATTCGCCTCGATGAAACCGGGTGCGGCTTTCCTGTTGATGAGCCGTGCCGCCGTCGTAGACTTTCCGGCGATGCTTGAGGCTGCAGCATCAGGCCATATTAGGGTGGCAACCGACGTGTTTCCGGATGAACCAGTCAAGCCAGACGATCCGATCCGGAGCGCGCCTGGCATCCTTCTCTCTGCTCACAGGACTGGCGGTACACGCGATGCCTTCTATGCTTTGGGCTCGATGGCCGTCGCGGATGCGGAACTCATCATGAAGGGGCTTCCACCGAGGCTTTGCCGTCGTGCTGATCCAGCGACGGCCAGGATGATGAGATCGAAGCCGGTTTCCGTTTCATAATCATGAGCTTATCCGCGTGACCTAAACGGATATGGCTGCTCGACTCTAGGTCGGTCATAAAGCGTTTCGCTGCTACCTCATGCTCGTGTTGGCTTCCGCCAGAATCTGCTCGAATTGTTCCAGTTGCTTTTCGCCTGTGCCGCTTGAAACCTGGAAGATCAGCCTGTCGTCCCGTTGCACTGCTCCTGCCTTTTTCGTGAGGTGTGCGAGCAGCTTGGCTGGGGTCTTTGGTGTGAAGGTCAAGGCGAGCGCCTTCGGTCCCGCCTCGAGCTTTGAGATGCCCAATCGCGCCGCGCTTAGTTGAACGCGGCTTGTTCGCAGCAGGATGAGCACCTCCGAAGGCAATTCACCGAACCTGTCCTCAAACTCTTCTTTCAGATCATCTATCTCGAGGAGACTGGAGGCACGGGAGAGCTTGGCATAGAGATTGAGTCTGGTGGCGGGATCCGACACATAGTTCGCCGGTATCGTCGCCGCTGTGTCGAGCTGAAGGATCGTCTGTTGCGGGAAAGGTGATGACTTCTTGCCCAGTTCCGCGACGGCCCCAGCCAAAAGCTTTTGGTACAGTCCGACGCCGATCACCCTCATATGCCCAGCCTGATCATCACCGGCGATGTCGCCACCGCCACGCAGATCGAGATCTCGCACACTGATCGCCAAGCCAGACCCCAACCGGTCACTCTCTACAAGCGTGGAAAGCCGCGACAAAGCCTCGTCGCCCAGATCTGCCCCCTCTTCCAATAAGAGGGTCGCTCTGCCCTGCGCGCCAGAACGACCGACGCGTCCGCGCAGTTGATGAAGTTGAGCAAGCCCGAAGCGCTCTGGGTGCCATATAAACATGGTATTAGCCCGCGGCACGTCCAGCCCATTCTCGATAATGTTGGTGGCGAGCAGGACATCTCCATCGCCTCCCGCAAAACCGACAATGGTCTCGTCGATTTTTGCTGCCGGCATCCTGCCGTGCGCCACCTTGACCGAAAGTTCTGGAACGATGTTCTTCAGTATGGTTTCGACACCCTCGATGTCCTCAATACGAGGAACGACGACGAAGCTCTGTCCGCCTCGGCGATGCTCCCGCATCAAACCCGTTCGCATCGATGCGCGGTCGAAAGCAGCGAGTGAGGTACGCACCGGGCGCCTTCGCGATGGCGGCGTGGTGAGAAGGCTAACCTCCTGCACGCCAACCATAGCCGATTGCAGTGTTCGCGGAATTGGCGTCGCGGACATCATAAGCGTGTGAAGGGAAGGCGCGAGCCTGTTCATCGCACTCTTCTCTTTCAACCCAAAACGATGCTCCTCATCCACGATCAACAGCCCCAGCCGAGCAAAACGCACATCTTTTGCGAAGATCGCTTGCGTCGCCACGATGACCCCGATTTTGCCCTCGGCCAGAGCCGCTTTGGTTTGCTTGCTTGCGGCTGGCTTCACCAGCCGCGACATCATTCCGACAGAGACGTCTGTCCCTTCGAAGCGTTGCTGGAAGGTTTGGAAGTGCTGACGCGCTAAAACGGTGGTGGGCGCGATAACGGCAACCTGTCCGCCAGAGAGGGCCACCGCCGCCGCGGCACGCAGCGCGACCTCCGTCTTGCCGAAGCCGACGTCTCCGCACACGAGGCGGTTCATTGCCTTTCCCGATGCGAGATCAGACAAAACATCGTTGATCGCTTTTGATTGATCGCGGGTCTCGGCGAAAGGAAAACGGCGCGTGAATGCTGCAAATTGAGTGCGAGGAGGGATGAATGTCTGCGCCTGTGAGGACTGCCTCTGCTTGGCAATCTTCGAAAGGTGACGGGCAGTTGAAACGATGTCCTGCGCAATCTTCTGGCTCTTTTTGCTCCAGGCCTCGGTGTGAAGACGATCGAGCGAAACAGCATCAGGCTCGGAACCATAACGCCAGAGCTTGTCGAACTCTCGCATGGGAACGAGGATGGAATCTCCATCGCGATACTCCAATCGGGCTGCGTCGCGCGCGACGTCTTCGACAAGGATCGTCTCGAGATCCTTCAGAACGCCAATGCCATGATCTTCGTGCACAACCACATCACCGATCCGAAGCTCGGGCTCGGTTAGCAATTGATGAGAGTTGGTGTCGGCCATCGGTGCATCGGGCGTAGCAACGACGACGATACCCTCACTCGTATCGACAAAACCTTCCTGGAGATTGGTGGCAATCTTCATGAGACTGCCAGGCGTCGCTTTCAAAACATCATCCCATCGGGCGACGGTGCCGTTGGGAGCGTCCGCTCCCTTCTCCAGTCGCCGATAAAGAGCCTCGGCGCGCTTGCCGTTACCCGCGATCAGAACCTTTTTATGCTCTTGAAGGGCGTCCTGCGCGAATCTGGTGACCGACTTCCGGTAGTCGGCGTTATAGGGCTTCGTCGGCAGATCCTCACCATCGTCGATTTTTAGGGTCTCCAACCCCATACGACCGGTCTGCTCGTCCCATTCGCCGCGGTCGAGATAGAGCGACGGACGCGACGCTGCATCCGCTGCGCCGAAATCAATATGGGCCTGCTGCGCGTCGTCGATGATGTCCAGATAGTGTTCGAGCCGCTGATTGATGCCCTGTCCCAGGATCAGGGTTGTATCACCGAGGAGATCAAACGCGCTTGGCATGTGATCGTACTGGCGAATGAGCGAGTTCTCGATGGTGCTTGCAGATGGACCGGCGTCTTGAGAAGCGTCATCACCCTTAATAACTTCGGAAGCGGGGCCAATCGATACGTGCTCCAAAGAACTTTCCGTGCGCTGCGACAGGCGGTCGAAGCCATGCAACTCCAGGAGGTTGTCATTCTCATCAAGGACAATCCGCATGGGCCCCGGAGCACCGGCAGGGTAGATGTCGATGACGCAGTCACGGACAGCCAATTCCCCCGGATCGTCGGCAACGCCTTCTTCCGTATATCCTGTGCGTGCGATGAAATCCATGAACGCATCGCAGTTGAACGATGTGCCGACCTCCAGTTGGAAAACGCTCTCGGAGATCGCGTCTGCCGGCGGGACGCGTTGAAGGATAGCTTCCAAGGACGTCAGCATCAGGCGACGGCTGGAACCCCCACCAATCCATAGTCGCAGCGCGTCCATTCTTCGGCCCATGCAGTGACGAGACGGGAGAACGCGGTCGTATGGAAGGCAATCCCATGGAGGAAACACAATATGGTTTATCTCTGGGAAAAGAGCAGTGATGGCATCCGCTATCCGGTCAGCCTCTCCCTCGCTCGCCGCAACATAGCAGAGTGACGTTTCGGATTGGGCAAGCAAAGCAGCAAGCCTCGTTGCAACGAATCCTGGCGGTAGCTTTGGTGGCTGGATCGGCTCAGGGGCGTTGTTAGATGCGGCGGCTCTTTTCTTATTAGGTCTAGACGCGCTCACATCCATTCGCATTTCTTTCATAAGCAATTTCACCAGCCATCGAGAACAAAGTTCCCAACAGCTTGTTCCTTGCCAACGTCATCTTTGCAGCGCGTGAGCCCGTGCGGATGAACGATTGTGACGGCCCTTTAGCGAGCCGTCGAGGATGCGTCCATTTTCGCTTCGATTGGATTTGAACGATCAGAGATCCTTTGCAATACGCAGACCGTCGTAGATTGCGGCGTGGGTGTTACGCGCCGCTACTGCATCGCCAATCCTGAAAAGCTGAAACGTGCCGTTCTCGTTTCGCGTCACGGATTGGGAATCGCCTGCAATAAGCTGATCGTGGGAGACTTCACCACCGTTGATCGATTGCGGCTTGAGCTCGAAGTAGAGTTCATCCAGCGGCCGTGTTCCGTGGTTGACCACTACCTGGTCGAAGAGCTTGCGCTTGTCGACACCACCATAATCGCTGCCGATGTGGGCCAGCAACTGGTTTCCGCTTCGCTCCACTGCCGTCAACGTATAGGTCACCGTGAACGTGGTTTCGAGCTTCTGCAATGCTCTGATATAGGGGACGAGATTCATGCCCATGACCTCCGGCGCAAAGGCGCGGTCGCGTGTCATGATCTCCACCTTCGCTCCGGACTTCGCGGCAATCTCGGCAGCTTGAAGGGCTGCGTGGTCGCCGGCATCGTCGTAGATCAGGACGTTCGTGCCGGGTTTGACGTCGCCCGAGATGATGTCCCATGAAGACACCACGAGTTCGTTGCCGGCCACCAGTACATCGGTATGGGGAAGTCCGCCCGTGGCGATGATCACCACGTCTGGCATCTCAGCCTCTACGGTCTCCACATCCGCCCAGGTGTTGAAGTGAAACTGAACGCCGAGCTTTTCGCACTGGCTCATCCGCCAGTCGATAATACTAATCATCTCCCGGCGGCGCTCGCTTTGAGCCGTCAAACGGATTTGCCCACCGGCGTTGTTGGCGGCCTCGAAGACGACAACCGAATGGCCGCGTTCGGCAGACACCCGGGCCGCCTCAAGCCCCGCGGGTCCCGCCCCAACGATGACCACTTTTCTACGTCGCGTGGCTTTGGGGATGGTGTGAGGGATGTCGACCTCTCGTCCCGTTGCGGCGTTGTGGATGCAGAAGGCCATGCCGCCCTGGTAGATGCGATCGAGACAGTAATTCGCCCCGACGCAGGGTCGTATGTCATCCTCCCGCTTTTCCATGATCTTACGGACAATGTGGGGGTCTGTCATATGGGCGCGCGTCATTCCAACCATATCGACCTTGCCGGAAGCGATGGCGTGCCGAGCCGTTGCAACATCGGGAATTTTTGCGGCGTGGAACGTCGGGAAATTGGTTGCTGACCGGATCTGACCGGCGAAATCGAGATGCGGCGAATTGGCCATCCCCTGGATCGGAATGACATCCGTCAGTCCTGGGTCTGTATCGATATGGCCGCGGATGACATTGAGGTAGTCGATCAGGCCGCTTTCCTTTAGGCGTCGCGATATTTCGAGACCTTCCTCCGAGCCCGCGCCATTCGCTACCCGCTCATCTGCCGTGTAACGAATGCCGAGAATGAATTCGTTGCCAACGCGCTTTCTAATCGCGCCAAGCACGTCGAGACAGAACCGCATGCGGTTGTCGAGCGAGCCGCCATACGGGGCATCCAGCTCATTGGTTCGAGGCGAGGTGAACTGCTCGAGGAGATGGCCGTATGCCTCCAGTTCCACGCCATCCATGCCGCCTGCCTGCATCCGCTCTGCGGCGTCGGCGAAGTCCTTGATGATCCGCTCGATATCCCAGTCCTCTATCTTCTTGGGAAAAGCGCGGTGCGCGACTTCGCGATGATGGGATGGGGCGACGACCGGGAGCCAGTCGCCCTTGTCCCATCGCGTGCGACGGCCAAGATGGGTGAGTTGAACCATGATCGCCGAACCCTGCTCATGCACGGCATCGGTCATTTCCCGGATCCAGGGAACAATCTCGTCCTTATAAGCGAGCAGGTTGTTGAAAACCGGAGGGCTGTCTTTCGATACGGCTGCTGATCCGGCCGTCATCGTCAGTGCAACTCCGCCTTTCGCCCGCTCCACCGTGTATGCGCGATATCGCTCCTTTGGCATCCCGTCTTCCGGATAGGCCGGTTCGTGCGCTGTGACGATGATGCGGTTTCGGAGCGTCAGGTGCTTAAGTTGAAAAGGCTGGAGGAGGGGATCGTTCGACATCGGCTTTCTCCGCAAGAGGGTTGTCGTCAAACTAAAAAAAAATGTACATAGGTGTCAATATTAAGAGCATGGCAGTACATTGGTTCGATGCATGTGTGATCAGGCAATTGTTTGAGATCCACCGGTTTGATAGGAACCGACCATGACAGAGATTTCTCACGACAGCGGTTGGCGCGGATCGCAAGAGGTGTGGCTGCAGGCTGCCTATGAAGCCTTGTTGGAAACCGGCGTCGAGTCGGTGAAAATCCTGCCGCTTGGAAAAAAGTTGAACTTGTCCCGCACGAGCTTCTACTGGTTCTTCAAGGACCGGGAAGAGCTTCTGTCGGCGCTTCTCACCCGCTGGCGGGAGAAGAACACTGGCAATTTGGTCAAGCAGTGCGAGGCTTATGCTGAGAGTATCGTTGAGGCGATGTTCAACGTCTTTGATTGTTGGATTAGCCCCGAACTGTTCGATCCACGCTTTGAATTTGCGGTTCGGAGTTGGGCCCTGCAGTCTGAGGACATTTCGACAGAGATAGAAAATGCCGACCGCGCAAGGCTCTCCGCGCTACAGAATATGTTCATGCGGTTTGGCCACGCCGAGCTGGACGCGGATGTTCGGGCCCGCACGACCTATCTCGTTCAAATCGGCTACGTTTCGATGCGCACGAAAGAGAACATTTCTTTGCGCATGAAACGCATTCCTCACTACATCGAGGTGTATACCGGTATCGCGCCCCAGCAGCGCGATCTCGACCGCTTTTTTGCCCGCCATAGCTTCAAGGGTGCCGATCTTGGATGATTTTACGACCTTCCACGGCAACTCGATTTGAGTTTCCTGCGAAAATTGCCGACGAAATGTTGTGCCTACGGTGTCAGAAGCTAGGTCGACGCTTAAGCAGTTTTATCAGGCAGCGTAGGCCCGCCTAGGATCGCCCCTCTATCCGCGCTTCTTGAAAGCGTCCGGTCCTGCCTCGAAGGTGAGCCTCGATAGGGATGCTTCGGCGGTCAACGGCTTGTCGAACAAATAGCCCTGACCCAAGTGGCATCCTGCGGAACGCACAATTTCACGATGTTCTTCGGTTTCGATGCCTTCGGCGACGATCGTCAACTTCAGCCGGTGGGCAAGATCGCATGTCCCGGCAATGATTGCGGCGGCTTCCTCGGAATGTGATGCGCCGCGCAGGAATGACTGGTCGATCTTTATTTTATCGAAGGGGAAGCGACGTAAATAGCTGAGAGAAGCGTAGCCGGTGCCAAAGTCATCAAGGGAAATTCGGCAACCCATGAGCCGGAGTTCATGAAGAACGGAGAGCGCGCGTTCGTCATTCTCGATCAACGTGCTCTCCGTGATCTCGATCTCGAGGCGCTCGGGTGAAACGCCATTTTTTGTCAGAGATGCGCGCGTATGGAGCACAAGGGATGGATTCGTCAGCTGAGCTGCGGACACGTTGACAGCAATAAAGGTGTTGGTCGGAAGAAGGGCTGCCTGCTGGCAAGCGGCTTCGATAACCCAAGATCCGATAGGGCCGATCTGGCCGCTCTCTTCAGCGATCGGAATGAACTCCACAGGGGAGATGAGACCGAGTTCAGGATGTTGCCAGCGTAACAATGCCTCGAAGCCTCGCGTCGTGTCGGTGGCAAGATCGACGATCGGCTGAAAAAGCAGAAATAGCTGTCCTGTTTCCGTAGCAGTCGCGAGATCGTTTTGCAGACATTGCCAACGTGTCAGGTGTTGGTTCATGTCCGGGTGAAAGATCATGAACTGGTTGCGTCCAGCCTTCTTTGCTTCGTAAAGTGCGATATCGGCGTGTCTGAACAGGGTTGAGCCGCGATCGGAATTAACGTCGCTTGAGCTGACACCGAGGCTGACGCTTGAGGTGACGAGCCTGCCATCGATGTCGAAAGGTGCACGGACTTCCTGCAAAATCCGCTTGCTGCATTCGACGGCCTCATTTGCTGCGTTCGAGCCAGTGTATAGAATGCCGAATTCGTCACCGCCAATTCGTGCAATGACGCTGGCGCCGATGCACGATGTGCTCAGTCGCTTAGACAATTCGACAAGCAATCGATCGCCAGAGGCGTGCCCCAGCGTGTCGTTGATCATCTTGAAGTGATCGACGTCGAGGATGATCAGTGACTGTTCGACATTCTGTTTACCCGAAATCGAAGCGTGGAAGCCAATCCGGTTTGCGATACCCGTCAAAGAGTCTATTCGTACGACGCGGTCCAACTTGGCATTTTGGCGGAAAACAAACACCAGCAGAACGGCGCCAAAGGCAACGAATGTCATCGTGACAAAACAGATCGTGGCAAAGATGATGCTGAGCTGGCTCTGGTTCTGTTGAATCTCGTCTCCGACAGTCGCATGCGAAAGCGAACCTAGTCGCAGCACGGGCGCGATGAAAGGCTGAAGTTTTGATACGCCTTCGCGCATGGCCGTCGGAGAATGCGGCTCGGAGACCAGCGGCGCAAGCGTCGATACAACGGTTTTCAGGTCTTCCAGCATCGCCTTCTGCTTGGGGTCGCTGCTAGACGAACTGGATGACAGGATCTTCAACCGGTTATTGATGATGCTGAGCCGAAACGCGACATCACCGATTTCGCCTGATGTCTGACTTTGCTGGAGAGCAAACTGGAGGCGCAGCAACTCGACCGCGGTTTGGCCTAGATCGAAGGTGCGATTATAGCGGGATGCTTCCACGATATGGCGTTGGTAACTGAAAGCCAGGAAAGAACTCGCAACAGCGATCAACGCAAGTGCCGCCGTGACAAGTGTCAACGTTATCTTGGTACGCCGGTAGCGGACTGGAAGGTCAATTGTGTCCCCGATCGCTCTCACTGGACGTTGATTTCCGCAATTTGCCACACAGCACGACTGTAATAGGTCTGATGCTGCAATTCGGGGCGGCTATCGAATGGGAAAACCAGAAACACCGGACCCTTGTCACTGACCGGCATAATCGTGCCGTTTTGGCGGGTCGCTAGGAGCGCACCGGCCTCTTGCAGCTCGGATATATCCGCTTCCACTTCGTAGTCATTCAAAGCGATGATCTGTAACTTCGTGCCGCTGAGCTGCGTAGAAGACAGGAAATCTTTCAGCGACACACCACTGAATTCCGTCACGCCATTATGCCAAGGCGTCGTGGTCGAGAAGCTGGTCTGGGGCATCTTGTCCATTGCCGGCAGATCAAGAGCGATCGAAATTGGCTGCCCAGAAGCAAGTCCCTGAATCTTCAAGATTGGTTCTGAAGAATGTGCAGTATTACCGCCAACAACACCAGCAAGCATCAGCCCGGTCAAGAAACGAATAACGTGTCGGCGAGTTGGCATGGATCATCCCCAATTTGATTGCCAAGCCTTACCTCAAGTTTCGTTGTGTTCAATCTTATTCGATTGCGGTATTATGTTATGTGTAACAATTATTTAATGCCGCTGCAGGAACCGGTCGCATTTTAAGACTTTTGGGTGCGGTGCTTAAGTTTCCGGCTCATAATTTGAATTTGCGCATGTTGTATCAAGTCGAAGTAGTCAAGCAGTGCTTCTAAAGCGTCGCCAGCTCGCAGGATGGTACAGCTCTCTAGCCGAGTGGCATCCGATGCGCCTGAAAAATGTCAGGGCGATCAAGGGGCTCGTGGTCGGTGGAGCTTTGCGAGAGTCCGGCGATCATACTAAGCTCCCTGTGCGTTTTTACGTGTGGCATGTCGCAAATAGACGGATTCTGGCTGGGGATGTCTGCCCCCGAATCTCGCGATCACGTGGATTTTACGAAGTGCCTTTTTGGTACGACACGGCAGTGCATTTGCGTCTCATGCAGCGTCTGAACGCAAGTACCGACCACTTCGCGAAAAATATTTGAGGTTTTTTTATGGACATTGGAAAAAAATTGCCGTAAATTGTCCGCCTTGGTAAGCTTCACGCTCGCCACTCCGTATTTTCATTCGGGTTAGATAACGAGCATGCGAAAGCATCATCACGGATCTGAGCCCTCGTTCCAAAGCTTGCGGTAGCGGTGATGTCGCAAACAAGCTGTAATCCTGTCGATGTCCCGATCCTCTCGAACCGTGAGGTTGTCGGGGTCCCACTGCGATAAAGAAGGAGAATGCCCTTGCTCTATGCTGGGCTGAATTAAATTTATGAATTCTCAAACTGAAAATGACGCACTGGCTCCGCCGGTTACGACCAAAATCAGTCTCAATAACGTCTATAAGATATTCGGTGAGGACACCGACAAGGCGCTGGATATGGTTCGCGCCGGGAAGACGAAATCTGAAATCCACTCCTCGACTGGATGTTCGGTTGGCGTCAACAAGGCAAGCTTCGATATTCAAGCCGGCGAAATTTTTGTCATCATGGGCCTCTCAGGCTCGGGCAAGTCCACCCTCCTGCGATTGCTTAACCGGCTGATCGAGCCCACGGCGGGTTCGATTGAGATCGATGGCCAAGATATCACCAAAATGTCCCGTCGCGACCTGATCGAGGTGCGCAGGCGCGATATCAGCATGGTATTCCAGTCCTTTGCTCTTCTGCCCAACCGCACAGTGATCAACAATGCCGCCTTCGGACTTGAGGTTGCCGGTATGGGAGAAGCTGAACGTAACGCAAAGGCGCTCCTGGCGCTCGAAGCTGTCGGTCTCGCCGGTTACGCAGACAGCATGCCCGATCAGCTTTCAGGGGGGATGAAGCAACGCGTTGGCTTGGCTCGCGCGCTTGCCAGTGAACCCACAATCCTGCTCATGGATGAGGCATTTTCCGCTCTCGATCCATTGATCCGCATGGAAATGCAGGACGAACTTGTCCGCCTCCAGGCAGAGCACAGCCGAACCATCGTTTTTGTCAGTCACGACCTCGACGAGGCGATGCGCATCGGCGACCGGATCTGCATCATGCAAAACGGCGATGTCGTTCAGGTCGGCACGCCAGACGAAATCGTGATGAACCCGGCAAACGACTATGTGCGCTCCTTCTTTAGAAACGTTGACGTGACACACGTCTTCAAGGCCGGCGACGTCGCACGAAAAACGCAGGTTACCATCATCGATCGGCAAGGTGTAACCGCTGCCGCAGCGCTCGAGCGAATGAAAACATTCGACCGCGAATACGCAATTATCCTGGGGCGTGACAAAACCTATCACGGCGTTGTTAGCCAGACCACGCTCGTCGAAAATATGCGTTCCGGACATTCGGACCCCTATAGGGCAGCGTTTCTATCCGAGATCGAACCGATCCCAGCTGACGAGCCGTTGTCGAACGTCCTCGGACGTGTCGCTGCGAGCCCATGGCCGGTTCCAGTTGTCGACAACTCCAGGCGCTACCTCGGCTCCATCAGCAAATCGACACTGCTTGAAACGCTCGACCGCGCGAGCTGATTTCAGCATTTCCCCCAACCGGCCAACAACCGGAGTTTGACTATGAATTTCGATATAGGGGACGGCGTCGATGCCGTCGTCAATTATGTTCTGGACAATTTTTCACCCTTCTTGGACTTCGTCGCCACTGTGATCGGGTTCGTGACAAGTACCTTCCAGGAAACGCTCACTGCCATTCCCATGCCTGTGGGCATTCTCATCTTTGTCATTCTGTCGTTTTGGCGGGTCGGCGCAGCTTTTGGTGTGTTAGCTGGACTTGCGCTTTGGCTCGTTGACCACATGGGACTCTGGACAGCGATGATGGAAACGCTGTCACTTGTCATAGCTTCAACATTGATGGCCATGATCATCGGTCTTCCGCTCGGGATCGCCATGGCGCGAAAGGATTCCGTTGCTGCGCTCGTCCGACCGGTCCTCGACCTCATGCAAACCATGCCCGCATTCGTCTATCTCATTCCTGCGGCAATGTTTTTTGGGCTTGGTGCGGTACCTGGTGCTATCGCGACCGTCATCTTCGCCATGCCACCGGTGGTGCGGCTCACCAATCTCGGTATTCGCCAGGTGCATGTAGAGTTCATCGAAGCTGGAAACGCCTTTGGCTGCACTCCTTCGCAGTTGCTCTTCAAGGTTCAGTTGCCGAACGCCATGCCCTCGATCATGGCGGGCATCAACCAGACGATCATGCTGTCGCTTTCCATGGTTGTCATTGCATCCATGATTGGCGCAGGCGGCATTGGGAACACGGTTCTCACCGGTATACAGCGTCTCGACGTGGGCACCGGTTTCGAAGGCGGTCTTGCTGTCGTCATCCTCGCGGTGATCCTCGATCGCCTTACCCAAAGCCTTGGAAAGCCTCAATCTGCCATTTGGTCGGGGCTTTTCAAGAGAAAGAGCGAGCGCAAGGAATTGTCTCCGGCAACCGCCTGAGCGACTGCGCCGCCCCATGATGCGGATGCCGAATCCGCAAATTCAAACCTCCCAAAAGGAGAACATATGTTCAAGATACTTTCCTCGACCCGCCGGGCCGCACTTGGTGGCGCCATTGGCTTTGCTGCCGCTGTGCTCTTTGGCTCGACAGCGCCGGCGATGGCGCAAGATGCAAAAACCGTCAAGCTCGGCTTCGCCCCCTGGTCCGACGCTGAGTTCGTCACCAAACTTGCTGCCAAGCTGATTAAGGAAAAGCTCGGCCAGGATGTGGAGCTCGTCCAGACGGATGTCGCTCCGCTCTACCAGGGCGTGAGCCGTGGCGATATCGATGCAATGATGATGGCGTGGTTGCCGGCAACCCATGCGGATTACTTTGCGAAGGTGAAGGACAAGGTCGAAACGCTCGGCACAGTCTATGACGGCGCGAAGCTGGGTTGGGTGGTGCCAGCCTATGTTCCTGAAGCAGAGATTTCTTCGATCGAGGACCTGAAGAAACCTGACGTTCAGAAGAAGTTGTCCGGCACGATACAGGGCATTGATCCGGGTGCTGGTTTGACCCGCCTTTCACAGCAGGCGGTCAAGGACTATGACCTCGGCGAATACAAGCTGCAGATTTCCAGCGAAGCAGGCATGCTAACGACAGTTGACCGCGCGATGCGAAGTGAAAAGTGGTTCGTCGCCACGTCCTGGAGCCCGCACTGGATGTTTGGAAAGTACAAGCTCCGCTATCTGACAGACCCGAAAGAATCCTTGGGTCAGGCGGAGCATGTCGACATCCTCGCATCGAAGAAATTCAGGGAAGAAAACCCCAAGGCTGCCGAGTTTCTTTCACGCATGAAGGTGCCGCTCAACGACCTGGAAGCGGCAATGTTCACAGCCCAGGAGACCTCTTACGAGGCTGCGATCGAAAAATACATTAAGGATCATCCAGATCAGGTGAAGGCCTGGGTTGGAGAACAGAGTTAATGAAATCCGGCCTCCTCAGACGATAGTCGAGGAGGCCGGTTCATTGCCGGGGTAGGGGATATGATGCAAGGAACCAATCACAAAGCGCTGACCGATACCGACACGCTCGGAGGACGCATCTCGTTGGCGCGTGATGCATCTGCGCTGTCACTCGATAATGCTGCGAAGATGGTCGGCGTGGAGAGCGACGTTTGGAGCGCGTGGGAAAATGACCGGAGCGAGCCGGGTCGTGAGTACCTCGAGACGATCGCCGCGTCTCTGCAGGTGAGCGGAGTATGGCTTTCGACAGGGTTCGGTCTCGGGCCGCGATGGCCAGGTGATGAGACGCTTTTCTAAAATTTGTCCAGGGAGATCTGAGCACCCGCTCTATACATCACCCGCATGCGGACCTTGCCGCATGTCTAGCCGATCCTATTTTAAAAATGGCGCACCTGTACGGGGTGCGTCAGCTGACGGCGACTGATGGCCGCATGGGCACACGCGCTCATGTTTGTCTTCATCGATGACGCTCATCATACGCTCCGAAGAAATTTCAGTCACAAAACGTTTAGGCTCATAACTGTTCTGAAACCCTCATTTGATAGCGTCAGCCTTCAACCAGGGTCCGGTTATGATGCAAGTACAGATACGTTTGGCCGAGATTATCGAAGCCCTCAGCAAGGCGCTCGATATGACCGAGGGCCAGCCAGACGGGCATTGTATCCGCTGCTGTTACATCGGAACGAGCATCGGACGAGAGATCGGCCTCAGTGAACCAGAGCTGCACGACCTCTACTACACACTTCTGTTGAAGGATCTCGGCTGCAGCAGCAACGCTTCGCGCATTTGCGAGCTTTATCTGGCGGATGACATCAGCTTTAAGAATGATTTCAAGCTGGTCGATGGAAGCCTGGGGCAAGTCCTGAAGTTCGTGATCAGCCACACCGGGGCCAAGGCCGGTCTTGCTGAACGTTTTCGCAGCCTCCTTAATATTCTTAAAAATGGGGGCGAGATTTCCACTGATCTTATACAGACGCGGTGTCAGCGCGGCGCAGACATTGCGCGACAAATGCGATTTTCGGAAAACGTCGCAGAGGGCATCATTGGTCTGGATGAGCATTGGAGTGGGCGAGGAAAGCCGAGCGGTCTAGCCGGAGAGGAAATCCCGCTTTTTTCGAGAATCGCGCTCTTGTCGCAGGTAATCGATGTGTTTCAGGCCAGCAGCGGCCCCCAAGCCGCTCTTGACGAGGTTGCAAAGCGCAAGGGAGATTGGTTCGATCCTGCTCTCGTTGATGTCTTTGTAAGGATCGCGTCTCAGCGAGAATTCTGGGAGGAGCTGGCCTCGCCCGACTTAGAGAGAATTGTTCTTGATTCCGAACCCGGGCAGCACGGGGTCTTGGCCGACGATGATTATCTTGATGATATCGCCGCTGGTTTTGCGAAAGTGATCGACGCCAAAAGTCCGTACACTTCGGGCCATAGCGAACGCGTTGCGCTATACACCGATCTTATAGCGGAAGAAATGGACATAGATTTCGAAACCCGGCGGGTTTTGAAAAGAGCGGCTTTGCTGCATGACATCGGCAAGCTTGGTGTGAGCAGTACTGTGTTGGACAAAGCTGGGAAACTCGATGATGAAGAGTGGAGCCAGATGAAGCGACACGCGGAATTTTCAGAGCAGATTCTTTCTGCGATTGGAGCGTTTGCCAACGCGGCCCTGATCGGTGGCGCTCACCACGAGCGTCTGGACGGAAAAGGATATCCGCGAGGTTTAAGCGCAGAGCAAATCCCGATGGAGGTTCGGATCGTTTCCACCGCCGATGTCTTTGATGCACTGACTGCAGACCGACCTTACAGGCAGGCTATGCCGCTGCAGGAGGCATTCTCGATACTTTGGGAAGGCGCGGGCCGATCACATGATCCCATCTGCATCAGCGCCCTTGAACGTGCCTTAGCACGAACCCCTCTTACGACATTTGCCCGTCAGTTAGCGCTGCAGGAGAATACTTCGTCCTCACATGAGGCAACGAAAGCCGCCTAACGCGTGCACAAACAAATATGGAGTTGGTTTCAGCGCCGTTGGAGACTTAGGTTCAGGACGTGTTGGACACAAACACTGCCCGAAGCAAACCGAGAGGCCAAGACTTCGTTCTCGATCGGATGTCGACGCCCAAAATTGCTCGTCCTATGTCAAACGCGGGCGGGTGAAGGTGAGAAGAAAATTTGGCTGAAGTTGCCCTGTGGCCTGACCGCTTGCCTTGCGCGCAAAGCGTCCTTTTCTAATCGTGATGGCGGTTGCCGGGATAGGCAAGCAAGGTACTAACTCCAGTTTTAGCTAGCTATCCGTCGCATGAGAGTGGAGACCACTCTATGGGAGGTCTCGATGATCGTGGATCGTTGCTTGCGTATCTATGTCCCCAAATCGCTTGCAAACCTCTTGGTAGACGTTAACCTAGCGATATATCGCGCGTGCCACATGCGGCGAAATGATTGGAGTTCCGCCCTTGGTAGACTTACCCTATATGCTTTTGACGGGTGCTAGTCGTGGGATCGGGCACGCTACGGTCAAGCTGTTCTTGCAGCACGGCTGGCGAGTATTGACGGTGTCGCGGCAGCCATTTTCGGAGGAGTGCCGCTGGCCATCGGCTCGCGAAAGCCATATTCAGGCCGATCTCGCCGATCTTTCCGGTATCGACGAATTGGTCCAAATGGTGCGCAGCCGTCTTCCTGATGGCAAGCTGGCGGCGCTGGTAAACAATGCAGGTATCTCGCCGAAGGGGCCTGAGGGCAGCCGCCTTGGGGTGGCCGAAACCGATGCGGCGACCTGGACAAAAATTCTGAACGTCAACCTGGTTTCCACCGCTCTCCTCGCTCGCGCGCTACTGCCTGAACTCCAGGCTGCGCGCGGTTCCATTGTCAATGTGACATCGATTGCGGGCTCTCGCGTCCATCCCTTCGCCGGGGTTGCCTATGCCGCGTCCAAGGCCGGACTGGCCGCGCTTACCCGTGAACTTGCGCACGAATTCGGGCCCCGCGGTGTTCGAGCCAATGCGATTGCTCCGGGCGAGATTGCCACCTCAATTCTGTCTCCCGGAACAGATGAGCTAGTGGAGGCCGAGGTGCCGCTGGGGAGGCTCGGTACGACGGACGAAGTTGCCAGGACCATCTACTTTCTCTGTACCGAACAGTCATCCTACATCAATGGCGCAGAAATCCACATCAACGGCGGACAGCACGTCTGATGTTACGAAACGTTCTGGCCATGGGAGTGTCGCTGTTCGCCTCTCGGGCAATTTCGGCAACAGCCAGCACTGAGGTGCCGTGCGTCATTCTACACGCATAAGCGCTCTCTCTTTTCAGAGTCTATGCATCGCCTGAGGCGTTCCTTTTAGTAGCCGCTGTCTCGATCACCTTCATTGAGTGGCGGCATTCCCGCCAACACGCGTGTCGCATTCTCGAAGATCTGCGCGACGACATCTTTGGGATCTGGCATGGACGCGATGTGAGGCGTTGTGAAGATCTTGGGATGATCCCACAGGGGGCTCTCCTCGGGCAGCGGTTCTTTCGCGAAAACGTCGAGTACAGCTCCGCGAAGGTGGCCGCTTTCGATTGCTTCGATCAGATCAGCTTCGACCAGGTGCTCGCCGCGGCCCATGTTGATGATTGCAGCACCTTTCGGGAGATGGGCGAACAGCTTGGCATTCATAATTCCTCGCGTGGCGCCGGTGAGGGGAAGCAGGCAGATCACCGCGTTGCAACCGGAGAGAAACACCGGCAGTTGCTCGTCACCGTAATAGGTGATGATGCCCGCTTCTTCCTTGGGTGAGCGTGCCCATGCGCGGACATTGTAGTTGAGGGCAAGAAGGCTGCGTCCGACGGTCCGCCCGATCGCACCAAATCCTAGTATGCCAACCGAATAATCGCGTGCCGGGATCTGCGAAGGGCGTTCCCAGCATTTCAGTGTGGCATTTTGCAAATGTCGGTCCATCTCGCGATGAAACAACAGGACCGACCAGATGGCATATTCTGCCATGCCAAGCGCATGCCGGTCGTCCACCACACGGCAAACTGGGAGAGAAGGGAGGCGTGGATCGGCGAAAATGTTGTCCAGGCCGGCAGCGATACTATGGACCAATCGAAGGTTTGGCATAGTAGCAAGAAGCCCGTGAGGCGGATTCCAGGCGACCGCAACGTCGGCGGTCTCAAATCCGGCCTCTGGATAAATGCTGAGTCTCGCGCAAAGCCCGGACGCATTGAAGGCGTCTTTCAGAAAGCTGAGGTCGAGAGTGCTACTGATTAGAGCTATGTGCGGCTTCTGATTTAGTGCCTCATTCATCGTCTCAATCCTGTCCAAGCCCGTTCCGGGGTAGCGCATTTTTGGCACAAAGCCGCAAATGCGTGCCATCCGCTTAATTTTTAATCCACATTTTAGTGAGTTCAACTTTTATGCAAAAATGGCGCAGTCTTGCTTGACACCCAGCGCTCAAGGGAGTCAAGATGATGTACCAATATATTGGTATATTGTTACTGCGATGAGATCGCAAAGTGACGTCTGCAAGAAACGAAAATCCATAAGGGGAACTTCATGCGACGACTGATTTCTGCATCCCTAGCCATTTTCATGATGACAACCGCTGCATCAGCGCAGGCTGTTCCAGGGGGTAAACTGAACCTGATCGTTCAGCCCGAACCGCCAAGCGTTATGATCGGCACCACAACAAATGGGCCGGCCCTACTGGTCGGTGGCAATATCTACGAAAGCTTGCTCCGCTACGATGAAAACCTCAAGCCCGAGCCATCGCTCGCCAAATCCTGGACCATTTCCGATGATGGCCTGACCTATACGTTTACGTTGCAGGACGGCGTGAAGTGGCACGACGGCAAGCCAATGACATCGGCTGACGTTCTGTTCTCCGCCAACGACTATCTTATGAAGATGCAGCCGCGTCATCGCAACTTGATGACCCATGTGGAAAGCGTGACCGCGCCGGACGAAAAGACCGTCGTGTTCAAGCTGAAGCAACCTTTCGAAGCCTTTATCCGCGGTTTGGCCTTCTACACGATGCCGATCGTGCCCAAGCACATTTATGAAGGTACCGACTACGCGACGAACCCAGCCAACGACAAGCCGATCGGAACGGGCCCTTTCAAGTTCGACGAATGGAAGCGTGGCAGCTACATCCATCTCGTCAAGAACAATGACTATTACATCAAGGGCAAGCCTTACCTCGATGAGCTGTACTATCAGGTCATTCCAGACGGTGCGTCGCGGTCCGTTGCATTCGAGACAGGCAAAGTCGATGTCCTACCGGGCGGATCGGTCGAGAATTTCGACATTCCCAGACTGAAGGATTTGCCCAACAGTTGCATAACGGAAAAAGGCTGGGAGTACTTCGCTCCATTATCGTGGCTATGGTTGAACAACCGCAAGGCACCGATGGATAATGTGAAATTCCGCCAGGCAGTGATGTACGCGCTTGATCGCGAGTTTGCCAAAGACGTTTTGTGGAACGGCTATGGCAAGGTTGCAACCGGTCCACTGTCGTCAAAATTGCCCTTCTACAAGGATGTTGAACCGCATTATCCACACGACATCGATAAGGCCAAAGCACTGCTTAAGGAGGCTGGCTATGATGGCAAGCCTCTGAAGCTTCTCCCGCTCCCATATGGTGAAACATGGCAGCGCTGGGCAGAAGCGGTGAAGCAGAATCTTGAGGAAGTCGGTATTCCAATCGAGATCGAAGCGACGGACGTTGCGGGTTGGAATCAGCGCACGTCGAACTGGGATTACGACATCGCCTTCACATATCTTTACCAGAATGGCGACCCGGCCATAGGCGTGGATCGCAACTACAAGACCTCTCAGATCGCAAAGGGCAATCCGTTCAACAATGTCGAGGGCTATTCCAATCCGGAACTCGACAAGCTGTTCGAGCAGGCAGCCGTGGCCTATCCAGCCTCCAAGCGTCAGGAACTCTACGATCAAGTTCAGAAGAAGCTTCAGGAAGACGTGCCGGTCGCCTGGCTGCTCGAGCTCGGTTTCCCGACGATCTATAACTGCAAGGTTCAAGACATCGTCACGACGGCGTCAGGCCTTCCGGAATCCATGCGCGACGCCTGGATCAAGAAGTAAGTCGATATTTGGCGGAGATCAGTCTCCGCCAATCATTCAGACCGAAAACCCTAGTCGGAGCCACGCTCATGCTCAGATTCATCTCGGGGCGCCTGCTAAAGGCAGCCGTGATCTTAATCTGTATCACCGTGCTCAACTTCTTTCTCATTCATGCTGCGCCGGGAGACCCGGCTTCGGTGATGGCGGGAGAAGCAGGTGATGCCGATCCCGCCTTCCTTCAACAGCTCCGAGAACGGTTTGGTCTCGATCAGCCACTTTATGTACAGCTTTGGATCTATGTGTCTTCGGTCCTTCGGCTTGATCTCGGCGACTCCTACCGTCAGCAGCTACCGGTGCTTCAGCTCATTAGCGAACGTTTGCCGGCGACGTTGCTTCTCTCACTCTCCGCTTTTGTGATCTCGCTCGGTCTCGGTGTTGCGGCTGGCGCTTTTGCTTCTGCCCGGCAAGGAAAGTGGGCCGACACGATTATCTCGCTGGTGGCGCTGATCTTCTACGCGACACCGCTGTTCTGGCTGGCGCTGATGGGCGTCTTACTGTTCTCCGTCGAACTCGGCTGGCTACCCGGCTTCGGTTACGAAACGGTCGGGGCCAACTACACCGGCGTTGCCCGTATGCTTGACATATTGCGGCACCTTATCTTACCCGCCATGACGCTCGGCCTGTTTTTCATGGCCGTCTATGCCCGCATGACCCGCGCCTCGATGTTGGAGGTTGGCAGGCTCGATTTCGTCAAGACTGCGAAGGCCAAGGGTCTGCGTCCAGGCATCATCCAGCGCCGGCATGTGCTGCGCAACGCTCTCTTGCCGGTCGTAACCCTTGCCGGTTTGCAGGCAGGTCAGTTGGTCGGTGGAGCCGTGCTGATCGAGACTGTCTTCGCGTGGCCGGGCATCGGCCGGCTGATGTTCGATGCATTGTCGCAACGAGACTATAATCTTTTGCTTGGTGTGTTTGTCGTCTCCGCCGCGATGGTCCTGCTCTTCAACCTCATCACCGACGTGCTTTACCGCCTCGTCGATCCGCGCATCAAGGTGGCGTCATGAAGGATTTCTGGAAACGCTTTTCGCAGAATCGCGGTGCTGTCGTCGGCCTCGTTATTTTGCTCCTGGTCGTCATTGTATCGATCGTTGCTCCCTTCCTTTACACCAAATCCCCCTGGGCAATGGTCCAGCGGCCGTTCATTCCGCCTTTCACCATGGATGCCTTCTTCCTCGGTACGGATCCGATGGGGCGTGATCTCGCTGCAGGTCTCGCTTACGGTGCCAGGGTGTCGCTTCTCGTTGGTCTTGTCTCGACCTTGGTCTCTCTGCTGATTGGTATTCCGATCGGTGCGATCGCCGGTTACTTCGGCGGTTGGGTCGATGATGTGCTGATGAGGTTCACCGAGTTCTTCCAAAGCGTTCCAAGCTTTGCGCTTGCAGTGGTGCTGGTGGCCATTTTTCAGCCGAGCATCTATTCGATCGTGATCTCGATTGCCATCGTCTCCTGGCCTCCTGTCGCCCGCCTTCTGCGCGGCGAGGTGATGTCGCTCCGGTCGCGTGAATTTGTCGAGGCAGCTGTTCTTTCCGGCCAAAGGCACTCCACGATCATCTGGCGGCAAATTCTGCCGAATACACTTTCGCCGATCATCGTGCTTGCCTCGATGATGGTGGCTGCGGCGATCCTGATCGAAAGTTCGCTTTCGTTTCTCGGATTGGGCGATCGTAACATCATGTCATGGGGTTACATCATCGGCGCCGGTCGCACCGTGATCCGCCAGGCCTGGTGGGTGAGCTTTTTCCCCGGCCTTGCAATCCTGTTGACTGTGCTGGCGCTGAACCTAGTCGGGGAGGGGCTGAACGATGCCCTCAACCCTCGCCTTGCGCGAAAGGGGAAGTAAATATGGCCGACACCATAGATACCGATGACGTGAGCTTTGAAGGGACTGCTGCGGCCGTTCTTCATCCGGGAGCGCTGGAGAAAGAAGGGCGCGGGGAACCGGTCGTCCATATCGACCGGCTGAGCATCGCATTACCGGATGGCGCAGACCGGCCCTTTGCAGTCGACCGTGTCAGCTTCAAGCTCTTTCCTGGAGAAATGCTTTGCGTAGTCGGCGAAAGTGGCTCAGGCAAATCGATGTCTGCCAATGCGCTGATGGGACTATTACCGGATACGGTGCGCGTGGCGCAGGGCCGCATCCTTCTAGGCACAACAGATCTCGTTACTATGCCAGCCGACGCGCTCTACGCCATTCGAGGGCGCCGCGTTGCGATGATTTTTCAGGAACCGATGTCTGCGCTCAACCCGCTGATGAAGGTTTCGGCGCAGATGGAGGAGGTTTTCGAAGCGCATGGGTTGCTGACACCAAAGGAGCGAAAAGAAAAAGCACTGTCGCTTCTTACGGAAGTCGGCCTGCCAGATCCGCCGCGCGTTGCAGCCAGCTACCCGTTCCAGCTTTCCGGCGGTCAGCGCCAACGCGTTATGATTGCCATGGCGCTGGCGTTGGAACCGGAGGTGCTGATCGCAGACGAGCCGACCACCGCGCTCGATGTGACGACGCAGGCGCAAATTTTGAAACTGATCGCCAAGCTCCAGAAGGAGCGCAATATGGCGGTCATGTTCATTACCCATGATTTCGGCGTCGTAGCCGAGATCGCCGACTATGTCAGCGTCATGCAGCTCGGTCGAATAGTCGAACAGGGGACAGCGGAAGAAGTCCTTTTCTCGCCGAGACACCCCTATACGAAGAAGCTGATCGCTGCCATTCCCCGCGCTGGCGAGGGCGTCAAGCACGTTGACGACCGGGAGCCACTGCTCACTGTCGAGAACCTTTCGAAGGTTTATCGTATGGGCACGGGGCTGTTCTCCAAGGTGCGCGAGGTGAATGCGGTCAAGAATGTGTCCTTCACACTTTGCCGTGGCGAAACGCTGGGCATTGTGGGGGAAAGCGGATCCGGTAAATCCTCAGTGGGACGTTGTCTCGTACGGCTGCAAGATCCCAGCAGCGGGCGCATCTTGCTTGGCGGTCAAGACATGGCGCATTTGAAAGGCGAAGAACTGCGAACCATGCGCCGGCGGATGCAAATGATTTTTCAAGATCCTTACTCATCGCTCAATCCGCGCGAAAAAGTCGGGCGCATCATTGCCTCAGGGCCTATTGCTTATGGCGAAGATGAAAAGAAGGCGTTGGCACGCGCGGCCGAATTGATGGAGATGGTCGGTCTCGATCCGAAGGCGACGAACCGTTTTCCGCACGAGTTTTCTGGCGGTCAGCGCCAGCGTATCGGCATTGCGCGGGCGCTGGCGCTCGAACCTGAGATCATCATTGCCGATGAGGCCGTTTCAGCCCTTGACGTGTCGATCCAGGCCCAGGTCCTGGAACTGCTGGGCCAGCTCAAGAAAGACCTCGATCTCTCTCTCGTCTTCATCACTCATGACCTTCGCGTAGCGGCAAAGATCTGCGACCGTGTGATGGTGATGCAGAAGGGCGAGGTGGTCGAACTCGGCTACGGGAACATGATCTTCGATAAACCCCAGCACCCCTACACAAAGAGCCTGATCGAGGCCATTCCCGGTCGGGCGAAGGAAGCGCTCATGACGGCCTAGTGGAATGAATTTGACACTTGATGCCGACGTGAGCCGGCCTTGATGATGAAATGTCAAAATCAGACCACTCGTCCGGTCGATATCAACCAAGTTGGGGGCTTAAGAGCCCGATTGTGGAGCAGTACATGACGATTATGCCGAATTCTGTGGAAGCCCGCGACATCGCCTATCAGATGCATCCGATGGTCAATCTTCGAAAATACGAAAAATCAGGCGGTCTTGTGATCGAGAGCGGCGACGGGATCTATGTCACCGACAATACGGGAAAGCGTTATATCGAGGGACTAGCCGGGCTGTGGTCGGTGGCGCTGGGCTTCGGCGAAAAGCGTCTGGTGGAGGCGGCCAAGGCACAGATGGAGAAGCTGCCCTATTATCATAGCTTCGCCTACAAGACTCACGGACCTTCGGTCGATCTGGCGGAGATGTTGATCAAGCTCGCTCCCGTGCCGATGTCGAAAGTGCATTTTACATCCTCGGGTTCGGAAGCCAACGACCTTGCCTGCAAGATGGTGTGGTACCGTTCCAATGCGCTTGGCAAGAAAGACAAGAAGAAGATCATCGGCCGGATCAAGGGCTATCATGGTGTGACAATCGCTTCCGGTTCAATCACGGGCCTGCCTCGCAATCATGAAAGCTTCGATCTGCCGCTCGACCGGATGATCCACACGTCATGCCCATCCTACGTGCATTTCGCCTTGGACGGCGAGAGTGAAGCCGATTTCACCAAGCGCATTCTGAATGATCTGGAAGAGCTCATTCTGAAGGAAGGTCCGGAAACGATCGCTGCCTTCTGGGGGGAGCCTGTGATGGGCGCTGGCGGCGTGCTGGTGCCGCCGGATGGTTACTGGGCCGGCGTTCAGGAGATCCTGAAGAAATACGATATTCTTCTTGTCGCCGACGAAGTGATCTGCGGCTTCGGCCGCACGGGCAAGATGTTTGCGTGCGAAACGCTCGGCATTGAGCCGGATGTGCTGGTCGTGTCGAAGCAGATCTCCTCGTCCTACATGCCGCTTTCCGCGATTATCATGAACGATCGCTTTTATCAGCCGATCGCCGATGAATCGGATCGGATCGGCGTCTTCGGTCACGGGTTCACCGCGTCCGGTCATCCCGTCGCGACAGCCGTCGGTCTCGAGAATCTAAAGATCATCCAGGAACGCGACCTTGTCGGCAATGTCGCGCGCCTCGAAGAAAAGTTCCTCCACGGACTGGCGGCACTTGCCGAACATCCGCTTGTGCATTCGTCGCGTGGCATTGGCCTTCTTGGCGCGCTGGAGGTCAACCCATGGGCGGATGCAAATGCCGGAGACGCCGCTGCGGCGGTTGCGGCGGCATGCCAGAACGAAGGCCTGATCATCCGCAATATTGGAGAAGCGATCTGCTTCTGCCCACCATTGATTATCACCGCCGAGCAGGTCGACGACATGTTTGGTGCCGTCAGTCGCGCACTGGCCACCGTTCAAGCCACGCGCGCCTAAGCCTTGAGGATTGAGATATGGATGTGACGAACAAAACCGACCTCGGCGAGATGACGGCCGTGCAGCTCTCGCAGCTCTTCGCCTCGGGCCAGGCGTCCCCCGTGGAGGCCGCCAAGGCATCGCTGGCACGGATTGAGAAATTCAACCCAAGCGTAAATGCATTCGCTTATGTCGTGCCGGAACTGGCACTGGCAGAAGCGAAAGCATCGGAAGCGCGCTGGAAGAAAGGTGAGCAACTTTCCCCCATCGATGGTGCGCCGACAACAATCAAGGAATTGACCCCCGTGAAAGGTATTCCCTGGCGACGAGGGTCAGCACTGGGTTCGACAACGCCATCGGAGAAAGAGTTTCTCATCATGGAACGCCTACGTGGCGCTGGCGTCACTGTCCTTGGCACAACAACATCGCCGGAGTTTGGCTGGAAGGGAGTGACCCACGGCCCGGCCTTTGGAAATACGCTCAATCCATGGCGTACAGATCGCGCCTCCGGAGGCTCGTCTGGCGGTGCAGCCGTTGCCGCAGCGCTCAATATGGGTGTCCTGCATGAGGGCTCTGACGGCGCCGGCTCGATCCGTATTCCGGCCTCTTTCTGCGGAACATTCGGTATCAAGCCGACCTTTGGCTGGATTCCTTCCGACACGCCAACGCCGCTGTTCGAGCTTGCGCATCGCGGCCCGCTTACTCGGACGGTTGAAGATGCCGCGCTGTTCATGAATGCAACAACGGGTCCGACCCCAAAGGCGATGTATGGCTACTGCCCCACTCCCGTGCCGAACTGGCATGAAGGAACCAAGGTTTTCAACATCAAGGGCATGAAGATCGGTTACAGTCGCAATCTTGGCTACGCCGAGGTCCAGCCGGATGTGGCCGCCGCCGTCGAGCGCGCCGCCAAGCGGCTGGCCGACCTGGGTGCCATTATCGAAGAGGTCGATCCGGGGTTCTCCAATCCGCAGGATGCTCTTCTCGCCCTTTGGTACGCCGCCGAAGCCAGAACTGTAGAGTTGATCAATCCAACGGAAGAGCAAAAAGCGCTGATGGATCCGGGCCTGATCCGCATTTATGAGAGAGGCTGTGCCTATACCGCGCGGGACTATGTCGCGGCCGAACAGGTCAGGGCTGATCTTAAAGTAACGATGGCGCTGTTTCATCAGACCTATGACGCGCTCATGCTGCCGACCATGCCGACGACAGCAATTGAGGCAGGTGTGGATTTCCCAGGCGGCATCGAAGGCAAGGACTGGTCTGACTGGTCGCCCTTCACCTATCCGTTCAACATGACCGGCCAACCGGCAGTGTCGATACCCTGCGGCTTCGATCAAGGCGGCCTGCCGATCGGTTTGCAGTTTGTTGGCCCGCGCTATCGCGATGACATCGTGCTCGCGCTGGCCGCGGCCTATCAATCGGCCTTTCCGGAGGAAACGATCAGCGCGCCGAGGCTCGCCTGACATAAGACAACGTGCGGGGACCGACGATGGCCCCGTGCCCATCATTCAATGCAATATCGGGGAACGGGAACATGGCTTCCACGGCACACCAGGAAGCGGCAAGCGCGCTTGGCGCGGAGCTGAAGACAAGCGCGACCACCGTGCTTGCGGATCAGGCAGAGCAGATCGCGCGGGAGAAATACGGCTTTGTCGGGAGGGCGGAATGGCTCTGGGGCGAAAAGGACAGCAATTACCGCCTGACGCTCGGTGACGGTTCGGAATATCTCCTCAAGATCCTCAATCCGGCCGAAAATCCTGCGATGACGAGCATGCACAGTCAGGCGCTTTTGCATGTCGAAGCTGCCGACCCGGGTATTCCAATCCAGAGGATCATTCGAACGCTCGACGGCGAGGCGGATTTCCGGATGACCGATGATGACGGTGCCACCCGTGGGGTGCGCATGGTTACGTTTGTTCCGGGGAAATCCCAGAAATCGCAGCCGCACTCTGCGATCCAACGCTATCGCATTGGTGCGTTGTTGGGTCGGATGCAGAAGGCTCTTCAAGGTTTCACACATGAAGCCGCCCATCATCGCATCACCTGGGACATGTCTCACGCAGCGGGGCTGCGGGACTTGCTGTCCATCTTCGGCGATGAGGCGCAACGAAGGAGGCTGGAGGCGGCGATGACGGACTTCGAAAGCCTGATCCTGCCGCGCATAGCGCAACTGCCCGCGCAGGTTATCCATAATGATTTCAACATGGAAAACATTCTCGTCAGAGAGGAGAATCCAGACGCGATCAGCGGCATCATCGATTTCGGTGACATGGTGCATGCACCGGTCCTATTCGATGTTGCGGTGGGTGCGGCCTACCAGATGGGGGACGCTGCGGACCCCGTCGAAGCGATGTGCGATTTCCTCAAAGGATATGCGACGGAAAAGCCGCTGTCCGATCAGGAACTCGAACTGATATATCCAGCCATCGTGACGCGTATGCTGATGCGACTTGCGATACAGGAATGGCAAGCCAAACTATTTCCGGAACATAAGGAACGTTACACGCGAAATAGTCCCACCGTCTGGGTACAATTTGCCCGCCTCGATGCATTGCCAAAGGATGATACTATTGCGCGACTAGCAGCGGCTTGCCGCACGTCCGTGGAGAGACCGGCATGAACAAGCCAGCAACGACGATGATCAACGGCTTCGACGCGTCGCGTCTGGCCAGTCTGCCGGAGCGGGAGCGTTCGATGATCGAACGTCGTCAGGCGTTGCTCGGCCCGTCATACCGATTGTTTTACGAAAATCCTCTGCACCTTGTGCGCGGAAACGGTGTCTGGCTCTACGACCCTGACGGCAATGCTTATCTTGACGCGTATAATAATGTCCCCTCCGTCGGCCACTGCCATCCCCGAGTGGTTGCTGCGATTGCCGAACAAGCTGCAGTATTGAACACACATACGCGCTACCTCGACGATAAGATCCTTGCTTACTCGACGAGACTGCTTGCAACATTTCCCGAAGAATTGAACCGGGTCATGTATTGCTGCACCGGTAGCGAAGCTGTTGACCTAGCACTACGCATTGCCGGCTATCAAACCGGTGGAACAGGTATCATCATCACCGAAAACGCTTATCACGGCACGACAGCTGTAACGGCCGCCATCTCTCCATCGCTGGGCCCCAACATGCCGCTTGGCATGCATGTGGTCACCGTGCCGGCACCCGATGCCTATCGTGCCGATGGCGGAGACGTCGGCGACATGTTTGCGCAGGAGGTTTCCAAGGCGATTGCTTTCATGCGCCGCCGCGGGATCAAGCCCGCCGCCTTCATCGCCGACAGTATCTTTTCGACCGACGGGATATTCTCGGAGCCAGCTGGCTTCTTGAGAAAGACATTGGAGGTTGTGCATGAGTCCGGGGCGCTTTACATCGCCGACGAGGTGCAACCGGGCTTCGGTCGTACAGGCTCTCACATGTGGGGCTTCATGCGCCATGGCATTGTGCCGGACATCGCTGTGATGGGTAAGCCGATGGGCAACGGCATGCCTATCGCCGCTGCGGTGATGAAGAGCGAGGTGCAGGAGCGTTTTGGCCACGACATTCGCTATTTCAACACCTTTGGCGCCAACCACGTTTCGATTGCCGCCGCCAATGCCGTCCTGGACATCATTGAAGACGAGGCGCTGACCAACAATGCTTTGTCGACGGGCAACTACATGCTGGAGAGCATGCGTCAGCTGCAGCAGACATTTGACGGCATCGGAGATGTTCGGGGCGCGGGCCTCTTTCTCGGCCTTGAATTCGTGAGCGATCGCAAGAGCCGCACTCCGGATGGTGCCCGCTCGCTGGCGGTGGTCAATCGTATGCGTGAACGTCGCGTCCTCATCAGCGCGGCAGGCATTCACGGCAACACGCTGAAGATCCGTCCACCGCTGCCCTTTGGGCGCGAACACGCCGATATCTTCCTCAATACGCTCGAATCCGTGCTGCACGAAACGAATTGATTTCGAGAATTGCTTTTAGACCATCCAAGGATAGACCATGACAGCGTCACCTGACATTAACGCCGAACGCTTGTGGGCCGACATCATGACGATGGGGGCAATCGGCGGCACCGAGGGCGGCGGCAGCTTTCGCCCGGCCCTTTCTGACGCGGACAGGGAAGGCCGCAACCTGTTTCGTTACTGGGCGCAGGAGGCCGGCCTCACAGTCACGGTAGACGAGATCGGCAACATGTTTGCAAGGCGGGAAGGTGAAGACCCGTCTCTGCCGCCACTGATGATTGGCAGTCATCTCGACACCCAGATGCCCGGTGGCAAATTCGATGGCGTCCTCGGCGTGCTCGCTGGACTTGCTGTTGTGCGATCGTTGAATGCCGGAGGCATTGCGACAAAACGGGCAATCGAGATCGTCAACTTTACCAACGAGGAAGGAGCGCGGTTTCAGCCGGGCATCATGGGGTCCAGCGTTTTTGCCGGGCTCTCGCGGCTTGATGAAGCCTTGTCACGCAAGAACGATGAAGGAACGCTGCTCGGCGACGAGCTTGTTGGCATCGGGTATGCGGGATCCCTTCCAGTCGGTGTTCGACCGGTGCATAAATATTTAGAACTGCATATCGAGCAGGGACCAGAGATGGAGGCGGCCGGTGTCACGATCGCCGCCGTTTCCAATAGTTCCTGGGGTTGCAGCGGATTCATCGATATCAAAGGCGAGAATGGCCATTCGCAGACCGCACCGATGTCAAAGCGTCGGAATGCTCTGGTTGCGGCAGCTCAACTCATTATAGAGATCGAGGCGATAGGCGCGGAGAACGAGCCCGATGGAATGGTGAGCGCCACAGTCATCCGGAATTGGCCGAACAACCGAGTAAACATTCCGCACTTGACCAAGCTATCATATGTCGTCGTTCATGCGACGGAGCCGGGTCGGGCCGCGATTATCAACCGCATCGAGTCTGCTGTGAAACGGATTGCGGATGAGACTGGGCTATCGATACACAACGCCAATTCGCATTATCGCCAACGGCTGGATCTATCGAGTGAGCTTTGCGGACAGGTACTGGAAGCAGCAGCGGACCGTGGCTATCCATCCATGACGCTGCCGACGCTGACGTCGCATGACGCCCTATCGATGACGCAGATATGCCCCACAGCCATTATCTTCGTCCCCTGCAAAGGTGGCATCTCCCACAGTGAGAAAGAGTGGTGTGAACCATATCAAGTTGCAGCGGGTGCCAGAGTTCTCCTCGACATGACCCTTAAGATCGCCAACGAGCTCTGACGCTCAGCGGCAAAACATCATCCCATGGTACGGGAAACGGGCGATGTGATACTATGTTGTACTTATTGAACTGCGCGAAAGAGGCATTGGGTGAACTTACACACGAAACTGGGATTAGGTGACACGAGCGTGACCGAAGGCGCGGGCCTACCCAAGGCACTGTGGGCCTATAATGTCATCCGCGACGCAATCATTACCATGAAGCTGGCACCTGGAGAGACGCTTAGCGAAAAAGATACCTGTGCAGAGTTGGGTATCTCGCGCACCCCGATGCGCGAAGCGGTCTTGCGCTTGGCCCAAGAAGGTCTGGTCAACATCGTTCCCAGCGGCGGCACCTTCATCAACAAGATCGTCATGAAAAAGGTCATCGAAGGCCATCTGGTTCGCTCAAGCCTTGAGATGCGCACCATAAGGCTTGCGGCGCGCAACTTCGATCCGGTTCATGAACGCGACCTTGACCTTTTGATTTTCCGCCAGCATGACGCGGCCAAGCGGCGCGATGTGAATGAGGCCTTCAACGTCGACAACGAATTTCATCGTCTTTTGTGCAGGATTTCAGGCTTTCCGGACATCTGGCAAACAATCCACAATGCCACCGGTCAGCTTGATCGCGTGCGCCGCCGTGGCTTTCCAAAGATCGGTTACTTTGATGAGGTAATCGCAGAGCACGTAGCACTCTCTACGGCCATAAAGGCCCGTGATGAGGATGAGGCCGTGACTTTGCTCAGACGCCATCTCAGTGGCATTTCGGCCGTGATAGAGTATGTCGTTCAAACAGATGCAGACGCAATCAGTGGAAAAGACCATATCGCTTTGCTTAATGGACTTGAGGACCTCTAACCCGTCTGGTCGATCGCCGGTCTACGGGCAAGATGCTATGTGCGCGCATCCATACTTCTCGAACGTTGACGGGTCCGCCGTCGCTTAAAGGGCGCGCACTGGCAATACTACTTCCACATTTCGCGCATCCGCGCGCCGACATCGATGCGAATTTGCTGTGCACTACGCTCAGATGCCGCAGCCGAAACTTTGGGCCAGGTCGTAGGTTCGAAATATTGAAGCAGAGTTGCCGGGATAAACCTGGAACGTGATGCATAGACGTGTCGATCGCCCTGCGAGTTCTGCCCATGGGTAAAAAATCGCTGCGGCGTAATCAGCGCCAGGCTGTCCTTCGCGCGTGTCATTCCTACATAAAGCAGACGCCGCTCTTCTTCGAGTTCCTGTGTCGTCCCCGTGCCTAGATCAGACGGTATGCAGCCATCGACAACATTCAGCATGAACACTGAGCGCCATTCCTGGCCTTTCGCAGAATGTATTGTCGAGAGGATGAGGTAGTCCTCATCGAGCAACGGGACTCCTGCCTGGTCGCTCGTAGCATCTGGAGGATCAAGGGTTAGTTCGGTCAAAAACCGTTCGCGGGACGCGTATCCGCCAGCGATTTGCTCAAGCTGTAGAAGGTCAGCTTTACGCGTATCGGCATCTTCATGCATCCGCTCAAGATGGGGTTCGTACCAAAGACGGGCCTGAGCTATGTCCGAGGGCCACCCTTGCTGCGTTTTCCCAAGACCAGCGAGGAGCGTCACAAAAGATGTCCAATCTGCACCCGTCTTTGGTGGCGGCGGGATTTCCGCAAGTGCCATGATCGGTTCAGGATCAGACGAGATAGTATCGAGAATAACACCAGCCTTCTTCGGACCGATGCCTGGGAGCATCTGCAGCAGGCGAAATCCGGCAACCCGATCACGCGGGTTTTGCGCGAAACGCAGGACGGACAGCATGTCCTTTACATGGGCGCTGTCGAGAAACTTGAGACCGCCAAATTTGACGAAGGGGATGTTGCGTCGGGTAAGCTCAACCTCAAGTGCACCACTATGGCTTGATGTTCGAAAGAGAACGGCCTGCTGCTTGAGCGTCATTCCTGTTTCGCGATTGGCAAGCACCTGATCGATGATGAAGTTAGCTTGTTCGGTCTCGTCCTTGACTGTGACAAGTTTCGGGCGCTCGAGCGACTCCCGCTCCGTCCACAGGTTCTTGGTGAAACGCTCGCGTGCAAGTTCGATGACACTGTTCGCTGCCGCCAAGATCGGTTGCGTCGAGCGGTAATTGCGGTCGAGCGTGATGATGTCAGCGGCTGGGGTGAACGACGTCGGGAAGTCAAGAATGTTACGGACCGTCGCAGCGCGGAAGGAATAGATCGACTGGGCATCGTCGCCAACCACAGTCAGACCGCGACCACCCGGCTTCAGCGCCATCAAGACCGAGGCCTGCAATCTGTTGGTGTCTTGATATTCGTCAACCATAACGTGGTCGAACCGCTTGCCGATATCATCGGCTAGATCCGGATCGCCGACCATTTGCGCCCAGTAGAGGAGGAGATCGTCGTAGTCGAGAACGTTCTGGCTCTGCTTTGCCTCTACATAGGCCGCAAACAATTCCTTAAGCTGCTCTTCCCACATCGCCACCCAGGGATAGTGCTGACGCAGTATCTCGCTCAACGGCGTCTGGGAGTTTACCGTGCGGGAATAGATCGCAAGACAGGTGCCCTTGGTGGGAAATCGGCTTTCAGTTTTTGAAAAGCCTAGCTCATGACGCGCCAGGTTGATCAGGTCCGCACTGTCTTCCCGATCGTGAATCGTAAAGTCCATGTTGAGACCGATCTGCTCGGCATACATTCTCAGCAGCCTTGCGCCGATACCGTGGAATGTGCCGGACCACGCAAGTGCGTCCGTCAAGATCGCAGAGTTAGAGCCCAGCACATTGCGGCAGATTCTCTCGACGCGGCGGGACATTTCCGATGCTGCTCTGCGTGAGAAGGTCATGAGAAGAATGCGCCGAGGGTCGGCACCATTGACGATGAGATGAGCGACGCGGTGCGCCAGCGTGTTTGTCTTGCCGGAGCCTGCACCGGCGATGATCAACAGAGGTCCTCCCGTCTCGCCCTCAGCCAGTCCAACGCCATGCTCGACGGCCTCACGCTGTTGCTCATTTAGTTTTTCGAGATAGGCGACGGCCATAAAATCTTACTTGATGCTCAGATTGCAAAGGAGGGGTTGGGAACAAAGACTGAACATACGCCACTCTTTAGCTGTATGGAAGGTTCTCATGCCATCAAGCGATTATTTCTTCCAGAAGAGCAGGAGAATGGTCGGACGACAATCCGGCGCGGCTCGTTTTTAGAGAATGCGCCTTTGATTTTCAAAGCATGCGCAAGTTTTGGCGGCGGCGCTCAGGCTGTCAATTGCGCGATCAGTGCGCCAACTCTAGCGACTTAAATAACCGATGATGCTTGGTGTGGCCTAGTAGGCACCAATCACTAGTACCCAAACGTCTTCGACACGTGACCGCCTGGAGTCAGGGTGCGATTCTGCCGCGGATTATCGTCTCCGAGCTTCCGCTCGGGTCAGCGCGCCACCGAGATTGATAGAGGCGTAATGCGCTTTCTTGTTTTCATACATGAGGGCGTCAGCACGTTTGACGACAGACTCGATTGTCTCGTCTGCTTCACTGGTCGCCACGCCGTAGGACATGCTCAGAGGAGCAGTCGAGTAAAACTGATTGTTGATCCGCAGAAGTTCAAGGATTGTTTCCATCATTGTGGCAGCGGATTTTGCATCTGCGCCGGGCAACAGGACCGCAAATTCATCCCCGCCTATCCGGCAGGCATGGTTCGGCGCCGCCACCGCGCCATTGAGGATCTCGCCGAAGCGGCGCAAGAGTCCGTCGCCTGCGTCGTGCCCAAGTTGATCGTTAGCCTCCTTCAAGCCATTAAGGTCAATGATGACGGCTGAGACAGGGCGCAGCGATTTGCGCTCGAGGCGGTTCATCTCGTCGGCATAGAAGGCGCGATTGTAGAGTTTGGTGAGGACGTCATGCTTTCCGAGATATTCGAGATAGGCTTCTGCCTTCTTGCGTGCCGTGATGTCGGCGAGCGCCACCTGTACGCGAGACCAATCGCCTTCGTGACCCGGGAACACGGAGAAATGCAGCAAAATGTGACGCATTGAACCATCTAGCGCGTAATTCACCACTTCGCGGTGATGAAAGAGATTGCCGTTCCAAAGCTCCATCAGTTGTTCTCGGAAGGGTTTCTCCATGTCGTCACGGAAAATTTCGCCAAGCCGGTGCAGAAGATCGTTTTGATCTCTGGCGCCAAACAGATCGAGTGTTGACTGATTGACGTCTATAACCCTGATCTCGCTCATACATTGGCGCACAAATTCCGGGTGAACGTCCATGAATGTGCGGAAGTCGGTAATGCCGCGGTCACGAATGTCTTCAATCAGCGTGCGGATGCGACTGAAATCCTCAATCCATAGCGATACCGGGGAATGCTGGAAAATGCCCTCCGCCTGACGCCTTTGTTCGGCTTCCGCACGACGGGCGTTTTCGAGGTCGGTGATATCCTCGGTAGTCAAAAGAACCCTGCCGAGCGTCTCTTCATGACCTGGTAGAACTGTTCCTCGCAGCTGGATGTCGAGCCTGCGCCCGGAAATTGTGTAATTGACGGTCGTGCTCGAAAAAGACATTTCGCCATCGAAGAGCGCGGACAGTTCATTGATATGAGTGTCCAGCATATCATCGCGGAAGACGGAAGTGATATTGGCGACCAAGTGCTCGAGGCTATCCGCTTCGAAAAGGTCGAGAGTTTTGGCGTTGACAGCGGTAACGCGGATCCGCGTCGAACAGGCATGAATCCGGTTGCGATCCTCTCTCAGGAAGGCTTTGATATCGGTCACTCCCCTGGAGCGCCAGTCATCGAAAAGCGCCTGCACTCCGCTAAAATCTTCGATCCACATGGCGATCGGCGCAAGATTGAAGATATCGGACTCTAAAGCATCGATCATCGGATTTCCTGGGGTAAGTTCAAGCACTGCAGTGGACCGCGCTGCCGAGACTTTACGAATAATATGTAACCGGTGCTTTAATAGTATTGAAAGTCCTCGATCAAAAGATGGGTGGGCGCGTGCGAGCCCGTAAGGATCGGCATTTCCGCTGGGGCGACACAAAAGGTCAATCCAAGCGAATGTTAACGGGCGGGACGTTGAACAATGTTCGTCATCGTTCGTTTGTCTCCGCAAGCTGCGGATTGAACCTCCCGATTGCTTTTCGAAGTCCTTTATCTTGGCGGAGCCGCACGCATGCGCCGAACTTCATCTATAGAAAACAGTATTTCCAAACAGCTCGCAAAGAAGGCAATGCCAATCGCGCTTTCAGTCGTTGCGATCGGTGTGTGCATGACCATTTACCTGTCGTTCTGGATATCGTCAGAAGACAAAAAGGCAGACGAGGCCGTTCGGAGAAACGTCGCATATCTCACAGATGTCTCCAGCCTCATGTCCCACATTCAAGACGCAGAAATCGGACAGAGAGGGTTCCTCCTCACGGGCGACCAGCTTTACCTTAAGCCATATACCACCGCGATGGAGTCGCTTGATGGGATGCTGGATAAGCTTGCTGCGGGGGCGGAAGACGTATCTGTCGAAACAGGGAGCATCCCGACCCTGCGGAGTCTGGTTGCCCAGAAGAAGTCCGAGCTCGAACAAAGCGTGGAATATCGCCGCAATGGGGACGACAGCGGCGCGATTGCGCTTGTCAAAACCGGGCAGGGTAAAATCCTCATGGATGGGATCCGGTCTGTTTTGGCTCAGATGGAGAAGGATGGACTGGAGCAGCTTGCGAAACGTTCCGACGCAGCCAGCGCTGCGAAGACGCGGATGCACTTTCTCCTTTTGTTGTTCGCCATAATGGTCGGCGGTATGGCGATACTGGTCGTGCGCGCCACGGTCACGCGGGCGAAAGCGGCTGAAAGGACGAGAGATGAACTTCTTTTACATGCGGATCGGCGTCTGATGGCGGTCATGGCAGCCGACCTTGTTGGTTACAGCAGGCTGATGGAAAACAATGAGGCCGACACTCTCGAGCGTTTAAAGGCGGCAAGAGACGTCATCGACACGATAATTGAAGACAATAGTGGTGTGATCATAACGACAGCAGGCGATAGCATCGTTGCGGCATTTCCAAGCGCGCTCTCAGCGATCGACTGTGCGCTCCAGATCCAGAAATTTATGGTGACGCACAATGCCGACAGGCCAAACGACGATCGCCTTCTATTTAGAATAGGTATGAATGTCGGAGACGTCATCATAGATAACGGAGACATATTCGGTGACACCGTCAACATCGCCGCTCGGCTTGAGGGCATCGCTGAGCCCGGAGGCATATGTGTCTCCCGGTCCGTCAGGGATCACATCAGGAAGCAGAGAAAACTAAAGTTTGAAGACGCTGGTTTCCAGCAGGTCAAAAATATCTCTCGACCGATCAGCACGTTTAGGGTCCGCGAAGCCGCCTAGGTATGTTCAACGCTCTCGGTGCCACGGACAAGGGGTATGCTGAGGGCCTTCGGAGCGAGGAACGTTCTCAGCCAGAAACGTTACCTTGTAAGCACGAAATCAGCGCGATCGCGGATCTGTTCGGATGAGGATAAAGTAAACCCTCCAACTTGGAGGGTTTCGCAGAAAACGCGATCTTCGATTGTTTGGTTAGAGCGCGCTTTGCCGAACAACGGTGATTTTGCCAAGTTCAACCAGCGGCGTGACGTCTAGGCTTGTACCTTTGTCAGCCATGTCGAGGCTGTAGAGAAATTCCCGTCCAGCCGGATCGTTATCCGTCGCCTGGATTTTTTCTCGACCGATGTATGGACCGGCCGGGATGGAAATTCCTGAAGCCTCACAGTCCTCTATTGCTCTAAAACGTACGGGTGCACCTTCCATTTGTACCTCCTCGGGATTTGCAAATGAAGAATATGCAGCTGGTACTGCCGGATTATGATGCCCTGAAACAAACCGTGATGCAATTGCCGGTGCCGATTTTCTTGAAGAAGAGACAAATTCTGTTCGGAATGGCATGGGGAAAAAGCAACTTAACAGGCGATAAACGTTAGCTATTTCGTTTATGATGCGGTTTCAGAACGAGCATGCTGGAGAGATCAATGAGCGACGACACTGGGGGCGATCGCGGCCGTGACGCCGAGGCACCACAGGACATTCCGGCAAAGGGTTTAAGGGATGTGTTCTGGCGCGTCGTCAAGGCGATCATGGCTGATCGCGTGACGTTGATTGCTGCTGGCGTCACCTATTTCATGTTGCTGTCGCTGTTTCCGGCACTCGGTGCCTTGGTGGCACTCTACGGATTTGTCGCAGATCCCACGGCGATTATGGCCCACATCGGTTTCCTTGCAGGTGTCTTCCCACCTGGATCGTTCGATTTGATAATGAACCAGCTGACATCTCTCACGCAGCAGGCGACATCGACAAGAAGTCTGGCGTTCTTTGGCGGCTTGCTCGTAGCGATCTGGAGCGCCAACAGCGGTATGAAGGCATTGTTCGACGCGATGAATGTCGCGTATCAAGAAGATGAAAAGCGCAGTCTGGTTCGTTTGAACCTTCTATCCCTGGGGTTCACTTTTTGCGCGCTTGTCGTCGCAATCATTCTGATTGCAGCTATTGGCGTGCTGCCCGCAGTTCTGAAGTATCTGTGGCTTGATGATTGGCAGGAGTTTCTTGCCCGTCTAGCGCGTTGGCCATTCATCATCGTTGTCTTCGGCTGCGGAATTTCAATGATCTACCGGTACGGTCCGAGCCGCGAAGAAGCAAAGATCAAATGGTTAAGCTGGGGCGTCGTCTTCAGCACGGTGCTCTGGCTGGTCGCCTCCGTCTTGTTTTCGTTCTACCTTGAGAATTTCGCGAACTATAATGCGACCTACGGCACTCTCGGCGCCCTCATTGGGTTGATGGTGTGGGTGTGGATTTCGGTCGTTATCCTGATCGTCGGAGCAGAGATCAACGCCGAACTCGAGCATCAAACGCGCAAGGATTCGACAACCGGCTCACCGAAACCAATGGGGGAGCGTGGGGCTTATGTTGCTGACACTGTTGGTGAAGCGGCCAGGGACGGGAGTTTGTGATCCGGCGAGGCGCGGGCAGCATGCAGCGACTGGGTGGAGGCGGCATTTTACGCCCAAACATGTGCTCTCGTTGAGGCTACCATTTTTGCGATCACAACGAGTCTGCTGCGGTGTTGTCAGGTTGTGCGTGGCCCCGGCAATACAGACGGGGCCATAGCGTAATTACAGAACAGTTACGTTCTCTGCCTTTGCCTTGCCCGTCTTACGGTCCTGGCCGACATCATAGCTAACCTTCTGTCCGTCGGTCAAAGCGCCACCGAAGCCCACCGCGGAGATGTGAACAAAGACGTCCGGACCGCCGTTGTCTGGAGTAATGAAGCCGAAGCCCTTATCCTGTGCGAAAAATTTAACAGTACCAGTTGCCATGTTGTCCTCGTTTTATCGATTGGAAACTGCCGCAATATCGACTGTTGCGTTCAACTTCAAGTTTTTCCGTACGCTACCGACGCTGGGCCGCAAATGGAGATGCCTCTTTCGCCCAGCCGCGCATGTGCAGGGTCGCTCTCCATCCTGGAGCCCAGAGCATGGCGACGCTCATCTGGCGTCTCGACTGGAAGAGGGAAACTGGCATGACCGTGACCAGCGGCTCGGTTGGGCACGATTGCGTTATCAACGCCACAAGATCGGATTGGCGGCCAGTATCCAGGCGTTCGTGAAACCGGCGACGGTCATCGTCCTCTCACTCAGGAGAAAACTCGGAGAGAGCGTGACCTAAAGCGTGTCGCGATCTTTCAGATTCGCTCCTTCGCTTTAGGCCCTTTTTTTGTCGCATGTCGTTATCGAAAAACCGCTGCACACTTTTGCGCGACATGCTTTAGGGGCGCTGTTCGTTTCCATTGTAGACTAAAGATGGGAGAGGGCTGTGTGAGTGAAGACGACCTCCGTCTGGCATCTGGTTCGATCTCAATACATCGGCGAGGGGCTGGTAGACCGAGCGGGTATTCTCTGCGGTGATATCGCTGGAAAGAAGTCCGCTGAAGCAGGGCCGGTTATCGTCCCAACCGGGATGATTGATGATAGGATAAAGGCAGATCCCCTCGAGAGGCACACCTGCCTGCATCGCTTTCGCTCCCTGAGAAGCTACATATTCGAACCATTCCGCTCGCCGCTCGTCTTCGATACCCGTCTCGGCAATCAGAATAGGTCGGCCATAGCGGGCATAGGTTTCAGCCAGTATCTTGCTCAGCGGCTTGTAAAGTGGATGGCCGATATCGATCGGAGGACCGCCATGGATCCACTGATTGTTGAAATAGTAATTGACGCCGATGATATCGAGAAGCTCCGGCCGGCCGCCGATTTGGGGCCAGATTCTTCCGGCAATCAGGTCCCAACCTTGAAACTGTGCTTGCCTGTGGCCCTCGCTGGCACCCGCTTCCCAAGGTCGGGCGGGATCGGTAATGACGTTGATAACCGGATCACAGTGAACGAAACGCGCTCGCGGCTCGATCATGAGGATAGTTTCCATCGCAGCAATCGCCGCTCGGGCAAGCTGTACCTTGAGCTCATATCCGCGGCCATTCGCAAAGGGGTTGAGATAGCCGGCATCCCCGCCGCCCCAGGAGAAGAAAGAGATTTCGTTGACGGGGCAATAGAACGGGACATCATCGCTCTCCTCACGCACCAAGCGAGCACATGCGCCGGCAAACAGGGCGAATCGATCCACAAACTGCGGCGACCAAATGTCGAGATCGTCTGGCCATCCATAGTGCAGCAAGTCCCAGATCACCTGCGTTCCGGTTGATTGGGCCGCCCTTAGCATCGGACGAATGCTTGACCAGTCATAGCCGCCTTCTCTTTCGATAAGATGCCAACGAAAGCCATCGCGAACGGTTCGAATGTTGAAGTCTGCAAGCTGGTTGTAATCTCGAGCCGCATGCACGTCGTGACCGACCGCAGCAATCATGTCGAGACGTCGACCTTCAGCTGAGCCGGTAGAGCGGAGCCGGTGCGTCGAGCATTCGAAGCCGCCTTGCAAAAAACTCTTGAACAGACCCGTCGGTCCGGAAGGCTTTCGCCCACTCAGCACCTCAGCAAACAGCTTTTCCCATTGAGGAAGGACAGCTGTAACGCTGTATGTGGCTTCCACCTTCCGTCGGAGCACTTGTCCCAGGGACTCACGCAAAGCGGGGTTTGCGATCAGCCGTTCCATGGCTTCGGCAACGACGGAGGGCTCATTATACGGCACGAAAATACCGCTCACACCGTCTTCTATCTGCTGTATCGCGCCGTTATCGGGTGTGGCAATGACGGGGAGGGCGGCAGCGCCGGCTTCCGCGATGACATGTGGCATGCCTTCGCCCTTTGACAACCAAACAAAAATATCCATCGCCGACAGCAGGGTCAGGATATCCTTTCGATCACCCAGAAAGCGCAACACGCGGTCCAAATTTCGGCTCGTTGCAAGTGACTGCAGGTGTACAGCATAGTCTGGAAGGAAGGCGTCCGGTCCGCCGATGATCACGAAGCGGGTTCTCGGATCGCGGGCATGAACCAGTGCCGCGGCTTCGATGAAATCCTCGACGTTTTTCTTGGGATCCAGCCTGCCGACCCAGCCGATAAGGGTCTCGTCCGGATTCACGCCAAGCGATGTTCTTATGGCGGCCCTTTGAGGGACTTCGAAATCCGACAGTTCTACCATCGACGGAATTTCGATGGCATCACCTCCTCGCCCCGGCATGACAGATGCGGCTGCGTCTCGGATAGAGCGGCATACGCCGACATAGCGACTGGTGAAATGCTTCGGTCCGGCAAGCGCCTCAGAGACCAGCCCGCCATGTTCGATAAGCGGCGGGCGCCAGTGCATCCGTTCCAGCGCAGGATAAATATCGGCGACGTTCTGGCAGGATATGACGATGTCATAACCTGGTATCTTGTTGGCGAGATAGGCAACAGTGTCTTCAAATGAAAGGTGGTAGGGGGTGGTATCCACCTCTACTCCAAGTTCTCGCAGTTGCTCGTGCGTCTGGTGCGGCATGTTCGGCTTGTGGAAACAGGCGACTACATCCAGACGAAAGCGGCTGCGATCCAGATGCCGGGCGAGAAGCCTGACTTCCGTCTCCTCGCCGCCCACGACCAGCCATGCGAAGACGAAGAGAATGCGAATGGGTTGTTCGTGAAGCGTCATTCGTTTACCGCGAAGATGATTTGCAGAAAATCCGGGCGGTTCGTGACGAGGTCTGCCAGAAATTGCGGACCGTCTGCAAAGGGGACAACATGCGTGATCATGTGCTCGCGAATGATCTTGCCGTGTGATTGGAGGAGCCCGATGGTTTCGTGCGACAGGCGCCGCCTTGTCCACAGGCCATCCAGTCCGCGCGGGACGCGATTGATCTGGGCACAGCGAATGTTGAGGCCATTGTGGTGGAATTCCTCACCAAGCCGCAGCGCGTCAGCCCCGCCCTGATAGAAGGCGAGATCGATAACCGTGCCTTGCGGACGAAGCGCTTTAAGCGCGACGTGCAGACTTTGGGGGTGCGCCCGGGTCTGGAACACGAAGTCTGCGCCGCGATCCCCTCCGCCATTGTGCCAACGCGCCTTGGTGTGCTGCCAGGCAGCATCCTCTGTCATGGCCGTCAATCCCATTGATTGCGCCTTGTTGCGGCGAAATTCCGAGGGATCGGCGATGATGACATCGAGTGCACCTGCCCTTTGTGCAAATAGCGCCGTCATCAGGCCGACCGTGCCTGCACCGATAATGACAACTTGGCGACCCGCAGTTCCTGAACCGAAGTTGGATATCGTCTGTCCCAGCGCATCCGCATCCGCGTGGAGAATGCCGTTGGCGGCGATTGGGCCCATCTGCGCAACGAAGACGCCGAGCATGGGGTCGATGTCCTCAGGCATCGGCACCAGCACATCGTGAAACGGGTCCGCCGTGTGACCGGATTTATGCGCATAGGTGGTCGCGAGAATATCGCCTTCACCAAAACCGGAGGCGCGGGATTCTGCAACACGTGCCACTTCCATATAGCCGAGGAAGGGGACCGGATAATTCAGGTCCGGTTCGTTTTGCAGGAATACGCCGCGTCCCGGATCAAACCGGGAGTGAAAGTAAGGATTTGTGTTTTTCATGAAGGTGAGCTCGGTACCTGCCGAAAAACCGGTGTAGAGCGTGTCCATCCGCACCTGACCGTCGCCGGGAGGACCCTCCTCGTAATCAAAGAAAAAAGCCTTTCCCGGTGCCTCGATGCCGAGCGAACGGATGATGCGGTGACCAGGCGCCAGCCCAGGTGGCGGGTCATTTCGCGGCTCATGATGGAGCGGTGAAGCAGGGTTGCGAGTGACGGTGGGTTGGTCGACCGCCACGGGCTCGCCGCTGCGAGCCGATTGCACAACGGCGAGGGCGATGCGATGGGTGGCAAGCGCATCCTGATAGGTGCAGCGTATATGGTTTTCACCTCCACGCACCGCGTCGATGAAATCGCGGTCTTCACGCCAGACGGGATCGCCATCCGCACGGCGGGTCGGTCGCCCCGCACCAACGTCGACCATGATATCATGGTCGGTCAGCTCAATGGCCAAACGATCCGCAAAAATGTTGAGACCGATGCGGTGACTCCAGCCAAGCAGGCATGTGGATGAGATGTTGGCGATGACCCCGGACTGAAAGGTGAGACTTGCGGTGGTGACGCCGGGCACGTCGAAACCGGGAAAATTACTCCGATCCTTGAAACCGACACGGCCATAGACATCGGTGACTTCCCCGACAAGATAGCGAGCCAGATCGATGATGTGGGTGGTCTGCTCCACAATCTGCCCACCGGACATCTCCGACTTCCACCACCATTGCGGCGGCGGGGTTTGGTCCAGCCAGTAGCCCGAAAGAAGCTGGGCGGGATTATCCTGGAGCAGGTTGCGAGCTTCCTCGACTGTATCGAGGTAGCGCCAGTGATAGCCGACGCCGGTAATCAGATCGGCAGCCGTGACGGCGGCGCTCAGTTCTTCCGCCAATGCCAGATCCAGGGTGATCGGCTTTTCAACGAAGAACGGGATGCCTTTGGAGATCAGATCCCGCTCGGCCTCACCGTGGGCAAATGGTGGCACGCAGATATACACGGCGTCCAGCGGCTGTGCGTCCAGCATGTCGCGGTGGCTCTCAAAGGCCCTCGCGCCGAAGCGGCTGGCGGCCTGTTCGGCGCGGGCGAAATCCGGATCAGCAAAAGCGACGAGCGCGACATCCTCAAAACGGCTGAGAATATCCAGATGGCGGTTGGCAATGCCGCCCGCGCCGATGAAGCCGATACGCGTTTTTTCCATGGAAGCGTGTCCTTGTGTGAGGGGTGCGGCGTGCGAAAGAACGCGCTGGTAAACGGAGGCGGTCTCGGCCGCCATGCGCTGGGCGGAAAAGAGTGTCTGAAAACGTTGCGCGCCGGATTGCCCGGCGACCCTTGCCGCTGCGGGATCTTCAAGCGCGCTGATAAGGACCTCCGCCAGCGAGGCAGGATTGCCGGGGTCGGCGAGAAAGGGATGGCAGGAGCCGAGCGCTTCGATATTTCCACCGATATTGGTCGCGACGACCGGGAGCCCGATGGACATGGCTTCCAGCACGGCCAGCGGCAATCCTTCAAATTTGGAAGGAAGAACGAAGAGATCGGCCAGCGCCATGAGATAGGCGATATCGGTTCTGTGGCCCAGGAACAGGATCTGCTGTTGGAGGGACGCTGCCTCTACCAGAGCCTTGATCGTTTCCAGTTCTTCGCCCCTGCCGACAAGAAGGAGGACAGTGTCGGGGTGAGCAGCTAGAACGGCTGGCATTGCCGCGATAAGGCTTGCATGGTCTTTCTGCCTGGAAAAGCGCGCAACGGACAGGAGAACTGTTTTACCGTCAAGTCCGTCGACTGGAGGCGCGTGTCTCTCCCCCTCCGGTCTCAGTGCGAAGATACCGTTGCGGACAAGGCTGATATGTTCTGGATCGACACCATTATCCTCGAAACTGTCGAGGGCGGCTTGTGATACGGCGATGCGGTGGGAAAGCGATGCGCACTGGCGGGCGTAGTTCTGCTGTTGGTCCGTGTCCGTCAAAAGATAGGGCAGGTGTTCGGTTCTTATGACAGCTATGTTGGCATCAAGACCCGCCGTTGCAATGTGATGACCCTCCCAGCCGATACCCGCATGGACGTGCAGGAGCGATGTGCCGGTGGCATGCAGCCAATACCCGAATGTCTCGATATCATCGATGGCCTTGATGGCGAGCCCCGAGCGTGCGGCTCGCGACAGGAGATCGCCCTCGGTGTCGGCATAGGCCGCAACGGTTACGCTCCACTCCTCGTCAAGAGCACGGGCCAGTGTCAGCATGTGCTCGCCCATGCCGGATGGATCCAGACTATCGGTTGCAAGGACGATCCTGCGAGGTTTTTCGCTCATAGACCGGGCACGCCTACGACTTCGCCGAGGATAATTGGTTTGCTGGCAGCTGTCTTCCGCGAGGTGCCTTTAGCAGCCTGCATATGGGCAAAACCGGTGCTGGAAATGACGCCGTCCACGAGCCCCTCCATCGCCAGGAATGTCTTGTCCCAGGACGAACCTTCCAGCATCTGATCGACAGGTTTCCACCATGCGTTGCCGCTTCTTGCCAGCAACAGAGCATCGTCGCAGGCTTGCGCAAAATGCTGCGGATCGCTGGCGATAAAAACCCCTTCCACCTCTCCATAATGACGGATGACATCCTTGATCGCCGTGCTGATCACAGGACGACCGGCGGCCAGATATTCTGGTGTCTTCGTAGGGCTGATGAATTGGGTGGAACCGTTCAATGCGAAAGGCATGAGGGCAGCGTCCCAGCCTGAGACGTAGGCTGGCAATTCGCCGTAATGTTTCTGTCCGAGATAGTGGATATTCTGTGCCCTCGGCAAATCCTCCGGCGCAATCTTGGCGATCGGTCCGATGAAAATGAAGGAATAATCCGGCCTTGCCGCAGCCAGCGATGCAATGAGTTCGAGGTCCAGACGCTCATCGATGACGCCGTAATAACCAAGCTTTGGGCCGGAGATGGCTTGCTGATCGGCCGGTTCAACAACCCTTTGCCGGGCTTGGTGAAAATGATCGACATCGACACCGGACGGGAACGGGTGGATGTTGCTATGCTGCTTGCATTTCGCCTCATAAAGGCTGTAGCCGCCGGTGAAGACAACATCGGCCCGCGCCATCAATGCAGCTTCCATGTCCTTCATGCGGTCCGGTGCGAACCTGAAGTTCGCAAGCTCGTCCATGCAATCATAAATGACCGCGGCCGCATCGATATGACGCGCAAACTCGTACATCGCGGGCGTGTAGAACCAGAGAATTGGCCGTCGTGCGCCTGACATTGCTAGAAACTCATCCAGAAGTCGACTTAAGGCCAGGTTACGCTCGGCTGCATTCCACCAATGAGGAACACGCGGGCGTATCGATTTGACGGTAGTGCCATCGAATGGATGGATTTCAAAGTAGGCGAGATGGTGGTCTGTAGGTATATATTCTTCGAAGAAAAAGACAGCTCTCTGCTTCGCAAAGCGGGCCATCAAATGCTGGGGACGCTGTAGGACGAAATCCCACCGCAAATGCGAAAAACAGATGAGCGGTGCTTCCCGCTCGTTGATTGCAAGTGACTGCGAGGAGATCGAACTAGAAAGGTTCATTGAGGCATCCGGGTTTGAGGACGTAACCGAACCGGACGCAATTAGCTTTGTTCCGGACGAGGGGAAACTTTCTAACTCTTTGACCTGCGCATGATTTTGCGCAGTTTTTCAACGGAGTGCGGCCACGTCCAATTGTCGATCACGGCTTGCCGAGGAGAAAAATCATCGAGTTTTTCCAGCATCAACAAAATCGCTTCGTGAAAGCTTTCTGCCGGTGCGGCCCATCCCGTCTTGGGAGTGATGTATTGCAATCCGCAGCGCAGCCGACTGTTGGCGAGAACAGGAAGACCGGCCAGCATATATTCAGTGAGGATCGCGGGGGCACCGTCATCAATGCCACAGACGACGCCGATCTTGGCGAGGTTCATCAGTTGGTTGACCTCTGCGAAGGGAACACCTGGCGGGCCGATGAAGTCAACGTCAATACCGAGGTCAAGCGCACGTTGGCGCAAGTCATCGCCCAGTTCCCCATAGCCGAAAACGCACAGACTGCGGATCGATCGCGGCAGCTTTTCCAAAGCGTCGAACAGGATGTCGTGACGTTTATAGGCTTGGGCAGCAGCGACGTAGACGATGTCGTAGGGTTTCGGTCCAACAATGGGGTGGAACTGCGTTTCTGATGCGAATTCAGGCCCGATCGGCAAAACCGCGGTTGCCATCTGCGGATGGCGCTGCCTCACCTCTTGTGATTGCCATTCAGCCCCTGTCAAAATCAGATCGAAGCACTGACTCACCTCTGGCGGAATGCGTAGAGCAGGGGCATCAATGGAATTATATATTTTATAGCTTGGCCCGCAGGCGTTCAATATATCCTGTGAGACGCCAAGACCCCATATGCAAAGGATCTCCGGCGGGCCGAATGTGGCAAGATGGGCCACCATATCATTGGAGTGAAACGGCACATCCGGTCCGTTCATCTGAAATGCACGGCGGATGATAAGGGGCGCTTGGCGCATGTCCGGCGCGGGAGGGCTCTCACCGCGCCAATGTGTCCAGATTTCCACGACATCGACAAGACCCGCTTTTACGCAGGCAAGGGGCAGGCGTTCAATATAACCGCCTTCGACGCGAACATCAGCCAACTCTGTGCATTGCGATGCGGGTTTGCCGCGTTCGCCGCTCTGCCATTGCATTTGGAACTCTTCAATAGACGGCACGACGCCCGAAAAGGCATCCCCGTCCTGGAAGTCGCTGATCACAACGAGGCGTCTGAGTGTTTGAGTTTCTCTCATCGCGAACGTATTCCAATTTCGCACGAGTGGTTTTGGACGGCGCCCATCTTAGGAGTGGTGAGTTCCACCCCTAAGGAAAAAGGCCGCCCGAAAGCGGCCCATATCATTTCCGGCGTGCGGCGCGTACCCGCAAACCAAGGGGCAACGGGAAGGCCCCTACCGATGTCGGTTCAGAGAGCCGGGCGGTTGTAACGATCGCGCTCGGTCTTGATCTGGTCGGCGTTATAGGGATCAAGCGTGTCGTCGAAGCGGTTCCAACCCTCTTTCTTATAGGCGTCACGGCGCGAGGCCGGGTCGACCAAGTTCGATCGCTTGAGAATAGCTTCCGCCTCCGGAACCATGCCGTCGTCCACCTTTGCGGTCACGATAGTGCCGCCACGGCGTACGCCTTCCGCATAAACGTGAGCGTCTTCTTCAGAGACACCTGAGTCCGTCATGGCACCTACGATGCCACCTGCCGCACCACCCGCCACGGCACCAGCGGCGACGCCAGCAGCGGTTGCTGCGAGCCAACCGGCGGCTACGACAGGGCCGACACCCGGGATGGCCATGAGGCCGAGGCCGGTCAGCAGACCACCTGCACCTCCCACAACTGCACCTATGCCAGCGCCCGTTCCAGCGCCTTCTGCGGCCTTGGATTCGCTGCCATCGTGGTGATGAGCGTTGTTCGAGACGATGCTGATGTCATTCGATGGCACGCCTGCTGCTTCTAGTTGAGTCACTGCCGAATGCGCATCCGCATTGTCGTCGAATAGTCCAGTTACAGTTTTCATCGGGTTGTCCTCGATTGCGTAAATAGTTGTGATCCAAGGTCTGGCCTTGAGATCACCGCCGGATGCACGCCGCTTTACTTGGCGACAATGTTGCCCTGGTAATCCATGGAGATCATGACGGACTTGCCGTCCTTCATTCCAGCGGCCATCCAGATTCCCTTGTCATCCTTCTTGAGGTCCTTGACGTCGGAATAGCCGGCTTCTTCTATGCGGCTTTTTGCCTGAGCTTCGGTGAAGCTGTTGGCACCCTCGACAGGAGCAGTCGGATTCTTGGTTTCAGGAGTCGCGACTGCAGGCGTGTTACCATCTGTGCTGGTTGCTGGAGCCGACGTCTGGGCAGCAACAGACATCGCTGTGGCGCTCAGCAGCGCCACTGCTAGGATGATCTTTTTCATGATGGTTTCCTCTCGTGGGGGTTGCGTTTCGTGTTTCCCCTAAGACCTAACTGGAACCCCCAACATTCGTTCCTGTCGTTGAGAAATTTAAGCACGGGCTAAACCGCGTTTGTCTTGATAGGCTCGTGTTCACGAAGGACAGCGAAAATGGATCGATCCGTCACACCCGGCGTCACGGGTTTATTCCCGTCACCCCTGCTGGGTGGAAATTATCTATGTTGAAGCAGGCACTGTCCCACAACTGACGGCAGCACCAGAGGTAGGAGATTTCAGCTCCAACTGCCGGAGTTTCATCAATTCCGCTAAACCTCGGCACGATCTATCGTTCATCCATTGGCTTTTCACCGCGGCCTTACTTTTTCACTCGAAGAATCTGTCGTGACTTTTAAAGCGGTAGAATCTCGCGATCGAGCGACAGCATCGGCCCGAAAATCGGACTCGATTTTCGGAAAGCACGATGCGTCGATTCAAAAAGGGTAAGCGTACCTTGGGCGTCCAATAGGACGCCCGGCGCTCTAGCAGCAATCCTCTCCTTCATGGAATAAGGCGGTTTTTACGCAAGCTCTCGAAAAGGGCGAAAAACGCATCGTCTGTGGGTTGATATTCTCTGAAGCCCAGACGTCGGCTTTTGCCCATGTCGGTGACCACCTCGATGGGACGACCCAGATCCGCATCGGTGTGCCATGGAGATGCGAGGCGCTCGATGTCGGACTCCGCCAGGCTGTCGCGTTTCGCGATGTCGCTCCAGATCGCAGCATCCTCACTCATCTGCTCTAGAAGAGGACTCATGGTGCCATCGAATTCGGCAGGCTCAATATCAAACCAGTTGGCGATCCGCCCCCACATCCACTTCCAGCGGAATATGTCTCCATTGACCACATTGAACGCCTCGTTGTGGGCCTGCGGTGTCTCTACCGTCCACAGCAAATGCTTCGCCAAGAGGTTGGCGTCTGTCATGTCGCTCAGACCGTTCCATTGGGCAGAAGACCCAGGAAAGCGGAAGGGACGTCCCGTCTCTCGGCAGATGGTAGCATAGACGGCAATGGTTGTTCCCATGTTCATGGCATTGCCGACGGCCTGCCCTATGACTGTATGCGGACGGTGCACGCTCCAGGTAAACCCATCACGGTTGGCGGCAGCAAAAAGCTCATCTTCCTGCGCGTAATAGAAGTTCTCGACATCAAGCCGGCCCTGTTCTTCACGAAATGGGGTTTGCGGCAAGGTGCCATTGCCATAGGCCTCAAAGGGACCGAGATAGTGCTTCAGACCGGTGACCAACGCCACGTGCATGTTGGGATTGCTCGGGCTCAGACCACGCAGCAGATTCCGGACCATGGACGAGTTCACGCGGATATTTTCTGCCTCGGTCTCCTGACGCGCCCATGTGCTGATGAAGACGGCATCAGGCTTCACATCGCTCAGCGCCTGTGCTGTTTGGCGCGCATCCTGCAGGTCGGCAGCGACGGGAATGATCTGTGCGTGATCCTTTGGACGTCTTGCCAGACCATAGACTTTCCAGCCTTCTTTCAGCAAAAGCTCTGAGGTCGCGCCGCCGACGATCCCGCTTGCACCAACGACCAATGCTGTTCTAACCATGATGATACTCCACTTGCGATCTCGGTAGAGTTGGGCATCCAGTCGCTCGACATCCAGACGGCACCAGTTGGGGACATAGATACCAAGAGGTGACTACATGAGGCCGGGCAGCGATGAGGAAGAGTGGCGCGAGGACTGCGCGCCCCGCCGGGTGCTGGAACTTTTCTCGACGAAATGGACGAGCATGATTCTGCACACGCTGCACAAGCTTCACCAAGGTACGGCCAGGACCGGCGTGCTGGAACGCAGCCTGCCGGGCATCTCAAAGAAAATGCTCACGCAGACTTTGAAGGAGATGGAGCGTTCAGGTCTGGTCTCGCGCCATGTGCATTCAACAAGACCACCGGCCGTCGAATATCGATTGACCGATTTAGGCAATCGTTTCGTCGAGCCCGTAGAGATGCTCTATGGCTGGGGGAGGGACAATGCTGATGCACTGGATGCACTCGAACCTCGCACCACCTCAAGGCGCTAAAGTGCGATGCGGTCAATTTAGTGTACCCATCGCGATTTTCGAAGCGCGATTCAGATCTTAGCGCCGATGCTGCAGAGCGTGTAAGGCTAAAACGTGAAAGCGCTAGATCACGTTTCTTACAAGAAGATCGCTCAAGCGACGTCATTCCATCCCTGATCGCGCTCAGTCCTGGGGGCTTTTAAACAAGGCCGCCGCTGCAATGCACCTGTCATTGCAGAGGCCGAGCGCCGGAGTGCTTCGGCGTTTCTGAGAAACGGCTGGTTGCCTTAGAGCTCGCTCGTGGCTCACCGCCCCTGTTTCCGCATGCTTCACTGAGAGGGCATCTGAGCTATTTCAAAAACAGGCGGATGACGAGCCCGATCACCGCGACCGTACCGACGCCGGCCAGCCATAGGGCGATAAACCAGGCCGTCTTGCGAAGGGCCTCGGCCATCAGTGATATCCTTCTTCTGGATCGATCTTGCCGCGGAAGACCCAGTAGGCGTAAGCGGTATAGGCAAGGATCATGGGGACCAGTATCACGGCGCCGACGAGCAGGAACTTCATCGAACTCTCTGGTGCGGCCGCTTCCTTGATCGTCAGGACACCGGGTATCATGTACGGATAGAAGCTGATCCCAAGTCCGACAAAGCTTAACACGAACACGCCGAGTGCCGACAAGAACGGCTGCAGGTGCTTGCCTTGGGTCAGCCCGCTCCAGAGCGCAAAAGCACAAGCCGCTAGCAGCAACGGTACCAAGGCCGAGAAAAAGGCGGTGGGCCAGGCGAACCAGCGTTCGAAGTAAATCCGGTTGATGAACGGTGTCCAGAGCGACACGATGGCAATCAGCGCCAGAAGCGCGAGGCTTAGGGGACGCGCGAGCTTTGCCGACCGCGCCTGTATATCGCCCGAAGTCTTGAGATTGAGCCATGTAACGCCGAGCAGCGCGTAGCCTGTGAGAACGGCGACGCCGGTCAGGATTGAGAAGGGCGTGAGCCAGTCCCACCAGCCGCCTGCGTATTGCCTACCGGCGACCGCAACGCCCTGCACAAGTGCGCCGAGAGAAATGCCTTGCATGAGAGCTGCTACCGAAGACCCGATCCAGAAACCAAAATCCCAGAGATGGGATTCATGGTGGGTTCGCCACCGAAACTCGAATGCGACTCCTCGGAAGATAAGGCTGACCAGCATCAGTATGATCGGCATATAGAGCGCTGGCATGATGATTGCGTAGGCGAGCGGGAACACGGCCATGAGGCCGCCGCCCCCGAGAACGAGCCATGTTTCGTTGCCGTCCCAGACGGGAGCTATCGAATTCGTCATGACGTCGCGGTCGCGACGCTTTCGGAAGAACGGGAAGACGATGCCGATCCCGAGGTCGAAACCGTCCAGTACAACATAGGCGAGGACGGCGAAGGCGATGATCCCCGCCCAGACGAAGGAAAGATCAATGTCCATGGTGGCCTCCAAGCGAATGATCCTGCGTTGCGCCGGGCACGATGCCTGCGGTCCGGATCGGGCCGGCGTCAAGTTCCTGATCCGTGTCGAGCGGGGTTGGCGGACGTCGCATGAGCTTCAACAGGTAGTAGACGCCCACGCCGAAGACGACAAAATACACCGCGATGAAGATAAGCAGCGAGGTCCCGACTGCGGGAGCGGAAACCGGCGACAGGCTCTCGGCAGTTCGCAGATGCCCATAGACCGTCCAAGGCTGACGACCGACCTCAGTAGTGTACCAGCCGGCAAGGACGGCCACGAAACCGGAGCCGCCCATGGCCACCGCGACACGATGAAGCGATGGCGTGTCATACAGCGTTCCTTTCCAGCGGGCCCATAGCGACCAGAGCCCGACACCGAGCATGAAGAAACCGAGGCCGACCATGATCCGGAAGGTCATGAACGGCATGAGCGCCGGCGGACGTTGGTCGCGCGGCCATTCCTTCAGACCCTTGATCTCGCCGTCCAACGAGTGCGTCAGGATCAGCGAGCCGAGCTTGGGAATCTCGATCGCGTAGCGAGTGGTCTCTGCTTCGTCGTCCGGTATGCCAAAGAGGACAAGAGGGGCGCCTTCCTTATGAGTCTCGTAGTGTCCCTCCATAGCTGCGATCTTCGCTGGCTGATTTTCGAGCGTGTTCAGGCCATGCAGGTCGCCGACGAAAATCTGAGCGGGCGTGACGATCGCCGCCATCCACATCGCCATCGAGAACATGATGCGGGCCTGGCGGTTCGTCCGATCCTTCAGCAAGTGCCAGGCGCCGACCGCGCCCACGGCAAAGGCCGTGGTCAGGAAGGCTGCCAGCACGGTATGGGTCATTCTGTAGGGGAAGGAAGGGTTGAAGATGATCCTCCACCAATCTTCAGGCACGAAAACGCCGTTCGCGTCGACGCTGAAGCCAGCTGGCGTGTGCATCCAACTATTGGCCGACGTGATCCACGTTGCGGAAATCAGCGTGCCTACAGCTACCATGGCGACCGCCACCATATGCGCGGTGTCGCCAACACGCTTGCGGCCAAACAGCGCGATACCGAGGAAGCCCGCCTCAAGGAAAAACGCCGTCAGGACCTCGTAACCCATCAGCGGTCCGATAACTGGTCCGGCTTTGTCTGAAAACGCGGACCAGTTCGTGCCGAATTGATAGCTCATGACGATCCCAGACACGACGCCCATCGCGAAGGTCACTGCGAAGATAGTCTTCCAGTATTCGAAGAGCTTCAGGTAGGCCTCGTCCCGCTTCCACAGCCATAGTGCGTTTAGAACGGCGAGGTAGCTCGCTGTCCCGATCGAGAACGCGGGAAAGAGAAAATGGAATGAGACGGTGAACGCGAACTGTATTCGCGCCAGCATTTCTGCTTCGAGGCCGAGGAAGGTCATGGTGACTCCATCACTGAGGACCCTCGAACTTAGCAATGTAGCCCGATGTTCCGGGCAGGCAAGGCTACTTCATAGAGTCGATGGAGTGCATAGTAAGCTCATCTCAAGAGCTTCCAAGGACGCATGGCGTCGCGTGACGCAATGTCACGCCTATTGTCGCCACCATCTGCTTGCTTGCGACGTTGATCTTGGAAAGCCACGCTCAGGGCTCGCAGGACATCGATCGGAATATTAAGGGCCCTTTTTGGGAGGCGATACTGATGTCCTAATTTTGTGGACATAATTTGTCGTCCGCGGAGAAGTAAGTCTCCGCGGACAAGCCTTTGATCTGCTCAGTTCTTCACGGTGTCTTCGAGGAAGAAGCGGCCGAGTGGGTTCTGGTAGAAGTTGGAAACGTTCTTGCGCATCACGTTGATATAGGGGCTGTAATAGAGGTCGATCCAGTTCACGTCTGCCTTGGCCGTCTTCTGTAGCTCGACATACATGGCCTCGCGCTTGGCAGGGTCCGTTTCGAGACGCGCGGCGGCGACCAGATCCTTCACTTTGTCGTTCTTGTAGCGCGTCATGTAGTTCATGTTCGTGTCGTGGCCGAGTACGAAGGTCGTCTTCTGGTCAGGGTCGAGAATGTCATTTGTCCAGTACATGACTGAAATGTCGTAATCGCCGGCGATCAACATATCCCAGCTCTGGCTGGAGTCGACCTTCTGCAGATTGGCCGTCACACCCGCTTTGGCGAGTTGCTGCTGAAGGAGGACCGCTATCTGCTCGTCGGTCTCCTTACCGGCGTTGACAATGTAGTTCAGCGTCAAGTCTTCGGCACCTGCCGCTTTCAGCATCTGCTTGGCCTTTTCCGGATCGTATGGGCGCTGGAGATTGTCGGCATAGTGATAAAGCGCACCCTTCGGGATATAAGAGTTGGCGACTTCGCCGAGGCCGAACGTGGCGGCTTCAACAATCGCCTTCTTGTCGATTGCAAGATCAAGCGCTTCGCGCACTTCCTTCTTGGCAAGTGCGCCGTGCTCGTGGTTGATCAGCAGATGATCTTCACGCGTCGAGGGATCCATGCGCACTGTCAGGTCCGGATTTTTCTTCATCTCGGCAACGCGGGAGAAGGGAACGGTGATCGCCACGTCTATCTGACCGGTTTGGACGTTCAGCATGCGCGTATTGTCGTCGGGAATAACGATCCATTCGACGCCGTCGAGGCTGACATGGCCGGCATCCCAATAATCCGGGTTTTTCTTCAAGATGATGCGATCGCCTCGCTTCCAGTCTTCAACCGCGAAGGCGCCGGAGCCGACTGGCTTTTCGGCAAAGGCGTCTGGATTGGCTTCTACGATCTTCTTCGGCAGGACGGAAGCATTCGGCAGCGCCATCATGGTGATAAAGGGTACCGACTTGCTTTTCAGCTTGACGACCAGTGTCTTGTTGTCTGCAGCCGTGGCGGTATCAATGATCTTAAAACTGTCAGCCCAAAGCGAGCCCTTGTCGTCACGGATGCGTGTCAGCGAGAAAGCAGCGTCGTCGGCCGTAACAGGGCTGCCATCGGAGAATTTCGCGTCACGCAGTTTAAACGTGTAGGTCAGACCATCGTCGGAAACAGTCCAGCTTTCGGCAAGGCCGGGCAGCAGTTTGGTCCCCGAGGCATCGACACGCACGAGCACGTCAAAGACGTTGGAAAAGACCCAGTTATCGACGTTCTGTGCCGACTTGATCGGGTCGAAAGTGGTGGAGTCCTCATTGCGACCGATGGTCAGGACACCCGCGGCCTCTGCGTAGGAGGCCGACAAGGAGAGGATGGCGGCGAAGGCGGCGATTTTGGCTTTTGTCATCTTAAACTGCATGTGAACGATCCTCTGGTGGTTATTATATTTTGGAGTGTCTCGACAGCGGCTTGTCCGGGTCGATATCGGGAATGGCCTCTATGAGACCGGCCGTATAGGCTTCGGATGGTCTGGCGAAGACATCTTCAGACAAACCTTCCTCTACGATACGGCCTCGGTGCATGACGACGACCCTCTGGCAGAGCGAGCGGACGACCGGCAGATCATGGGCGATAAACACCAGTGTCAGATCCATCGTCGCAACCAGCTTGCGGAAAAGGGCGACGATCTGGGCCTGTATCGTGACGTCGAGAGCGGCGATACATTCGTCGGCGACGATGACGCGCGGATCAATGGCGAGTGCGCGAGCGATGCCGGCGCGCTGGCACTGCCCACCACTCATCGTGCGCGGCTTGCGTTGCGCGAAGCTGCGGTCTAGTTCCACGAGATCGAGAAGTTCATTTATCCGCTGCTGTACCTGGGCGGGGGCTATCTTCTTCTGGACTTTCAAGACTTCGGAAAGCGTCTCACCGATCGTCATGCGTGGATTGAGGGAATTGTAAGGGTCCTGGAAGACCATCGCAGCCTGGGTTCTAAGCGCGCGTAATGCCTCTGTACGATGGAGGCGGAGGCTTGCGCCGGCGAAGCTGACATGGCCGGACGAGGCAGGCGTCAGTCCGAGCATAGCCCGAGCCAGCGTCGACTTGCCTGATCCGCTTTCTCCGACGATGCCGACCGTATCCCCCGGCCAGATCTGGAGCGATATGCCGTCCACGGCACTGAAGTGCTTGCGCTTCGAAAACAGCCCGCTACTGGCAGGAAAACACACGGAAAGATCGTCGATTTCGATCAGCGGTCGAATGTCTGCATGTCGTGCGGCGTCATCCGTAGCCGTGGCCGCTTCAGCCAGCATGGACGGATGGCTGGATATCAGCATCTTGGTGTATTCGGCTTGCGGTGTCTTCAGGATCTGCCGCTTCTCGCCGGTCTCGACAATACGACCGTTTCGCATCACGGCGATACGGTCGCACGTCTGGGCGACGACACCGAGATCGTGCGTGACAAGAATGATGGAGAGCCCGCGCTTATCGCGCAGGTCCAGCAGAAGATGAAGGATTTGCGCCTGGATTGTAACGTCAAGTGCCGTCGTCGGCTCATCGGCGATCAGGATATCCGGGTTGCAGGCAATCGCAATCGCAATCATCGCCCTTTGCCGCATCCCGCCGGAGAACTCGTGCGCATAGCTGCCAAACTGGCGGGGGGGATCGGTAAAGCCAACCTGGCTCATGATGTCGAGTGCCAGCGATTTCGCCGCCTCACGCGAAAGATGTTGATGATAGACTATGCCTTCAAGGATCTGGTCGCCGATGCGCATGACCGGATCGAGATGGCTTGCCGGGTTTTGGAAAATCATACCGATCCGGGCGCCACGGACTGCTTGCAGCGTATTCTCGTCTGTGCCGGAGAGCTCCTGTCCGTCGAACAGGATCGAGCCGCCGGTGCGGTGAATAGTGCGCGATGGCATCAAACCTACGAGCGTGCGGCAGAGCAGGCTCTTGCCCGAACCACTTTCCCCGACGAGCCCTAGAACCTCTCCACGCGCGATATCGATGGAAACCCGGTCGAGAAGGGAGCGTGTTCCCTCGGTCGTCTCGACCGCAACCGAAAGGTCACAAACGGAGAGGAGAGGGGGGTGGGTGAGCACGTGTGTGGTCATCCGTTCACTCCCAGTTGCCTGGCCAGCCCATCGCCGATGAGGGAGAAGCCGAAAGCCAGTACTACGATGGAAAGCCCAGGGAAGAGCGTTATCCACCAGGCCTGCGTCACGAAGCTCTGGCCTTCCGCAACCATCACCCCCCATTCGGCCGTAGGTGGCTGAACGCCAAGGCCGAGATAGCTGATCGCTGCGCCAGACAGCAGAACCAGCACCACATCGGACATGGAAAAAACAATCGATCCCGCAATCGCATTAGGTAGGAGGTGGCGGAAAAGGACGCGTGGGCGCGAGAATCCAAGGCTCTCCGCAGCCATAGCGTAATCGCTATTTTTGAGCACAAGGATCTGCGCGCGGATGAGGCGCGCATATGACACCCAGCCGACCAGCGCCATAGCGATATAGAAGCTGCCGAGGCCCGGTCCGAGAATGGCGATGATGGACAGCATAAGAACCAGGAAAGGAAAGGCGAGGATCACGTCGATCAGCCGCATCAGGACTGCATCGACCAATCCGCCAAAGAAACCGGAAACGGCGCCGATGACCGTGCCGATGACAAAAGGGAAGGCGACCCCGATCAACGCCATCTGGAGATCGACACGTGCCGAATGGATGACGCGCGAAAGGATATCGCGGCCGAAATTGTCAGTGCCGAAGGGGTGAGCAAGGCCGGGCGCCATGAGGCGTGCCTCAGCATCTTGAAAGATCGGATCGTAGGGCGCGACAAGCGGTGCAAGGAGTGCCATCAGCACGAACAGGCCCAGGATGGCGAGCCCGGCGTAGAGCGTGTCGTTGCGGGCCGTGAGCGTGCCCCCGCTCATAGCTTCACCCGCGGGTCTGCAGCGACGGTGACGATGTCAGCCAGGAAGTTGACGAGGACGGTGGCACAGGCGAACACCATCGCCACGCCCTGGACAACCATGTAATCGCGCGAGAATATAGCCCGCACCAGTAACTGGCCCATGCCTGGCAAAGCGAAGACGCTTTCGACGACGACCGTTCCGCCGATCAGCCAGCCGATATTGACGGCCAGAAGATTGATCGTCGGAACCACGGCATTCGGCACGACATGGCGCCAAAAAACGACATGCTCCGGCATGCCCCGGGCTCGGGCGGCGGTTGCGACATCAGATTTTAGCCAGTCAATCATCGATGCGCGCAACGAGCGCATCAGCACTGTGGACAACGATAAAGCGATAGTCAGCGATGGCAGCACAAGATGTGTGAGCTTGTCTGACAGTGTATTGCCGTAGCCTGAAACGGGCAGGAGCGGAATGCTCACCGAAAACAGCAAAATCAGCATCAGCGCCAACCAGAAGGATGGAAGGCCGATCCCGAAAGTGGATACGACGCGCACCGTGTGGTCGACAAGCTGGCCTTCGTTACGCGCAGCGACAGCTGCCAGCGGAACGGCAATCAGGACAGACAGAAGTACCGAAGAGAACACAAGCGCCAGCGTCGGCTCGATGCGATTGGCGATGAGTTGCAGCACATCGATCTTGAAGGTGATCGAGCGGCCCATCTCTCCATGCATCAGGTTTTTGATGAAGTAGAAATATTGCTGCCAGATCGGTTGATCGAGGCCAAATTGCGAGCGGATATTGGCTATGGCTTCCGGCGTCGCCTTGGTGCCGAGCAAAACGCGTGCCGGATCGCCAGGGATCAACCGGACCAGGACGAAGGTGATGATGGAAACACCGACGATCACCGGCAGGAACTGCAAGGGTCTTGCTAGAATGAAGCGATAGCGGTGTAGCATCAGCCTTTTACATCCTCCAGGAAGGAGAGCAGCGGCGGGTAGTAACCCTCCGGATTTTCGTAGAAGGGCATATGGCTGGCATTGCGCACGACATTGATCCGAGCGCCGTCGGGCAGGGCGTTCTTCATACGCAGCGCGCATGCCGGCGTGAGCTCATCGTGCTCGCCGACGACGATCAGCACCGGCGCTTTGATCTTCGGTAGGTCCGGAATGCGGTTCCAGTCCTTCATATTGCCGATATAGAGGAATTCGTTCGGCCCCTGCATGGCCATATAGGGTTCCATATTCCAGTCTTGCAGCGACTGGTTGACAGGGGCTGGCCATTCGGACAGGCGGCATACATGGCGATAGTTCAAAAGGGTGATGGCCGCGAGATATTCCGGGTGATCATAGGACCCTGCTGCCTCATGCGCCTGCATCATCGCAACGGTCTCAGATCCGAGCGCGGCACGCAAACGTTCCAATTCGCTGGCAAGATGCGGCATGTCGGCAACGGTATCGGCCAGGATCAAGCTTTTCACGGCGTCCGGAAAGGTCAGCGTGTAGTCGATGGCAAGCCATCCGCCCCACGAATGGCCGAGCAGGTGGACCCGCCCGAGCCCCAGCGTCTGGCGCACTGCTTCCGTCTCCTCGACATAGCGTTCAATGGTCCAGAGGCCATTGTCTTCTGGACGCTCGGATGCGCCAGTGCCGAGCTGGTCGAAGGCGACCACGCGGAAGCCCCTGTCGATCAGACAGGAATGCGCCTCACGCAGATAGTCGCAAGGTAGACCCGGTCCACCGTTCAAGCAAAGCACGGTTTCCGGACCGTCGCCGAAAACATAGGCTACGACTCGATAACCCTGGATCGTCAGCTCGTGTCTCTCGTCCGGTTCGATTTTGCGCCACATGATTTTTCTCGCGTCTGCACAACATTTATGCAGGATTATTTCTAGAGCAATTCGGGCTCTACACTAGCTATCAGAAGTGATAGGGTGAAGATGTCCAAATGGCAGGTTTAAAATTGGGCGTGGAGCCACGAGAGGTCGGCATGGACGTTAAAGATGTCGAAGGGCGGTTTGCTGCGGCAACGAGCCTAGACGATCAGATCGATCAACTTTTCCTAGCCATGCAGAACTATGGCTTCGATACGCTTATCTACGATTATACGCCCGGTCGCTATGATCTTAGCGGCCAACTGATAATCCCGACTGTGCTGGAACTGCGCAACGTCGACGAGACGATGCGTGATTATTGGTGCCAACGCGGCTACTTCCGTCACGACCCCGTGCAGCATGTGGCGCTTAGCACGACAGGGCCATTCTTTTGGAACTATGACCCAAAGGCGAAGACGCTTATTCACGCTTTCATGAACGAAGAAACCGTGCCCGTCGCTGAATTTCTCTGGGAACGAGGACTGACGGCGGGAGTGACTGTGCCGATCCATCTGCCGGGCGGCGATTACGCCACCGTTACCGGCATTCGTGCAGGCGACCCGGTGCGGCTGGAGCGCGACGTACAGCTTTGTATGGGCGATTTCAATCTGGTGGCACATCTCTTTCAGCGCACCGCGGCGCTACGCATCGGCAGGGAACGGACTTTGTCCAGCCTGCCGCGCCTGACCGCGCGCGAGCGCGAATGCCTGCGCTATTCGGCGGAAGGGTATTCGGCCAAGGAGATATCCCGCCTGATCGACAGGGCCGTGCCGACTGTGGTCATGCATCTCAACGCCGCAACTCGCAAGCTCGGCGCGCGGAACCGCACGCAGGCGGTCGCTCGCGCGGCGCATCTTCGCATGTTCGACCAACCGCGCGCCTAGAGCGCTGTGCGTCCGTTTGGATGCAGCGCTCTAACTTTTTGAATCGAAGCATCGTGCTAATTCGAGAATCGATTCTGATTTTTGGGCCGATGCTGTAGGTCACCCCAACCCTATCAGTTGTGATAGCTGCCGCCCCGGCCGTCATTCGCCTATCGTACTGCTCCATGATCATCGTATCCAAGGGAGCGCCAAACTGACATCCGTTCAAACTCGTGAAGGCTATCTTTCATTCCGCGACTATCGGACTTGGTATCGTGTTACCGGGGACCTGAAAGCAGGCAGGTTACCGTTGGTCGTCGCGCATGGCGGTCCCGGCTGCACGCACGACTACGTCGATAGTTTCAAAGACGTTGCGGCGCTCGACGGGCGCGCTGTGATCCACTACGACCAGCTCGGCAATGGCAAATCGACCCGTCTGCCGGAAAAGGGTGCTGATTTCTGGACAGTGTCTCTCTTTCTCGAAGAGCTGGATGCGCTACTGGCCCACCTTGGCATCGCGGATCGATACGCTTTCCTCGGTCAGTCCTGGGGCGGCATGCTTGGCGCGGAACATGCGGTGCGCCAGCCGCAGGGATTAAAGGCGCTGGTCATCGCCAACTCGCCAGCCAACATGCATACCTGGGTCGCGGAAGCCAATCGTCTGCGCCGCGATCTTCCGGTCGACGTACAGGAAATTCTGCTTGCCCATGAGGAGGCCGGCACGCTGACGCATCCAGACTACGTTGCCGCCTCTCGCGTTTTCTATGACCGCCATGTCTGCCGGGTGACACCCTGGCCCGAAGACGTTGCGCGTACGTTCGCTGCCATGGATGAGGACAACACCGTCTACCGCAACATGAACGGCCCGACCGAGTTTCACGTCATCGGCACAATGAAAGACTGGACGATCGAGGACCGGCTTGAGCGGATCAAGGCCCCGACACTTTTGATTTCCGGTGCCTATGATGAAGCCACACCGGAAGTCGTGCGTCCCTATCGCGAGCGCGTTGCAGACATCCGCTGGGTGCTCTTCGAGGAGTCCAGCCACATGCCGCATGTTGAGGAAAAGGAGCTTTGCCTAAAGACGGTCTCGGACTTTCTTTCAGATTACGATGCGGTCCCCTGAGTAAAATTTTATAACTTGATCAAAATCCTTTCTCCTTCACTCAAGAGCTTCTGCTCAATGATTCTACGCGAAAACAATCGGGACAACTCTGCTCTCGCCCCAAAAGCTTCGTTTCGGGCTGAGACCTAACGGAATGCTCGTTGCCCCGTTTAGGATTGGCCTTAGATGCGGTGGTAGCAAACGCGCGTCTAAGGTTTTTTGTAAACGACCGCAACGGTGCCGTGCTCACAACAGAGCGCGTCATGAACCCGTTGGCTTCGAGCCATCGAAGACATCGCGCCACGGCCTTCTTGGTGATGCCACCGTTGGACCCGTCGCATCGCGTTGAAACGCAGTGGCTTTTGAAAGGATAAGCGCGGTCCAGCTGTATAGTTTCCAACTGTCGGCTATTTGAGAAGTAGAAGGAGTGCAAAGCCCCGGAGCCGCGGTGGGCATCTCTGGTTTGTGTGAGTAGATATTAAAGACATCGCGTTAGGATTTGACGTGATTGTGATATCTCCCCTAAAGGGCCCCAAAATCGGGAAATGACAGCATCCTGTGCATTTGGCAGATTCAGACCCGCGATTTAATTGACAGCAGTCGATGAAGCCGAAAACATCTGGTCGGCTTCATCGCGATCACTAAGCCATGAACATATACTGGCTTGGCGTCGTGCGCCGTCTAGGCATACAGAAGAGCCACGCCTAGATGCGTCGAGAATTCTTGGCAAAGCTGGCTTTGTGTATGCGAGTTTAACCCAACACGAAGCGTGAGAAGGCGAGGGAATTCCTTGCATCCTCGTCCATTTTTGCAGGACTGGCCCCTTCGGTGAGATCGCGCCAGACCTTGATGTCGGAGCCGATCGTGCCGCCGGTTTTGACGAAGGGCTCCATGACGACTGCGCCGGCATAGTTGATCTCCCGTAGCGCTGCGCCAATCTCATGCCATGGCATTCTGCCCTTGCCCGGGACACGGCGGTTGCTCTCACCGGTGTGAAAATGACCGAGAAGAGGGCCCGCAGTGCGGATGGCATCGCCAAAGCTGTCTTCCTCGATGTTCATGTGGAACGTGTCGAGCATGACTTTGACGTTGGACTTGCCAACATCCTTCACGAATGCAACGCCTTCGGCAGCCGTGTTGAGAACGTGGTTCTCGAAGCGGTTCAGGACTTCGATACACAGATTGATGCCGAGGTCATTGGCGAAATCCGCAATGTCGTGAATACCTTCCACGCCACGTGCACGGTCGCCTTCCTTGTCCACAGGCTGCGAGTAGTCGATCGGCCAATAGGAATGCAGCGCGCCACCGATCGTGTGAATATCGAGCTTGGCGACATTACTCAGCGTCTTCTCGAAGAACGCCTTGCCTGCCTCCCGTACAGCTTTATCGGGCGAGGACAGGTTCTTCGACTTGGATGGACCGATACCAGCCGTCAGAATGATGCCGTTGTCGCGGGCGCTTTGCTTGATGGTCGCAAGTTCGGCATCGCTATAGTCATTGATATGATGAGCGGCAACTTCGATCACGTCGAAGCCGAGCTTGGCGACCTTCTCTACATAGGGGCCGAACTTGGCGCTCCACTCATGTTCCCAGTAGGAGTAATAGATTCCGTGTTTCATAGCAGGCTCTCGCTGTTGTCGTTTGATGTCTGTCTTGATTGCAAAAGTGGTGTTCGGGGCTTCACTCTCTCCCTGGATTCTTCAGCCTGAGATCGGGCTCGGCGGCGGTTTTCATGATGAAGATTCCGTTTGGCAGATCGTTTTCCTCGACCTTGCGATCCATTTCGGCCTCATCGAGACCGAAACCGCGCCAACGCGCCCGTAGCCGCTCACGCAGGTCATCCTCCTCGACATCGACGAAGACCGTGAAATCAAAGATTGATTTCAGCCTGTCCCACGGAGACTGCTTTGCCAGCAGATAGTTGCCCTCGCAGACGATGATTTCCACCGATTGCGGAATGAGCCGGCCGCCGGCGCGCGCGATCTCGATGGACCGATCAAAGACAGGAATGGCGATAACGTCGTCTTCGTTGGCCTTTAGACGCTCCAGCATGTGCCGCAGGCCGTGAACGTCGAAGGTATCGATCGCACCCTTGAAGGCGCGTCTACCCATAGCCTCCAGAACTGCGTCGTCGTAGTGATAGCCGTCCATGGGAAATAGCGCTGCAGCGATACCGCTTTCGCTGATAATAAGGTTCACGACACGTTCGGCGATGGTGGATTTGCCCGATCCGGGCGCACCGGCAATCGCGATCATGAGCCTCTGCCGCTGATTGTCGGAGAAACGCTTCATGGCGAGGCTGGCGATTTCACGGGCGTTGTCTTCAATGATAGTCAAGGCTTTGGCTCGCATAATGATTTTTAAGAGGGCTTTCTCGGACCGTTAGCGGCTGGCAAAGACGCCGTATTGAACGGCCTTGTCGCGCAGGAACGGAATTCCCTTGTCCAGTACATCCTCTGCACCGGGGGCGACCGCTCGCCAGGTCGAGGTTGGGCCTGCCATGAAATCAGGCAATCCGCCGAAGCTTTCCAGAACCAGAAGTCCGTCGAAATCAATGGCCGCAAGCGCACCGAAAAGTTCGTCCCAGGCGATGTTGCCAAAACCGGGAGTGCCGCGGTCGCTTTCCGACATGTGCATGTATTTCAGGTGATCACGCGCAGCGACAATTCCGCTCGCCAAACCCTTTTCCTCAAGGTTCATGTGGAACGTGTCGAGATGGACGAAGACGTTGTCCATGCCGATGCGCTCGACGAGATCAACCACTTGTTGCGCGGTGTTGAGGAGATGGTTTTCGTAGCGATTGACCGCTTCGATACCAAACTGCAGGCCGAGCGATTTTGCGTGTTTTGCGACGGCACCCAAGGCACGGGTCAGATTGTCATATTCGCCTTGCGTCGGTGCAAAGCCCGTACGTTCGGTCGTTCCACCGAAAGTGACGCCGGTGAGTGCTTCGGCACCGATCTCCGCAGCCTTGTCGAGAGCAGCCGTCAGGTAATCGATCGCCGCGTCAGGGCGAACCGAGGCCCAGGCATGTTCCGGCAAAACCAGCGAACATGTTGCCCGCAGCTCATGCTTTTCGAGAAGCGCGCGGCTATGGGCTGCATCGACCGAGGAAATGTCGAAAAACGGTATTTCGATATAGTCCTGATTGTAGCTAGCGGCTCCCGCAATGGCGCGTTCGGCGCTTGCGTGGTCCCATACGCTCGTCCACATCATTGCGTGAACACCAAATCCTTGCATCTTATGCTTTCCTTCTGCGCGATGTGGCGAACCTTGACGCCCACGTCCTTGCCGCCATGACGACGATCATCAACACGCCCCATAGCGCCGTGGCAAGATGCTGGTTCGCGCCCATGAGGTTTAGACCGGAGGACAGAAGCTGGAGAACGATCAGCGCGACGAAGACCGGCAGGACACGACCGAAGCCGCCGAATGGATTGATACCACCCAGAAATGCGGCGAGTACCGTGATCAGAAGGTAGGACTCGCCATGTCCGACACGCACGGAGTTGAAACGGGCCAGCATGATAAGGCCTGCAATCGCGCACATCACACCCGACAGTGTGTAGACAAGGATCAGGATACGCCGGGTATTAAGGCCTGAGTAGCGGGCAGATTCGATATTGGAACCGATCATCAAGAGCCCGAAGCCGAGCTTTGCTCTGGTCAGCAACACATGCCATAGCCCGACGCAAGCGATGAAAATGATGAGCGGGATGGGCAGGCCGAGAGCCGAACCGTGACCGATTGTGGACACGTAATCAGGAAAGCCGGAAATATCGCCGCCGCGCGTGAGGAATTCACCAAGCCCGCGCAGGAAGATCATCATCGAGAGGGTGATGAGGATGGGATGCGCCCGCGTGTAGGCAATGGCCGCACCTGTGAGCGCGCCAGCTGCTGCGCCGGTAAGGAGCGCCGCAAGGCAAGCCAGAAGAAAGGCGCTCGGCGGTGCGTTTACCCCGCCGTGGGCCTGCAATACCCATGCTGCGGCAAGGCCCGAAAGGTTGGCAGCGAATGTGATCGACAGGTTGATCCCGCCGGTCAAAAGCGGAAGCAGCATGGCGAGCGTTAGAAGCCCGAGTTCGGGCAGCTGGAAAGCCACGGAACCGAAGGTCCCAGCCGACAGAAAGTTATCCGCCAGCGTTCCGAAGACAACCATGACAGCGACGAAGGCAACGAGGGGTCCCGCCATGTCCGCGCCGAATATCGCGTTGAACTTTTGCGTCAAGGATGTCATCGGCGCGCGCTTCCCTGTTTTGAACTCTTCATGGTGGACGGCAGAAGTCTATCAAAGCGGGTCGAAGAGAGCGTTATGGCGATGAGAATGATGGCGCCGACGACCATCTTGAAGGCGAAGGGCGAGACGCCCATCAGGTTGAGACCGTTCTGAGTGATTGAAACAAGTAGAACGCCAAGCACGCAGCCGATGACCGACCCCTTGCCGCCGCCAAGCCGGGCACCGCCGAGAACGGTTGCGGCGAGAACATCGAGCTCGCGGCCATAGAGCGCGTTTGGAACAACCTCCTGCGCATAATGCGCCTGCATCAGCCCGGCAATTCCAGCCATGAGGCCGAGCCAACCAAAAGAAAGATAATGCATCGCGCCGATGTTGATGCCGAAGCGTCGAGCGCCTTCCGGATTGTCTCCGAATGCATAGAGCTGACGGCCGAAGGTGGTGCGCGAGATCATGAACCAGGTGGCGATGCAGCAGAGGATCATGACGACGACCGGCAGCGTCAATTCAATCCAGGACCCGTCGCTCATTTCGTGTTCGTAGAAGACGACACGGGTAGAGAGCCACTCCGGCAGATCGTAGATCGAGACCCCCTTGGTGAAGAACATCAAGAGACCGAAGAAGATGTTGAAGGTGGAGATCGTCGCAACGATGGAGATGATCTTCAGCCGCCAGACGAGAAACGCATTGATGAGGCCAAGGCCGATACCGACACCACCGGCGATGATGAGGCCCTCTGCCCAGTTGCCACCGCCGAGCGCGGAAAGAGCAAGCACAGTCACATATTGGACGACGGACGCCGCGACGGCAAAGGAGATGTCGATGCCACCTGAAATCAAAACGACCAGCAGGCCGACGGCGAAGATGATGTTGACGGCGGAAACATTCAGCACGTCGAAAGCGTTCGAAACGGTCAAAAAGCGATCGGTCCCGAGCGACAAGCCTGCGCAGAGCAGGATCGTCACGACGACCAGCGCGAATTCGGTAGTATTTCCCAGGATCAGCCTACGCATAGATGGCAGTCTCCAGTTCGGTCATAGACATGGCACGTGGATCGTAGGTTGCGTGGAAGCGTCCTTCGACCATGTGAACGATCCGGTCTGAATTGAAATAGACCTCCGGTGCTTCATCGGAGATCAGGATGATGGAGAGGCCTTGAGCCGCAAGCTTGCGAACAATCTCGAAAATACCGGCGCGTGCGCCGACATCGACGCCAACGGTCGGTGCATCGAGTATGAGGATTTTCGGGCCGATCGCCAGCCATTTGGCAATGGCGACACGTTGCTGGTTACCGCCGGACAGCGTGCGGATCGGGTCTTCCGGCTGGCCGATCTTGACGCCGAGCGAGCCGATCCAGTTCTTGACGACCGTGGCTTTTTTCGACGGCGAAATCAGCCCGCCGACAAGCAATTTACCGAGCGAAGCCATGATGAGATTGTCGGCAATCGATTGCGGCTGGTTGAGCCCGAGTGACAGACGGTCTTCGGAGAGATAGGCAATACCTGCCCGAATGGCGTCGCGGTTCGAGCCGAACTTCACCGGTTTGCCTTCGAGCCGAATTTCACCGGCATGCGGACGATGCATTCCAAACAGCGTCAAAGCGAGTTCTGTGCGGCCGGCGCCAAGCAGACCAGTAATGCCGAGCGTTTCCCCCCGGCGCAGTTCGAAGGAAACATCTTCGAATTCGCCATGCCGCGTCAGTCCGCGAACGGAGAGTACAACAGGCTGATCGTCATGGTCGGTAGCGATGACGGCGCTATCGAAGAGGCGGCCAGTCATGAGTTCTGTGACGCGCGACTGCGTCATGCCCTCGACCGGATAGACGCCGACAAGCGAGCCGTCGCGCAGCACCGTGATCCGGTTCGATATTTCGAGCACTTCGGCCAGTCGATGGGAAACGAAAACGACGGCCACGCCCGACGCTGACAGATTGCGCACGATGTCGATCAGATAATCGGTTTCAGATTGCGTCAGTGAGGCTGTCGGCTCGTCCATGAAAACCAGACGCGCCTCACCGACCAGCGCGCGCGCGATGGCGACGATCTGGCGCTGCGCAATGGGAAGTTCCTTGAGTGGACGATCCAGATCGATCTCGACCCCGAGCCGGGCCAAGGCCTGTTCGGCGGCATGTCGGATTGCGGTCTTATCGACCAGCCCGAATTTGCCCTTCATGGCGTGCTGGAAGCCAATATTCTCAGCGACCGTCATTTCATCGAAAAGCGCCAGATCCTGCCAGATCACCTGAATGCCAAGAGACTGAGCAAGCGCCGGCGTCATGGCTGGGACTGCCCTGCCGTCGAACAGCAGTTCCGCGCCCGCTTCCGGTTTGTAGACGCCGGTGATGACTTTGATGAGCGTGCTCTTGCCGCAGCCGTTTTCGCCGGCCAGACAATGCACCTCGCCAGGATTGACCTCGAAAGCAACGCTCTTGAGCGCTCTAACGCCGCCGAAGGTTACGCTGATATTCTTCAAGGACAAGAGCGGTTTGTCGCTCATGGCGCAATTATCTCCCTTCGCCCGGCCGGAGCAGGGCGTTATTCATTTTCTTGTTTTTGTTGATGATACCGTCGCGTAAACGGTTGGACTACGCGACGATAATCCGATTGACCACCCGTGATGCGTCAGCGTCACGGGTGCAATTGCTGTGCCTGAAGCGGCTTAGAGACCCATGCCGACCAACTTGTCGATGCTTTCCTTGTCGATCTTCAGCAGCTGATCGACAACGATCGTGTTACCCTCGGGGTTGATCTTCCCAAGACCTGGGATATCGTCGCCAGCCTTGGGTGTTTCACCCTTGGAGAGACGATCTGCCAGGGTGACGAAGACTTCGCCGGCCTGCTTGGGGTTCCACATGAAGCCGCCGGTCAGAGCGCCGCTCTTGATGAGCTTGGCGCCCTGTCCGGGAGAAAAGGGACCGATGACAAAGACTTTGCCATCCTTGCGGCGTTCTTCCACAGCGCGTCCAGCGCCGATAGGGCCTTGCGAACCGAAGGCCAGGAAGCCCTTGAGATCCTGATTTGCAGACATGAGGTCGAGCGCTGTGGAGCGGCTCTTGTCCAAATCTTCTGCAACGCCATAACGGTCGCCGACGAGCTTCATGTCCGGATAATTCGCCTTGATGTAGGCAATTGCTGCGTCAGCCCAGGCGTTGTGCAGCGGAACGGTGAGCGAGCCGACGAAGACGGCATAGGAGCCCTTGCCGCCCATCTTTTCACCGAGAAGCTTGCCGTGCGCTTCACCGAAGCCTTTGGCGGATGCTAGTTCGAAATCCCAGTCTGCGCCCTGCTGCTTCGGGGATTCATGCGTGATGACCTTGATGCCGGCTTCCTGTGCCTTTTTCAGCACGGGCTCAAGCACCTTCGCATCGTTTGGAACGACGCCGATGACATCGACCTTCTGTGCGATTAGGTCTTCGATGGCGCGAACCTGAAGGGCAGGGTCGGCGCTGGTTGGGCCGACCATGAAGCCGTTTACGCCGAGCTTGGCGCTTTGCTCCTTGATGCCTGCCTCCATGGCATTGAACCACGGAATACCGCCGATCTTGACGACGACGCCCACCTTGGGTCCTTCAGCAAAAGCCGTGGATGCGAGCAAGGCAAGAGACAGACCCAGTGCGGCTGAAATGATTTTCTTCATGAATGTTCCTCCTCCAAAAGACGTGTACAGCAGGTGTCTCGCCACAGCTTTTGAGCTCTGTGTGCGATTGCTTCGATCTCGGCTATTCGAGATTTTCCTCCTGCTACTCCCATAGCGCGCATCGTTTGCACAATCGATATTTCAAAGTTGCACAATCGATGGTGCATGGAGGTTAGGCGCGATTTTTACTTCCGTCAAGAGGCGGATTGCTCTACACATCGATTTCGCAAGGAGGACGAGAAATGGCAGACCTGACCTCGAAGAAGGCCACGATCTACGATCTGTCGGTATTGTCGGGGGCTTCGGCTTCGACGGTCAGCGCAGTGCTGAATGGAAGCTGGCGTAAGCGCCGTATCTCGGAGGAAACTGCCGGGAAAATTCTCTCGCTGGCAAAGGCCCAACGCTATACCGCCAACCTTCAGGCGAGGGGGTTGCGCAGCTCGAAATCGGGTCTCGTCGGATTGCTGGTCCCGGTTTATGAGAACCGGTTCTTTTCCTCCATGGCGCAGGCGTTCGAGGCCGAAGCGCGCAAGCGGGGCCTCTCGCCGATGGTGGTCTCCGGGCGGCGTGATCCTGAGGCAGAGCGCAAGACAGTTGAGACATTGATCGCTTACTCGATCGACGCGCTGTTTATCGCGGGTGTCGCCAATCCCGATGGCGTTCATCAGGTTTGTGCCGGTGCAGCCCTGCCGCACGTCAATCTCGATCTTCCTGGCAAGCTTGCGTCATCCGTCATTTCCGACAACAGACATGGTGCGGAGATACTGACACGTGCGATACTGGAGCATGCGTCACGCGACGGCGCGCTTTCGCCTGATGACGTGGTGCTGTTCGGTGGACATGACGACCATGCGAGTCTGGAACGTATCGCAGGATTTGATGCAGCCAAGAATGCTTATTTCGGAACGGTCTGCAGCAGAGTAGCGGTGGAAAAGACAGGCTACTCACCGCGTATGACGGATATTGTCCTTGAAAACTATTTCATGCGCCACGGCCGTTTGCCGCGTTGCTTCTTCGTCAATTCGTCCATCAATTTCGAGGGTCTTCTGCGTTTTATGGGGCGGCATGATCCGGCGGTGGTCGCGAACATCGTGGTCGGCTGTTTCGACTACGATCCCTTCGCGTCGTTCCTGCCGTTTCCGGTCTACATGATCAAACCCGATATTTCGAAAATGCTGGAAGTCGGTTTCGAACTTCTGGATTCGTCGCCGGGCGAGCCGTGTGTGACCATTATCGAGCCACAGCTGATACCGCCGCGCACTGCGCTGACCGGCCCGCTCGACGATGTCAGTGAAACTCTGCGCGCTTAATGAACAGCGAGAGGGCATGATCAAGCCCAGGTCACGCGCAAGGCGTGCCTCGGCCAATCCATGATCAGGAATCCCGCAGCGATCTTATACTTGCCTGAAGGGTGCAAAAGGCGTGGTAGCGCCGATCATGCAGTTGCTGGAGCGTTCCAGAGGCGGGCTCGCATGTCTTGCCGGGCTTGCTGAGCTTTTGCATTCCCTGTTTGAGGTCGGTGAAGACCTGCGCAGCGGTGGCGCCGAGAAGGGCCGCTCCCAAGAGGACAGGCTCCGCGGTCTGCGGCGCGATAACGGGCTTGCCGCTGGCATCGGCAAGAAGTTGGCGAATGAGATCATGCTGGCCGGCGCCGCCGCTGATAATGATCTGGTCGATCCCTGCGCCCGCCTTCGTCTGTGCCTCGATGATCTGTCGAAGCCCGTAGCCGATCCCGCACAAACCGGCCACATAGAGGGCGACGAGACTGTCGAGATCGCGCTCCATCCCAAGCCCGGCAATGACGGCGCGAGCAGCCGGATCGGCAAACGGTGCGCGGTTTCCGAGGAATTCAGGGACCACATGAAGGCCTCGGGCCAGCGTGACGACCTGAGAAGGAGAAGCGCTGGTGGCAGATGCCATATTGGCGAGCATGACGGGAAGCGCAACGCCGGTAGCGCGCGCCTTTTCATGCGCCTCGGGAAATGCGGGATGAAGGCTGATCAGATGGTCGATGGCCGCACCGGCAGCACTTTGTCCGCCCTCATTCAACCACAGGCCAGGCACCATGGCAGAGTAGTAAGGACCCCAGACACCGGGAACGAATTTCGGCTCCTCGGTCGAGGTCAGCGTACAGGAGGACGTGCCGAAGACATAGGCGAGGTTTGATTCGGGCGTTCCGCCGATCCCCACCGTGCCGATGCCGCCTGCATGCGCATCGATCATGCCGGCAGAGACAGGCGTACCCGGTAAAAGGCCGAAATCTTCCGCAGACTTGGCCGTCAGCCCTTGACCGACCGGCGTACCGGGCTCGACGATCTCCTGCCCAATACGGGCAAAGTTCTCGTCAGCCAGTTCCGCTAGACCGATCTGGCGGAAATAGCTCGGGTCCCACCGCTGCTCATGGGCAATATACGTCCATTTGCATGCCACCGTGCAGGTGGAACGCGCGAGACTTCCCGTTGCTCTCCATGTGAGAAAATCAGCGAGATCGAAGAACTGCCATGTCTTTGCAAAGATCTCCGGCCGATTTTCCTTAAGCCATAACAGCTTTGGCGTCTGCATTTCAGGTGATATGCGTCCGCCGACATAGCGTAGAACATCGTGGCCCTGCGCATTGATGCGCTCTGCCTGTTCTACGGCACGGTGATCCATCCAGACGATGATGTCGCGCGCCGGGCTTTCAGATGGGCCGACCGGCAAAGAGCACCCGCCTTCGCCCAGCACCACCAGCGAGCAGGTGGCGTCGAAGCCAATGCCCACGATATCGTCTGGCGAAACGCCTGCGCGTGAAATAGCTGTTCGTACGGCATATGAGACTGCCTGCCAGATATTCTCGCTCGACTGCTCCACCATGTGGTGGGCATCCCGATAGATGTCGATGTCGTGCTTGGCCGTTCCAAGGCAGTCGCCTTCCTCATCAAAAATGCCGGCACGCGCACTGCCGGTGCCGACATCGACGCCGATGAAATATCTGGAACGGCTCATGGAAAACTCTCCCGCATTACAACTCCACCTCAATCCCGGCTACAGATCGACGCTGTTGGGCAGGATCACGAGATCTCGTATCACGACATTGCGGGAGCGGGACAGCATGAAATAGACAGCTTCGGCGACTTCTTGCGGCTGCATCAGGCTTCCATTGGCGAGCGCCTCTTCCATCTTTGCTTTCGGCCAGTCATCCAGAAGAGCCGTGACAACCGGGCCGGGCAACACTGCGCCGACGCGCACGCCATGGGGCGCGACTTGGCGGCGAGTGGAATGGACGAAAGCCTGGACGGCGAATTTGGACGCGGTGTAAATCGGCTCCCAAACGACAGGAACCACACCGGCGACAGAGCTGGTAAAGAGAATGTCGCCGCTCTTTTGAGCGATCATGTGCGGAAGCACGGCGTGAACGCTACGAAAGGCAGCGTTGATATTCAGATTGAGCATCCTGTCCCAGCTGTCGGGATCGCCTTCTGCGACAGCACCGCCGATATAGGCGCCCGCATTGGCATGGAAAATATCGAGCCGTCCGGCTTCAGCCAGAATGCGCGGAAGCATCCCTGAAACCTCTTGGCCGTCAAGGAGATTGACGACGAGCATACGGCAACGCTCTCCAAGCTCTGAACAGAGCGCCCGCAACCGGTCCTCGGCGCGATCGATCAGAACAACTGTCGCACCCTCATCGAGAAGTTTGCGTGCGCAAGCCAGGCCAATGCCGGATGCCGCACCGGTGATGGCTGCAACCTTGCCTTCAAAGCTATCGGTCATGTGAGGCTTCCTCCCTACAGTCATTATGCCATTGTCAATCGAACGTTTGTCCGATCTCTTGTTTGCGTCCCTGAACGGCGATGAACGCTTTCTCGACCTCAGTCTCAGAGCGCCTTGCCGTCTGCGGTGAAAAGATAAATGTGGGCATGGTCGATATCCGCGCTGATTGTCTCGCCCTGCGTCACATCCGGCCGACCGTTCACCACAATGGTGACTTGTTCTGCTGGCGTACGGGCGTAGACTTGGGTAGAGCCCCCCAGATTTTCGGCGAAATCGAGGGTGAGGTTGAGCATGGCGTGGTCAGTGCCGATCCTGATATGCTCGGGCCTGAGGCCAACGGTAACGATATCTCCAGGGCGGAGCTTGTTGCTTCGCGGATGGTTGAGCACCAGGCCTTGCCCTTCAAATGCGGGATGGGAAAGACGCAGGCTCGTCGCATCCGCAACCTCGACTTTTGCGGCCAGGAAGTTCATTTTCGGCGAGCCGATGAAGCCTGCGACAAAGGTATTGGCTGGACGGTCATAAAGTTCTGTCGGCGAACCGATCTGCTCAACCAGACCGGCGCGCAGAACCACGATACGGTCCGCAAGAGTCATCGCCTCTACCTGGTCGTGTGTGACATAGACCATCGTGGCGCCGAGATTGCGGTGAAGCTTGGCAATTTCGACGCGCATCTGGCTTCGCAACTCTGCATCGAGGTTGGACAGCGGCTCGTCGAACAGAAAGATTTTCGGATTGCGTACGATCGAGCGGCCAATGGCGACGCGTTGGCGCTGGCCACCGGACAAGGCGCGTGGTTTGCGTTCGAGAAGCGGCTCGATCTGAAGGATACGGGCGGCATCGCCGACGCGCCGTTTGATCTCCTCTTCGGACAGCTTCGCCATACGCAGACCAAACGCCATGTTGTCGAACACGCTCATATGCGGATAGAGCGCATAGGACTGGAACACCATCGAAACTTCACGCTTGGCCGGCTCTTCGTAGGTTACATCCTTTCCATCGATCAGGACCTTACCCGAACTCACATCCTCCAATCCGGCAATCATGCGCAGCAGCGTGGACTTGCCGCAGCCAGACGGGCCGACGAAAACGACGAATTCCCCCTTGGACGCCGATATATCGACGCCCTTGATGACGCCAAGTTCGCCGAACTGTTTCTTGATGTTTTCCAGCTGAAGGAAGGTCATTCTTCGTTACTCCCAATCTGTGAGCGGTTACCGCGCAAGCGGTGCGACGCCCGCTTGACTATTGACGTTTGCTGCGGTCCGGCGGTGCATCCCGCAGAAGCGCCTCCGCGGATGCCTGATCTGTCACCAGTTGTTTGACGTAACCGGCACGCAGGATCGCGCGGATGATTTTGAATTTGTAAAGGCCGCCCGAAGCCAGGATCGAATGCCGCACCGCTTTAAGATCCTTCAGTGACAGAGAAAGGACGCGCTCTGCCAGCGGATGATCGATCGGGTTGCCGTCCTCGTCGAGAAAGACACCGAGCAGGTCTCCAATCGCCCCGGCGTCCAGGAGCGAAGTAATGTTCTCCGAAACGGTCGGCGTCTTTACCAGTAGCGAGCGGGGCGTCATGTCTCCGCACGAAACGAGCGCGATGTCGACCAAGGTTGCGCGCCGCATCGTCTCGCGAATGCCATGATGGGACAGAAGCGCTTCCCGGCTTTCCGCTGTCGGAAAATAAAGCGGCGCCGTCAGATACCAGCATTCGGCGGAGATCGCCCGAGCGTAGCCTGTCGCAACCTCGAATGTGCTCGAGCCTGACCCGCGCGTTAGTCCGCCCATGATCGACGTGACCCAGCTTTCGGGCAGGGCGCGTGGCGTCAGCCGTTTGAGACCGGCGGACAGGGTTTTCCCCCAGCCGACGCCAAGCCCCATTCCGTCCTGCAGCATTCCATCAAGCAAAGCACCGGCGGCCTCGCCAATCACGCGTTGATTTTCGGCGTCATCCGGCAGCGTGGGGGTCACACATGCGCCTTCCAGGCCAAAGCGTTCTTTCAGCTTATGCTCAAGATCGATGCAATCGGCCATCGGCAGACGAATATCGACCACGACGGAGCCATCTGTGCGGATCTGTCCAAGGATCTTGTTGACCCGCAACCGTGTCAATCCCAACTGATCGGCGATTTCCTGTTGGGTCATGCCTCCAATGAAATAGAGCCATGCTACGCGGGCGCGGGTCTGCTGCGCATTGAAATCATCCGCAGCCACACCATTATCCGTTCCTTTGTTCACCATCACTGTCACTCCTGGCTTAAGCAAAGTCCTGCTTAAGGGTGCTGACGGTGCTCTTCAATGCGTCGAGTATGGAGACGCTGTCGCGTTCGAACGGGTAGAAGACCTCAAGAAATACGGGGCAGGCCGAAAGACCTGTCCGCGCGAGCTCAGCCTTGACCTCGCGCGGCTTCACACGTCCCGCTTCAGTGAAGTCCCAATGCCGGTCAAGAATAAAGTCTGTCTGCTGGATATGAACGGCGGAGATCACGTCCTGCAACTCGGCAAGCCATGGCTCCATCGTGTCTGCCTGCTCGCCATAAAGCGGTAAGATGGTGCCGTGGCCCCAGTCGACGCAGAAGGTCCAGGGTGTGGCGCTGCCGGCCGCATCTGTCATCATCCGTCGCGCTTGCGCAATCGTCCATGGCCATTCCCGGCGCATGGGCGTCGGCTCGACATAAAGCGCAGACAGGCCTGCGGCCTTTGCCTTTTGGCCGAGCCGCATCATTCTCTCGAGCAGGCTATCATAGTCGCGTTCGTCGATGGCGTCAGCCTCGGTGCCATCCGGCCTTGAGGCAACGGCGCCCAAAGGACCGCCGACTGCGGGAATGCCCGCTTCGGCGGCGAAATCATAGGCGCGCTCCAGCCAATGTTCGGCGTAGGCCCGTACCTCTTCGTCCGGATGAAGCAACTGGTTGAAGGTGTAATGAGCCAAACCGATGAAGGCACTGTGAATAACGATACCGTAATCGGCGGCGGCATTGCGGACATCTTTGGCATGCCGCGATACGACTGCCGAAGGCCACATCGGGTCGACGAGATCGAAGGAAAACTGGATCTTGTCCAGTCCAAGAGTATCGCGCACGACAGGTGCCCAAAGCTGCGGCGTGATCCACCGCTTCACGCAGAAGGAAAGGTTGATACCAAGTGGGTTCGATGCGCTCATTTGGTCGCTCCCATCGTCAGGCCGCGAACCATGTGTCGCGAAACGATCAGTGCGAAGATTGTCACCGGCAGAACGATGACTGTGCCGGTTGCCATGATCTTGCCCCAGGGCAGCTCATAGCCGGACATGAAACTGGTGGCGGCGACGGGCGCCGTCTGGACATTGCGTCTCGTCAATACCAGTGCGTAAAGTAATTCGTTCCAGGAGAAGATGAACGAGAAGATTGCAGACACCGCAATTCCCGGGGCGCCAAGCGGCAGATAGATTTTGCGGAAGATCGTGAACTGATCCGCGCCATCCAGTCGCGCCGCCTGTTCCAGATCCGGCGGAATGGACTTGAACTGATCGGTGCATATCCACACGACGATCGGCAGGTTGAAGGTCAGGTAGATCAGAATGAGGACAAGATGCGTGTCGAGAATATTGAGTTGCAACGCTAGAATATAGACGGGCAGTGCGAGGACGATCGGGCTCGTCATGCGGTTCGAGATGAACCAGAACCACAGGTCAGATTTGCCGCGAAAGTCGTAGCGGGCTAGGGCATAGGCCGCAGGTGCTCCGAGTGCGACGGCGAGTGCCGTGGTGCAAATGGCGATGATCAGAGAATTACCGACGCCTCCAAGCACCTTGGAGTCGGCGAAAATCTCACGGTAGTGATCGAGCGTCGGCGTAAAGAGCCAGACTGGCGGAGAGGCCAGAATGTCAGACTGCGACTTAAAGCTTGCAGAAACCATCCAGAAGAAGGGAAACAGCGTAAAGAGGACGACTGCGGTGAGCCCTAGGGCGTGTAGAACCTTGCCGGATGACAGGCGCATCAGTTCACCTCCTTATAGAGAACGCGGATATAGAGACGGCTGAGAAGGATTGTGATGATCAGCAGCAGGATCGCCTGGGCGGACGCCGTGCCAAGATCGAACACGCGAAAGCCGATACGTTGAATGTAGATCGATACGAGATCGGTCGCCGATCCGGGCCCGCCACGGGTCATGACGAAGACCATGTCGAAAAGCTTCAGAACGTCGGCCGAGCGCAGGATCAAAAGGGCGGTCAGTCCCGGCATCAGATAGGGAAGTTGGACAAAGCGCAACAAGGACAGCTTCGATGAGGTTTCCAGCCGCGCAGCCTCCTCGATTTCACCCGGCACCATGGAAAGCCCGGCCAGGAAGATCAGGGCGCAGAAGGGTGTCCACTGCCAGATATCCATGATTGCGATGGCTGCGAAGGCGCCGCTTTGCGATCCAAGCCAGTCAATACCACCGATCCCAAGGATATCCAGAAACCAGTTGGCGACGCCGAAATCACCGTTGAAGATCAATCTCCCGATAAGGCCGACGACGGCATAGGTGGTCGCAAGCGGCACGACCAGCGTCACTCGTGCCAGCGATTTGAGAAAACCCATGCCAGGCTTGTGCAGCAGAAGCGCAATCATCAGACCCAGCACGATCTCGATCGGCAATACGGTGACATAGAATTTGGCAGTCAGGAACAATGACGCCCAAAATGTGCTGTCGGACAGAACGGACGCGTAATTTTCAAACCCGACAAAGGGGAAGCCTTCGCGCGGGCGCGCGATATTGTAGCGACGAAACGATGTCACCAATGCAAATATCGTCGGGTAGATCCCGATGAAGAACAGCGTCAATACCGCGGGCGCCAGAAACCAGAATGGTGTCCACCGGCCATAGCCGCGGTTTGGTCTGGAGGTGGGTTCTGACATCGGTCTTTCCTCTCGATGCATAGCAGGCGTCGGCACTGCTTTCGCCGCAATGCTCGGCTTTATTCAAGGTTCGTGTGATTGGCGCGCATCGCCTGGGGCGTCACGTTCAGACGGTCACGCACGGCGAGAACGAGAAGCTCGAAGGCAACGTAGAGCGCGCCCTCATAGAGCGATCCCATCGGCAGGACCGATTGCGTGTCTCCCTGATCGTCGGCCATGGTTTGCGCCGGTATATGCAACACACAATCAGCCTGGCTTGCCGCCGTGCCTTGAGGTTGTGCCGTCACGACGAGAATGCGGGCACCAGCGTTACGCGCAACGCCGATCAGAGCCGAGACGGTTGAGAAATCGCCAGGACCTGCCGAAACGATCAACAGATCGCCTTCAGCCACGGGCGGCGTGGTCATGTCGCCCACCATGGCGCAATGCAGTCCCAGATGGAAAAGGCGCATCGCCAGTCCCTTGATCTGGAGACCTTCGCGCCCGACGCCATAAAGGGCGATCCGCCGGGCTTTTGTGATTTCCGCAACCGTTGCTTCGAATTGCTCCGTGGCGATGTTGCGCAGGCAGACGCCAATCTCGGCAAGGGCTTGGTCTGAGAGATGCAGCATGGATCGGTTCCGGTTAAAGGATCGGCAGGGGGTGGTGACAGCAGTTGCCGCCACCCCCTGCCGTGCAACGACCTCTTGTAGATTTGCGCTAGAGGGTTACTGCAACAACTGCTTCTTGCCGTCGTAGTAGCCTTCCTTCTTCAGGATATCCTCCATGCGCGTGCCGATTTCCTTCGATCCTGCTTCGACCGAAACCTCGCCGAGCATCATCTTGGAACCCCACTCGGCAACGACTTCGGAGATGGCTGGCCATGCCGGGAAACGTGGACGGAATTCCGGAACGCCCTTCTGCCAAGAGGCGACCATCGGCTCGACGAACTTGTACTTCGCCTTGATCTCCGGGTCGTTATAGACGGACATACGGCCGGAAACGCCGCCAGCTTCCACATAGGCCTTGGCGATGTCCTCAGAGGTTGCCCACTGAATGAACAGCCAGGTCGCCTTCTTCTGCTCTTCGGTAGCCTGCGCGGCAACCGCCAGAGAGAAGCCGCCAAGGGCAGGGAGACGGCCAGCAGGGCCTGCGGGTTCCGGTGCTACTGCGAGGCAGTCTCCGAGCTTGGAGGTGGCAGGATCGACGAGCGTACCGTAGAAGGCAGACCATTCCGTGATCATTGCGACCTGACCCTGGGCCAAGGCATTGACAGCTTCTGCGTGGTCGAAGGACACGATGCCGGGTGGCATATATTTCATCAGATCCTGACGGAAGTTGAGGCCGGCCTGGCTTTCCTTGCTCATCAGGTTGGACTTGAACTGCTTGTCGAGCAGCGAGCCACCGAAGGGCCAGAGCATACGCATGAAGCTGTCGGCCGACTGCGTTTCTCCGCGTAGCGATTGCAGGGCGTATGCATATTGGTTCTTCGATGCGTCGGTCAGCTTTGGCGCGTAGACCTTCATCAATTCGTCCCACGTTGCCGGTGGCTTGTCGAAGCCGGCATCCTTGAGCTTGCAGGAGTTGTAGAACATCAGGCCTGAATAGTTGTCGAAGGGAAGGCCGTATGTTTTTCCACCCCAGGAGCCGAACGCATTGAGCAGAAGCGGGAAGAAACCATCCAGCTTGAGGTTCGGATCTGTGATCGACTTGTCCTTGGTGAAATTGTCGATCGGGTCGATCCAGCCGTTTTCGGCAAATTCCCCGATCCAGACGAGATCGACCAGGGCCATCGTGAGGTCGCCTTGCGAGGTGAAGTTTAGCACTTCCTTCTCGCGCGTATTCTCATAAGGAACAATTTCGTAGTTGACCTTGATGCCGGTCTTCTTTTCAAACTCCGGAAGGAGCTTGATGATCGCCCGATAACCTGGGCGATCGAGGAATATACCGCTGATCTCCGTACCCTTCAGCGGCTTGGCTGCATCTTCCAGCCAATCGGCATGCGCCAACATCGGCGCACCAGCGGCTCCTGCAACCAGCGCCAGAACGCTAACGCACACTCTCAACAAACGTTTCATGCCACTCCTCCTATGGTGCCTGCCTGATCGCGCAAGCTTGTTTCAGTCTTTAGTCACTTAAACAATATCTGCCGAAAAGCGCTGCTCGTCGCTCGACACCGCCTCTTCCAAAAAATGCGCTTACCCCTCGAACCTTCGCTTTTGGCACAGCTTGCAGTCTGCGCAAGACGCGCCTTCGTGAAGCGATATCAATGGATTGGGCTCGCCGTCCTCTCAGCGAGAATGCTCAATCGATACACATGTAAATTTAAATTTGCAATAGTAATCATTCGCGAAATATGATTTTACTGAGGTCGGTTAGGGCAGAGGCAAAAAATGACTGACGTTCGATCAGGACAGGGCGAAATCCATCAACGCAGGGTGCTGGCAGAGCGCATTGCGAAAGTCGCAGGAGCCAGAGCAAAAGGATTTCTTTCGAAACCGGAACGGCTGAAAGCAGAGTTGAAATCATCCACGCAAGATTTGGTAAGCATCGCAGACCGTGTGACCGAGAGTTATCTGCGCAGAATGATCAAGAAAAACTTCCCGGATGATGGCATCGTTGGCGAAGAAGCGGGTTCGACGATTGGAAGTTCAGGCTACACCTGGGTGATTGATCCGATCGACGGAACAATGGCTTTCCTCGTGGGGCAACCGAACTGGTCGGTGTCAATCGCGGTCACTCGGAGTTGTGAACCTGTGATCGGCGTCATCTACGCACCAGTTATGCGCGAACTCTACGTCGCAGAGGCTGGTTGTGGCGCTACACTCAATGAGAGAAAATTGATCATGAGAAGCGACTGGACAGTCCAATCAACAAACATAGGCTATGGGGGCACCGAACGTGCCGATCCTGTTGAAGTTGGTGCCTTTGTGACGCAGCTCTACAAGGAAGGTGGAGTTCTTTTTCGCATAGGCTCGGGCGCGCTTATGCTGGCGTATGTCGCCGCCAACCGCCTTGGGGGCTATTATGATCCGACTCTCTTTTGCTGGGATTGTCTCGCCGGAGTGGCGCTCATACGCGAAGCGGGTGGCCTAGCGGAGTTCGCAGGCGATTTAAGTAGCCCGGGGCCAATATGGGCGGGCAATCATACCGTTTTTGCTGACCTTAAGCGGCTAAGCATAGTTCGCAAGGAATAGCTGGAAAGAAAGTCTAAAATTGTGAGAATTGACGCGGCAGTGTCCTCGCATGTCTATGCGTCCTGCTCTCCAGCGCCGAGGCGACGGTGATGATCCTGGAGTGATCTGGTAGAGAGATGCAATGAAGCATTGTGGTCCCCTCGCGCTCTTCGCCGAAACTGATGGCTCCGGAGACGATGCCGGGGCATTTGTTGACGGTACCATCGTTGGACTCTTTCTCGCGAGGCAAGATAACTGAATAGTGTGATGGTAGCCAACGACAGCTACTCGGAATTACCTCTTCTTCAGTCACGATATTGTTTTAAATGATTACAATGTAAGCTCAGCGGGAAAGCTCAGGCGTCCCCCAAAACCGTCGTTGCGCGGCCAAAACCTCATCGCGATGTTGGTCTGCCCAGTTAAGGATTGCCTGCAGATGCGGTTCGAGCGAACGCCCCAAGCGAGATATTTCATAAACGACTGCAACGGGCGCGGTGCTGACAACCGAGCGGGTTATGAACCCGTTGGCTTCAAGCCGGCGCAGACATTGCGTCAGAGCCTTCTGCGTGATGCCATCATTGGCCCGTCGTAGCGCGTTGAAACGCATAGGCCCGCCGCACAGGCATCCTAGCACCAGCAACGACCACTTCGTCGTGATTTCCTCAAGTACGAGCCTGTTTAGTTCGAGGCTTTCCGGTGGCATGGTGGCCATGGGCAGGGATACTCCTGGAGACGTGGTAGCATTCAGGTGCGTAATTGTACTCACGTATAATATGTATACCTATATTGCCTACTCGCATCAAGGAGGCTCAAATGATATCCAGCAATGATCACGCTAGCAGTCCGGAAATATCCAAAACGACTTCGGAAAATGTCATCCTCGTATTCGGCGCAACCGGTCAGCAAGGCGGCGCCGTCGCGTCAGCTCTGCTGGCAGATGGTTGGTCAGTCAGGGCTCTCGTCCGCGACCTGAAGGCTCCCAAGGCCCGGGAAAAAGCGTCTCTTAATATAGAGGTAGTACAGGGAGACTTTAACGACGAAGCTTCGATCAGATCAGCGATGACGGGTGTCTACGGCGTGTTCAGTGTTCAGCCGAGTTCGGGGCAGGGGGCGGCCTATGGCGTTTCTGACGAGGATGAGGTCAGATACGGCACGATGATCGCTGATATCGCCGCACAAGTCGGCGTCAGTCATCTTGTTTACACTTCGGTAAATGCCGCGGGGCCGGAGAAGACAGGCATGGGACACTTCGACAGCAAGTCGCAAATTGAGGCCCATATTAGGTCTTTGGATATCTCCAGCACCATCATCCGTCCGGCGGGCTTTATGGAGTTGCTTATGCTGCCGGGTTTGGGTCTGGATCAAGATGCCTATGTCTCTTTTTTGCGACCAACGCAAATCGGGCAAGTGATAGCGGTACGCGATATCGGTAAGATCGTTGCGGGTATCTTCTCCAACCCGGGCCGCTTCGCCGGTCGAACAATTGAGATCGCCGGGGATGAATTGACAGGAGAAAGCCTGCAGCGAAGCCTCAGCCATGCTGCGGGTCGACCGATCGGATACAGCAGGTTTCCCGATGCTGTCTTGAAGGAGAACGAGTTTCTGCGGCGATTGACTGCGTTATTCGATGACGGGCGGCTCGCGGGACATGCAGATATCGGCGAGCTCCGCAGAGAGTTCGGTCACCTGCTGAGCTTCGATGAATGGCTCGACGGCCCGGGTAGACCGCTTTTTGAAGCGGCACAAAACGCCAGTAGCTCAGCAATCGCTCTGCGTTGAACTCTATGCATCCGACATGAAGCCGCTACCTGCTACTTGGCCACAGTGTTGTTCGATCATAGATATCTGCTTGGTCAATGACTGGAAGATTGCCGAATGTCGAGAATAAGCCGCCTGTTCGAAATGCTCGGTATGCTGCGCGCGCGTCGGAGACCGGTCACGGCACTCGAGCTGGCAGAGGAGCTCGGCGTCTCGGAGAGAAGCGTTTACCGGGACGTCGAGACGCTTCGTCTGCTCGGAGCGCCTCTCGATGGCCAGGCTGGGGTCGGGTTCGTCCTTAGGGAGGGGTTCTTCCTCCCTAATTTCGCCTTCTCGCCGGAAGAACTAGACGCCCTTGTTCTCGGGCTAGGATGGGTGCGGGAAAGAGCGGATCATTCTCTAGCCCAGAGCAGCGAAAGCGCATTGGCAAAGATTATTTCGAGCAGGGCCGACCGATCTTCGGCCGCCGCCGACGCGCCTGCTCTCCTCGCAGCCGCTTCGATTTCCGAGCGCTCTGACCCAGAGCAGGTCGCCTCCCTGAGGGCGGCGATCCGCCTGCTACGCAAGGTCTCGATCAGCTATGAAGACGGTGCTGGCTCTGTTACGGAGCGCGTCTTATGGCCGATCATAATTGTCTATTTCGATGACGTTCGCGTCCTTGCTGCCTGGTGCGAGAGACGATCAGCCTTTCGGCATTTCCGCGTCGATCGCGTTAGAATGGCGACGGTGCTCGATGAGCTGTATCCAGAAAGGCGGTCTTCACTCATGAGGCGGTGGCGGGAGCAGGATCGAGACTGGCGTTCGTTCCTGACAGTTTCTGACGGAGCACCGGGTTAGACTTTCAAACGCGCGCATCAAGAGCGCTTCGATGAAAGGATAATGATATGGTTGCTTTTTCACCTGACGTCTTCGCGAGGTTCCTGGCCAAGGAAGACGATGATCCCGTCGTGATGTTGAATCTTATCCGCTTCTTGCCCGATGGCGGACGCGAACGACATCTTGAGTATTTGCGACTGGCAGAACCAATCCTGGGTCGTTTTGGTGTCCGGATACTGTTCCGAGGCGATGGCCTCGAAGTGCTGACCACAGGCGATGTGCAGGGATGGGATGCGGTCCTGCTGGTTCAGTATCCTCGACGGACTTCTTTCAAGGAGATGGTGGAAGATACGGAATATCAGGCCGCTTTTCAGGTTGGGAGGTCCGCCATTGCAGATATCGTTCTGCAGCCGCTGAAGATCTCTGAACACTTCTAGAAGCGCCGCAGAGATGACGCGGACAATGCATCGCGGTGGGACGCGTTGCAAGCTGCCACCGCGTCATGGGTGAAAACTCACCCATCCTTTTATACGAGTGGGCATGATCCCACCCAATCTGAACAAGAATTCCCTCGAGGCAGCGAATGATTTTTCTTCAGCGTTGTCACCCATTCCCATTCCTGTAGCATCGCAGTGGGGATGGGAGAGGAGGAAAATTTCATGCGTTTCAGCACAACGCTTTTACCGGCGATTGCGTTTATTGCGATCGCTATCGGCAGCGCCACAGCACAACAGGGTGACGGCGAAGAGCCAAAGAGGGCAGACTGCCCTACAGCCTTGCCAGCCGGTACAGAATGTTTCGCAGGCCAGGATCTGCATGGCGCCTATTATTGGATTGCAAAACCAAAGAATTGGAACGGTACTCTGGTCGTGCATGCCCACGGTGGTCCGCGCACTGCGAAGCCACAAGCGGATGACCCGGTAGAAGATCTTACGCGCTTTGTCGTGACGGTTCAGGAAGGCTACGCTTGGGCGGGATCCAACTATCGTCGGCAGGGTTACGGCGTGCGCATGGCCGCGGAGGATACCGACAGCGTAAGGCGCATCGCCATTCAACAGCTTGGCAAGCCGAAACATGTCCTGCTTCACGGCCAGTCGTGGGGCGGCAATGTTGCTGCGAAGACCGCGGAGCTTTATGCGCTCGACTGGCAGGGTCGTAAAAACTACGACGGCGTCGTTCTGACCAGCGGGCTTTTAGCCGGAGGGAGCCGTGGATACGATTTCCGCGCCGATCTACGCGCAGTCTACCAGTATTATTGCAAGAACCACCCGCGAAAAGACGAAATGCAATATCCCGTTTGGCAAGGCCTGCCAAAGGGGGCAACGATGAAGCGCGAAGAACTTGAAAAACGTGTCAATGAATGCACAGGCTTGGGGCTTCCAGCGAATGAGCGCACAGCGCAACAGTCTAGAAACCTGAAAAACATCCTTGCGGTCACCAAGGTGCCGGAGAAAACTCTTGTGGCTCACCTTTCTTGGGCGACCGGACTTTTTTCGGATATCGTTTGGCGCCGACTGGATGGAAAAAATCCTTTTGACAACTCCACGGTCACGTACACGGGGTCCGATGACGATACGGCGTTGAACAAGGGTGTTGAACGCTTTGAAGCCGACCGTGAGGCACGTCGCGCAATGGCCTACGACGCCGATCTCACCGGCCAGATCGTTTTGCCTACAATAACGCTCCACGCAGTCAATGACCCTACAGTCTTCGTAGATCACGAGGCGATCTACCGCCAGACGGTAGAGAAGGCCGGGAATAGCGAACTGCTTGTACAGAATTTCTCCGACGAGGCGGAGCATTCAAAACTATCAACTCCGCAGTACGCAGCGCTGTTTACTGCAATGCTGACCTGGATCGAAGAAGGTAAAAAACCCACCAAACAATCCGTGGCCTTGCTTTGCGAGGGAAAGCGCAAGATTTACGATGAGGCATGCAAGCTTTTGCCTGACTACGAACCAAAACTCCCGGCGGAGTGAGTTTTATCTGTATGTGTGAACCGCGATAGCCGCCTGTCAGCGGCTGTCGCAACTACGAACATTTCAGCTCCTCTAAGCAGCGTATCGACTCAATGGTAAAACTAGGCGCTGCCCCGCCACTAAAATTATTGAGGCCCATAGGTCACGACGATCTTGGTCCCCCACCCCTGACTTGAACTGAGCGACTGCCCGCTGTTATGCCAGCTTCAAGGCACCTCTTAGGATCGAGTTGTTCGAGCCATGCATCGATGAAGCCCGCATTGAACGCATCACCTGCACCTGTGGTATCAACGACATCGACATCGTGAGCTGGTGCATGCCAGATACTTCCATCGGACGAAATCCAGGCTCCTGCTCCCCCGACTTTAAGAGCAACGGTTGGGAAAGCTTCTGAAAGTTTTCTGATCGCTGCGTCCGGGGCCTCATGGCTTGTGATCGCGGTGGCTTCCTCAAGGTTGGGCAAAAAGACATCTACGCCGGCACAAGAATTCAGGAACCCATCATCATAGATTAAAGAGGCGTCCCAACTCGGGTCCAATGAGACGGACATTCCCTTATCTTTTGCGCGCGACACCAAGTCCGGGATTTCGTGGAGAGTGGCAAACTCCGCGATGTGCAGATGGCGTGCTTCTTTCCAAGCTAGAGCATCGTCCAGCGTTGAGGGTAGGGCTGACCCAGCGCGGCGGGTCAGAAATGCTCTGTCCTGACCGACTACTGCCGCCACGGTCACCTGTGGTCCCGCATCCGGTGAGTGATCTATAAATTGGAGTTCAACGCCGCTGTCTTTCATTTTTTCGCCGATTATGGACGAAAGCGCGTCATTGCCCAACCTCGCCAGCAAAGCAGCCGGTCGGCCGATGTAAGTGAGGTGTGCTGCCGCGATGTAGGCGCCACCACCCGCCGCAATTTCCAAGTCGCCCGCAAACAATTCGCGGCCCAATACAGGCAACTCCTCTAACCCAGTGAAAATAAGGTCGCAATAGATTCGGCCGATACTGATAACCGCTGCTTTTTCTCTCGTCATCATGCGCGGCCCAGAAGTTTTTCCGTCTTTGCATCGAAAAGGTAAAGCGTCCCGCGCTCTGCCCGGCAGTGCAAGTGACTACCCACGTCAGGGATGGATTTGTCGCGCGCTGTGGCTATGACCGAACCGTTGTCTATGTCCAGGTGCACCAACGTTTCTGGACCTAGCGGTTCGACCGCCGTCACAATGCCTTCCAGCGCAAAGCTCCCGGTATCGGACATGCTTTCCCCGACCAGGAGATCATGGGGGCGCACACCTATCAAAAGCTCACCCGTTGCCGAAGGGACCGCGCTGGTAGCAGTTCTGGTTCCCCGGAGAAGGTTCATCGAGGGACTACCTATAAATCGGGCGGTAAAAACATCGACCGGAGATTCATAGAGCTCCGTTGGTGTTCCGACCTGCAAAATGTGCCCGTCCTTCATCACAACGATCCGATCCGCCATGGTCATGGCCTCGACCTGATCATGAGTTACATAAACCGTCGTCGTTTTGAGACGCTGATGTAGACGCTTAATTTCGATGCGCATCTGTGATCTGAGCTGCGCGTCGAGATTGGAAAGCGGTTCATCGAAAAGAAATGCTGCTGGATCACGCACCATGGCCCTTCCGATGGCGACACGCTGGCGTTGCCCACCCGAAAGCGCAGCCGGTCGACGATCCAGGAGGGCTTCAAGTCCGAGGACTTTCCCAGCATCTTCAATGCGCCGCCTTTTTTCTTCGCGATCGAGCTTGGACGTGTAAAGTCCGAAACCGATATTCTGGCGAACAGTCATATGCGGATAGATCGCATAATTCTGGAACACCATGGCGATATTGCGCTGTTTTGGCTCCTTTTCGTTGACGATCTTTCCGCCGATCTTCAATATTCCGTCAGAAATCTCCTCTAGTCCTGCAATCATACGAAGTGTCGTGGATTTTCCGCAGCCTGATGGTCCGACAAAAACCACGAATTCTCCGTCGCCGATAGCGAGATCTATACCCTTTACGGCCTCGACTTTGCCGTAGCGCTTTACCAGTTGATTGAGTTCAATAGTCGCCATTATCGTGCTCCCGTAAGGGCAGTGAATTTTTGCTCCAATTCGGCTGCCATTGCGGCCTCATGATCGGCTGCCCGCTGTGCCTCCTTCTCGAACGCGAGAAGTGTGTCGCGATATACGGCGATCGCGTCCCGCATCGGGTCAGGCGCAGGCCCACCGAACCGGGCACGGACTTCAACAAAATGTTCTGGAGAGACGATGTGCCTGAATTGCCCCTCGTCCAATTTAGTTTCTCGTTGTGTGAGCCCGGCAAAGGCTTGCCGGAAAGGCTGGTAACCAGCGTTTGGGAGATCGCCGCCAGAGGCGACCACGCTCTTTGCCACTTGTGCAGCGATTTCGTGCGCCTGACGGAAAGAAAGGTCTTCGATGCGCACGAGAGAGTCGGCGAGCTCGGTTATCGTAATACACGAGCGCCGGATGTTTTGGTCAACGCGATTGGGGTCGATGATGATCTGGCTGACGAGGCTGGCAAATAGATCTAGCACGCGGCCTGCAGTCGCAAACGCCTCATAACCAGTGCCTTGGCTCTCGCCCTCGCTATCGTTCATGTCTGTAAATGGTGTGTTGTGCATGATGTCCAGCATGGTGCGTGCCCGGCCAAGCGTCTGGCTGGCGAGATGCCTCAGATGCTCGATTGGAACGGGATTTCGCTTCTGGGGCATAATGGACGAGATCTGCACCAAGGAATTCGGCACGTAAATCTGTCCGACTTCGAAGCTTGTCCAGAACTGGAAATCCTGAATAACCCTTCCAAGGTGCAGGAACATAAGCTCGATGGCCGAGTAAGTTGATGTCGTGTAATCAACAGCTGCTATGCAAGAGTATGAGTTGCGAACAGGTGCGGCAAAACCAAGGAGGTTCGCCACACGGGCGCGATCAATGGGAAAGCCGGAGGTTGTGATGGCAGCGGCGCCCATAGGCGACAGATCGACAATACGTCTGGCCTCGCCCAAACGCTCGATGTCCCTGATCAGAACCTCGATCGCCGCGGAAAGATAATGGCCGAAGGTCGTGGGCTGAGCGGGCTGTCCATGTGTGTAGGCGACGATCAGGGTTTTGTCGTTGCGCTCGGCCGCATCGATCAATGCTTCGAGTAGAATTCGCGACTTACCGCTTAGCCGGTCGATCTTATCTTTAAGATTAAGCTTGAACAGAGTGTGATCGATGTCGTTGCGTGACCGTGCTGTATGCAGTCTTCCTGCAACATCGACGCCGATGCGGGATTTCAGCTCTTTTTCAATTAGGAAAAAGAAGTCCTCTACCTCGCCGGTATAGACGAGGGTCGAGGGATCTATTGCTTGATCGATGTCCTCTAATGCTTTTGCGATTTTTGAAGCGGTGTCGAAATCAAGAATTCCGGTCTCGTGGAGCATGACAAGGTGGGCGCGATCAATGCGCCGAAAGCCCTCGGCGTGATGGTGTTTAGCGCCATCGAATAGCGGGCGAAGGACAGTTTCCTTATACACATTGTCTGGAAACACACTGGTATCGGAGATATTTGGGCTGTTACGGGTCATGATGTTATCCTTTCAGTCCCGCCAGCATCACTCCACGCACTATGTAGCGTTGCAGTACGATGAAGACGATGAGGGTGGGGATGGTGGCGATAGCGGCACCCGTCATGATCATCTCCCACTGAATCTGCTGTTCAACCGCAAAGCTCGAAAGCCCAACCGGCAATGTGTACAGTTCCTTGCTTGTTGTGACGATCAGGGGCCAGAAGAAGGCCGTCCAGTTGCCCAGGAACGTAAAGATGGCAAGCGATGAGAGCGCTGGCGTCACCAGAGGCAGCGCGACTTTCCACCATATCTGGAATTCATTGAGGCCATCGACACGCGCGGCTTCGAGAAAGTCATTGGGGACGGTCTCGAAGAATTGCTTCATCAAGAATGTTCCGAACGCTGTCATCATGCCGGGGAACATGATCCCCCAATAGCTATCGAGCCAGCCGAGCTGACTGGACATCAGATACCACGGTATGACGAGCATCTCGGTGGGGATCATCAAGGTCGAAAGTATTGCAAGGAAAATAAAATAACGGCCTCGGAACTCGAACTTCGCCAGCGTGTAGCCCACAAGGCTATCGAAAAAGCAGTTGGAAATCGTCACCAAGACGGCAACAACCGTCGAGTTGAAGAACCAGCGCAGGAAACGTCCGTCCGCCAGAACGGTAATGTAGTTATCGAGGGTCGGCGCTGCAGGGATTAGCCGAAGATCGTAGACCTGATCGGCTGTCTTAAAGGAGGTAGCGAACATGAAGAGCAGCGGTGAAACCATGATCAGGCCACCGAGGAATAGCAATGTCCAAGCAAGAATACGACCTGGCCGGATGCGGGCATGGGAAAGCGGCGGAGTTTCGCTCATTTCTTTTCCCTCAATATCCAGAGTTGGAGCAGTGAGACGAACAACAGGATGGTGAAGAGGACGACTGTCTGAGCCGCGGCGTAACCCATCGCGTAGGAATTGAAGGCCGTTTGGTAGATCATCAAGACGAGCGGCTTGGTTGAGCCAAGCGGACCCCCCGGGTCGTTTGTCGTCATATTGTAGACTTGGTCAAAAATGCGCAGGAAGCCGATCGAAGAAAAGACCACGAGAAAAACGGTCGTTGGCTTTAGAAGCGGAAGTGTGATCTTCCTGAGGATGGCCCACTCCCCAAGCCCGTCAATTCGGGCAGCTTCGTAGAATGTCGTTGGGATCGCACGCAATCCAGCCATGAAGATGATAATCTGGAAGCCCAATCCCGCCCAAATGGCTGTCACCATAACTGAATAGAGCGCCTGATCGGTGGACCGAATGAACGGTTGTTGGGGTACCCCCAGCACGCCGAGAACATCATTTATGATGCCGATCGGGGGAGGCTGGTAAAACCAGCGCCAAACCCAAGCCATCGCGGCGGCCGTCGTCAGGTAAGGCAAGAAATACAGTGCCCGGATGAAACCGTGCAGGATCCGTACTCGGTCCAGGAAAAAGGCGATCACGAAGGCCAGTACGAGACTAATCGGGGTGCCGACGATGAGGTAGGTAAAGGTGTTTTTGAACACTTTCCAGAACTGCGGATCTTTGAAGAGCTTCACATAATTGGCGAAACCGATGAATTTGGCCGGTCTTAAAAGATCCCAGTTCGTGAATGATAGCCAAAAGGCCTGAAAAGTCGGGTAGAAGCGGATCACGCTGTAAAACAGGATAGGGATCGCTAGGAAGCTCCATATCCATATGAGACGCTTTGTCCGCATGGGAAGGCGATCTCGCAAGGAGCCGCCGGGGCGGCCATTCGCCACCCCATCTTGATCAATCGCCGCCATGGCAGAAACTCCTATCAGGGTTGCGCCGCGTCGATGATTTCCTGCTCGGCCTCAGCCGCCTGCTTGATCGATTCCTCTACCGACTGGCCTTCAAGAAGGACACGGTTTGTCATGTCAATGGCGTTTTGGCGCTGTGCGGCTTCGTCCAGAAATATCGTTGTGTGGGCATATTCGAGACCCTTCAGGAACGGGCCGTAGATAGGATCTTTGAGGTTTGCGTCCGTAAGAGCCGCAGACCGACGTGCAGGGAGCTCCCCAACAGTTTTCAACCAGATCGACATTGCCTCCGGCGAAGAGATATAGGCGAGAAATTTCTTCGATGCCTCGAGCTTTTCACCGGTGGTCTTTGCACTGATACCATTGGCGAAATAGCTCGCGTAGTTGGAGCGGATATTCTTGTCGTTAGTTGGAAGTTCGGTAACGCCCCACTCGAAATCTTTGATGGTGCGGAACGAGCCGAGGCGAAACGTCCCGTCTATGGTCATTCCAGCTTTGCCAGCACGAAACGCTGCCTGACCTTCATCCATAAAGCCGGCTTGTCCGATCTTCTTTTCGAGCTGGAGGCTGGTATAGAATTTCAGGGCCTGGATGCCAGCGTCGCTGTCATAGGCGACCTTACGGTCATTGTCTGTATAAGGTTCCCCGCCATATTGCCGAATGAGAACTTCGCGCCACCACTGATGGTCCTGTCCACCCATATCGAGCGTTGTTCCAGCGACAGTCAGGTTTCCGGCATCGTCATGCTTGGAAATCTTTTCAGCCGCAGCCACGAACTCGTCCAGGGTTTTGGGAGGATTAGCGGGGTCGAGACCCGCTTCCGTGAAGAGCTTCTTGTTGTAGAACAAAGCAAGTGACCGTACAGCCGTCGGCAGGCCATAATAATCATCTCCCCGCTTCATGGCGCTGACGATGGGGAAAAATTCGCTTTCGATCTTGTCATGGGGGAAGGCGTCCGAGGGTAGTGGCTGCAAGATCCCTCCTGCGGCAAACTTGTCGAGCCAACCGTAGAACAGCTGCATCACATCCGGCCCGTTGCCAGACATATTGGCCGCAATCACGCGTGTCTGATAGTCGGCGTAAGGAAAAGTAACCTGCTTGACGGTGATGTCTGGATTGGCCTTTTGGAAATTAGCGATCAATTCATCCATCGCTTTGACCCGTGTATCGAAGACATACTGCCAATATTGTATCTCAACGGCCTGCGCGGCGTTGAATGCAAATGTGCTGAAGCCGGCGACCAATCCGGCAAATAGAGCTGTCCTGCGCATGTGAGCCTCCTGTTTCTCCGTCCGGTCTTCCGGGTACGGAGTGATCGTTCCCTTTATTCACGCCTTGGCGCGTGACTCATCGACTTCAGACCGTAACGTTTCGTCGAAGCGCAACTGAGCCGGTCGTCAAGATCGGCTATACGGTTCTCTGAAGGCGCGCATTTGTCAATAAGATAATTTACTTGAATTAATGTATTGCGTGTATTCTCGTTCCGGAGTTATGTGTTTCAAGCGGACCGGAAGTGAGAAATGACGTTACACACGATGGAAGCCTATCCAGTCGCTATCGGAAAAAATCCTGAGCGAAGCCGTGAGCATAATCGGCGGGTCGTTCTCGATATCGTGCGCCGGCATGGATCGCTCGGACGAGCTCAACTTGCGAAAATCACCCATCTTACTCCCCAGGCAGTTGCCAACATTGTCGATGAACTGGTCGGTGAGAAGCTTCTGAAAGAGTTAGGTCGACGGCGTACAGGTCGGGGACAGCCGCCAATACAGTTTGCCGTTAATCCAGACGGTGGGGCGACCATCGGAGTGGAAATCGCCGCCGATCACATGGTTACAGTGGGCCTCGACCTAGCCGGAATTCTGCGCGCGCATCGCGTAACGCCTTTGACCGACACGTCGCCCGAAGCCATCCTTAAAACCTTTTCAACAGATCATGCTGCAGTCGCAGACCAGGTGGGATGCCGATTACTTGGCACGGGCGTCGTCATGCCGGGGCCGTTCGAGATCGATGGTATGACCTCGGTTGGTCCCACGACTCTCTCCGGTTGGAACGGGATTGACGCGCGGCAAATGCTAAGCGAGGCATGCGGCCAACAGGTCGTAGTGGAAAACGATGCAACGGCTGCGGCTGTGGGCGAGCGCCTGTTCGGTGCGGGGCAATCTATCCCGAATTTCTGTATGATCTATTTCGGAGTTGGTATCGGCCTTGGCATGATCCAGGACGGCGCCCCTTATCGCGGTGCCTTCGGAAATGCTGGCGAAATCGGTCATGTGACTGTTTCGCCGCGGGGTCGAGCATGTCCTTCATGCGGCCAGAAAGGCTGCCTGGAAGCCTATGCGTCCGTCTACGTCCTCAAGGAGCGGCTGGGTCAAGCAGGTATTGCCAACACCGAGCTCGACAACCTGGAATCCCTATTCAAGATGCAGGATCCAACGGTCATCGACTGGATCGATGATGCGGCAGCGCATCTCGCTCCCATGATCGCCATGCTCGAAAACATTCTTGATCCGCAGACAATCATTCTGGGTGGGGCACTACCCGAGGCGATCATCGCGAGCATCATCCAGCGGATGGGAACACTGCCGACTTCGGTTGGTAGCCATCGTCAGCGCGAATTACCGCGGGTCATGACCGGGAAATCCGGTCAGCTGACCGCCGCGCTTGGCGCTGCTGCCTTGCCGCTATTCGACATCGTGACACCAAAGCTAGAGACATCTCTGGGCACCGCAGCCGTTATCGACTGAAATTAAGGGAGACAAGCATGCTTAGTCCTCGTGAGCGCATCGAACGCCAGATGGCCGATCCCTGGCTCATTCGTCTCCATCGTAGGCTGAGTGCGCTGACTTCCACAATTACCGTCATGCATACGGGTGCGCATCCAGATGATGAGCAGAACGGGTTGCTGGCCTATCTTCGGATGGGGCTTGGCATGCGCACGATCATCGCATGTTCGACACGCGGAGAGGGTGGACAGAACGCGTTGGGGCCGGAGCGTCTGGGCGCGTTGGGCGTCATCCGATCGCGTGAATTGGAAGAGGCCGCCCGGATTATCGATGCAGATGTCAGCTGGCTTGGGCACGGCCCAGCGGATAGAATTCACGATTTCGGCTTCTCCAAGAATGGTGACCAGACGTTCGATCGATGGGGAGAACAGCGCATTGTGGAACGATTGGTTCGCGCCTACCGTAAAGAGCGGCCGGATATCGTCATCCCGACCTTCCTTGATGTGCCCGGCCAACACGGCCATCACCGGGCCATGACGCGAGCTGCCAGAAGCGCTGTTGCGCTCGCCGCAGATCCTGCCGTATTTCCTGAGCACGCTGCCGAAGGATTGCGGCCTTGGAAGGTGGCGAAGTTCTACCTTCCAGCATGGTCTGGTGGTGGCGACACCTATGATGACGAGGTTCCTCCGCCGGACACAACGCTGGTGGTCGAAGCGGTCGGCAAAGAGAAGGCGACCGGCGCCGAATATGACCGGATCGGCGAGTGGTCCCGCTATTATCACGCGTCGCAGGGCATGGGGCGCTGGCCAGAACAGCCGCAGCGTATCTGGCCCTTGCATCTCGCCATTCCAGGAGAAGGGGTGGGTGAGGAAACTTCTATCCTCGACAATCTCCCATCCTCATTGGCGGACCTCGCAGGTTTTGATGGCCTCGATCCGGCTCTCGCAAAGGCGCTTATCGAAGCCGACGGGGCTATTGCTGAAGCCATTTCAGCCTATCCGGATACTCAGCGGATAGCACGGTCGCTGCTCACCGCAGCCCATTTCCTGCAACAGGTCGACGAGAGCTCTGGTCAGCCGTTCCGAGAACTGCATGAGCACAGGATTGTCACCAAACGCAGGCTGGTGGATTTAGCGATTTTGACCGCACTCGACCTCTTCGAACGAGCTTACAGCGAGCCAGCTGATATCGTTCCAGGAGGGACTGCAACGCTTCGGGTCGAGTTATCCGACAGAGCCAGTGAGTTTCAAGCCGACGTCAAGCCGGTTCTTCCTGCGGGTGTAAGCTATGATGTTCGATCGCTTTGTCGGCCGGTCGTTTTTTCTCTCGCGGCGGACACTAATGCTGCTGTTTCTAGTCTCTACCACCCAGGCTGGAAGGCCGCAGGGGGCAACGGCCACGCGTATGTGCAGATATCGGCCGTTGTGGATGGGCGAGAAGTGTCTGGTTTTTTCGACTTGGAAGAACCATTTTTTGTCACCCCCCCTCAGTCGTTGACGCTGAAACCCGATGCTCTCCTCGTCCCAAAGGGACAACATCAGAACAACATTCGTTTTGCGGTAGATATAGACGGGGGACATGCCCCGATCTCTTTCAAAGCCGCAAGCGGTTGGAGCGTGCGCCACTCAGGAGGCGACTGGTTTGCTGAGCTCGCAGGCGAAGGCGCAGCAGGTCTTGTCCAGCTGGAGGCGCTTTCCGGCGGGCAACCGGCCTTTCAGATCACGCCGATTGCTTATCCGCATATCGGTCGGGCACGCTTTCTGTCGCCCTCGACTTTGAAGATTTTGTCGCTGGATCTCAAGCTGCCTAAAAATGCGCGCGTCGGCTATGTTGGCGGCGGCGCAGACAGAGTGGGTATGTGGCTCGCGCGCATGGGCTTAAATGTCACTGAGCTCGACGCGCATGCGCTTGGTGGCGATCTCTCCGCCTTCACAACTATCGTCGTTGGTATATTTGCTTTTGGGATTCGCAGGGATCTTGCAGAGGTAACCGAAAAAATTCATCACTTCGTCGAGAGCGGCGGGCATCTCGTTACCCTCTACCACCGACCGACCGACGGATGGTACCCCGAAGCGACGCCTGTGTGCCGGCTTGAAATTGGCAAACCCTCGCTTCGCTGGAGGGTAACGGACCCAGCAGCAGAGGTCATAGTGTTGCAACCCGATCATCCGCTGCTCATCGGTCCCAATATTATCGATGCCTCAGACTGGACCGGCTGGGATAAGGAGCGCGGTCTGTATTTCGCCTCGAATTGGGACGACGTCTACGAGCCGCTGCTGGCCATGCATGATGTTGACGAGCAACCCTTAAAGGGCGCACTGGTCTCGGGTGTGATTGGAACAGGGAGACACACCCATGTCAGCCTCGTGCTGCATCACCAGATGGACAAGTTGGTTCCAGGTGCTTTCCGATTGATGGCCAATCTTGTGCAGCCGGCGTGAACGACGAAGAAGAACACGACAGGCACCTTGGCCCGCAGAGGAGCGACGTCCATGCGGGTATTGGCTGGCTATTGCTGGACATGGCTCTTGTCGCTGGCGGGATGACCGCGCTGGTGAAAGCTCAGGGTGTAAATTATCCTGCCTTCCAACTCGTTTTCGTTCGGGCGATGATCGGCCTGCTCTTCATCCTGCCGCTCATCTGGCGACACCGAAAAGAGATGAGAGCCGTTCGATATCCCTGGCGCAACCTTTTCCGCATTTGCTGTAATGCTATCGCGTTGACGAGCAATTTCATTGCGATCGGCTTGCTTCCTCTGGCGACTGTGAATGCCGTAGGCTTTTCGCGGCCACTTGTGACAATGGCGCTTGCTGTTACCTTGCTTGGCGAGAGCGTGAACCGGTATCGATGGGCTGGAGCCTGTCTTGCTTTTGTAGGTGTGGTCGTTGTCATCAATCCCGTAGGTGGAGAGATCAATGCAGGTGTTCTGGTTATCCTCCTCTCTGTTATCTTCGGTGCTTTAGCGGTAATACAGGCGCGCGCCCTGCGGGCAGAAAACACGACCGTGATGATGGTCTTCTATACGGTCGGACTTGCCGTTATCACCGCCATTCCAGCCGTATGGACATGGAGGCCAGTCGCCCCATTTGACTGGATTCCCCTCCTCGGAATTGGGCTATTGGCGCAACTTGGGCAGTATTGCTTCCTGCAGGCCTATCGTAAGGCCGCTGCCAGCATTCTTGCGCCTGTCAGCTATCTGTCCCTTCTGGTCGTCACAGCTGTTGGATATTTCGTGTTCCAAGAGGTGCCTGAACAAAGGGTGTTGCTGGGGATCGCGATCATTCTGATTTCGCTACTGTCGACGGCGATCCTTGAACGAATTGCCAGGCCCCGGATGTAGGGTGGATGTACAATTTTGATCACAGGGTTGACGAAAAACATCCCAGAGAGATCCTACTGAATGTACTCGCCGACACCGACGATAGATTTTAGCTTAAACGCTGCGCTTGGAAACCGCAGTTTGGGCATTCAACAACCCATGATCCGCCGGCTGCCCAACGACTTATGATGCCACTGCGCGCCTTCTGGACAAAGACCATGCGATGTTGAACCTATGCTTCGTCGGGACCTAAAGGCGTTGGAACGTTGCCGTCAACGATATGGTGGTCGGCGCCTTCCCCCAAGGCTCTTGAAATTTGTGAACTTGAGCCCTTCCATGTTGTCAACGATTCCAACATCTTCCGCCCTTATCATCCCCGGCAACATATGATGACAGAAAACCTCACCTCAGGAGAAACGCTCGCGAATGATGGTCGACCTCGCTCAGCAGTATCATTGATGACGGCGCGGCACTCGAGCGCATCATCGACGAGTTGACGACAAGACCAGTCTTGATTGGCAGGGTAGATCGCGCAGTTAGTGCGATGCTCCGGAGATGACGCTCGGGATGAATTGGCCATCATCGCTGCCTTCAGTATTATCCACTCCACGTTTTCTGATCTCTTCGACCAGCGAACCTAAAGCCAAATCGAGGCAGTAGGTCGAGAATTCAAGGTCGAGATCCTTAGCGCTGTTGCGCGCATAGGTCACAAGCCGTGCAATCGAAACCAGCTCTGGTGCGATATCGTCGTTTTGATCGGCGTTCTTCTCACGAGTATTTAGTGCCATCATCAATCCTTCATTCCAAATCAGTGTTCTAGGTGAAGGATAAATTAGAAGTTACGGAATTGCGCGTGACATAGGCGTGACACAGCTTGGGGTGCCGAGCAGGATCGGACTACAACCAGCGTCCCTAGAGGATTTTTCGCCACTGCCTCGTCGAAGCGAAGGTCCATGCCGTAGGAACTTCTACTCGGCGGTCGTCAGCCGTCGCTATTGCATCCAGCAACTCCAACGCATCGCGCCGCTTCTGGTTGATAGCGTTCTTCCGCAAGAGCATTTGTAGAGTTTCTCGAGATGAGTTGTTCGGTAGATCGGCGTTGGCGACGATTGCCCGGTAAGTTCGCTCTTTAAAGAACGTTCGTTTGGCGCTTGTCATGAGGCCCACATATTCCGCGTGATCAAGTTGGCACCGCAAAAACAGATCTTCGAGAGTTGCCAAGACGTTCACCAAGGGCTCGGACAGGGACACGTAGTTCATCTCTCTTGGACCATGGATTTGCGCGACATCGGAATCGTCAACGAGTTCGCCACTTTCATAACGGCTATAAATCTTGCCAATCCCGATCATTCCAAATGCGGCACATTCCGCAGCCCTCAAAGCGCCCATACTGCTTGAGCCATAGACGCGAACGCCCTGAGAGAGAGCGAATAAAATTTCCTTGTGCCAGATGGGGGCTACATCTTCGAAATATCCGTCAATTAAACCGATCACCGTGGCACCTTCGGTGACGGCTGCTACGAAATCTCCGTGCTTGGCCGGGCCGCGGACTTCGACATCCGTCGGTACCAGATTCACTGCATCCGGAAGCGTCGGGCCGGCGAATACAACCTTCATAGCGAAAACAACGCCTTCGATATACCTCGGGCCCCAAAACGTCTTTTTCGCTCCCCTGGCGGATTTTCAAGGTCAGGCACCAAGACTTTGGCGACTGAGAATGGAAAATCCGGCGGTGTCAGCGGAGCGACGACGACAGAGCCCACAGATGCAGTTTCAAGATGCTTGAGCACGGTTTCGAACATGTCTTCCAGCGGTCCAAGGCCTACCGTCTTGCGGGGAGGGAGGGGCCTCGGCTCGGCGTTGAAATAGTTCCGAACTTCCTGCGGTAGGGGCCGTTCGAACGTCTCAGGATAGATGTCATCCCTTGCGCCGCCGATATAAGTCAGGCGGGATTGAATCGCTTCCGTAATTGCCCGGATTGCGGCTCGCGCGGGATCGAGATGCGCACCGCTTCCCTTTGTCACGTCGATGAAGCGCGAATTGCTTCCTGATGTGATTGAGGCCGACCCCAAAAACGCTACGAGACAGGCGATGCCGATGTCGCTCGTAATGTCGAACAGCCGAAGTTCTAGACCTGCCTTTTCAATTTTACTGACGAGCCCATCTATGATTGGATCCAAAAGGCTGCGAGGGTCGAGGCAGGTCTTAAGACGCTGATCTGCGTTCGCTATATTCCACAAAGTTTCTGCATCGCGCTCGATGCGTTCCAGGACTCCATGGAAGCTCGCTTCCAAGAGTGTATTTCCAGATGCAAGGCCATCCGAAGACTGCCAGAACCTAACCACCTCTGGAGTACGATCCAGGATGACAGCTTCATAGGGAACCCAGGTTTCAACTTTGGATAAAACATCTCTTGCCCGAACCCATGTTAGCATCTCGTCGTCGGCTATGTCGTTCCGACCTTGGGCGATGAGACCCACGAGGTTATTGACCACCCGCCCTTCCAGTTCGAGGCTTGCTTGTGTTGCAGTGATTGTGTCGATCGATGGACTGCCGGCGATGGCGCGCTCGAGCGCCTCCATCGTTGCAGACACTTTAGCATCAGCATCAGTGATACCCTTGCCGTGATGGATGACGATCGAGCGAGCGTTAGGAGTAACTGCGCTCCAGACGGGAACACCGATATTGTCGAGACCAGTCAATCGAGATACGCGAGTGATCCCGTAGCGTGGTAGGAAGGATGTGACGCGCTTGAGCGTCTCCTCTGGCGTGCAGATACGCGCCGAGTAAGTGGCGTAGCGGGCCTCAGGAAGGTACGGCATCTGATCGTTTAACATCACTATCTTCCCGAGGCCGCATCATTGGCTAGCTTATCCGTCGAGATGACCGGAGAAGGCGTCGTCTGCCGATTTCACGGAGACAGCGAAATCCACGCCTTTGATGATCGTAGCTCCGCTAGCCCGGAGTTTACCCGCTGCCTCCAGCGCGGTTCCTGCCGGCGGCTGAAAGGGCTTAACAGTTCCTGCATCAAGATCTGCAACCCATAGGCCAGTCTCACCTGGCGCTCCGATAACGACGATTCTTGCCATGCTAAAAATCCTTCTTTTGGCTCATTTGCTTCAAAAGCCTGCTTTTCGCAGGCCATCACGGTAGTGATCTTTCTGCCATTGCTCCTTGAACGGCACGGCGGTCAGCCAAGTATCCACATCGAAGTCGGGATTGGTTTCCCGAGCCTTGCGCACGAAGCTCTTCGCCCTTTTTTGGTCGCCAATCATCGCCCAGCTTGCGGCGGAGAGGCGGTTAGCGAGCCCTCTGTCGGCCATGCGCTCGATATAGGATAAGGCTTGCTCGTACTCTTCGAGGCAGTAGGACGCGCCGGCTGCTGTCCAAAGGTAGACATCGGGGCTCAAGGGGTTGAGCTCGATGGCTTTTTCGATTTTCTCGAGTGCTAGGCCGGGCTTCGATGCATGGACAAGGGTGTCGGCGTAGTCCGCGGTGACATCGGCATAATGGGGGCTGAGCGTCTCGGCCAACTCCAAGGCCTCAACGCTTTCATCAATGCCGCCTAAGAGCATCTTAGCAACACCGAGTTCTCTGTAGCCGCCGACCATGTCTTGGCCAGCCGCGATCGCTTTGTTAGCATGTTTCTCGGCTTCTTTCAGAAGTTGAGCGTCTCCACGTGCCGTGATTAGCCATTCCCTTGAATAAGTTCGAGCGATACCGCTCAATGCTGGCGCGAAATAGGGAGAGTGACTGAGCGCTGCTCGAAATTCTTTGCGTGCACGGCGAATATCTGGAAGACCAAGGTTCTTGAGATGTCGCTGTCCGAGGAGGTAATGGTGGTATGCGACCGGGCTTTGCTCGAAATATTCCCGCGCCAGCTCGTTGCGCTCTATTTCCCCGGTGATCGCCATGGAAATTCGGCGAGCTATCTGACGCCGCTGGACGGCCAGACTGTCTTTTTCCATGTCGTAACGGTCCGCCCAGATGACCTCATCGTTTGCGAAGTAAACCAACTGCACGAAGAGGCTGCATTGGGTGCCTTGGCCTGAAAGCCTGGTATCGAGCACGTAGGAGATGGAATGCTGCGCGATCGTGGTGGCCTTATCCGACTGCCGGCTGATCTGGGCGGCCGTGTAGGGAGCGACCACAGACACTGAGGTCAAGGAACATAGCGCGATGGTGACGTCCTCAATAAGTGCGTCAGCGAAAGGGAGCAGAGGCTGGCGACCGGCAATGCTCTCCACTGGCGGCAGGAGTACAAGCCTCGGCATGGGGCGCTTGAGGCCTGTGCCTGCTTTAGCGCCCAACTGGTCCCCAATTCCTTGCTGCGAAACGGCAAGGAGAGTGCGCTGCCTCTCAAAGACCTTTTTGACAACATTCAGGGCATGGACATCGGGATCTAGTGTCAGGTTACCCCACAGCTTCTGTTTTTGGCCTTCGTAGATGTTTCGGAAGGCCTCTACCTTGCCCTCGGTGGAATAGGTCTCCGCAAGCAAGCTGACGATCATCTCGTCATCCGGGTCGTGCTGAAATATGCGCAGGGCCGCATCCTTGACGAGCGCGATATCCTGCGCAGATTTCGCGATCGGTATCGCAGTGATTAAGGCTTCCCGCAATCGGGATAGGTGTTGTACCCTTTGCTGTCCAATCCAGGCTGAAAGTGCGGCTCCTGTGCTGTCGACGTTTTCGAGAAACGCATGACTGAAAAGTCCGACTAACGAGCGCAGATCAATCAGTGCGTCCGAAACAGGCGGGGCTTCCAATTCCGCAATGTCGCAGTCGATAGCCTTAGCATTGAGCTTTACATCGGAAGCAGTGATTTGAACGAATTGATGACCCAATTCATGCTGGCGGCCGTCGATCCTCGATAATGACTTGCGCATATTGGTATATGCCTGCGGCGGCTCGACCGCGTCCCATAGCAGCTTCGACAACGCCGTCCGCGATTGGGCACGTTGCGGGTGGACAAATAGGTAGGCAAGGATGATTAAACCCTTCTCGGAGAAGGCAACAGCATTCCCCGAAGGATCAACGAGCCGAAGTTCCCCAAGTGTCAACAACCTGAACGCCATTGATCCCCACTACAGTTCCGTCATGGTTATCCAAAAGCCCAGATCTGCGACCTAGCTGTTCAACCTAACTTCCACTGATGAACGCCCTTCAGGGGCAATAGGAAGAAGCTCGTCCATCTCGGCCATAGCCTTGACGAGCGCCACAATCTTTTGGCGGACGTTTGCATCGGGAATTTTTAAAAACGACTGGTTTAGGGCCATGCCCTCACGGGATTGAAGAAATTGCGAAACGTAGTTCATCGTCGTGAAATCTCCGATGCCTGCCGTGGTGACCAGTTCTTCACTCTCTTGGTAGAAGAAGAAGCTTGGCGGGACGCCGAGGACATTTGCGATCTTTTGCAGACGGCTTGCGCCAACACGGTTCGTGCCCTTCTCGTATTTCTGGACCTGTTGAAACGTCACTCCGAGTTCGTTCGCCAACTGCGTCTGGCTCAACTTCAGCATCATACGACGCATGCGGATACGACCGCCCACAAACACGTCGATCGCATCGGGACTTCTCTTGTGGACCATGGATGAACTCCTAATACGAAAAGTTTTATAGTTCCGAGAAACGACGTCGGCGTCCCTCGGGAAACGCGCGTTTATGCTACAGCTTGTATTGAAATTCAGTACAATTTCAATCTCTGGTGCACACACATTTAAGAATTCAACAAGATTACTTAACTCTAGCAAACGCTGCTCTGACGCCCCTGAATGAAAATGCAGGTGATGGATTGCTGTCGTTGGCCGCGTGCACGCCAAATTTCTTGGATCTAGACTCAGGGTAACGGGCGCCGTTGTGGCAGTTCTGTGAGACGGGAACTCAGCTTGGGGATCAGGTTCGAAAGCGATCGCTTAAAGATGAGCACGGAGTTGGTCCATGTTCAAGGTGCTCATCCCAAAGAGCTACATCGTGGGATGACTTCTTGTCCTAGACTGCCCGCAACTGATGAGGCAACGGATCGGCTGAGGGGTGCAGCAGCAATTCGTTTGGGCTTGCGGTCTCAACGCGGTTCCGCCCAAGGGCTTTTGCGCGGTAGAGCGCGCTATCGGCGCTTGCGAGCATCCCGGAGAGGTCGTTGCAGTCCGGCGCCGCAAGGCCGATACTGACTGTGGCGCGAGTCTTCAAGCCCTCTGCCCGAGCGGCTTCTTCGGCGAACCGGCTTGCGATTGCTTGGCCGCGACTGAGAGCTTGGGAATGGTCGCACAATGGCAGAAGCGCAGCGAATTCCTCACCGCCCAAACGGACAAGAAGTGCGCCCGGGCCTGCTTCTTTGCGGGCAGTGTCGGCGAACAGCTGCAAAACCTTATCTCCGGTTGGATGTCCATGACGGTCGTTGATTGCCTTGAAGTGGTCGAGGTCGAAGGCGAGCAGTGAGACGGGGTTATCATGCCGCTCCCGCAGCATCCGAGATGCCTGCTCGAAAAAGGCATGGCGGTTCGCAAGTCCAGTCAGTTGGTCGGTTTGTGACATACGGAGCAGGTTGAGCTTTTCCTCCTCTCGTATAATCATCAAAAAGGACATTGGCATCGCCACCGAGTACAAGACAGCCTCGTACATCGTCGCCTTCCCGATGATGGAGATCATATCGTGCCCGTAGCGCTCAATGAGAACAGGGGCAATGAACGCTCGGGCAAAATAGAACAGGGCATGGAAGGCCAAAATCGTTACTGCGACCGGACGGGAGCGCAATCGCTGCACAGTGCGGCTGCGCAGGAGCATCCATGCTGTCAGGCCGCAGGTCAGAGCGATGGGGATAGACGAGACATGGTTCCAGAATGCGGCCGGGAAGTGCGTGCCAGCGATTGCCCAAGCGATGGCTAGGAAGCTTAGCGCTGCGACGGACGAGCAGAAATGCCGTTGACCATCAAGCCCGGCGACTGCATTAAGGACCAAGAGGTATCCTGACATCATCAGGATGTTGATCGCCGCCATACCGAGCACGACCGGAAAGTGGCTGCGGTTCATGGCGAGCATGCACCCAAGAACGAACGCGAAGAGTGCCGCGGCCAGAACACCGAGCACACGTGCGCGACCTGGATGGGCCTGCCTTTCCCAAAGGAGAAGCGAGGCTGACACCAGCAGCGTTCCGACGGTCAAGTACCAAAGTGTTTGTAAATCGATCTGCATTGCTCTGCCTGCCTTACGTCAAAGCCTACAGGGTGGTCTCTATAAGATTCCTTACGTCGTCTTTTATATCGCGGATATGGTTGGCGTAACGTTAAGCGTGCTGGGTGCTAAAATTAAATCTAGGGATGTGTTCAGGCGGAAGGGTTTGGCGGCTGATTGAATGCGGCCGTCGACGGGCCTGCCTGGCGAGAGTAGATGGTCAGTCAGATCTCGCAACGGTCCATATCGCAATGTTTCGCGGCTCCACCAACAAAGTAGCTAGGTTGCCATGCCAAGCCGCTCGATAGGGTCGATTTAGCTAGACGTTGAGAACGTTCTCCCCATCTATGCATGTTTCATGAAGCTGGAAGACGTTGCCCGCGAAGCGCTCGCGGTACCTTTACACGTGCTTAAACAATCGTTGCCGGCACGTGCCGTGAACAACTATTCATCCGATAAATAATCCCACTTTAGCGGTTTGATCCCAGGCAAGCGGTCTTGGTTCAGATCACGCCATCCGCCCAATAGTCGCAGCCCTGCGAATTGCCTCGATCATGAGGGCGAGCGAGGTGAACACTGCAGTATCCGTCCGCATTGTCAGCCCTACGGGGCCGCTAGTATCGGAGGTGTTAAAGGGCAGAATCGCAAGTGCGCCCGCTGCGACGTCGTCGACGACTACACCTTCTGAAATGATCCAGATGGCGTCGCTCATGCGGACATAGGCGCGTCCAAACGAGTCTGAGACTGTTTCGATCTGCGTCTTCGGCATCGCCACGCCCTGTGCGATCAAAAACTGTTCGACGATCGGGCGGATCACCGAATTGCGGGTCGGCATCAAAATTGGGTAATTTGAAAGCTCGGTGAAGAGATCGGCCTTGCCTGACAGCAGTCGATGGCCGGGACGAACGACAAAGACAACCTGCTCCGAGTAGAGGTGCTCGAAGCTGAGGCCTGTCATTTTCTCCGGTGTGGCAAGCCTGCCGACTACAAGATCAAGGTCACCCTGGCGCAATTGCTCAAGCAGGATGGCGTTTTCTCCAGTGACAATCTTAATGGGAGCCTGCGCTGCTTCAGCGAGAAAGTGCGTCATGGCCTCGGGCATGATGCGCGCCGATACCGTCGGCAGTGCGCCGATGCGCACCGGCGGGTCGGTATGCGCCGCTTCCCGTGACACAGCGTCGACCGCCTGGCGAAGGGCGGCCATCGTGGCGCCCGCATGGCGCAGGAAGATATCGCCGAGACGCGTGGGACGAATACCGCGACCTTCGCGTTCGAAGAGTGCGACACCTAACACATCCTCGAGTTCTCGCACCGTTTTGGTGACTGCCGGCTGGCTGATATGCAGTACGTTGGCAGCTCGCATGACGCTCTTTTGTCGCGCCACCTCGATAAAGGCTTGCAGATGCCGGAGTTTGATACGTGGATCGATGAGAGAAGTCATAACCACCAAGTTATGAGAAATGCCGAAAATCTCATTTTACTTAACCAGCGCGATCTTGCAATCTCCGCGCAAGAGGAGTGAAAGATGAATTTTCTTCAGGTCGGCGATGCCGCGATTCACTACCGGACCAAGGGTCTGACGGCTGGCAAACCGGTCATCGCGTTCGTCAACTCGCTTGGCACGGATTTCCGTATATGGGATACCGTCATCGACGAGCTTGGCGATGCTTATGCCTATCTGCTTCACGACAAGCGCGGCCACGGCCTTTCCAGCGTCGGAACGCCGCCCTATACGATAGAGACTCATGCGGACGATCTTATCGCCCTTCTCGATCATCTGAAGATCGGCGAGGTCATCGTCTGGGGGCTTTCGGTCGGTGGCCTCATCGCGCAGTCGGTCGCGATAACACATCCCGAGCGCGTTGCGGCCCTGGTCCTTTCAAATACAGCGCAGAAAATCGGCACGGCCGAGATGTGGAATGCGCGTATCGACGCCGTCCGCGCAAACGGGCTTGAGAGCCTTGTCGATCCCGTGATGGAGCGTTGGTTTACCCCTGCATTTCGCCGCGACGACAATCCGCTTTACGCGGGCGCTCGCGCCATGCTGCTTCGCCAGTCGGCCGAGGGCTACTGCGGCACCTGTGCGGCGATCCGCGATGCCGATTACACCGATGCTCTTGCTCGTCTCGTTGTCCCAACACTTTGCGTCGCTGGCGATCAGGATGGATCGACTCCATCTGAACTCGTAGAGTCGCTGGCCGGTCTCGTTGCCAACAGCTACTTTGTTAGGGTCTGCAACAACGGACACATCCCGCCGCTTGAGCAGCCGACTGCCTACGCAGCTGCGGTCGCGGACTTCCTGAAGGCCCTTCCGCCAGGCGATACCGAACCACTATCCGTCGACCGCCACAGCCGCGGCATGGCCACGCGCCGCGCGGTGCTAGGCGATGCCCATGTGGACCGGGCGAGCGCGCAGGCATCATCCTTCGATCAGCCATTTCAGACATTGATCACCGAAAGTGCCTGGGGCACAGTCTGGTCCAGCGATCGCTGGACAAAGAGAGAGCGCTCAAACGTGACCATCGCGCTTCTTGCAGCACTTGGGCAATATGAGGAGATGGCGATGCATGTCCGGGCGACCGCCAATACCGGTTCCAGTGAGGACGATATTCGCGAGGCGCTGATGCATGTGGCGATCTATGCTGGAGTGCCTGCCGCCAATCATGGCTTCAAGATTGCCAAGCAGGTGCTGGCAAACCGAAACGCATCCTCCCCGCTGAAGGAGCAGACGACGTGAGCAATCAACCACCGGAAACCGGCCCCTTCTTTGCCCGTGATCGGGAGATGCAGCCGCAAGCCTACACGCCCTGGTACAAGACCTCCGTTTTGCGCTCGCCACAGCGTGCGCTGATTTCGCTTGAGGGCACCAAGAGCGAAATCAGCGGCCCGGTTTTCGGTCATGGGTTGCTGAACCCGCTCGATAACGACCTGATCCTCAACTATGCCAAGCCCGGCGAAATGCCGATCGGGCCGCGCATTCTCGTGCATGGCCGCGTGCTCGATCAGCGCGGTGCGGGTGTCGCCGGTGCGCTTTTAGAGTTCTGGCAGGCCAATGCCGGCGGGCGCTATCGGCACAAGAAGGAAAGCTATCTCGCCGCCGTCGATCCAAATTTTGGCGGTGTCGGTCGCACAATCACCGACGGGAATGGCTATTACTGGTTCAAGACCATTCAGCCCGGTCCCTATCCATGGCCGAATGGCGTGAATGACTGGCGCCCGGCCCATATCCATTTCTCAGTCTTCGGTCATGGTTTTCAGCAGCGGTTGATTACCCAGATGTATTTCGAGGGCGATCCGCTCATCTGGCGGTGTCCGATCGTCAAGACGATCCCTGACGTAGATGCCATCCGTCGATTGATCGCGCCGCTCGACATGAATGCGACCATTCCCATGGATATGCGCGCCTACAAGTTCGACATCGTGTTGCGTGGTCGCCGCTCCACCTTCTTCGAGAACCGCCCGGAGGGGAACTGACATGGTGCAGCCGCTCGATTATCTGAAGGAAAGCGCCTCCCAGACGGCGGGACCCTACGTCCATATTGGCTGCACACCGAACTTCGTTGGCATCAACGGCGTCTTCAAGCAAGATCTCGGCGCGGGAAAACTCTATGACGACAAGGCCACCGGCACCCGCATCACCATTCGTGGCACCGTCTTCGACGGCGGCGGCTATGCGCTGAAGGATGCGCTGGTGGAAATCTGGCAGGCCGATGCTCAAGGACTCTATAACAGCCCGAGCGAAACGGCCGGCGCTCCCGACCCCCATTTCGCCGGCTGGGGCCGGTCGCCTGGCGATATGGATACCGGTGAGTTCCTCTTCGAAACGATCAAGCCCGGCCGCGTTCCATTCAAGGATGGACGCTTCATGGCGCCGCACATCACCTTCTGGATTGTCGCGCGCGGCATCAATATCGGTCTACATACGAGAATGTATTTTCCGGAGGAGGACGCGGCAAACGTGGCTGATCCAGTGCTGGCCCGCATCGAACACAAGGACCGCGTTCCGACGCTGATCGCAAAGCCGGATGGCGAGAATGCCTATCGCTTCGACATCCGCCTGCAAGGCGATGGCGAAACCGTCTTCTTCGATATATGACCGCGATGACCCTCTCGCCCTTCGATCATCCTTTCCTCTCCGGCCTCTTCGGCGATGCCGAGATCGCGTCGCTGTTTTCTGCAGAGGCCGATATTGCCGCTATGATCCGCTTCGAGAGGGCTCTGGCACTGGCCGAGGCAGATTGCGGTATACTCGCCGTCGATATTGCGGAAACGATCGACGCCGCGCTTGGCACCTTCGTGCCGGATATGGCCGCGCTTGCGGATGGAATGGCGCGTGATGGCGTCGTCGTTCCTGCGTTCATTCGACAGATGCGCGCGGCAGTCGGTGGGGTGGCTGCGGAGAAGGTGCATTTCGGCGCAACTAGCCAGGATGTAATCGATACCAGCTTGGTGTTGAGACTGAAAGTAGCGAACGACATCATCCAGGCTCGGTTGGATGCGCTGATCGGCGATCTCGACGGACTTCTGGAACGCGACGGCGACAAGCTGTTGATGGCGCATACGCGGATGCAGGCTGCAATCGAGATCAAGGCTGCCGACCGGATCGGTGCCTGGCGATCACCCCTGGAACGGACGCGGTCCCGGCTCGCTCATTTTGCCGTCGACGGGTTTGCCTTGCAGTTCGGTGGCGCGGCGGGAACGCTCGAACGCTTCGGAAATGATGGTCCGGCTTTGCGGGCTGCACTCGCCGGTCGCCTCGGTCTTCACGATCAGGCCCAATGGCACAGCCAGCGTGACATGATTACGGAGTTCGGGGGGCTGCTTTCGCTTGTCACCGGCAGCCTCGGAAAGATCGGCCAGGACATCTCTTTACTTGCCGATGCAGGGGCCGAGATAAGCCTCGCAGGTGGCGGCGGGTCTTCCGCCATGCCGCACAAGCAGAACCCCGTTGCAGCAGAACTGCTGGTCACGCTGGCGCGTTTCAACGCAACACAGGTTTCGGCGCTTCATCAGTCGCTTGTTCATGAGCAGGAACGGTCGGGTGCCGCTTGGATGCTTGAGTGGATGACGCTGCCACCCACGGTATTGGCGACCGCCTCCGCACTACGGACTGCGCGCCGACTGCTAGGCGACATCAGACGGATCGGGCGAGAGCCTGAAGAATGTGGCGGTCATCACACTTAGGAAATGACCTGTGAGAGAGGGTGTTGAAACATTATCGCTCCTTGCCGCGTGATGTTTCCTTATGTGTTGAAATAATTGGATAAATAGGAATAAAGTCGCTCCGAAAATCAGTCGTAAAAGCTGCATTTTCACCCTTCCTGAGCGTTGACTTTAAAATGAACTAACTGGTACAAACATTCAGAGGTCGGATATGGAGGGGCTTAGGAGAGCTCTTCTTGGAACACAGTCCGGCAAGAACAAGGGAGCGTTCGAAGCCTGAGTGCGGAGAACGGGGAGACGACCCAACGGCGGGCTGATGCCTTAACCGGAAGGTTGTGGAGGAACCATGTCATACAGTCTCGACTTCTCGGCGGTCATCGATCGCCTTCCCGAGTTGCTCGTCGCGTGTCTTGCCACCATCGGCCTGGCGCTTGCCGGCATGTCGCTGGCGACCGTCATCGGGATTCTGGGCGTCGTAGCACGTCGGTCACGCTTCAAGCCGTTGCGCGGCTTTGTCATCGGCTTTGTAGAGCTGATCCGCAATACGCCCTTTCTGGTCCAGATATTCTTTATCTTCTTCGCGCTGCCGCAGCTCGGTCTGCGTCTTAATCCGACAGTGACTGCTATCGTCGCGCTGGCGCTTAATGGTGGCGCCTATGCGATCGAAATCATTCGCGGGGGTGTGGATGCCGTCCCAAAGGGGCAGGTGGAAGCAGGGCTCGCGCTTGGCCTCGGTCGCGCGCAAATCTTCCGGCACATCATTCTCAAGCCTGCGCTGCGGGCAGTCTACCCCTCGCTCACCAGCCAGTTCATCATGCTGACGCTGACGACCTCCGTTTGCACGTCGATCGCCGCTTACGAACTCACCTCGGTGGCGCAGAAGATCGAGGCGGATACCTTCCGCTCCTTCGAAGTATATTTTTCCATCACGCTGCTCTACCTCGTGATTTCCTCGCTGATGATGGGCGTCTTTGGTCTCATCTCGCGCATCTCTTTCAGCTACCCGGTCAAGTGAGGAGACGATCATGGCAAGCATAGGCCCCAACGAACTGTTCTTCCTCATGCAAGGCCTGAAGTGGACCATCGCATTGACCTTGATCGGCTTTGCTGGTGGTGGTGTCTTCGGCCTTCTCGTGGCATTGGCCCGCACTGCCGAAGTCCCATCCATCCGTCGCGCAACGGCTGGCTATATCGCGGTCTTTCAGGGTACACCGCTCCTCATGCAGCTCTTCGTGGTTTATTACGGCGTGGCTCTGCTCGGCTTCAACATCGATGCGTGGATCGCTGTCGCCATCGCTTTCACACTGCATGCCAGCGCCTTTCTTGGTGAAATCTGGCGCGGTGGTATACAGGCTGTTCCGAAGGGGCAGACGGAAGCGGCTCGTGCGCTCGGCCTGCATTACAGGTCGATCATGAACGATGTTGTCCTGCCGCAGGCATTGCGCATTTCGTTGCCGGCCACCATCGGTTTCCTGGTGCAGCTCATCAAGGGCACGTCGCTCGCTGCCATCGTCGGCTTTGTCGAATTGTCGCGCGCCGGCCAGATCGTCTCCAATCAGACGTTCCGTCCGCTTACCGTTTTCGCCATCGTTGGCCTCATCTATTTCCTGATCTGCTGGCCGCTCTCTCTTTGGGGTGCCGGCGTTGAGAAACGCCTTCAGACCGCCGCTCGATAGAGCGTCGTGGAAAGACCCGTCGGCTTTTCGAAAATCGGCTTCGATTTTCCGGACGATGGTGGAGGAGATCTACTTTCGTGACCATGCATTCATCAGTTTACAAGGAGGATAATATGATGAAATCCAGCATGACTTTCGGTCGCCGCAGCGTACTTGGGCTAATAGCCGCCGCTGCCGCTCTGCCCTTCATGGCCCCGGTCGATGCCGCGGCCGGCACGCTTGAGGAGGCGAAGGCGAAGGGCAAGGTTGTTATTGGCATTCAGGGAGACAACTCGCCTTGGGGCTTCGTCAATTCTAGCGGGATCCAGGATGGCCTCGACGCGGATATTGGCAAAGCCTTCGCCAAAAGCCTCGGTCTTGAAGCCGAGTTCGTACCGCTCGCCGTTGCCAACCGTATTCCGGCGCTCATGACCGGTAAGGTGGACGTGCTTTTTGCAACGATGGGCATGACGCCGGAGCGCGCCAAGACGATCCAGTATTCGCAGCCCTATGCCGGCAACGTTCTGTCGGTCTATGGGCCCAAGGACAAGAAGATTGCCGGTTTTGACGATCTGAAGGGACTGAATGTCGGGGTACCGAAGTCGAGTGCCATGGACACCGCCATCACGGCGGGCGCAGGCGACAAGGCAAGCATTCTGCGCTTCGACGACGATGCCGCCAATATTCAGGCGATCGTCTCCGGTCAGGTCGAGGCCGTAGGCGGCAACCAGTTTTATGGTGATCGCCTGAACGCTGCGGCCCCCGGCAAGTATGAGTCCAAGTTCGACCTGACGACCCTTTACAATGGCGCGGGCACCCGTCCGGGAGAGAAGGACTGGAACCAGGCCATCAACACCTTCCTCGAAAAGATCAAGGCCGATGGTGAGTTGCAGGCGATTTACACCAAGTGGATGAAGCGCGAGGTTCCGAAGTTCCCGGAATCCATGCCTGACGTCCCCTTCACCGTGAAGTAAGGGAGGTTTCCATGCCGCAATCCGCCGCCCAGGCTCCGCTGATTGCCCTCGAGGGCGTCGGAAAGTGGTATGGAGCCTACCATGCACTTAGGGATATCAATCTGACGGTTCGCAAAGGCGAGAAGATCGTTCTTTGCGGCCCGTCCGGCTCTGGGAAATCGACACTGATCCGCTGCATCAACCATCTGGAGGAAATCCAGGAGGGGACGATCACCGTCGAAGGCACCAAGCTCACCGATTCCGTCCGCGCCATCGATGCCGTGCGTCGGGAGGTGGGCATGGTGTTTCAGAGCTTCAACCTTTTCCCGCACAAGACCATCATGGAAAACTGTACGCTTGCGCCGATGCGGGTGAAAGGGCTGTCCAAAGCGGATGCTGAGGAAACCGCACGCAAATATCTCGCTCGCGTGCGCATCCTCGATCAGGCCGACAAGTATCCCGCCCAGCTCTCCGGCGGCCAGCAGCAGCGTGCGGCAATCGCGAGGGCGCTGTGCATGGAGCCGAAGGCGATGCTCTTCGACGAGCCGACCTCGGCGCTCGACCCGGAAATGGTCAAGGAAGTGCTGGATACGATGATCGGCCTTGCCCGCGACGGGATGACCATGATCTGCGTGACCCACGAAATGGGCTTTGCTCGTCAGGTGGCGGATCGCGTGGTGTTCATGGCGTCGGGCGAGATCATCGAGGAGGGGCCGCCGGAAGAATTCTTCCGCGATCCCAAACACCAGCGCACGCGCACCTTTCTCGGCGAAATCTTGGCGCACCACTGAAGCAAGCGGCGGGATGACCCGCCGCGCCTTTCACGCCGCATAAACGGTCCATATCCATGACAGAACGAACCGCCTATCAGGTCGGCCTTATTGGCGCCGACATCCAGCTTTCGAAATCGCCGGCGCTCCACATGCGCGAGGGTCGCGCACACGGACTCGACTATTCTTACGAACTCGTGGACATCAATGTCCGCAACGTGCCGGAGACCGCGCTGCCCGACCTTCTCGCGGAATTGGAAGCCCGCGGCTTTGCCGGAACCAATATTACGCATCCGTTCAAACAGGCGGTAATCTCCCATCTGGACGAGCTTTCCGAGGACGCCCGCATGCTGGGCGCCGTCAACACGGTCGTCTTCCGAGATGGCAAGCGCATCGGTTACAATACCGACTGGTACGGTTTTTACGAAAGCTTTCAGCGCGGTCTACCCGATGCCTGGCGCGATCGGGCGCTTCTCATTGGTGCAGGTGGCGCCGGTGTCGCGGTTGCCCATGCCGCATTGAAACTCGGCATCGGCAGGCTGGATATTTTCGACCAGGACGCGGACCGTTCGGCACGGCTTGCGCGTGAACTCAACATCCGCTTTGGAGAGGGGCGGGCGACGCCAGCCAAAACGCCCGCAGCCGTGCTCGGCGATGCTGATGGTCTCATCCACGCAACACCCATTGGCATGCCCGCCCATCCCGGTATTCCCGTTGATCCAGATCTGATTAGTCCGCGCCACTGGGTTGCCGATATCGTCTACATGCCCCTCATCACCAGGCTGATCGAGACCGCTGCGGCGAAGGGTTGTCAGACATTACCGGGCGGCGGCATGGCGATTTTCCAGGCTGTCGGTGCATTCAGGCTATTCTGCGGACGTGAGCCGGATGCGGAGCGGATGAGCGCACACTTTGCGGAGATGTTTCAAGCGGAGGCGGCCGCATGAGCCTATTTTTCGTTCTGAACGGACCGAACCTCAACCTGCTCGGACAGCGCCAGCCGGAAATCTACGGTCGCGAGACTCTTGCCGATGTCGAAGCAACGTGTCGCGAGGTAGCGATGGCCTCAGGTCATGAACTCTTCTTCGCCCAAAGCAATCGGGAATACGAGTTGATCGACTGGATCCACGAGGCACGCGGCAAGGCCGCAGGCATCGTCATCAATCCTGGTGCTTTCAGTCACACGTCGATTGCCATCCTTGATGCGTTGAACGCATATGAGGCGCCAGTGGTCGAGGTCCATATTTCCAACATCCACAAGCGGGAGGTCTTTCGCCACCACTCCTATGTATCGATGCGAGCCGACGGCGTTATCGCGGGTCTCGGTATCGACGGCTACTGCGTGGCGCTTCGCCATCTTATCGCTCGTCAGACCCTATAGCGTCGATATGTTCGGGCCGCACCACATAGCGCAGGACCATTACAGCCACGTGGCGGGCCAGCGTTTGTTGCGCTTGCGGCGTGAAAAGGTCTTCGCCGAAGATGGAAGAGAAGGTCGGAGCGTTAGAGACGTTGAAGAAAGAGAGCGCACTGATCTGCCAGTGGAGCTCCAGTGCCTCGATGCCTTCACGAAAGACACCGCTATCCTGACCGCGCTTCAGCACCGCCTCGAGCGCGGCAATGGCGGGACGGTTGAGGCTTCGGATGGACTTCGACATCTGCACATGCCGGCCGTGATGGATATTTTCGATCATGACCATGCGGATGAAGGCCGGACTGCGGCGGTGATGCTCGAAAGTGTAGCGACAGAGTGCGTCGAGCGCAGCCATCGGGTCAAGATGGTCCAGTGCCAGATCGCTTTCGCCACCGCGCACCTTACTGTAGGCTTCTTCCAGAACATGCTGGTACAGGCCTTCCTTGTCGCCAAAATAATAATAGATCATGCGTTTGGACGTTTTCGTCCGTGCCGCGATTTCGTCTATCCGCGCCCCAGAAAGACCGTTTTGGGAAAATTCCTCCATCGCGACCGCCAGTATGTCGCGCCGCACGCCTTCCGGATCGCGCTTTGCCGGACGCGCCTTTTTACCCTCAGTAGTCGTCGCGGTGCTCGTCATGTTTCCCCCGGATGCTTTGCATCCGCGTTTTTCCACGTTCCATATTAACCAACTCGTACATAAACACAAAAGGTAAGGCAATATGGCCCAGTACCAGACAGACAAGCAGAGCGTGATGATGCGCACGTCGATGGCGACAGTGTCGATCAGCGGCGAGTTTCCTGAAAAGCTGGCAGCGATTGCCCGTGCTGGCTTTGACGGCGTCGAGATATTCGAGAACGACTTTCTAACCTACGATGCCTCGCCACGCGAGGTGGCAAAGATCGTCCGTGATCATGGTCTGGACATCACGCTTTTCCAGCCGTTTCGAGATTTCGAAGGCATGCCGGAGCCTCACCGCAGCCGCGCCTTCGAGCGGGCGGAGCGCAAGTTCGAAATCATGCAAGAGCTTGGCACTGATCTCATGCTGATTTGCTCGAACGTATCGCCGATCTCTCTTGGCGAGATAGACCGGGCGGCAGCTGATTTCCACGAACTCGGGGAGATGGCCGCCCGGCATGGCGTGCGTGTCGGTTATGAAGCTCTTGCCTGGGGACGCCATATCAACGACCATCGCGATGCATGGGAAATCGTGCGGCGGACCGATCACCCGAATGTCGGCATCATCCTGGACAGTTTCCACACCTTGTCCCGCAAGATCGATCCCAATTCGATCCGCTCCATTCCCGGCGACAAGATCTTCATCGTGCAGCTTGCCGATGCGCCACTCTTCGACATGGACCTCCTCTACTGGAGCCGCCATTTCCGCAACATGCCGGGCGAGGGCGATCTGCCTGTCGTCGATTTCATGCGTGCTGTGGCAGCCACCGGCTATACCGGCCCGCTCTCCCTTGAAATCTTCAACGACCAGTTCCGTGGCGGATCAGCCAGGGCTTTGGCAGAGGACGGACATCGCTCGCTCGTCAATCTGATGGACCGCGTCCGGCGCCACGAGCCCGATATCCGTCTTTCCATGCCGGAGATGCCGGACCGTATCGAGGCGAAAGGGGTGGAGTTCGTTGAGTTCACCTCGGCACCCGACGAACAACAGACCCTCATCGATCTTCTGCAAACGCTGGGCTTTAGACGCACCGCCCGGCACCGCAACCGCGCCGTCGATCTCTATACCCAGGGCGATATCCGTATCCTGATTAATACGGATGAGAGTGGCGATAGCTTCGCCGGCGCTTCCTATGCCGTACATGGCACCAATGCCTATGCATTTGGCCTCAGGGTCGATAATGCCGAGCAAGCGCTCGCCCGCGCGCGCGCACTCGGTGCGCCTGTCTTTTCCGAGCCCCGGCAGCCCGGCGAAGTCGCGGTGCCCGGCATTCAGGGCGTCGGCAACGGTGTCATCTACTTCCTCGACGATAATGCGCCGCTTGGCAGTATCTGGGAGAGCGAATTCGAGGCTTTGGTCGACGAGGGCGGGTCGCCCACAGCGCGTCTTACCCGTATCGACCATCTTGCCCAGACAACCCATTATGACGAGATGCTGACGTGGCTTCTATTCTACACATCGATCTTCTCGACCCGGCGCACACCGATGGTCGATGTCGTTGATCCTGGCGGACTGGTCCGGAGCCAAGCCATCGAAAGCGAGCCGGAACCGCTTTTCCGCCTCACCATGAACGGTGCTGAAAATCGCAAGACCTTTGCCGGCAAATTCCTGGCAGAAGGCTTCGGCACCAGCATCCAGCACATCGCATTTGCGAGCGACGACATCTTTGCGACTGCCGAGGCGCTGAAGGCCACCGGCTTTCAGGCGCTGCCGATCTCGCGAAACTATTATGATGACCTCGAGGCGCGCTTCGGTCTTGAACCGGATTTCTCCGATGCGCTGCGTGCTGCCAGTATCCTTTACGACCGCGACGAACACGGCGAATATTTCCAGATCTATAGCCGCACTTTCGGTGAAGGGTTCTTCTTCGAAATCATCGAGCGACGCGGCGCCTATAACGGCTATGGCGCCATGAACGCGCCCTTCCGCATTGCCGCCCAGCGTCGCCTACTGCGACCGGAGGGCCTACCGAAGCTATAGTCGTTCTTTGTTGCAACACACGGACACCGTGTTGCTAGCGGTGGCTCAGACGGGGGTATGGCACCGGTGGTAGAGAACGGCATCGCAACTTGGAACAATGCCCGGACGTTGCAGTGCTATCGAGGATGCTATGCGGCAAATGCCAATGAGGAGCACATCTCTCGCGAGATCACGCTCCTCATCAAGGCAAGATATTTTTTGTTTGCCTAAGGACGCCCACCTCTACGCGGCAGAATTTGCGATCCGATCAAGCTTGGCCCAGGCGTCTCGACATTTCCTCCCGTGTCTTCCCGCTACGGTGCAGGATGAGGATCACGGTGGTGGTGCCGCAGATGGCCGCGATGGGCAGCAGCGTGTAGAGAAGTTGCTGCGGACCCATGCCGCTTGCCAGGAGCCAGCCAGCGACGAGAGGTCCGACGATTGAACCAAGCCGACCGACAGAAACGGCAAGGCCTACGCCGGTGCCGCGCACCTCGCTTGGATAGCATTGTGGGGCAATACCATAGAGCAGCGCCTGTACGCCGATGACCGTCGCGCCGACAAAAGTGCCAGCCGCCAGCGCCGCCGCAACATTGCCCGCGGGCAACATGGCAAGAGATGTGATTGCCAGCATCAGACCGATAAAGCAGAGCGCTGCGGAAAAGGCAGGCCTGTTGCCGTCCAGCAGCCGCCCGCCAAGGATGGCGCCAGCTGCGCCGCCGATATTGAAAACGATCTGCACGGTCGACGCCGTTTCACGCGCAAAGCCCAGTGACACGAGAATCTGCGGCAGCCAGTTGAGAAGCAGATATACGACGATGAGGCCGAAGAAGAAGGCGGCCCAGAGCAGCAGCGTCTGTGGCAGTGCACCCGGCGCCATCAGCACGTCGCGGCGACGGGCAGGTGCCCTTGCATCGCGTGTCACGCGGAACGGTCCCATCATGAGTTGGAGCGGCAGGGCCAGCAGCAATGGCAAGATGCCGCCTACCAGGAATATCGAGCCCCAGTCGTCATGCAGGCCAAGCAGGGCGATGAGGCTGGCGAGTGCGCCACCAAGCGGCACGCCGGCATACATGATCGCAACTGCCCTGCCGCGCCGCTCAGGCGCAACGGATTCAGCGGCAATTGCGATGAGATTAGGCAGCGCGCCCCCAAGGCCGACGCCGGTCAGAAACCGCATCGCAACCAAATGCTCGAACGTGTCGGAGAAAGCCGTGCCGATCGAAAACAGGCCGAAGACGATCAGCGAAAGGGCAAGCCCGTTGCGCCGTCCAAAGCGATCAGCGATAACGCCGCCGCACAGCGCGCCGAGCACCAGTCCGAAGGTCGCCGATGAGAGGAAAACGCCCAGCTGTGACGGTGAGAGCCCAAAGGCGGAAACAAGTTTCGGCACAGCAACACCCGCTGCCTGAAGGTCGAAGCCTTCGATAATCGCGGCGAGAAACACAAGCACGAGTGCGCGCGTTCCCGTCCCCGCATGAATATGCGTGGCTTTAGTCATGATATTCTCCTCCCAAAGGCCGCCTCAGCGGCAATCATGCTTTCATTTGGCCTGCGTCTGACGGAGCCTCAGCGATGTCTCCCGCAGTCCTCCCGAGCCTATCCTCTGCGAGTAAGGGCTCCCTCTCTTCAACGCCGCCGCTCGAAGGCGATGGCTAAAACTGTAAGCGTGCTTTCTGCCCGTTCGGATGACGTCACGCGCCCTTCCAGATGCGCGACAACAATTGGCGCAGCACCTCGCGTTCTCTTGGCGTCAGCGCACTAAATGTACGTTCCTCCTGCGCCATGACACGCGCGCGCCATTCGGCCACGGCCTCAGCACCCGTCTCACTCAAGTGCAGATGCTGAATGCGCTGGTCCTCATCATCGGCGAGACGTTCAATCCATCCCTGAGTGTCGAAGTGCGCGAGGATTGGTGCGAGATTGGCCCGCTGCAGCCGCGCCTGCCGGCCGATCTCAGCTGCGGTGATACCTGGCGTCTCATCGATCAGGCACAGAACCGTGAAAGGTATTGGTTTGATCTCGTCGCCCAGCGCCTCGGCAAAACCCGCCAGATCGAGGATCGAGGCCCGACGCAGATGGTAACCGAGGAGATCGTCCATGACAGGCGCTCTTAACCCTTCAATGTCCCGCATTCTCGCCTTCACGCGTCGCCCTTTTCAAAAATAGTAAAATTGACCCTTGTCAGTTTTGTATCGCTATGTGATATAGCAGTCAATCGCTATTTCACATAGCAATGTTTGAGGTCGGGAGCCTCGGACGCTCTAGGGAGGAGAAACCATGACATCGACATTGAACCTGTTTCGACGCGTGAATCCGATTAGCGGCGAGGTGGCGAGCGAAGCGCCGGCGCAAACGCCTGATGAGGCGATAGCTGCAGTCGATGCGGCCGCTCGCGCCATGCCGGCCTGGGCCGCACAAGGGCCGAATGCGCGCCGCGCCGCGCTTCTGAAAGCGGCTGATGCCGTCAGTTCAAAGGGCGACGCCTTTGTGACTGCGATGATGGCCGAGATCGGTGCGACCGAAGCCTGGGCGCGCTTCAACGTCATGCTTGCTGCGTCGATGCTGCGCGAGGCCGCGTCACTCACCACTCAAGTTGCTGGCGAAGTTATCCCTTCCGACAAGCCGGGCTGTCTTGCCATGGCCATTCGCGAACCAGCGGGCGTCGTGCTTGGCATCGCGCCCTGGAATGCGCCGGTCATCCTAGGTGTGCGTGCGTTGGCCACTCCTCTGGCTTGCGGCAATGCAGTGGTGTTCAAAGCAAGTGAACTGTGCCCGAAAACCCATGGCCTTATCGTCGAGGCCCTGGCGGAGGCCGGATTGCCCGAGGGTCTCGTCCAGCTTGTCACCAATGCGCCGCAGGATGCGGCAGACGTCGTCGGTGCCTTGATCGATCATCCGGCTATCCGACGTGTCAATTTTACCGGCTCTACGGCCGTCGGGCGCGTTGTCGCGATGCGTGCGGCACAAAACCTCAAGCCCTGTGTTCTGGAACTTGGCGGCAAAGCGCCGCTTGTAGTGTTGGACGATGCGGATCTCGACGAGACAGTGAAGGCAGCTGCCTTTGGCGCTTTTTTCAACCAGGGCCAGATCTGCATGTCGACGGAACGGATTATCGTCGTCGATGCTGTGGCGGATGCCTTCCTTGAAAAATTTGCCGCCAAAGTGCGGATGCTCACCGCTGGAGATCCGCGCCAGGGTGCGGCACCGCTTGGCGCTGTTGTGGATATCAAAACCGCCGATAAGCTTAAGGGCCTGATCGACGACGCCGTCGCCAAGGGTGCAAAGGTGATTGCGGCGGGCGAGCCGAACGGCGTGCTCGTTCCTGCCCATGTCGTCGCGGATGTCAGCGCTGGAATGCGCCTCTATTCCGAGGAGAGCTTCGGGCCTGTCGTCGCGGTGATCCGGGCGAAGGACGAGGCCGACGCCATCCGCATTGCCAATGACAGCGAATACGGTCTTTCGGCTGCCGTCTTCACAGGAGATGCGGCCCGCGGCCTGAAGGTCGCTCGACAGATTCGCTCTGGGATTTGCCATGTTAATGGCCCCACGGTGCATGACGAAGCGCAGATGCCTTTCGGCGGCGTCGGGGCTTCGGGCTACGGGCGCTTTGGCGGTAAGGCCGGTATTGCGGAATTCACCGAGCTTCGCTGGATCACGGTCGAGACCGAAGCCGGACGCTTCCCGATCTGATCTTACGTCGAGCCTGTGCTCGCCTTCAAATCATGTAAAAGGAAACCAATTTCATGACCGAGAATAGCAGCAAGGCGGACGTCGTCGCCGTCGATATTGCCGAAGGCATCGCCTGGGTCCGTTTCAACCGTCCGGAAAAGCGCAATGCGATGAGCCCCGAGCTGAACCGCCGGATGCTGGACGTGCTGGACGAGCTGGAGTTCCGCGAGGATGTTGGCGTTCTTGTCCTCAGCGGCGAAGGCACGGCCTGGACGGCTGGCATGGATCTCAAGGAATATTTTCGTGAAACCGAGGCCAAGGGTCTGGCTGGCGTGCGCAAGAGCCAGCGCGAGAGCTATGGCTGGTGGCGTCGTCTGCGCTGGTACCAGAAGCCGACTATTGCGATGGTCAATGGATGGTGCTTCGGTGGCGGTTACGGTCCGCTCTTCGCCTGCGATCTGGCCTTTGCAGCGGATGAGGCTAAGTTTGGTCTCTCCGAGATCAACTGGGGTATTCTGCCAGGCGGTGGCGCAACGAAGGTAGCAGTAGAGCTGATGCCCTTCCGTCAGGCCATGTATCACGCCATGCTTGGTGAGCCGATCGACGGTCAAAAGGCCGCTGCCTGGGGCCTCGTCAACGAAAGCCTGCCGCTTGCCTCGCTAAAGGGCCGGGTGACCGAGGTTGCCAAGGTTCTGCTGGCCAAGAACCCCGTAGCCCTTAAGGCGACCAAGGATGCGGTGCGCCGCGTCGGCGTCATGACCTATGACGAGGCTGAGGATTATCTTGTGCGCGCTCAGGAAGCCGCCAATTCCTACGACAGTGAAGGTCGCAAGGAGGGCATCCGCCAGTTCATCGACGAGAAGACCTACAAACCGGGTCTCGGCTCTTACGACAAGAGTAAAATCCACAGCTGATAGAGGTTTTACTGGGAGGAGGACCAACATCATGCATAACTGGCTAGCCCCCGATCCGGTGGGCCTGCATGCGCAGGCGCGCCCGGAAAAACTCGCCCTTGTCGATTTGGCGTCCGGGAGGCGCTGGACCTATCGGGGCCTCGACCGGGCGATCGAGCAGGCAAGAGCGGCAATCGACACGCTCGGCCTTGGGCCGGGTGACAGGCTCGCGTCGATTGCACGCAACTCCGCCGATCTTGTGATTGCGCAGCAGGCCTGTCTGCGGTCCGGCCTTATCTTCACGCCACTGAACTGGCGGCTCGCGGCTGCCGAGATCGATTCTATTCTCATCGACTGTACCCCCGCACTGATCCTGGTCGACGGATCGTCGGCAGGTTTCGCGGTGCCGGACGGCGCAAGACTGCTCGATATCGCAGCGTTTACTGCACGTTGCGAAAATGCGGCGGCAGGCGAACGAGGCTCTCCGCAAGATGCCAACCGGCCTTGCGTCCTTCTCTACACCTCCGGAACGTCCGGCGTGCCGAAGGGCGTCATTCTAACCCCCCAGACACTGTTCTTCACCGGCGTCAATTTCGGCGTGCTGGGGCAGGTGACGTCGGAGTCGGTCTTTCTCGCGGAATCGCCCTTCTTCCATGTCATCGGCCTGGTAACCTCCGTCTGGCCGCCATTGGTTCAGGGCGGTACGGTGCTGGTCTCATCCGGCTTCGATCCGGTCGTTACCAATTCCCGGCTTGCGGACCGCGCGCTCGGCATCACCCATTACTTCTGCGTCCCGCAGATGGCGACGGCGTTGAAGGACGCCGATGGTTTCCAGCCGGAAAACTGGTCGCTCGCTGCGCTTTTCACCGGCGGCGCTCCGAACCCGCCTGCCAATATCCGTTGGTGGCTGGAGCGTGGCGTTGCCATGGTGGATGGCTACGGAATGACCGAGGCCGGAACGATCCTTGGCATGCCGCTCGATCCAGCCCTGATTTCCAATCATGCCGGCGCGGTCGGCCAAGCGGGACCGGCCACGGCCATTCGCATCGTCGATGCCGAGGGCCGGGAGGTGCAGGACGGGACCGCTGGCGAGATCATCGTCAAAGGGCCGCATGTCACGCCCGGTTACTGGAACCGACCGGAAGAGCGCGATGCCGCCTTCACGCCGGATGGCTGGCTGCGCACCGGCGACATTGGACTTCGAGATGCCGATGGGTTCGTGACCGTTGTCGATCGCCAAAAGGATATGTTCATTTCGGGCGGTGAGAACGTCTATCCGGTAGAGATCGAAAGCGTCCTCGCCGAACATCCAGCGGTCCTCCAGGTGGCGGTTATTGGTGTGCCGGACCCGCGTTGGGGCGAGGCGGGGCATGCCTTCGTTATCCTGTCACCAGGATGCGAAGACGCGGAGGGCGAACTTCGTGCCCATTGCGAGGCGCGGCTTGCCCGCTTCAAGGTGCCGAAACATTTTCGGATCGTCACGGAACTGCCCCGTACCAGCACGGGCAAAATCCGCAAGAACAAGCTCCGGGAGAGTCTTTCCGCCTGACCGTTCCGTACCCAGCATCCAGCAGCGCCGCCAGACGACGCAGAGCCAGTTAGGAGACAATCATGCGCACGCAAGTCGCTATCGTCGGAGCCGGTCCCGCCGGACTTATCCTTGCTCATCTCCTCCGTGCCTCCGGCATCGAGACGGTGGTGATCGAGCGGCAGACACGCGCCTATGTGGAGGGACGGGTGCGGGCAGGGGTGCTGGAACAGGGGACGGTGGACTGCTTGTCCCGCCTTGGGCTGGACCGGCGCTTGCGCAAGGAAGGGCTGCGCCATTCCGGCACGCATCTGTCGGCCGATGGCGATGATTTTCGCATCGATCTCGAACAGGCTTCGGGCGGTGCTTGCGTTACGGTCTATGGCCAGCAGGAGGTGACGCGCGACCTTTTCGAAGCCGCCGAGGCGCGGGGTCTGACGATCCTCTTCGAAGCGAGCGACGTCGGTCTCCACGATATAGAGACGGAAAAACCCTTCGTTACCTTGCGCACGCCGTCCGGGGAGGTCCGGGTCGACTGCGATTTCGTGGTCGGCTGCGACGGGTTCCATGGCGTCAGCCGCCAGACGATCCCCAGCCATGTTTTGCGCATCTTCGAGCGTGTCTATTCGTTCGGCTGGCTCGGCATTCTCACCGAGCGTCCGCCTGTCAGCGAGGAACTCGTCTATGCCAGTCACGAGCGCGGCTTCGCGCTTGCCTCGATGCGTTCCATGACGCGCAGCCGCTATTACATCCAGTGCGACATGGGCGAGCGGCTGGAAGACTGGCCGGACGAACGTATCTGGGATGAACTGGCCGTGCGGCTTGGACCCAATCTCGGAGCGCGGCTCCAGCGCGGGCCTTCCTTCGAAAAAAGCATTGCGCCGCTGCGCAGCTTTGTTGCGGAGCCGATGCGCTATGGCCGACTGTTCCTTGCCGGAGATGCTGCTCATATCGTGCCGCCGACTGGAGCGAAGGGCCTCAATCTCGCAGTGTCTGACGTGACCATGTTGGGTCAAGCGCTGGCGGAATTCTACAGTGAGCGCTCGGGCGCGGGGATCGACACCTATTCGGCGCGAGCGCTGGGGCGCGTCTGGAAGGCTGAGCGCTTTTCCTGGTGGTTCACCACCCTTACGCATCGTTTCCCCGAAACGGGAGCTTTTGAGCGACGAATGCAGGTGGCAGAACTCAGCTATCTACGGAGCTCACCACGTGCGCAAGCAAGTTTTGCCGAAAACTACGTCGGCTTGCCCTTATAACGGGTGACGGCGCGCTCAAACGAGAAGCCCTTTCAACTCCCCCTGTACTGCACCCAGCGCAGGCAGATAGCGCTCGACCAAATCCTGCATGGAAGCTGCGGAGGCGGCGACACCGACATTGAGGGCGGCGATTGTCTTGCCCCGGGCGCTCTTCAGCGGCACGGCCAGCGAGCGCAGCCCGATCTCGACTTCCTGATCGATCATCGCATGACCACGGGTGGCGGTCTCTTCGATTTCAGCCATGAGAGCATTGATATCGGTAAGCGTCATCGGCGTGCGTGCAACGATGTCGGAGCGCTCCAGAAAGGCGCGACGGTCTTCTAGGGACAGGGAAGCCAGAAGGACCCGCCCCATGGATGTGCAATAGGCGGGCAGCCGCGATCCTGGCATCAGGGCAATCGACATGACGCGACGCTGGGCGGCACGTGCGACATAAACGATTTCGGTATCATCGAGGATTGAAACGGATGTGCTTTGTCCGATGTCTTCCGACAGTTGATCCAGAAAGGGCTGCACGATGCGTGGCAGTGGCATTGAAGCGAGGCACCCCGTTCCAAGTCGAAGTACCTTTGGTGTGACCGTGAAGAATTTTCCATCATAGGCGGCGTAGCCGAGCTCGGCCAGCGTCAAAAGACAGCGTCTTGCTGTCGCACGATCCAGTTGGGCGATCTCCGCCGCCTCGGAAATAGACAGTTTCGGCCGTTCGGCGCTGAAGGCTTCGATAATGCTCAGCCCTTTGGCGAGGCCACCCATCATGTCGCGTCCACTCACAGCCATGTGCCGCCTCCTTCAATATTGTGCGATAATCGAACAAATATACTATATCGCACAAATAGGCTTGATGTCGATCCGAGTTGGGATTTACCTGAATCTTGAGCGGGCCAAATGACAGGTCGCTGGAGGACAACGGTATGGACAAGAGGATACACAGCCTGGCGGATGCTGTGGCTGATATCGAAGATGGCGCAACGTTAATGATCGGCGGCTTTGGTGGCTCGGGCGCGCCCATCGAGCTCATTCACGCTCTTATCGATCGCTTCAAGGAAACGGGTAAGCCCTCAGGGCTCACGGTTATCAACAACAATGCCGGCAATGGCCGTATCGGCATCGCGGCGATGATCGATGCTGGCATGGTCAAGAAGATGATCTGCTCCTTTCCGCGTTCATCCGATCCGCGGGCCTTTACAGATCGCTACCTCGCAGGCGAAATCGAGTTGGAACTGGTGCCGCAGGGTACGCTTGCCGAGCGCATTCGCGCCGGCGGTGCCGGCATTCCCGCCTTCTACACGCCGACCGGTTTCGGTACCGAACTTGCTGACGGCAAGGTGATCGCCGAATTCGACGGTCGCAAATATGTGCAGGAGCGCTGGTTGAAGGCCGATATAGCGCTGGTCAAGGGGCATCTCGGCGACACCCACGGCAGTCTCACCTACCGTCTGGCCGGGCGCAATTTCAATCCGCTGATGTGCATGGCGGCCAAAAGGACCGTCGCGCAGGTGTCGAAAATCGTGACGCCAGGAGAGATCGATCCGGAGCAGGTGATCACGCCAGGCATTTTTGTCGATGGGGTCGTGGAAGTGGCTGATCCGCAACAGGAAGAAGCGCTGATCCGAGCAGGAGTGGCATACCCATGAGTGACGCACCCATGATTGATACTCGCGACGACATCAAGCTTTCCAACGCCCAGATTGCCTGGCGGGCCGCTCAGGATATTGCCGACGGCGCCTATGTAAACCTCGGCATCGGCTTCCCGGAAATGGTCGCAAAGTTCCAGCCCAAGGGCCGCGAGGCGATCTTCCATACGGAGAACGGCGTCCTGAATTTCGGTGAAGCGCCGCCCCCTGGTGAAGAGGATTGGGATCTCATCAATGCCGGGAAAAAGGCCATCACGCTGAAGCCCGGTGCGGCCTTCTTCCACCACGCCGACAGCTTCGCCATGGTGCGGGGCGGGCATCTGGATGTGGCGATCCTTGGGGCCTATCAGGTCGCTGAAAATGGTGATCTTGCCAATTGGCGTGTCGGCTCCAAGGGCGTGCCTGCCGTGGGTGGCGCGATGGATCTTGTCCATGGCGCAAAACAGGTGGTGGTCATCACCGAGCATGTCACCAAGGACGGCAAGCCGAAACTGGTCGAGCGTTGCACCTTTCCCCTCACTGGCGTCGGCTGCATCACGCGCGTCTATACCAGCCATGCAGTGATCGACATTGTGAATGGCAAATTCGTCGTACGAGAGAAGCTTGCAGCCATGACTATGGATGAGCTTCAAGCCATGACGGGCGCGAAGCTCCATATCGATGGCCATGTCGACGACCTCGTGGTTCCGGCGCTGTAAGGAGTAAATCAATGACCGAAGCCTTTATCTGCGCTTATATTCGCACGCCCATCGGCCGTTTCGGCGGATCCTTGTCATCTATTCGTGCTGACGATCTCGGCGCAGTGCCGCTCAAGGCGCTGATGGCACGTTATCCGACCGTCGATTTCGACGCCGTCGATGACGTCGTCTATGGCTGCGCCAACCAGGCGGGGGAGGATAATCGCAACGTTGCGCGCATGTCGTTGCTGCTGGCTGGTTTGTCGGTTTCGGTTACAGGCACCACGATCAACCGCCTGTGCGGTTCCGGCATGGATGCTGTCATTACCGCCGCTCGGGCGATCAAGTCGGGCGAAGCTGAATTGATGATTGCGGGCGGCGTGGAATCTATGAGCCGCGCGCCCTTCGTTCTGCCAAAGGCGGAGTCTGCCTTTTCGCGCAACGTGGAAATCTATGACACCACCATCGGCTGGCGCTTCATCAACCCGATGATGAAGAAGCAATATGGCGTCGACTCGATGCCTGAAACTGGCGATAATGTCGCGATTGACTTCAATATCGCCCGTGAGGATCAGGACGCCTTTGCCTTGGGAAGCCAAGCGAAGGCCGCTGAAGCCCAGGCCAATGGCCGCCTTGCTAAAGAAATCACGCCGGTGAGCGTGCAGCAGAAAAAGGGTGAACCGCTAATCGTTGATCGCGACGAGCATCCGCGTGCGACATCGATGGAAGCGCTCGCCAAGTTGAAGCCAGTCAATAAAATCGAAGGTGGCACGGTTACAGCGGGTAATGCGTCCGGCGTCAATGACGGCGCGGCAGCGCTCATCATCGCTTCCGAAGCTGCTGCCAGAAAGCACGGCCTGACCCCCATCGCCCGCATTCTGGGTGGCGCGACGGCAGGCGTTCCCCCGCGCATCATGGGCTTTGGTCCCGCACCGGCAACCAAGAAGCTTCTTGCCCGCCTCGGCCTCGCTCAGGAGCAGATCGACGTCATCGAACTCAACGAAGCGTTCGCCTCCCAAGGCCTAGCGACGCTGCGGGATCTCGGCATTGCCGATGACGACCCGCGCGTTAACATCAATGGTGGAGCCATCGCGCTCGGCCATCCACTCGGCATGTCCGGCGCCCGCATCACCGGCACGGCAGCGCTTGAGCTTTCCTTGTCCGGCGCGCGTTACTCGCTTTCCACTATGTGTATCGGCGTGGGGCAGGGCATCGCGGTCGCGCTGGAGCGGGTGTAGGCTGGGTTCAATCCTGAAGTGCGTGTTGCGGATGATATCAGTGGATTATCAGCCACAGGGAAGATGTAGTGGGACGGTAAATACTTCCATGATGGGTCGAGAAGCAGCCTTGGCGATCGCTTCAGCATCGACGGCATCATTTTTCTGACGCTTCACGAAAGGCTTGACGTGCTCAGGGGCCTTAAGACGCACATCCTCGCCCAGCTTTCTAATCTCGCGACACCAGTGATGGGCTCGGGCGCAGGCCTCCCGCGGGGGGGGGCACGGGCCTGCCTGGCGAGAGTAAATAGTCAGTCAGACCTCGCAACGGTCCATATTGCAATATGTCGCGGCTCCACCAGCAGAGCATCGACATTCTCATGAAAAGCCGTTCGATAGGGCCGATTTAGCTGAACCTTGAGCACGTCCGCCCGATCTGTCCATGTTTCATGAAGCTGGAAGACGTTGCTCCGCTTCGGATCGACGTGCAACGCGGATCGCACAAACGTCTGCTCATGGCGCATTGCGTCTAGTACCGGGTCGAGAAGGGCGAGGAACCGGCCAACTTGATCAGGTAAAACGTGGAAGGTGATGACGTAGGTTTCAGGCTGTGTGTGCGAGGTCATCTTAGCGCCTCCGGAAACAGGACGGTAATGTTTGTGGCGCCTTGCAAAGTATATCTGCGTGACACTCTTCGGATCGGAATCCGTGAGGGCGCTGATAGTTGATACCTGCGGGGTGCCCGATCAGAGGTCGACTTGATCATGCCAACACCCGGCCGCTAATGTCGTTGGCAAGCCTTGAAGCGTGCGTGACCATAATTCCATGTGCCACCCCTTCGTAAACGACAAGTTCCGCGCCGGGTATCGTGGCAGCGTAAACGCGCCCACTGGACTCCAGCGGCGCGGAAACGTCGCAGTCGCCGTGGATTATCGTGACTGGCAGTTTCAAGTCGTGGGCTTCCGCCGAAAGGTTACTCAGCGCGATCGTCTGTTGGAAAGCGACCAAAGCCCGGCGAGAGCAATCCATAGCCATTGAGCCCATCCAGTCCTTGACGCGTCTATGGGCGCCGGGAGCGAAGGGGTCGACGTTGGCGTCGATCCAGCCCGACAGGTTGGAGGTGAGTTCTCCGCACAGCCTTTCCACCATTTCAGAAGTTACTCCACCGACGCCAATGACTCTAGGCCCGGTTGCACCCACTAGAATGAGCCTTTTGATCCGGTTGCCATTGTACCGCGAAAGGTAGCGTATTGCTTCGCCGCCGGCGCCGGAGTGCGCCACAAGCGTCACGTTCGAAAGGTGGAGAGACCTCATCACCTCAGCGAGATCGTCGGCCAAGTCGTCGTAAGAGTAGGTCGCCCGATCGGTAGAACGACCGTGTCCGTTTCGGTCGTAAGCGATGGTCCTGAGACCTGCGTCATTGAGACGAAGCCTAGTTTCACCCCAAATTCGGCTGTCCATAGCCCATCCAGCCAAGAAGAGCACGGGCGGACCATCACCCCAATCGCTGACGTGAAGAAAATGCCCGTCTCCGCGTGAAACAAATGCCGGCATCATACGAACTCCTTGTCGAGGAACCCGATGACCTCTTCGATTTGACCGTCCTGCGTTGTGCGGATGATGTCGGTCCCCGTGGCGATCAGCCTTCCGTCCTCGCCTGAGAGCGTCCAGGAGAACCGCGCAAATGAGCCATGCCCGTCAGGTTCGCCCCGAAGTGTAAAGGTGTGGCCCGGGAGTTGGGCCCGGACACCTGCGATCATTGCAGAGATGCCCCCCCAACCTTCGCTTGCCATTATCGGGTCGGCGTAGCGAGCTCCCGGTGTCCAGGCGTTGGCCAGTCTCTGGTCGCGTGATGTGGCGTCAGGATCATTCCAGAGCGCAAGATACTCACTGGCCAGCAAGTCGGGATTTATCATTGTCCGCCTCCATATTAGATGACGAACCAAGAATGCCGCAGCCGCTAGACGAAGACGATTACCTCCGAGGTAATGACTTAGACGATCCAGACCGTTAGTCTCCGCCACATGAGCGCAATATCGACGACCCTTGGTGAGGCATTGAGAATGTGGCGGGCAAGACGCCGACTTAGCCAGCTTGATCTCGCGGGCGAAGCGGAGGTCTCTACTCGCCATCTCAGTTTCATTGAAAGCGGCCGTGCGTCTCCTAGCCGCCATGTGCTATTGCGTCTTGCGGAAGCACTTCGCTTACCTCTGAGAGAGCAAAATCAATTACTGCGTACCGCGGGCTTCGCCCCGATCTATGAAGAGCGTGGATTCTCATCTCCAGACATGGAAAACGCTTTGGTTGCCGTGGAAGCAGTGTTGCGAGCGCATGCGCCCTTTCCGGCGCTGGCCGTCGATCGGCACTGGAACTTAGTGCTTGCCAATGATTCCGCGCGGCAGATGCTGATCGGCATCGATGAGAGGCTGCTGAGGCCTCCCGTAAATGTGTTGAGAGCGACGTTCCACCCACAGGGGCTGGCGCCAAGCATTTTGAACCTCGCCGAATGGCGTCACCATGTTTTGTCACGACTTCGAAGAGACATCGATCAATCTGCTGACCCGGTACTAGAAGCGCTCCACACCGAACTCTCCGGCTTTCCTTTTCCCGCTAGTCGCCGCCCGCCAAGCTCTACCGAGCGCATTGCCGTGACGCTTTCCATTCGCAGCGAAGCAAATCGTGGCGTGATGTCGTTTCTGTCAACAACGACCGTGTTCGGCACTGCGGTGGACGTTACGCTCGCCGAACTGACGCTGGAATGCTTTTACCCGGCAGACGAGAAGACGCGAAAATCTCTAATGGAGGGAATGACCAAGCCATTATGAGCCGTTTGTTCAGCAGTCCGAGCGTTCTTAGACCAGCTTCACCGCACGAACATGTTAGTCATCTTGCCATGCAATGGCGGCAATGCGCCAAGCATTCTGAGTCCGCACCAACTGAATGAGCTTTGCGCCGCTTCCACCGTAGGGTTCGCCCGAGAAGATTCCACTCTTTGCGTAGGTCGAATGGCGGCAGGCTATGCCACGCAATACCTGAGTGGTCGCTGAAGTCTCCCACTCATGAAAGTTGATAAGCGAGCCGTCGCTGAGCATCCGCTCGCGCGGTACGATGAACGTATCCACGTTCATCGTTTCCACCTCAGCAGCATTGGCTCGCACGATGACTGCCTCAGGAAGAAACATTTCCCGCAGCCCTCGCACGTTAATGACCCGTCCGCTGCGGTTGTCGAACGCGGCATAAAATCTGCCGACCAATTCGTTGATTGCTGCGTGCAAATCAGGATTGTCACGTTCGGTGGTCATAGAAGCCTCGTTATTCCTATCTATGGAATTTACACCTACCCTAATAAGGCAGCGTGGTTCAACGACAGCGCTATGTTACGTCTACGAGGGACACTGATGAGGGGAGCGCGTGAATGCATTCCGCAGGCGAACGGATAGCTGCCAAAGAACTGTAAATGCTCGCCAACTTCTCTGACGTCAGCTCGGTGCCTCGTCGCAGCTGCCTGATCACTTCGTCGATCGCAGATTGCCTGGAACTCTGGTCATATTCCACCAAGCCGCCTTTGGCCGCCGTTGACGTTCCGATCCGTGCAAGCGTCTCTTCCAATATGTTCGGTATCAGCTTAGTTTGACGCGACCAGATAATGTAAGAGCTGATGACGACTGAGGTTCGATGGACGCACTTGCCATGCAAAATGAAGCCCCGAATGTCATTTTGACCGATCGTCTTACGATGCGGTTGCCAGAGGTGTCTGATTTTGCGGACATGGTTCAGCTCTGGAGCGATCCCGATGTCGTCCGCTATATCGGAGGCCGTACTTCCACTGACGATGAGGTTTGGCAGCGCCTTTTACGTTATAGAGGCCTCTGGGCGCTGGTTGGTTATGGCTATTGGACTATTCGTGAGACCAAGACCGGTGATTTCGTAGGGGAGATGGGTTTCGCGGATTGGCACCGCGCCGGCCTTCCTCAACTGAAGGGCGTGCCTGAAGGTGGATGGGTTCTTACCTCTGCAATGCAGGGAAAAGGTTATGCCCGAGAGGCATTGAACGCTGCGCTGCAATGGCTTGATAGATCCATCACACCGCGTACGTCTGCGTGCATCATTGCACCTGAAAACAGGCGATCCCTCCGCCTTGCCGAGCAATGTGGCTATCAGGAGGTAACACGAACCGCCCACCGGCAAACCGATACGCTAGTTATGGTGCGCGATCATTTGCCTAGGGGCCATGATTGCGGCGCTGATTGAATTTTGGTTGAAAATTCGCTCAAAATGGCTCGGCTGGGAAACCTTGAATTTCAGAAATTGCTTGTTGGAAAAGTCTTGAAATCCCATCTGTTTTTTCCATCGCGAGCGACATTGGTTGCTACCTTTTTGCATTGGGTTTGGGCTTAGTCAACCGGGCGTGGGCGCAGGAATAATTTCCGCTTCGTGCCTCAAGAGGGCACATAGGTGATGGTTTAAATTCGGGACAAACTAAAAAATTGTTGCAACGTATCATCGCAGACGGTCCTCACGCTCTTTCCGGAGCAAATTGCTTTCAATTCGGAGTGGGTGATAAGCGCCCTGGAATGTCCTGCCCACCGCAAGCAATCTTCAAGTTTTGCAAGCTTCTGCCCGCCATTTAAAGGTGCGACTATAGAGCCGTTGGCGTGAAGGCGCTCGGTGGAGAACCTCCGGCCATCCATTAACGAGATATGGACTTGATGCGGTAGGCGCTCAACGCCGCGCTCTTCTTCTGCGCTGTAAGAAGTAATACTGATCTTCGCCATGTGGGCTCGGAAACTTTGCCGCGTAGCAGCTTGAGGAGTGAAATCACGGAGTGATAGTCCTCCGCCCGAGAGCGCGACAGCCAAGCAGTAATGCATGGAAAACCTCGCCTGCATTTCATCGGTAGGATCGTCATAGGGAAGATTGTCAAATGCAGATCTTCCAACTTTCGTATCGATCCGTTCGATGTCATCAAGCGAAAATCCGTATTTCTTTTGAAGGTCCAACGCCGCGTCAATGGCTCTGTGAGTGGATGCGCAGCATGGATGAAGTTTCGTGACCAGACCGCGGGTTTCGATGATGTGCTCCTCGTTCCATGTGAGGTCCGCCCACCCCGTCGCTTCGTTGCCTCCGAAGAGATCGAGGAAGCCTTGCGATCGTTCGAGGATATCGAGCCTGCCGCCCAAACCCGATCGGGCAAGTAACGCGGCCTCGATCGCATTTCGCGCCGCGATGCCTGCGTGAAAGGGTTTTGCTCCGGTGCCAAATTGTCCTTTTGGACCCGAGGCCATGCTTGTGGCGAGGCTCATTGCGTTTGCTATCTTAGCTTCGTCAAGTCCGAGAAGGACGGCCACACCTGCGGCGGCTCCGACGCAGCCGATTGTCGAGGTTCCGTGCCAGCCCCGATTATAGTGCGAGGGGATGACGCCGAAGCCAATGGATCCCTGCGCTTCCAGCCCGGCAAGATATGCTCTGACCATCATGTGGCCCGAAAACTCGTCGCTGCTCGTCGCGACGGAGAGAAGCGCTGGCACCAGGACCGCTGATGCGTGGGCGCGTGCGGGATGAAAATTGTCATCGAAATCGAGGCAGTGGGCGGCAGTGCCGTTGATGAGGGCAGCGATGGAGCGCGATGCGCGGCCTCCTGTGAAAACCAGCGATGCGCCAATTTCATTGATCTCGTCACGAAAAGCTGCGGCCACAGACCGTGGGGCAGCGTCATTCCTGCCCGCAATCATACAGCCGATAGTATCCACAATCGCGTCTTCCGCCCGCTCTATTGCGATTGCTGAAAAGGACGTTCTTGCAATGACCTGTCGGGCAATCTTTTCGAGAACGGTTGTCATTGACGCGCTTCCTTGCAAAACTCGGAGAGAGCTGCATTGATGAACGGGCAGGTCTATCGGCGCAATCTTATGCAAATGACGGGTGACGTTATCCGGGAGAATGAGACTGAAAAAATCGGGCGACGTTCAGATCAGCATCAAGCATATTCAGGCCTTCGAAGCGATTGCGGCCACAGGCTCAACCATTGCCGCTGCCGTTGATCTCGGTATTTCTCAATCCAACACCAGCCGACTTCTGCATCAGTTGGAGATCTACCTCGGTGTTCGGTTGTTCGACAGGGATAAGAACCGACTTTCGATGACGCGTGAGGGGTTGAAGCTAGGACCGGAAATCCGCGCCATTGCGGACAAGCTTACGGCTCTGAAAATAACGGCGCAGGAACTGGAAGAGGGACGCTCGACGGAAATCCCGTTGAGGATAGCATTTCCTGCGAGCCTTTCCGCAACGCTTGTGCCGCGTCTGATCAAGAGATTTCTGGCCGAAGCAGGTCCCGTCAGAATCGAAATTGCCTCTGGGAATTATCTTGCGATAGAACGGATGGTAGCGGAAGGGGCGGTCGATCTTGGTTTCACGCGCCTGCCGTCGCCGACGCCGGGACTTCGCGAAGAGCACGTCATGCCGACGCGTAATATTTGTGTTCTCCGTAAGAGCCATCCGCTTGCCGGTCGGGAGAAGATCAACGTTGAACAATTGAAGACCGAGGATCTGATACTTCTCAATCGGGAGCGGGCCGTCCGTCATGAGTTGGAAGCGATCTTTTATCGCGCAGGACTTCGCCGCCGCCCGGCAATCGAAGCGCATTCCGTCGGTTGCGGCTGCGCTCTTGCGGCGGAAGGGCTGGGCATCGCAATCGTCAGCGAATTGCTGGCGCTTGAATATCAGGCCTTGCCACTGGCATTCGTTCCGCTTGAACCGACCATCTCCGTCGATTACGCAATCGTCAGTTCCGAACTCTCCCCGCTTCCGAAAATCGCTCTGCCGTTCTTGAACTACATCCGGGAATGGGCTTAAGCGTTTTCATATCGGCGGGAGAGGGAGTGGCGAAAGCATGATCAATTTCAGGCAGCTTGAGGTTCTGAAAACCCTGCTTGCAACAGGGTCGACGATCGCTACCGCCAAGAGCATGGGGCTTAGCCAGTCCGGCGTGAGCCGTCTCCTTCAGCAGTTAGAGACCGATCTGGAACTGAGGCTTTTTGATCGAGATAAGGGCAGACTTATCCCAACGCCTGAAGCCAGTATTCTGGCGCGGGATGCCGAAACGATCCTGCTTGGATTGAACAGGTTTTCAGGACTGGCGGAAGATCTCCGCAGCGGTGCAAAAGGGCCAGAACTGGTGCGGGTAGGGCTTCCCAGCAGCATGTGGGAAAATTTCGCGCCCGCGATGATGAAGGAATTCGTGCGTGATTACCCGTCGGTCCGGATCGAAACCTTTTTCGAGACGACATCCAACATCGCACGTCTGGTTGAGCAGAAGGTCATCGATTTCGGCTTTCTGCGCAACGAACATCCCGCTTTACCTGGGATCGATATGGAAATTGTGGCATCAGGCACCAGCGTTTGCGTTCTGCCCGAAGGTCACGAACTTGCGTCGATGAAGGAAATTAGTGCACGGGACCTGCGTGGGGTGCCGCTTATTCTCATCGGTCGGCAAAGGCCGACACGTATGCTGCTCGATCAGACCTTTGCGCGCGAAGCCGTGAGGCAGAACGTGAAAATCGAGACTCATACCAACAGTTCGGCCTGCTCCTATGTGGCTCACGGTTTGGGAGTTGCCATATTGAGCAGCTTTTTTGCCAATCTCTACCAAAACCTTCCTATCGTGCAGCGCCCATTCGTTCCGGTCACCAAGCAGGAATTTGCGCTCGCAACCCCCTCTGGCACGTCTGCTTCTCTGGCAGCAAAAGCCTTGATGGACGCGCTCAAGCGCCAAATCGAAATCTCACAAAAGCATTGCTCTAGCTGTTAAGCACCGCGCCACAGATCAAACTCAACGCGCACCTGCGTCTGCAAAATATGCATTAGCCTATGAAGATAATGCATAATATTGCGCTCATTTTTTTGATCCGTCATAGTTTCAAACATAACAGCCGGTGACTTTGTAGATCCGGTCCCGCCAATCGCGTTCAGGGGAACCGATGATAAGATTCATATTCCATCGATTGCTGATGGCGATCCCGACATTGTTGATCGTCGCAATCACAGTCTTCGCTCTTATTCGTTTCATCCCAGGTGATCCGGCAGCTCTGATGCTGGGAGACATGGCGACACCAGATCAAATTGCCGAGATGCGCACTGAACTTGGCCTCGATACGTCACTGCCGCAGCAGTTTTTCGTCTGGGCGGGCAATGTGCTGAGCGGTGATTTCGGCCAGTCTATCGTGAACAAGGAGCCGGTGCTTCCGCTGGTTGTTTCGCGCTTCATGGTTTCAGCCGAGATCGTCGTGGTCGCGGTCATTCTGGCAAGCCTCATCGCGGTGCCAGCCGGTGTCATAGCGGCGTGGCGCCAGAACAGCGCCACGGACCTCGTACTGATCGGCACGGCGACAGTGCTGCTTTCGATCCCGACCTTCTGGCTGGGATTGCTTTTGCTTCTTTTCTTCGGACTGAAGCTCGGCTGGCTGCCGGTGCTGGGATATGTGTCTCTCTCGGATGATTTCGTGTCCGGGCTGTTGTATCTGATCCTGCCCATCATGACGCTTGTCATCCATGAGGCCGGGGTTCTGATCCGCATGGCCCGCGCCTCCACACTGGAAGTGCTGCGGCTGGACTACATCACCCATGCCCGTGCCAAGGGACTCTCGGAGCGGGCGGTTCTCTGGAGGCACGCTTTCAAGAATGCCTTCGGTCCAACATGGACGATGATCGGCCTGATCCTTGGAAATCTGCTTGGCGGCATCGCCGTCATCGAAACGGTGTTCACCATTCCGGGCCTTGGTCGCCTGATGGTCGATAGCATCTTCCAACGCGACTACCCCGTCATTCAGGGCTGCCTTCTCTTCGTCGCCATGTCCTATGTGGTCGTCAACCTGATTGTCGATCTCCTATATCCCCTCTTTGATCCGCGCGTGGTGGCCGAATGAAACAGGTTTCTCTCAATGGCCTGATCGGCGGCGTTCTGATCGCTGCTCTGCTCATCGTCGCAGCCCTGAGCCTCTTCTGGACGCCTTTCGATCCAATGAAGCTGAGCTTCACGGCAAAACTGGCTTCTCCCGGCTCACTGCATCTCCTCGGCACTGATGAGTTCGGGCGAGATGTACTCAGCCGCCTTATGGTCGGCGCACGAGCAAGTGTCTGGATCGGCTGCCTTACGGTCGGTTTCGCCGTTGTGGCTGGTACGTTGATCGGTCTCATCAGCGGGTATGCCCGTGGCTGGATCGATGGCCTGATCATGGCCGTGAACAATGCACTGCTGGCATTCCCCGGCATTTTGCTGGCACTCGGACTTCTCGCGGTGTTCGGCGCAAATCAATACGGCATCATCTTCGCGCTGGGCATCGCATACACGCCGTCCATGGCGCGCGTCGTTCGAGGAGCCGTGCTGTCATTGCGGGAACGCGAATTCGTCGAAGCGTCCCGCGTGATGGGCAATGGCGAAATCTTCACGATGTTCAGACACATCCTGCCCAATTGCCTTGCCCCAATTACCGTACTTGCAACCTCGATGTTCGGCTGGGCCATCCTTTCGGAAAGTGCCTTGAGTTTCCTCGGTCTCGGTGTTCCGCCTCCCGCACCGACATGGGGCAACATGCTGGCTGCAGGTCGGCCTTTCATCGAACAGGCTGTCTGGCTCGGACTCTTCCCCGGCCTCTGCATCGCACTCACATTGCTTGGCATCAACCTTCTCGGAGATGCTCTGCGCGATAAACTCGACCCACGCATGAGAGGTTTGAAATGACTGAAGGAAAGCTTCTCAGCGTCCGCAATCTTTCGCTGGAAATCGTCCGTCGCGATGTCGGCGTGGTGAAGGATGTCAGCTTCGATGTCGCGCCGGGTGAAATCTTCGGCATCGTCGGCGAAAGCGGTTCGGGAAAATCTCTTGCGACAAGGGCGATTGTTTCTCTGCTGCCGCCCGTCATTCGCAAGACGGCAGGTACGGTCATCTTCAAGGGCCGCGACATCACCGCAATTAGTGAAAAGGACTTGCGCACGCTGCGTGGTGCGGAGATTGGATTGGTTTTTCAGGAGCCCATGACCTCGCTCAACCCGTCCATGACGATTGGACGGCAACTGGAGGAGGGGCTCGCACTGCACACGCAGGATCAAGCCTCCACGAGGCGCGAGAAAATTCTCTCCATGCTGCAACGTGTCGGCATTCGCGATCCTGAGCGAGCACTGACGTCCTATCCACATGAGTTCTCCGGCGGCATGCGCCAACGCATCATGCTGGCATCCGTCATGCTTTTAAAACCGGCGTTGCTGATTGCCGATGAACCAACGACGGCGCTCGATGCGGTCATTCAGCGCGATGTCATGGAACTGATGGTGGAACTGACGAAGGCAGAAGGCACGGCAGTCCTTCTCATCAGCCATGACCTACCGATGGTGGCCCGCTACACAGACCGGATCGTCGTTATGGAAAAGGGCTCCATCGTTGAAGCCGGTACGACTGAGCAGATACTGGAACTCCCCCAGCACCCTTACACGCGCAAGCTTCTGTCATCCTTGCCCGTGCGCGGTGAAGTCAGGCCTATCGATACGATATCCGCACCGATGATTTCGGCCCGCAACATCGTCGTGGATTATCCTGGACGGAAGTCGTTTCTCAAGAAGGGCGAGCCAAAACGCGCACTGCATGGAGTCTCGATTGACATTCATGAAGGCGAAGTTGTGGCTCTGGTCGGCGGTTCCGGGTCTGGCAAGACGACCTTGGGACGCACGATTGCCGGATTGGTCAAGGAGACTGAAGGCGAGGTTCTTTTCCAGGGGCGCACGCGCGATCAGGACTGGCGCGACTATCGCCTCAATTGCCAGATGGTTTTTCAGGATCCCTACTCCTCGCTTGATCCTCGCATGACGATCCTTGCTCTCGTTGAAGAGGCGCTGCGTCTCGTTCCCGGAATAGACCGGGTGGCGAAGATGAAGCGCGCCTACGAAACGTTGGAAGAAGTTGGTCTCAACGCCGAATTCGCCCTTCGCTATCCGCATGAACTTTCGGGCGGACAGCGGCAGAGAGTGGCCATTGCCAGAGCGATTGCGCGACGACCACGATTCCTCATTGCCGACGAGCCCGTTTCGGCGCTGGACGTGACCGTTCGCGCGCAGGTGCTCTCGCTCTTTTCCGATTTGCAGAAACGATATGGCTTCTCCTGCCTGTTTATCAGCCACGATCTCGGCGTCGTTGAACAGGTCGCTGATCGCGTCATTGTCATGCAGGACGGCAGGATCATCGAGGAAGGTGACCGCAACACGATCTTCGACATGCCGAAGCAGGCCTACACCCGGCGCCTTCTCTCGGCAATTCCCGCGCTCGATCTCAACGAGACCGGCGGCGTGAAACTCAAGTGGCGCTTGGAGGCGTGACGATGAATACTGCACCTATGATATCCGGCAATCTCGGATCAACTGCCGAAAGGCTGAACGCTATCTGTAATGCACAGCCATTCGTCACGCGCTTCAGCATTAAGAACCTGCGCAATGGCGAGGTTTTTGAACGCGGAGCGGATGAGGAAACGCCTTCCGCCAGCACCCGTAAGACCTCGATCATGATGGCGGCGCTGAAGGCTGTGCATGAAGGTAGGCTCGATCTCGACGAGCAGATTGTCTACGAGGCGCGCTTTGCCGACGAAGTCGCAAGCGGAATGTTTCGCTATCTGACGCCGGGCATCGTGATCTCGCTTCGCGATGCCATCACCGGCATGATGGTGCTTTCCGACAATGTCTGCACCAAGATGGTCTTCGAGCGCCTGACGCTGGAGGAAGTGGACAGCTATTGCAAGGCAATCGGCATGGAAGGCACGCATCACCGTTTTCTGATCCCGCCGCTCGCTCTGTCTCCCGATCATTCCTTGAAGTCCGTTACGACGACGACGGCGCGCGATCAAATGTTCCTGCTTCAGTCGATTCTCGATGCTCAGGGTTCCGAAGAGGCTTCGAAGCGGTTGGGCGTCTCCAAAGAATTGAGTGCCTACGCCTTGCAGACACTGAAAAATCAGATTCTGCGATACGCCATTCCTTCGCGTCTGCCGTTCGGTACGGTCGTCGCTCACAAGGGCGGCACAGGGAAGCGCGGCCGGATGAATGCGGGCATCGTCTACAGCGATGGTCAACCGCTCTACATCATCACCGCTTTCACGGATCAGGTGCCGCAGGAGATGCCGGATGGAACACCGGGATACACCATGTCTCTCGAAACCATCGGACGCCTTTCGCGTGTCTGCTGGGATGAGTTTCGAGCTTGAGCCAACAGCATTAAAACCAACAATAACAGAGGGTAGAACATGAAAAGCTTACTTCTTGCTGGAACTATATTGATGGCGCTTTCGGGCGCGACCCACGCGCGCGATATCGTCATTGCGCAGAGTTCGGATCTTCGCAGCAACATCCCCGGCGTCAACCGGGATGGGAATACGGATGGCGTCATCCTCCATATTGTTGAAGGACTTGTAGGCTACGCCAATAACGGTGAGGTCAAGCCGCTGCTGGCTGAAAGCGTCGAAACGTCGGACGATGGCCTGACATACACCTTCAAGCTTCGTCAGAACGTCAAGTTCCACAATGGCAAGCCACTGACCGCAGATGACGTGGTGTGGAACTGGAACCGGTACATGGACCCCGCCACGAAGTGGACCTGCGTCAAGGATTTCGACGGCGGTACAGTGAAGGTGACAACTATCAAAGCCGTTGATGGACAAACCGTCACCATGTCTCTGGAAAAGCCCTCTGCTGTCTTCCTCGGTTTGATGGCGCGTCCGGAATGCGGTTACACCGGAGTGATCTCAAAGGATTCCCTCAAAGCGGATGGTGCGTTCGACAAGCCAATCGGAACCGGTCCGTTTAAATGGGACGAGTGGAAGAAAGGCGAATACATTCATCTGTCCAAGTTCGATGACTACCAGTCTCCGGCCAATGACGGCAAACCGGATGGCATGGTCGGCTCGAAGCGACCACTGGTGGATGGCATCAAGTTCATGGTCATCCCCGATGCATCCACTGTGAAGGCAGGTCTCCAATCGGGTGTGCTCGACACTGCGGAAATCTCGCCTGATCTCATTCCGGAGTTTGAGAAGAGCGAAAAGGCCAAGGTCATTATTTCGCAGAACAACGGCAAAAACCTCTTCTACATCCAGACCCGCGACCCCGTCATGAGCAAACCCGGGGTTCGCCGTGCAATCGCGATGGCGCTTGACATGGACGAGCTTGTTGCTGCGGCCTCCAATGGTACCGGAAAGGCCAACGGCTCGATGGTGGCGTCGGACTCTATCTACTTCAGCGAGACACAGAAGAAGCGTCTTCCTTACGATCTTGATGCGGCGAAAAAGGAACTCGAAGCATCCGGCTACAAGGGTGAGCAAATCAACATCATCGCCAACAAGCGTGGCAATGTACCCAGCTTCCCGGCAGCCGTCATCGCTCAGGCGATGTTGCAGCAGATCGGTCTGAACGTGCAGATCGAAGTTCTGGACTATGCAACGCAGGTTGATCGCCGCCGCTCTGGCAATTACCAGATCATTTCGCAATCCGTCGCACCCCGTCTCGATCCTGCGTTGATGTACAGCTTCTATGTGGGCGATAAGGACAAGAACGCTTCGCTCATGTGGGATAATCCGAAGGCGATCGAACTGATGAAGGCTGCTTATGCGGAAATCGACCAGCAGAAGCGTCAGGCAATCTTCGACCAGTTCCACGAGCTCATGTTGCAGGATATGCCAGGCATCTTCCTCTACGACATGATCGACGTTTGGGGAGCGACCAAGTCGCTTGAGGGTCAGCCGGTCTGGCAATCCAACGCGCGGCTTTGGGAAGTGTCGGTCGGTAAATAATCCAGTCATTAGGCACCGCGAATAAGCGGTGCCTTTCATATGCACAGAAGCCCTCTGCCATCATCGATGCGCGGTGCCGGTTTCGCTTTGTCTCGAGGAACAGCATGCCAGATCAATCAGCCCTGAAATCACTAACGCAATCGATCGACGACCTAGCTCCTAATTTTACATCCATAAGTGATCAAATATGGGATCTGGCAGAACTGAAGTACGACGAATATAAATCAGCCAAACTTCTTGTTGAGACATTGAAGCAACATGGTTTCTCCGTTGAGGAAGGCATCGCGGGAATGGAAACCGCGTTTGTCGGCCAATACGGGCATGGCAAACCTGTCATCGCATTCCTTGGCGAATATGATGCTCTTGCAGGCATGAGCCAGCTTGCGGACATTGATGAGCAACGGGAAGGTGAGCCGGGTGCCAGCGGTCACGGCTGCGGCCATAACCTATTAGGAGTCGGGTCTCTCATCGCGGCAATCTCGCTGGCAAGACATTTGGAGGCTAATGGTCTGCCGGGGACAGTTCGATACTATGGTTGCCCTGGAGAGGAGGGCGGTTCCGGCAAAACCTTCATGGTGCGGGCAGGTGCCTTCGACGATGTGGACGCCGCACTGACCTGGCACCCAGCCCCATTCAATGGCGTCAGATCGACAAATAACCTCGCGGTACTTGAGTATTACTATAGGTTCAAAGGCACCGCCGCGCATGCCGCCAATGCGGCTCATCTTGGGCGGTCGGCTCTCGATGCCGTCGAACTGATGAATGTCGGTGTCAACTTCCTTCGCGAGCACATGCCGCAGGATTGCCGCGTGCATTATGCCATCACCGATGCAGGCGGACGTGCCGCTAACGTGGTTCAGGCAAAAGCAGAGGTGCTTTATCTCGTTCGCGCGCCCGAAATGCCCCAGGCTCTGGCACTGGCCGAGCGCGTGGATCAGGTCGCGCGCGGTGCCGCCATGATGACCGGAACTGAGGTGGAGATCGTGTTCGACACCGCCGCCACAAACTTGCTGCCGAACCTCACGCTTGAAAACGCAATCCACGAAAATCTGATGGCGATTGGGCCGGTGCCGTTTGATGAGGCAGACATGGAGTTCGCCCGTAAAATCCAAGCCACATTTACGCAGGAAGCGATCAAGAGCAGCATCAAACTTTATCAGATCAAGGATGATGTCTTCTCCAACGAGAAGATTGACGGATCGACGCCGCTACATTTGGGATTGCGTGCTTTCGAAGGGCACTCCCATTTTCGAGCAGGATCTACCGATGTGGGCGACGTCAGCCGTGTGACACCTACCGCACAGTGCTGGGCGCCAACTTGGGCGATAGGAACAAACCCTCATACATGGCAAGTCGTGGCGCAGGGCAGAAGCCGTGCAGCCCATAAGGCAATGGTGCATGCTGCTAAAGCTCTTGCTTCGACGGGCCTTGATTTGGCAACATCTCCGAGTCTGTTGGCCAAGGCAACAGCAGAATGGAAAGCTGCAAGGGGCGACGACCCTTATGTCTGCCCAATACCTGAAAACGTCATGCCTGGTGCTTTGCATTCCAGTAAGGAGCAATCGCTGGGGTAACGGATGAATATCAAACAGACGCTAGAGCGCCCCAGTCAATAAGGAGCGAGCGTTAAAGCGAGCTTCCTGAGGTGGATGCTGTTGCGCCTTCTGGGCGTCAGCGCGCCTCAATTCGCGTTCTGGAAGCGCGTGCCGGAGGGCATTGTGAGTCCGCCTACTTGCCGATCTGACGTTGTACCGCATGGTTGTCAGACAGATACTCTATGCTTTGGGTATGTTGGTTTCAGATCGGAACGCTTCGCTAGGCGTCTTAAAGATTGTTGCTTATTTTAGAAGAATTACGGAACCAGATTCTCACGAATCGACAAACGAACGATTTTTGTTCTAAGTGAACTTGCGCTGATTTCGCTGCGACGATAAACCGCAGCGGCCCACCTGACTCATTTCCCGATGGATCTAAACAACAATTTTCAAGTGATGCCCGTCACAAAGCGAGTTGCCTATGAGAGACCTTCCAGGCCGTCCTTCACGTCGAAATTTTCTTAAAGCGTCCGCTGCAAGTGCTGCAGTCGCTGGACTCGCAGCCGTGCCGCTGAAGGCTGAGGAGCAACTAGAGCCGGTCGCGCTGGATGCGTACACGCCTATCTGTCTCAAGCCCAGCGAGTGGGCTTTCGTAGTGGCAGCGGTAGCAAGATTGATCCCTTCCGAGGGCGAGGGCCCCGGAGCCATCGAAACACGTGTCCCGGTCTTTATCGATATGCAGTTGGCTGGCGATTTCGGTCGCGCTGCCGATTGGTATATGGAAGGTCCTCATGAGGCCGACGCAAGTCCGTTGCGTGGCTGGCAGACACCGCTGACGCCGCTTCAGATTTATCAACAAGCCATCCCGGTATTTGACGAATGGTGTCGCACGACACATGGGAAGATTTTCGCGGAGCTGGATGAGGCGACGCAGGATCAGGCGCTTACCTCGCTTCAGAAAGACGAAATGAAGCTTCATCCGGAAATGCGCGATTTCTTCTCCATTCTGCTTGGAAACACCAAAGAGGGTTATTTCGCCGATCCACTGTATGGCGGAAACCATAAAATGCAGGCGTGGACCTATATCGGTTTCCCCGGCGCGCGTGGATCGTACAAGGAATGGGTTCTCAAACATAACGTTAAATATCCGCTGGGACCGGTTTCGATCTCTGGCGAGAGGGCATGAACGATGGCTAGAACTGAAAAGAAAAAAGATGTCGTCATCGTCGGTCTTGGTTGGACCGGATCGATCCTCGGCATGGAGCTTGCGCAGGACGGGCTTGAGATCGTCGCGCTCGAGCGCGGTCATGACCAGAATACCGTTCCCAATTTCCAATATCCTGAGATGATCGATGAGCTGAAATACGGCGTACGTCTCGGCATGATGCAAAAACCGCGGAATTCGACAGTGACAATTCGTCGGAGCGAGACCGAGGTGGCATTGCCCTATCGCAGCCTCGGCTCCTTTCTACCGGGTATTGGTGTCGGCGGTGCCGGCACGCACTGGAACGGGCTCAACTGGCGTCCTATGACGTCAGAATATCGTCTTCGATCCTATGTCGAGGAACGTTGGGGGGCATCCATTATCCCCGAAGATATGACCATTCAGGATTACCCGGTCACGTATGACGAGCTCGAGCCCTATTTCGACCGTTTCGAACGGGTTGCAGGCATCTCGGGCAAGGCTGGTAACATCAAGGGTGAGAAGATCGAAGGCGGTAATCCGTTCGAGGCTCCACGCTCCCGCGATTATCCCATGCCGCCTATGCCGACGACCTGGGACGGAGCCAAGTTCGGTGAAGTCACTAAATCCATGGGCTACCATCCGTTTCCGCGCCCCGGCGGTATAGCGTCGCAAGCCTATGTCAACGAATACGGCATGCAGATGGGCCCATGTAATCATTGCGGCTTCTGCGAGCGTTATGGTTGTTATAACTATTCGAAATCTTCGCCGCAGACCGCCATTCTTGACGCCCTGAAGCGCAAGCCGAATTTCGAATATCGCACGGAATGCGAAGTGTTGCGCATCGAAATGGCACCGGATGGCAAGACCGCGACCGGCGTGACCTATTTCGACGAAAAGGCGCAGGAGGAAGTCTTCCAGCCTGCCGATCTGGTAATTCTGGCTGCCTATCAGCTGCACAACGTTCACCTGATGCTGCTATCCGGCATCGGGCAGCCCTATGATCCGAATACGGGAGAAGGCGTTACCGGCCGCAACTATGCCTATCAGATGAATGGTGGCTACACGCTGTTTTTCAAGGACGAGGTTTTCAATCCATTCATCGGCACTGGTGCCAATGGCATGACCATCGATGATTTCGGTATCGATAACATCGATTTCGGTCGGGAAGGCTTCATTGGCGGCTCCTACATCTCCGCCGGGCAATCGAATGGTCAACCGATCCGCTCCATGGCGCTTCCAGCAGGCACCCCAAGCTGGGGCGCAAAGTGGAAGCAGGCCGTGGGTGAATGGTACGGGCACTCCATGTCCATCGGTTCGCACGGGTCCCATATGGCCTATCGTGGCAATCACCTCGATCTCGATCCGACCTACAAGGACCGGCACGGGCGTCCCTTGATGCGCATGACGTTCAACTGGAATGCCAATGACATTCGCATGACCCAATTCATGAAGTCGAAGATCGAGCCGATTGCGAAGGCTCTCAACCCGACATCCATGCAGGAAGGCTTCAAGAAGGAAGGTGCCATGTATGATGTCAGGCCCTATCAAACCACGCACAATGTCGGCGGCTCCGTAATGGGCGACGATCCCAAGACATCGGCGGTCAACCGGTACCTTCAGGCCTGGGACAAGCACAATATCTTCGTTCTTGGCGCCGGGGCATTTCCGCAGAATACGCAGTATAACCCCACCGGCATGGTGGGTGGTCTCGCCTATTGGGCAGCTGAGCATATCCGCAAGGACTACCTTCCCAACCCACGGCCACTAGTTTGAGGAGTGCCACCATGAAAACGCTTCTCAAAGTTCTCGCCGCTCTCGTCCTCGTTGGCATTGCTTGTCTTCTCGCCTTCATTTTCGTGCCCGTTCAGCGCACGGAAGCAACTGCTGAACTGGCAGCAAATTTCAAGCCAGCAGAAGGTCGTGGGGAATACCTCATGCGTGCCAGCGATTGCATGGCCTGTCACACGAATGAGGGTGGAACACCCTTTGCAGGCGGTCGTGCGATGCAGAGCCCGATGGGAACAATCTGGACCACCAACATCACGCCTGACAAGGAAACCGGTATCGGGAGCTATACGCTCGACGATTTTCGTGCCGTTCTCTATGATGGTGTGACGCCGAACGGCACGCATCTTTATCCCGCCATGCCGTATGAGAATTACCGCAAGCTAACGGAAGAAGACGTAGTTTCGCTCTACGACTACTTCATGCATGAGGTGAAGCCTGTCTCGAATAAAGTCGAGCCAACGAAACTCGCATTTCCTTTCAATATGCGATTTGGTCTGCGTGCATGGAACTGGGTTGCTTTGCGTGGCGAAGCCGGATTTGCACCCAACACAGCAGAAGACGCCATTTTTAACCGTGGCAAATATCTGGTCGAAGGGCCGGGTCACTGCGCCGCCTGTCACAGCCCACGCTCGGTGCTGATGACGCAGGATGGTATCGACGAGACGTACAAGAGCTTCCTCTCGGGTGGTGAAATCGACAACTACACGGCTCCGGATCTCAGAGGCCCTAGCAGCGGTCCACAAAAATGGGGAGTCGAGGAGACGGCAGCTTATCTTGCCACCGCTCGCAACGCTCATTCAACGGCAACAGGAGAAATGATGCTGGTGGTGCGCGATTCCACTCAGTACCTGACGCAAGATGACAATCGGGCGATAGCAAGCTTCCTGACGAAGATCGGGACGCCTGGACAACAGGCCGCAAAATCGGCCGACGCGCCAACGCCGACGGAAGAACTCTTGTCGAGCGCTGGACCTGACATGCCGCTCGGAGCGCGGCTCTATCTGGACAATTGCGGTGGATGTCACCTCGTGAACGGTAAGGGTGCGCCGGAAATATTCCCGGAACTTGACGGAAACTCACTGGTGACAGCGAAGTCTAGCAAAGGCCTGATTAGCGTGATCCTCCATGGTGCAGAGCTTCCTTCAACTGAAAAACGCCCCATGAAGGTGAGAATGCAGGGCTACGAGGATCGCCTGTCCGACGAGGAGATCGCAACGCTTGCCACCTTCCTGCGCAACGCGTGGACGAACAAAGCTTCTGCGGTAACCACGCAGGACGTGGAAGCGATCAGAAAGCTCGGCAACGCTCACTAATGGCCACAAGAAGTAAGTAAGAGCCCTCGTCATCTCAGTGGGGCTCTTTCGTAACCGAATTTGATGATCGCCATCCTTGTGCGAGATACGGTGTATTTTGGCTTTCTTCGTGAGAGGGGCGACAACTGAGAAGGAAGTCGTTCGTTTCATCGACGCTTAGAAGGTACCCACATTGAACAAGGTCGCAGCAGAACTGTAATCGAGAGGTCGGTCGACGGAGGTGGAGCGATAAGCTTCCGGTCTTTTTACACTTCGATGCCCGGCGGCGGACGTACTCGACTTCATTTGCGTTGTCACCTTGCAGAAACATCGCGTTCCAAGTTTCACAACGATCCGAGCAGGAAAGGCGGAATACCCCTATAAAGCACGTAAGTTCTTCTCAAGCGGCAATAGCGGGCACATTCAGGAGATGATTTGACTTCAGGACAATTTGAAAAACACATGCGGTGTATCATCGCTGCCTTCACTTTTGTCCACTCGCGTTTCTGATCTCTCCAACCAATCGCCAATCCCCATGCCCAAGTACTTAGAAAGACGCAAGGCCGCCGCATGTAGCGTGCTTTACAGAGAAAGCTCACTCATTGGTGATGAGGTGCATTCGCGCAAACTCAATGAGGCTCTCAATGTGCGCTTTCGTTGCTTCAAACGCCGCGCCGGGGTCGTTGCGCTGCAAGGCGTCGATGATGGCAAGATGTTCCGTAGAATCTGGTGTCAGGCGGTCTTTCAACTGGCCGATTTCAAAGAGGCGCGTGGCGGCTCGCAGATTGCGTAAAACACCTGCCATAACTTCGTTGCCACAATGGTCCATTATCAGGTTATGCAAGTGGTCGTCTGAAAACCAGTGGGCATCCGTATGGTACGCAGTAGCGCCCATAAGCTCGTCAATTTCGCGCCGCACCTCGACGAGTTTGCGACCGGGTATGCTTGGCATGGCCTGTACAGCCGCGTGTGGTTCGATCAACAGACGTAGCTTCAGGCTCTGGATGTATTCTCCGATATCGACGTGTCGCACCACGTAGTTGCGGCCGTCGCCTTTGTGAACCAAGCCTTCACCTTCCAGCCGCTGCAAAGCTTCACGCAGGGGCGTGCGCGACACACCGAGCATCTCGGCAAGCTGCGCTTCGATGATAACGTGGCCGCCTCCAAGACGACGGTGGCGGATCATGTCAGAAACAGCGTTATACGCGAGGGCGGCAAGTTTGTGGCCTGCGTCTTTGGACCGTTTTCCTATGCCAGGATCAGTGTCTGTTTGTGTCAAAGCGCATCAGCCTCCAGGCAGCTATTGGTCTATTCCCAGTTGATGTTGCCCCAAAGGCTTTTCTTGTTTTCAGCCATGGTCCATACCGCTCGATATTGTCAACTACCGGGGAGTCAATGGCATGAACGGTCAGGTCACGGCGGAACGAAGCCTCGCGGATGAGACCTATTCTGCACTGCTCGGGGAAATCCTCTCCGCGCAAATGGCGGGTGGTGCTGTGGTGCAGGAGCGCAGGCTTGCCGCGCGACTGGGCGTCTCTCGTTCGCCAATGCGTGATGCGTTGGGACGTCTTGAAGGGCAGGGGCTTCTTGCGCGCAACGCGAAGGGCGTTCTCACGGTGCGTATCGTCACCCTGTCCGACTACCTGAACAGCGTGGCGATGCGAATGCTCGTTGAGCCAAGTGCGGCGGCGCAAGCGTGTAAGGGAATAACGGCTGAGACAGTCGCAGACCTCGCCGCGATGCTTCAGGAGATAGAGCTGGATCCAGATCCTGATCCCGAGTTCGTATGGAAGTTCGATGATGCTTTGCACCAGGGCATTGCTGATGCCAGCGGAAATCCCTTCATGGCGGACACCATTTTGCAAATGCGGCGCTATACCACGATCTTCGAACGCCAGCGCAAACTCGCTCAGCGCAAGCCGGGTCTTGCCGACCATCAGGGCATTGTAAATGCACTCATGGACCGTGATGCCGATGCAGCCCGCATGGCTATGACGCTGCATCTTGAACGGGTGCGCCAGAACGTCCTTTCGACGTACTGAGCCGAGCCAGCCTATCCCAAACCTCAGATATTTCAATTTTTGACTGCCTTGGCGGAAAGATGTTGCATACGGCAAATGATTGTGTATGAAAGTGGTATACCAAATGAATGCGAAATCAACAAGCATCGTTGTTCAGGTCCACGAGAAGATCGAAAAACCAGAGGGTCATCATGTCATTCCACACCATCTCCATTGCCTCCCTTCTATTACTCTCCACGGCAGCGTCGGCGTTTGCGCAGAGCTGCACGCCAAAGGTTCCCGATTCCGAATTGGTCAAGCCTGGGACGCTGACAATGTCGGTTAATCCAACATTACCGCCGATGCAGTTCGTCGATTCCAACGGGGAGCTCAAAGGCATGCGGGTCGAACTTGGCAAGGAAATTGCGAAGCGGCTTTGCCTAACGCCTGAATATGTCCGTATCGAATTCTCGGCGATGATCCCCGGTCTTCAGGCTGGCCGATGGGATATGATCAACACTGGAATATTCTTCACGAAAGAGCGCGCGGCCATCATGCAAATGATCCCCTACGAGGATCAGGCCATCAGCGTTTCGGTGGCGACGAGCAATACGACGGTGAAGGACAAGGATGGGCTTGATGGTCTGCGTGTCGGCGTCGAGCTCGGCGGCTTCGAAGAAACGAAGACCCGTGCTCTTGACGCTGAACTCAAAGCCGCCGGCAAGACAGGGCTCGTCATTCAGACCTTCGATAATTTCGCGCTAGCCTTCCAGGCGCTGCGCGCCGGTCAAGTCGAGGGCGTTGTCTCAATCGATGGTGTCGCAAAGGAATATGATAGCCGTGGCGATTTTCGTCGTGCCGTCAGCGGTCTTTATCCAGCACCGGTTGCCGTTGCGTTCAAGAATGCGAAACTTGCAGACGCGGTATCCGGCGTCCTCAAAGACATGAAGACAGATGGTTCGTTGGGAAAACTTTTCGACAGCTACGGCCTGCCGATGATCGCAGGCGACTACTCAGTCAAGGGTCCAGGCCGCTGATCTGAGCGGTTCATCATTCTGATGGATGCCGGCTCGTCCGGCATCTCCTTAGCATTAAAGGTCCCTCCATGTCGTACTGGAACTGGTCTGGCTTCTTCGACTATCTCGTCAATCCCTTCATCCTCGGAGGTGTTGTCACCACGATCTGGCTGACCTGCGTCTCACTTGTGTTCGGCCTACTACTCGGCTTTGTCGTGGCCCTCATGCGCCGATCCAAGCTAAGGCTTATCAGGTGCATCGGGTGGTTCTATATCTGGCTGTTCCGTGGCACGCCGCTGCTCGTGCAATTGATCGTGCTCTATACCGCATTACCGCAGCTCGGGATCAAGTTCTCCGTTGTACAAGCCGCGTTGATCGGACTGGCTTTGAACGAAGCAGCATATCTGGCGGAGATCATCCGGTCCGGCATCGAGGCAGTTCCTGCAGGACAAGCGCGTGCGGCGAGAGCTTTAGGCATGACCGAGCGTCAAATCATGCGCCACATCGTCATGCCGCAGGCGTTCAAGGTCATCATCCCGCCCCTTGGTAACTCGGTCAATGGTCTGCTGAAAACGACATCCGTCACCTCCGTCATTTCAATGGAGGAGCTGCTACGGCGCACCCAGGTACTGATCCAGGAAAAGTTCATGGTGCTCGAACTCTTCGCGGTGGCTGCCATCTACTACCTTCTTCTTACGACCCTCTGGGACTTTGTGCAGCGGCATATCGAAAGGCGCTTCGGCCAGTCCACAGCTCCGCTACAGCTCAGCGAAAAGCGCTGATACTCATTAAAGGACTTATTGCATGCCAAAGCCGTTTCGTGGTGTCTTTACCGTGATGATCACTCCCATCGACGCAGATGGGAAAGTCAACCTGTCAGCTCTCGCTGCCTTTACGGATTGGCAGATCCGGGAGGGCGTGCATGGACTCATCCCTCTCGGTTCGACAGGAGAGTTCCTTTCACTCTCCGACCAGGATTGGGACGACGTTGCCCGCACTGTTATCCAGACTGCCGCTGGACGTGTACCAGTTCTGATCGGAACAGGTGCTGAAGATACCCGTGAAGCGGTTCGCTTGAGCTGCAAGGCCGAGGCACTGGGCGCGGATGGCGTGATGATAATCCCGCCATTTTACTCGACGCCGACGGACGACGAACTGGTAACTCATTACCGAACCATTGCCCGCTCGATTTCCGTTCCGATCATGGTCTACAACAACCCTGCGACGTCGAATGTGGATATGAAGCCTGAACTTCTCGCTCGCATCGCCGAGATTGAAGGCTGTGACTATGTCAAGGAATCGACCCTTGAAGTCACGCGTATCCGCGATATCGTTCGCCTGGCTGGTGACAAGATGACTCCTTTCGGCGGTATTCTCGGTTTTGAATCTTTCGTCATGGGTGCGCAGGGCTGGGTAGCCGTTGCATCCAATGTGGCGCCAGCAGCAATGTCACGTATCTTCACACTAGCAGCCGATGAGAAGAAGTACGATGAAGCGCGTGCGCTTTATCTGGAGTGGCTTCCCATCATCCAGGCGGTCGGTGGGCAGGCCTATGTCGCTGGTTCCAAGGCCCTGCTGAACCACATGGGATTTGCCGCAGGATCGCCGCTGCCACCGCGTCTGCCGTTGCCATCAGATCAGGATGCCGCGATGAAGACTTTGGTCGAGCGTTTCGGCTTAAGCTTTTCGCAGAACTGAGCCGGAGAAAACAGATGCCCGGTTCGATCATCCAGGATGCAGGCGTGACCGTCTATTTCGATGGCGTTGCGCATCGTGTCGATCCGGGCCTTTCGGTTGCCGCCGCGCTGACCGCGCTGGATCGAGCCGACTTCTCCACTGATGCAGCCGGGAAGAAGCGTGGTCTTTTTTGTGGCATGGGTGTGTGTCACGATTGCCTTGTAACTGTCGATAGCCGCACCAGCCAGCGCGCCTGTATGACGCCTGTCCGAGACGGCATGCGTGTCGCTCGTCAGCAGGCGCGTCCCGATATCACTTCTACTGACCTCGCCGACCTGAGGTCTGTCCCAACAGAACTTGCTGAGTTCGAAATGGACTTGCTGGTCATTGGAGCGGGGCCGGGTGGTCTCGCTGCCGCGGTGGCAGCGGCAGAAGCCGGGGCCTCTGTAACTGTGGTGGACGAGCGGCACACATCGGGCGGCCAATTCTTCAAGCAGCCTAACACGGATGCAGCACGCTTGGCGCTCAAGGCTGACCGGCAGGCCGCAGATGGGGCTGCGTTGATCGAAAGAGCACGTTCGCTTGGCGTGACCATTCTGTCAGGCGTGACCGTCTGGGGCGCGGCTCACGGAGAAGATGGAAAAGCGGTAATTTCCTGCCTGGGCCATGATGGTGTTTTCTATTGCCGACCTACGATGCTTGTCATCGGCACCGGGGCTTTTGAGCGACCGCCGGCCATCAAGGGTTGGACGCTGCCAGGCGTCATGACGGCAGGGGCTGCACAAACCCTGCTTCGCAGCTATGGCACGCTTCCTGGCCGGCGCATTCTGATTGCCGGGAACGGTCCTCTCAATTTTCAGGTCGCAAGCGAGATCCTCAAGGCTGGCGGTGACGTGATCTGTCTGGTGGAGCAGGCAGGCGCCCCATGGAGCAGACCAGGCGAAGCGTTCAGTGTTTTCCGCCATGACGCGGCGCTTGCGCTCAAAGGCATGAAAGAGATCGCAAGATTGGAGCGAGCAGGTGTCAAGCTCGCCTGGAACGCGCAACTATCGGAGATCAAAGGTGATGGCAGGGTAGAGGCGGTGACGGTTTCCGGTCTTGGGGGCGACTTAACCTTCGAAGTCGATACCGTTTTATTGGGTGGACATTTTACCTCGTCCAACGAGTTATCGCGGTTGCTCGGTTGTGCTCATCGTGTAACCGGGAACGGCACCCTCACAGCAGATTGTGCCGAGGATGGCGAAAGTTCGCTCCCTCACATCCATATCGTCGGCGAGGCTGTGCGTTTTGGTGGTGCACACCTGGCAATGGCTGAAGGTAGGCTTGCCGGTCTGGCTATTGCCGCGAAGCTCGGCTTGAAGCCTCAGCCAGACACCACAGCTAAGAAAAAACTTGCGCGCGCCAAAGCGTTTCAAGCAGCGCTTTGGCGATTGTTTGCGCCGGCGGCAACACCTTTGGAACCCGCAGATACCGTGCTCGCCTGCCGGTGCGAAAGTGTTGCAATCGGTACTCTGAAGAGCCTTGCCGTTAAGGGTCCGCTGGACATCGCAACAATGAAGCGCCTGACCCGTGCCGGGATGGGACGCTGCCAAAGCCGCTACTGTGGCCGGACCCTCACAGAATTGACACGCCGACCCATGAGCGAGACCGACGGCCTGCTTGCACCGCAGATGCCACTACGTCCGGTGCCTCTTGCAGCACTTGCGATTGAGAAGCCGGAGTGGGGAGGGCATAGACGAGCACTGTTGCCCGCACGTCCGCCATTGCACCATACCGAACCGCTGCCGATGAGAGAAGCGTCTACCGTTGTCATCGGCGCGGGGATTGCCGGACTTTCGAGCGCCTTGTTTCTGGCAGAAGCGGGCGAAGATGTTGTGGTGTTGGAACGTGGCTTTCCAGGCGGGCTGGCATCGGGCGGGAATGCTGGCAGCCTTCATGCGCAATTGTTGTCATTCGATCACGGAGCTCGCGCAGAAGCAGGTGGAGGGCCAGCCGCAAAAACGCTTCCGTTGCAGCGGGACTCCATTGAGCTATGGCAGATGCTGGAGGAAAAGCTCGGTCGCGATTTTGAGATGAAGATCACGGGCGGCCTGATGGTTGCCGAGACCGAAACGCACATGCGCTTCCTTGAGGAGAAGACTCGGGTTGAACGCGAAAATGGCATCGATTGTCATGTGATTGGCGCCGAAGACTTGCGAAAGCTTGAGCCCGCGCTTTCACCGTTGATGATTGGCGCCGCCTTTTGCCCAATGGAAGGGAAGATCAACCCGCTTGTCGCGACACGACACGTGCTTGATGGCGCTTTGGCCGCTGGTGCTCGCGTATTGGACCGTACTGAAGTGCTGTCGATCCGCCGCGAAGGGTCAGGATTTATCATCGAAACCTCGCGGGGACCGCTACGGGCAGGCCGCATCGTGAATGCTGCCGGTGCTTTTGCTTCGCGCGTCGGGGCAATGCTGGGGCTGGACATTCCCGTGTTCGGGGCGCCGCTGCAGATGGTGGTGACCGAGGCCGCTGCGCCAGCTATCTCGCATCTGGTTGCCCATGCCGATCGTCATTTGACGCTCAAGCAGGCTGCAAATGGAAATTTTCTGATCGGCGGCGGTTGGACGGCTGGTCTCGATCCGGTCCACAGCCATCCTCGCCCGATGTTCTCCAGTCTGGAGGGCAATCTTTGGGTGGCGCAGCACGTTGTCCCGGGTCTTAGAAAACTGCACGTCATCCGCAGTTGGGCTGCCATGAACATCAACATCGACGGCGCACCGATCCTCGGAGAGCATTCAGATGTGCCCGGTTTCTTTAATGCAGTCACATCCAATGGCTTTACGCTTGGGCCTCTCATCGGCCAACTCACGGCCAATCTCGTCCTTGGCCGAGACCCCGGGCGCGATTTGTCGGCCTTTTCTATCAACCGTTTTCAGGGAGTTCGATCATGATCGAAATCACCGGCGTCACGAAATACTATGGCAATTTTGCCGTGCTCAAGAATTGCTCAACGAGTGTTTCCAAGGGCGAAGTCGTCGTGGTCTGTGGGCCGTCCGGATCTGGCAAATCGACCCTGATCAAATGTGTCAATGCGCTGGAGCCCATTCAGGAAGGGTCTATCCGAGTGGATGGCATCGAAGTCAATGATCCCGGCACCGATCTTCCTGATCTTCGTTCTCGCGTTGGTATGGTGTTTCAAAATTTTGAACTCTTTGCGCACCTAACAATCGAAGCCAACATCATGCTTGCCCAGCGCATCGTTCTTCATCGCAGCGAAAGCATTGCCAAAAGACGTTCCATGGATCTTCTGGATCGCGTCGGGATGACGGGGCACGCCCACAAATATCCAGGCCAATTGTCCGGCGGACAGCAGCAACGCGTCGCGATAGCCCGGGCGCTTGCCATGAACCCGAAAGCCATGCTGTTCGACGAGCCGACATCAGCTCTCGATCCCGAGATGATTTCCGAAGTGTTGGATGTAATGACCGACCTTGCCAAAGAAGGCATGACGATGATGGTTGTTACCCATGAAATGGGTTTTGCACGCAAAGTCGCGACACGGATGATCTTCATCGACCAGGGCGAAATTGTCGAGGACCGGCCAACGGAAGATTTCTTCAGTAATCGTCACAATCCGCGCACAGAAGCCTTTCTCAGCAAGATCCTCCATCATTGAGAGTTTGATATGACCGAATTCGACCTAGTCGTTAAGGGGGGCACCATAGCGACCGCCTCCGACATTTTCAAAGCCGACATAGGCATTCTCGGCGGCAAAATCGTCCAGATCGGCGAGAAGCTCGACGGCGGTGCCCAGACAATCGACGCCAGCGGCAAATATGTTCTGCCGGGTGGCATTGATAGCCATGTCCATATCTCCCAGCCCTCGGGAGATGGCATCGTCATGGCCGACGATTTCGAGAGCGGTACCCGTTCTGCGCTTTTCGGCGGCAATACGACGATTATGCCGTTTTGCCTACAGGAGAAGGATAAGCCGATGCGCGAGGCGCTTAATGCTTATCACGAACTCGCTGAAGGCAACTGCTATACCGATGTCAGCTTTCACCTCATCGTTTCGGATCCAACGGACAGTCTCCTTGGGCAAGAGCTTCCGGCTTTGGCCGCTGACGGATATTCTTCCTTCAAAGTCTTCATGACCTATGAGGGGCTTCGGCTCAACGATGCAGAGATACTGAAGACGCTGGACGTGGCACGTTCGACAGGCGCGACTGTCATGGTCCATTGCGAAAACGAAGATGCTATCCGCTTTCTGATCACACGACATGAGGCGGAGGGTGACGTTGCTCCGCGAGCGCATGCCTCTACACGACCGGTGGCGGTTGAACGCGAAGCGACACACCGGGCGCTAACACTTGCCGAAATCGTTGATGTGCCCGTTGTCATTGTCCATGTCTCCAACGGCGAAGCGATGGAGGAAATCGCGCGAGCCCGATCTCGTGGTCTCAAGGTGGTTGGCGAAACATGCCCTCAATATTTGATGCTGACCGCCGATGATCTAGACGGCATGGATTGGGAAGGCGCGAAATTTGTCTGCTCTCCTCCACCCCGCGACAAGGCTGCTCAAGAAGAATGCTGGAGAGGCATTGAAACCGGTATTTTCGATCTGTTCTCGTCAGATCACTGCCCGTTCCGCTACGATGACGAGCGCGGCAAGCGTAGTCCGAAGGGACTTGAAAGCTTTCGTCACATCCCGAACGGTATTCCCGGTGTCGAAACGCGTCTTCCAATCCTTTTTTCGGAAGGGGTCATGAAGGGGCGCATCGATCTGCCGCGCTTTGTAGCGCTCTCCGCGACCAATCATGCCAAAACCTACGGGCTCTACCCGGAAAAAGGCACAATCTCGATCGGTGCGGATGCCGACATCGCCATTTGGGACCCGACCATCAAACGCACGATACGCCATGCCGATCTGCACGATGGTGCCGATTATTCGCCCTATGAAGGTCTTGAAATTACGGGCTGGCCGACGACCGTCATCCTCGGCGGTCGGTTGATGGTTCGTGACGGCGCGCTCGTCGGAAAAAAGGGCGATGGCACCTACCGCTCAGCCCGCACCCAAAGCACTAAAACTATCTAAGCAATTCGGAGACCTAAATTTATGAAACTGAAAATCACTGCTGGCCCGTTCGTGTTCGATGCCGTGCTGGAAACGGAAAAAGCTCCACAGACCTGCAAGGCGTTCATAGAACGTCTGCCTTTTGAAGGCCAGATCGTGCATGTTCGCTGGTCAGGGGAGGGCGTATGGGTACCACTTGGAGACTATAATTTCGGCGTCGGCTACGAGAACCACACCAGCCATCCCGCACCCGGTCATATCATTCTTTATCCGGGCGGCATCAGCGAGACAGAAATTTTGCTCGCTTATGGCGGTGTCGATTTTTCGTCCAAGATGGGACAACTCGCTGGCAACCATTTCATCACCATCACGTCTAACCTCGAAAATTTGCCTGTGCTTGGTAGCCAGACTCTTTGGGAAGGTGCGCAGCAAATTCGGTTCGAACGTACTTAGAGGTGTTTTGAGGCAGAGGCGAAGATGCGAGACCTTGTAGCCTTAGATATTACCGAGAATTCGTATTTTCTGAGAAATAGAAGAGTCTTCAAGGAAATATTATCAACTTGGCGGCACTGCCATGAGCACGGCTGTTTACCGATCTATTCCTAAATGTTCTCGGCACCGCTCGTTATCCTGTATTCCTAGTTTTTCGACATCGCGAAGGATATTAATGAGGACGGTGAGGGCTTCGAACTTTGACATTCGTATATTGGTATTTCGCCTGCCAGGCCGGTCTTTCGGTGTCGTCAGCCGTGAGGTGACAACGGTCTCCAGCTCCCACTTATAGACCGCCCATTCTCCCACCATATGCTCGGTAACGGGCTCCGTCAGGTGGGTGATGCAATTTCTCGCATGCGGTAGTGCCCCTTCGCACTCTTGAGCTTATAGTGGTGCATGCCTCCCCCTGACATTTGCAGGACCTCAACCCTCTTTCTTATCGTCCGACGCCATTGTGCGACCAAACACGGCAAGGTCCTTTGAGGAGAGGTCGATATTGAAATTCAATTTCGAAATGATTTTCGACATTAGGCCTTCGGCTGGGCGCACCTTGAGAGACTTGCGCAGAGTTTCTCCATTAGGCGTGAGCTCGTAGGTGAATTCGCCTTCCGCCATGTACCCCTGCGCTTTCAACTCCTCCAACATCTCGGGGACAGACTGGGCGTCCGGTACCAATGCCGACTTCGACACGTGATGCCCTTCCGTTTCGGCAAGGCCGGTCGCATTTGCGACCTGATCCGGAGACGCGTACCCATGGTCAACAATACCGAGTGCCAGCGTATCAGCCGGGGGGAAGAAGTACTGGTGTACGTTCAGTTCTTTGAGCCGCTCTACCGCAGCCTCGCTGCTCCCTGCTTCGCCAAACAAATCCCAGTCAGTTTCATTGAACTCATATGTGGGGATGGGGCATATTCCGTGGTGGATATCAGAGGCCAAATTGTCCAATGACAGGATATCCACTACCGCATTCTGGAATTTTAAGCCGGGGTCTGCCTCACCGGTGATAAGCTTTTCCCAGTTCAGCATGCTGCTCTGTTGAAGTAGCTGAAGCGCAAACGAAAGCGGAGGAACCGGAGTGTTTGTGATCGAATTGATCACGGAAACGATAGTTGCACCGTACTTCTCGTTGACAGCTTCATTGGGATGGTTCGTAAAGTCGTTCTTGAATTCAATGATTTTCTCGAAATCGATAAGCCCCGCTGCAGTTGTGAAAAGCTTTCGGGCAACGTGAGCAATGTCGATTGGTACCGGTCGAGCGACGAGGACGCGAGTACCAGGCATTGTGGACTGAATGTCAATCCTCATAAGAGCGGCAACGCGCGGATTGAACTCGGCGGAAACGACCAAGAGGCGTTTTGTCGCTTCGTCAATGCCGATAGCCTGCACTGTGTGGTCTATACCCGACGCGCCACGGATCGTCGTATGTTCGCGGAATTCGGTACCTAGCGCCTCGCAGATCGCCTTCCAGGAAAGGACGGATCCCGATGGCTTAATGTCTTTCCATACGTCTGCACTCAATGTCGTACCTCGCATGTTTCAGTAGATCCTTTATTACCAGATATACTTACAAGATCCGAGGGGCGCGTCATCGTTATCCCGCGAGTAGTGAAGCGCCGCGACCGCTAACAAGTGCCATAGGCAGGCAGAGAATCCGCCTCGATAGTAGTCCATCGGCGAGAACGTGGACCAATTGAGAACTTTCCGCGCGTAAGTCCATCCCAACCACTGGGTCGCAAATTCTGATCATTTCAAAGCGAAATCCTTTCCTTCGTTAAAAAGTGCTAGCTGCAACACACGGGCATTTTGAACTGCGTCCCCGGCCGACGATTGTCGTCTCTCCATATCTCCGCCCAGTGCAGATCGTTCGCGCCTCCGTAGGCTATGCTTCTGCGGCCAGCGATGGAGAGACTGGATTTAAATCAAGCACTCGCACAATCAAGCGTGAACTACCACCAGGAGCTTTTCCAACTTGCTTATCCTCCTCATGAGTATTTCAATACGTCCATCTAAACTCCAGCGCTTCACTAGTATCGGGATGCCACTTATCGGCAGCAACGGGCAGCGCAAATCAATCGAAGCGATCCTCGTTGGTTGAGCAAGCCTAGAGCTGCAAAAACTGGTTGCAATCGCTGATGGTTGCGCAGGAAAATGTAGGCATTGGTCGACGGGTGCCTCCGGTAGCAAAACTTTCACCGCAGCACTCGACATGCAACTCTAAATAAGCGATTGCTTTTGCAATTCTCGCGGATTCTCACATGCAGCGGCCCTACTTACAAAAAACCATCGTCGAGCTTCGGATCCTGTTCGAACAATTCAGAAATGACAAAGCAGAGCTAAAGCTGCTGGCTTTGGAGCTTTCAAAACGAAGTGTCCAGAAAGCGAAGGTCCTTGGTCAAGAGGTAGAAGACGTTCTTCGATCCTTGTCAGACGTAACCGAAATTAAAAAAGATTCGCATCGACCAATAGGCCACGTCGGACGAGCGTCGATAGCTACGCTACCAAGCCAACTGGAAGATAACCTTACCCAGGATGTGTCTCCTTTAGAGCTCGAAGGCCCACATCCCGTTACTCCTTCTCGACGAAAAGACGATCCGGCCTCCATATTGTCTGCTTGGACTGCGCTGGAGGCATTGTCACCGCAAAGCTATAAACGACCGGAGGATCTGGCGTCTGGGGAGCGAAGCAGAGTTGTGCCTTTAGCCGGCGCAGATCTTCCATGGAAGCGAGGTCTGAAAGCTAAACCAAAACATCGACTGTTTTTTCAGATAGTCCTTGGTTGCATCGCGCTCGATCGGGCGACAGATCTCCTCGTTGAGGCCTTTGGAGAGGATGAAGAGCGTTCAAGGCCGGATGGGCGCAAGGCAGCCATCGCCGCCATTCTCGTCGACAAGGATGGCTACTTGCTAGACGAGAATGCCGTTGCTATTTCAAGCTTCGCTTGGGCTCTGCGACCGGCGCTCGAACGCAATCTTGGTCATCTTGGAAATTGGCCAAAGGTTCAGGCCTTTGTCCTTGAGAAGCTTGACAGGATCGTCCGTCGCAGGGACGGGGATGGCAACCCGCTCCCAATAGACTCAGACTCTATCGACTCGGCTTATAATTGGCTGGTGCGGCAGTTCTCTATTCCCCATGAGCTACTGGAGGCACCCACCTTCACGCTCAAGGTGTTTCACCATTTCAAGTCGAGGACGCCACCTGAACCATCGCTCCTCAACTCTTTCTTTCTCGACGATATCGGGTTGGCGTCACAGCTTATTGCTTCCGGCCAGCAGGGTGACGGACTCAGCAGATATCTCGGGATTTCAAGGGTTGGCCATCCGATTGACGTACTGGTGCCGCCTTCAGCGGGGGAGCCGCACATTGCACCCTTAAAAACACCCCAGGCCCGTTGGCCCTCCAGTGGTCATCATCCGCTCGTCTTGCTGCAGCAGGCAGCAGTTAATGTCGCGAGAGACGAATTGGTCGCCAAGACCGGTATAATTGGCGTGAACGGTCCACCCGGAACCGGAAAGACCACCCTTTTGCGTGATGTTGTTGTCGGATGTGTTCTTGATCGAGCATCCGCTATGGTACGATTTGAAAAGCCGGTCGATGCGTTTTCAACAACGGGACAGAAGCTGGGCGTTGGTGGAAACGCCTTTTTCCACTTCTATCGCCTGGATCAAAGCCTACGTGGGCATGAGATCGTGATTGCATCCAGTAACAATAAAGCTGTCCAAAATGTTAGCGAGGAACTGCCGCTTCTTAAAAACAACGGACGGGCGGATGAGATTTCGTACCTGCGCTCCATCAGCGACCTTGTTGCTAATCCGAGGCGCTTTGGCGTGGAAGATGAGGGTGACAGTGATCGTTCGCAAAAGAGGACGTGGGGATTAATTGCTGCCGTCCTTGGCAATGGGGTTAATCGATCAACTTTTCAGCAGACCTTCTGGTGGCATGAAGACGGCGGGTACCGGATTTACCTGAAAGCAGCCAAGGGTGATGATGTCCTGCGAGAAATCAAGGACGAAAATGGCAAGCTCATACGTCGTGAAATCCCCTCTGTAGTCACAAACGAGTCTCCGCCGGTCAACGAGGTCGCCGCGCTGTCGAACTGGAAAAAGGCTCGAAATCGCTTTCTAACACTCCGCAAACAGATCGATTCAGAAATCGCGGCACTAGAAGCTGTTCGAAAATCCTGTGTCGAATTGCCACGCTTAAAAAAGGCGGTCGCTGCTGCGCAGATTAAGCTGGGACCCATGGTTATGGCCGTTGAGCAGGTGAGCGCACGGGAAAACGAGGCGTCAGCTGGGCTGTCTGAAGCACAATCTGTGTTTGAGCGGGCACGAAATGAAGTTCTTGCTCACGATCTCCAACGCCCAGGGTTCGTTGCTCGACTGTTTGGGATGTCGTCGTGGCGCGTATGGCAGGCGCGCAAAGGCGTCGTCAATAGTGAAAGCAACAAAGCGCGGTCGAGGCAAACAGACGCAACCGCATTGCACGAGGCTGCCAAAACGGAGTTGATACGGCTTAAATCGGAAGTCGACCGGGCTAAGGCAGATCTACAAGCTCTTCGTTTGGATGCTGCCACACATCAGGAAACGATTGAGATAGCCAGAGCGACGCTCGGCGCACGATTGGTCGATGATCGGTTTTTTACGCAAAATCATGAGGCAATTAATCTAACGGCGCCTTGGTTGCCGGACAGCCTTCATCGTAAGCGAGAGGATCTGTTTGCCGCAGCGCTCAACGTACAGAAAGCTTTTGTCGATGCCTCAGCGCAGAAAGTGCTTCACAACCTAAATATCTTGATGAGTGCGTTTACCGCCGGCGCTCTTCGCAATCCGAGCCACAAGGCCCTCCTCGGCGACCTCTGGTCTACGCTCTTTATGGTGGTGCCCGCAGTTTCAACGACGTTTGCGTCCGTCAACACTATGTTTGGTGACCTCGGTTCGGAGACAATTGGTTGGCTCCTAGTCGATGAAGCTGGTCAGGCTGTACCGCAGGCCGCGGTCGGCGCAATCATGAGGGCCAAGCGTTCGATTGTTGTTGGTGATCCACTCCAGATTCCGCCGGTGGTCTCCCTTCCCGAGAAACTTAATCTCGAGATCTGCAAATTCTTTGCCATTGATCAGTATCGTTGGTCCGCTCCTACGGCATCAGTTCAGACCTTAGCGGATCGTGGCTCGCCATTTCAGTCCACATTCAATGGGGAGACTGAGCCGCGACGGGTCGGGTTTCCGTTGCTTGTCCATCGGCGGTGCCAGGATCCAATGTTCAGCGTATCCAATGCGATCGCCTATGACGGGCAGATGGTCCACGCAGTGTCGGATCCAAACCCCGGTGAAGTTGGGCAGGATTTTGGACCATCCTGCTGGTTCGATATTGATGCCGACGCAGACACAAAGTGGTCACCAGGAGAGGGAGATGTTGTTGTTCGAATGATGCGGAGGATCGCGATGCTCGGCATTGTGTCTCCAGACGTGTTTATAATCTCGCCTTTTAAGATCGTTGAAACGGAGATGCGCCGTCGGCTTGAACGAGAGAGTCATATCTTCAAGGCGATCGGGGAGGATGCTGCTTCCTGGGTGCGGGATAGGGTCGGAACGATTCATACGTTTCAGGGCCGAGAAGCTGAGACCGTAATCCTGTTGCTTGGTGCACCCAAGCCTGCACAGCATAGGGCCCGTGTTTGGGCAGGTAACCCTCCCAACATCCTCAATGTTGCAATTTCGCGGGCAAAACAGAACCTCTACGTGGTGGGGTCGCAGAATGCATGGGCTGGGGCAGGGCAAAGTTTTCAGACGCTCATCCGCTCTATGCCGGTACGCAAAATATGATGACTTTCGCTGGTGCGACGTGCTGCTAGCGTGAAAGTGAAATATCGAAAGGGGGAAGCTAAGATGGCTCGACGGGGTGGGTTAGAAAAGTTTGTGATGGCGATGGCGAGGGAGGCCGCGCGGCAACAGCGTGTAAGTGCGGCCAATCGCAAGCGCCAAATACGGGAAGCGGAGCGACAAGTTCGCGAAGCTGAGCGCGATGAGCGGGCAAGATTGCGTGATGAAACCCGGTATCAAAAACAGCAGATTGTTTCTCAGCGGGAGACACAGAAGGCCGAAGCGATCCGCAGGTTAGAAGACCGGCAACAGGAAACAGACAAGAAGAACGACGCAATCGCTGATCGGCTGAAAGAGCTGGAAGATATTCTGACAGACACTTTAGCAGTCGATGATACACTGGATTTCGATAGCCTGAGGGTGAGCCAGAACGCGCCGATACTGAAACTGGGGGCTGAGCTGGAGACCTCGGCGCAATCGCCCCAGCTTGAGCACTACCTTGCTGATGTACGGAAGCCGTCCAAAATTGCGTCGCTTATGCCGGGCACGAAGGGCCGCCACAAACGAGCCGTCGAAGAGGCGGAGAATCGTTATGCTGCTGATTTGGATGTTTGGCAGAAAGGCGAGACAAAACGGACAGACATGGTGCGCTCGCTCAGGGGCAAGTATGATGATGAGCTGAATGCTTTCAAATTGAAAGTTTCTCAACGGGATGCTGAAGTTAACTCGTTCCGGAACCTTTATTTTTCCGCGGATCCAGATGCTGTTATCGCCTATAATACGATGGTACTGGAGCGGTCAGCTTATCCCGAAGATTTTCCGAGAGCCTTTTCTATCGGTTATTCTGCGACTTCAAAGCAATTGGTCATTGAATTTGAACTGCCAACCGCTGATGTCGTGCCGCAATCGTCTGAGTTCCGATTCGTGAAGGCTCGCGATATTATCGAAGCAAAGCCTCGAAAAGCCACCGAGACCAAAGCACTTTATCAGGATCTGGTTGCAAGCATTGCGTTGCGAACGTTGCATGAGGTGTTCGAGGCTGATCAAGCGCAGGCGATCGACACATGCTGTTTCAATGGTTTCATTCACACGGTCGACCCAGCGACAGGCCGTGATGTTCAACCTCACTTGATTTCTGTCAGGACAACGAAACCAGTATTCACCGAGATCAATCTGTCACGGGTCGATAAGGCAACGTGCCTCAGAAATCTGGGCGCCGCAGTTTCGCGACATGCCGCCGAGGCGCAGCCGGTTAAACCTATCGTTGAGTTCAACATGATGGATGCGAGGTTTATCGACCAGACGGATCTTGTTTCCGGGTTAGGTTCTGCGCCGAACCTGATGGACCTGACCCCGGGCGAATTTGAGACGCTCGTCGCAAATCTGTTTGGTCAAATGGGACTGGAATCCAAGTTGACGCGTTCGTCAAGGGACGGTGGTGTGGATTGTATCGCCTTTGACAAACGGCCAATTCTGGGCGGGAAGGTCGTTATTCAAGCCAAGCGCTACCGCCATACCGTCGGCGTCTCTGCAGTTAGGGATCTCTACGGCACTATGATGAACGAAGGGGCCAATAAAGGCATTCTTGTCACCACCAGCGGGTACGGGCCTGATGCGTTCAATTTTGCGTCCGACAAGCCGATCGAACTAATCGATGGCGGGGGGCTGCTTTATCTGCTTCAGGAGATTGGGACCGAGGCGCGGATTATCTTTCCACCGTCATGTTAGTAACCGCGCGGAGCGGGGCGAACGCAGCCGAGGTGGGCGATGGGCGAGCCCGCTCATCGACGCTCCAGAACGTGCTGCCTCGGCGCGGTGCGCTGCTCGACAAATTCTGTGAGAACCCCGTATGAAGCACCATTACATCCCGCAGTTTTACCTCAAGCCATGGCAAGGCCCCGATGGGAAGATTGAGGTCTTTTATCGGCGGCCCGATGGCCTTATAGTTAGCAAGCGCATGCATCGTAAAGCCACGGGCTATGCGATAGATTTGTACAAGCTCCCGGGTGTCGCCCCTGCTGAAAAATATATGATGGAAAGCGCGTTTATGGCGCCAATCGACGACGAAGCCGTCCGTGCTCGCGACCTGCTACTGGGCGAGATGGCACCAGCCGGAGGAAGAACTCGCAGCGCTTGGAGCCGGTTTATATTGTCCATGATACTGCGCAGTCCTGAAGAGGTCGCGGCATTTAAAAAGTGCTACACCGATCTCGTGCCGACGCTACGTCCGGAATTTCAAACAACACGCGCTGCAATGAGGCAAGTTTCAAACTGCACGCGTGATGAGGGGTACATCGTACCGTACAATTCGACCCACATAGAGCGGTCAGCAATGTTCGCGATCACTACTTTCATCGAACACCCACCCGCATTAGACCTCTTCCAACGCATGCACTGGATGATTATTGACACCAGATCAGTAAGAAGAAGACTCATGACCTCAGATCGGCCAGTGATACTAACGCAGGGCATGCTGCAATACGCCGGGCATTATGCCCTTCCGATAAGTCCAACGCGGCTATTTCTCGCAGCAACTAATATTGATTTTGCTAAGCAATTCTCCTCTATGCCGCGGAGCAAGATCGTTCGAGTAATCAATACGCTTGTCGTGGGGCAGGCGAGAAAATACGCTTATGCTGTCGATGGTACGCATCTCGCTGAAGTGCGACGCGAAATGGGCAAACAGCCTGCTCCGACTATTCTAGGCCCTATGTTGAAAGCTGCCGAAGCTGCGAAGATTGCGGGCAGGCGGATTTATACTGGTAGCGACGCCTGTTGAAGCGTCTTCTAGCGAAAATCACATTGAACCAAATTGAAGTTGGCGGAGCCAATTCATCAAGCGAACATCTGTAACAGTAGTAGCGATTTGTATGATTTCATGGTGGAGAGGGTTGAGCTCCTGCCCAAACACCAAAAAAACCTGAAACACAAGGGATTCGAATCGTCAAATTGAATTTCTGTATACCAATATTGTGGTTCGCGTTTTTATTAGTTTTAGACGCCAGACGTCAATAATTCAAGATTTCGCTTTTTGTCGATGATGCGAGCGGTCGTCTATGATTCGTGTGGTTATTTTAGATCGAGGCCCAACGTGCTTCGGTGAGTTGCTGAAATACCTTTGACCAATTCTCTCTTTGCGTCCGGCGCAAATATAGACCAAAAGTGCCCGCCAACAGTGCATAAAAGAATTTGATGGATCAACGCTTCCGCTTTGATGACCGCTTGAAGAGCCAACGTGTGCGTTGCTTGATTGAAGCCAATTTGCGCTATTGAAGTATGGCTATTCCATGCTCCAGGGATTTGACCATGGATAACAGCTGAGATTTTTGAGTACCAACTATCTAACTCGCCTATCAGACCAAAAACCTGCTGTTTTGTTGAAAAGTCGGCGGTATGAGTTTTATGATATTCCACGATGTCGGATTTGGAGACGTAGAATTTTTCGACCCGTACGAGAGTCGCAAGTTCCTCTTGGTGGGTTCGAAAATAGCTATAATAGAGGCAGGTTTCAACAGATGTGCGTGCGGCAGCAGCTGCTGATTTATAAGTGCATAGGCCTAAAGAAATCGCGATCTGTTGCATTGCGACTTGCATTTCTCGGAGAAAACACAGTGCCGGATTGCCTTCATCGGCAATCTCTAACTGATTAGACCAAACCGCAATGCGGTGTAGCATCATTTCAACCGTGCTGAGTGTCGTGGCATCGTTGTAGGCAGCATCGATGTTCGCTCCCCAGTTAATTCCTTTGAGGACGTCAACGAGGTTGACCATCAGTCCCGCGTTTCCGTTATGCCACGCAAATAAGGGTCGGGATCGCCAGATGCTTCCAACACGTCTAGTAATTTTTGGAATTGAGACGATGTTGAATGGGCAAGAAAATAATCAAGTATTTGACGAGAAGAGTTATTCGTGCGGCCTGGGGGGAGAAGATCATCGTCGATACTTAGGATGATATTTACAAGTGACGATTTGCTTAATTTCTTTGCCTTGATGATGTTCTCAGCGTGAATGATTTCGTCGCTCAGGCGCGCCCTAGAATCGCTCAGCTGGAAATGCTGGCTTACATTCTCGATCATGTAGGCGAGCTCGTCGGCGAGGCGACCGCGCCTTAGCTCTTCTGCCAGTTGACGCATTTCCTTCGCACTCAATCTGCTGTCGACAACCGTGCCAAACAGCAATCGCAGGAACGCTTTGTAACGGGATGATTCGATCATAGTCCAACTTTCGTACGAAACTCGCGAGCTACAGCGATGAGATTTTGGAACGCTGAAGTGCTGTATGGCTTATTGCTTTTCCAAACAAAGCCTGAACCACCTTCTGGTTCTCCGAAAGCCTTATACCACTTCAGAGTGGCGGACAAACAGAGAGGGGCATACTGAGAATTGGCCCTGATAGAAGACTCCTCTGCCGATACTCCGTTCCTTGCCGTAGAGTTGAATAAAATAAGGGGTTTTGCGCTCTTTGAGCCATTCTTCTTCGCGTCTATGAACGCCATCATCAAACCGATGCCACGCACTGCGTATTTTTGCGGAACAACTGGTATCAAGACGAAATCCGAATTCACCAAAGAGGTTTTAGTAAACAGCGATCCTGCGGGGTGGCAATCTATTAGTATCAAGTCATAAAGCGAACGGCACTCTTCGATAAATTTCTCGAACCGCTCTTCGATGGGTTTCACGTTGGTCGTTGCTTGTCCAAGAGCAACATACATCAGATCGAGTGTCGACGGTATAAGATCAAGTTTACTGTTCTGAAATGTGAATATGTTTGTAGCCAATGAAGATACAGGGGGAGGAGTATGATTACCGGGGACTTGAAGCGTGTACGCGTTTAGCTGTACGCCACTATCCATCAATACTGCCAAAGTTGTCTTACGATCAGCTTCTGCGGCGAAGTATTGCGGTGGCGGAATATACGCCTGAGATAAGTTGAATTGCGGATCATAATCTATAGCCAGCACTTTGAGTGCTGGTTTACCCCCGACAAGGAATGAAGAAAGTATCCCTGCTAGATTGACCGTCACAGTGGTTTTCCCAACCCCACCCTTCATGTTCATCACTGTGACAACTACAGACATATTTCCTCCGGTTGGCCAATCTAGCAGCCAGTAAACAAATCTTCGGCTGGTTGAGTTTCCTTACGACACAACCAATTAATATCTTCTTGCAGGCTGCTAACTGGCCTGTAGAAGCTCAGGGAGACGTAACGCCGAGGATGTTCCATGGTGGTTGGATCATGGATATGAGGCCAGCTTCCAGTCCGGCCGCCGTGTTAACTGGAGGCCCTTTCCATTCGCCTGCTGACGGCACGGCGACCAGCACCTTGACCCGCTTCCCTGCCGAAATGGCTTCCTGTCTCAGAGCCTTTACACGGGCATTCGTCCTCTGGCGCTCGTAGCCTCGCCGATATCCATCGAGACGAGAGCGCAGACCGCGCTGGGTCAAGCCGACGTACTTGACTACATCGTCTACAACGAAAGAGTACACACCAGCGTCAACGGGTGCCTTGGCGTCGATTTGAAAATCTTCGTTCTCGCCCCGCCACTCGCCGAGGAAATGGAAGCCTGCACGCAGAAGCACTTCCCACGACGTCGCGGCGGAACTATTCGTCTCGTCGTCGGCTGTCACCTCGACCACAACACGCTCGCGTTCGAGGCTGACCTCTTCCTGCCGGCGGATGCCTTCGGTTATCCCGGCGCCGATAAGGACCTTGCGGACATGCTGGTATCGTATACCGAGAAAGGATGCGATCTCAGTCCTCAGATATCCGGCGCGGGTCAATGCCGGATCATGTCTGACTTCGTTTGGAGGCCTGTGGTCACTTCGCCAAATGTTGGTCTCGCCATCGCGGTTTACTCGTCAGTTCGGAATCCCATTCCGACAGTTGGAAGATGAAATTAACATCACGTTGCGACGCAACACTTGACGCGAATCGAATTAAGAACACGAAGATGCGATGCCCATGGAGGCTTTGCCGCAGTCGTCGCGCCAGCTAGTTTGCTGGGGATTGAGGCCGTCGAGAGATAGGTACAGAGCGTTCAGCAGAAGCGGATCCAGTTCGCAGAACCGCTCATCATTCTTTCGAGAGGGGCGAGGACTATCCGCTTCAACCAAGTGTGTTACGACATCGTTCAGTTAGCTTGGGGCCCCATCTCGGTCATCGAAGGGAGACGCCCGACATCTTCATTGTCTAAAACACTCGTCAGAACGAATGTCAGATAGTCACCCTTCACGGCAATGGCGGGATGAATAGATAACTCAGGTCCGGTGGCAGGTTGAATGCAGCGGAAATTATTTCCGCTATCTGAGCATTAGCTTTCGGAGATTTAGATTAGTGCAACTCAGTTTGCCTGCTTCCGTGACCTGTGGCATGTTCCTTTCGAGGGTATTGCGAAGCATCTGGGTGGGCATTGTCGGCGAATTTCGATCATTTACAGGAGCTCAGCGTTGAGCTGCATCGTCTCGGTGTGCTTGCAGAACGGTTCTTTACCGAAGATGCCAACACCTCCCTGATCAAGAGTCGCCAGTTCGGCGAGTATATGGTCAAGGAGATCGCCGCTCTTTCCGGCGTTTACGATTCTGCTGCTCGAGAGACAACAAACGATCTCCTTCGACGTCTTCAAACGCAGCAGGTCTTGCCACGTGAGGTCTCCGACATTTTCCATGCCGTGCGGAGAAGCGGCAATAAGGCGGCCCACAGTCTGTCGGGCTCGTCCGCGGAGGCGTTAGCGGCGCTGAAGTTTTGTCGAGCGCTCGGTGTCTGGTACCGACGCACCTACGGGCGCGATCCGAACTTCAATCCCGGTCCGTTCGTGCCGCCTAGGGCCACAGCAGACGTCGACCAAGCGACGCAAGCAGAGCTCGCAGCTCTTCGGACCCAAGTCCGGGAAGCCGAGGAAAAGCTGGCCGCTGCTCATGCTTCGTCTGAGGAACTCGCCAAGGCGCGTGCCGCTGCCGAAGAGCTAGCTCGGCAGGCGGCGGCCGATAGTGAAGTATTGGAACGGGCTGCGGTTCAGATGGAGGCCAATCAGGTCGCGCTCTCCCGCAAGCTTGCCGAACTGCAGAAGGTGGCGGAGGCTCAGCCCGATCAAATTCAGTTTGAGCTCAAACAGGCAGGTCTTCAGGCGGCGGCTCGCCTGGAACTGGATGAGCGCCAGACACGTCGTCTGATTGACGTTCAGCTTGTCAATGCCGGCTGGGAGGCGGATAGCGATAACCTGACCTATCAAAAAGGCGCGCGTCCGCAGGAGGGACGTAATCTCGCGATCGCCGAATGGCCGTCGGATGGTGGTCGGGCAGACTATGTACTGTTCGTCAGCTTAACCTGCGTCGGCGTCCTTGAGGCCAAACGTGAGAGCGTCGACGTTCCCTCCACCCTCCATCAGGCTGAGCGTTACGCTCGGACCATCGTGCTTTCCCCGGAAGAGATCCATCCGGATGGCCCTTGGAAACGCGGTCTGAACGAGCCCTTCCGCGTGCCATTCGTCTTCGCGACGAACGGTCGACCCTATGTTCGCCAGTGGCTGACAAAATCCGGCATTTGGTACTGTGATGTACGGCGGGAGACCAACCACCCCGTCCCGATGACAAGCTGGTTCTCGCCGAAGGATCTTCTCGACAAGCTGACCACCGATGTCGATACCGCAGCTCAGGGGCTGGCCGAAGAAAGCTTCGGCAAAGGCCGGATGCGCCCGTACCAGGAAGAGGCGATCTCAGCGATTGAAGACGCCGTAGTTGCCGGCCAACGCGACATCCTCGTTTCCATGGCGACCGGCACGGGCAAGACGCGCACGGCGATCGCGTTGATGTATCGCCTGTTGAAGCACAAGCGCTTCCGCCGCATCCTCTTCCTCGTGGACCGAAAGGCGCTCGGCCGACAGACAAGCGACGCGCTCGAAACCACCGAGATCGAGGGCATGCTGAACTTCGCCCAGATATACAAGGTTGCCGGGCTGGAGCAAAAGCTGCCGGAGGATGAGGATCAGGTGCAGGTCGCGACCGTACAGTCGCTGATTTCCCGCATCTTGAACGAAGCTGACCCGACAAAGCGTCCGACGCCTGGCACCTTTGACTGCATCATCGTGGACGAAGCCCATCGCGGCTATACGCTGGATGCTGAGCTGCGCGAAAGTGATATCGGCTTTCGAAACATCGACGACTACCAGTCGGCCTACCGCCAGATCCTTGATTACTTCGATGCGGTTAAGGTGGCGCTTACGGCGACACCCGCGCTGCACACCCGTGAGATCTTCGGCCATCCAGTCTTCCATTATGGCTACCGCCAGGCTGTCGTCGAAGGCTATCTCAACGACCACCTGCCACCGAGGCGCATTACCACCGCCCTGTCGGAAGCCGGTATCCATTTCAAGGGTGGCGAGGAAGTCGAGATCATCGACCGCAAGACCGGTCAGATCGATCTCTTCGAACTGCCCGACGAGGTTTCGCTGGATTATGATCTTGCCGAGTTCAACAGGCGCGTCTATTCGGAGGCTTTCAATCGCATCGTCTGCCGGGCGATCGCCACCGAAATCCCGCCATCCAAGGCTGGAAAGACGCTGATCTTTGCCGCGCGCGATGCCCACGCGGACGACATCGTGCGGTTGCTGGCCGAGGAACTTCGGGAAGAATACGGCGCAGACGCCGTGCCGCATGGCATGGTAGCCAAAATCACCGGTACGGTCGACAAGGCAGATGATCTGATCCTGAAGTTCAAGAACGACCCCTATCCGAAATACGTGGTCACGGTCGATCTGCTGACCACCGGCGTGGACGTGCCATCCATCTGCAATCTCGTTTTCGTCCGTAGGGTCAAGAGCCGCATCCTTTACGACCAGATGATAGGCCGTGCCACGCGACTCTGCCCCGATATTAGAAAAGAGCATTTCCGTATCTTCGATGCCGTCGATCTCTATGCCGAATTACAAGAAATGAGCGATATGCGACCCGTCGTCGTCAAGCCGGATATTGCGCTTGGTCAACTTGTGGCAGACTTTCAGAAGGCGGAAACCGAAGAAGACAAACAATGGGTTGCCGGCCAGGTCATCGTGCGCATGCGCAGCCTGGTGAAGCGCATGGATGAAGACACCCGAGAAAGCTTCGAGCGACAGACCGGCGAAAGCCCTGACGCAGCCTTGCAACGGCTCTCCACTCGTTCCGGTAGCGAGCTTCAGACGTGGTTGGCGGCCCATCCTCGGGCTGTCGAACTGCTGGAGCGCCGCCCGCTCATCACGACGAAGAGTGATGGCGTAGCGATCTCCACCCATGAGGACGAACTGCTGCGCATCGAAGAAATCTTCGGCAAGAACACGACGCCGGAGGATTACATCACCGGCTTCGAACGCTTCGTACGCGAAAACATGAACCAGGTCCCGGCGCTGATTGCCGTCACCCAGCGCCCGCGTGATCTCACCCGCAAGGAGCTTTCCGAACTCGCAGGCCTGCTCGACGAGAAGAACTATTCGGAAGCCATGCTGCGCGCTGCCTATGGCCGCGCTCGCAATGCCGATATCGCCGCCCATATCATCGGCTTCGTCCGCCAGGCAGCTTTGGGCGACCCGCTCATCCCTTACGCCACCCGCGTCGATAATGCGATCGTCAAGATTGAGGCTTCTCGATCTTGGACCCAAAAGCAGAAGGAATGGCTGCGCCGCATTGGGCGTGCCTTGAAGGACAAGCCTGTCGCAGATCCGACGCTGCTCGACCAGGGCGCTTTTGCCGACAAGGGGGGCTTCAAGCGCATCGCGCAGGAGTTTGATGGAGAACTCGATGAAGTCCTGCACGCCTTCAACGAGGCGATCTGGGCGCCGCCCGCCGCCTGATCCTCAGACTGGCGTTGACCCGAGCCGCTCGCTCGCTAAAACCGCAATAACGATCCCCGATCCGAAAAGAATCATGCCATGAATGCCAATGCCATCGTCCAGAAACTCTGGCGCCTTTGCACGGTCCTGCGCAAGGACGGTATCACCTATCAGCAATATGTCACCGAGCTGACCTATCTGCTGTTCCTGAAGATGATGGCCGAGCGCAACCGCGAGACAGGCAGCCTGCCCAAGGGCATGCGCTGGGCGGATCTGGTCTCGGCGAACGGTCTGGCGAAGCTCGAACATTACCGCAAGGTTCTCGTCACCCTCGGCGCCTCGAGCACCCGGCTGGGACAGGACGATGCCCTCGTGCTTTCGCCCGGCGACGGCGCCAGCTCGGAAGAGCGCAAGCGTTATGGCGATGCCCGCCCTCTGCCGGAAATGGTCCAGAAGATCTTCGACAACGCCTCCACCTTCCTGCGCGAGCCGCAGAACCTGACAACGCTGGTTACCGCTATCGACGAGCTAGACTGGTTCTCCGAGGAGCGCGATCAGTTCGGCGATCTCTATGAAGGCCTGCTGCAGAAGAACGCGGAAGAAACCAAGCGCGGCGCCGGGCAGTATTTCACACCCCGCGTGCTGATCGAACTTCTTGTCCGCTTGATGCAGCCACAGCCCGGCGAAGTCATTCAGGATCCCGCCGCTGGTACCGGCGGCTTTCTGATTGCCGCCGATCGCTACATGAAGGCGCGCACCGATGATTATCTCGATCTCGGCGAGAAGGAGCAGGAGTTCCAGAAGCGCCGCGCCATTCACGGCATGGAAAACGTGCCCGGCACGCTGCGCCTGCTGCTGATGAACCTCTATCTGCACGACATCGACGGCGATCATGTCGATCTCGGCGATACGCTCTCAGACAAGGGCAAGGGTCTTGGCCGCGCCAACCTCATCCTCACCAACCCGCCCTTCGGCCCGGCAGGCGGCGCGCCAACCCGCGATGACCTCTCCGTCACCGCAAACGTCTCCTCCTACCAGCTTCCCTTTGTCGAACACTGCATCCGCGCACTGCAGCCCGGTGGCCGCGCAGCGATCGTCGTGCCGGATAATGTGCTGTTTGAAGACGGGCGCGGGCGCGAATTGCGCCGGATGATGATGGACTGGTGCGAGTTGCACACCATCCTGCGCCTGCCGACCGGCATCTTTTACGCGCAAGGAGTGAAGACCAATGTGATCTTCCTGACGCGGGCCAAGACCGAGAGCGGCAACACCAAATCCGTATGGATCTATGACCTGCGCGCCCAGATGCCGAAATTCGGCAAGACCACGCCGCTGACGCAAGCCCATTTCGAAGGCTTCGAACATGCCTTCGGCAAACACCCTTACGGCAAGGAGCGCGGCCCGGATGAAGGCGAAGCCGGCCGCTGGCGCATGTTCACCCGCGAGGCTATAGCCGCCCGTGGCGACAACCTCGATATCGCCTGGCTGCGAGAGGCCGAGGGAGAGGCGGAAGAAGGTCTCATCGAACCCGACGACATCGCCGCCGCCATTTTGGGCCATCTTCAGGCCGCGACGCTGGAGATCGAGGCGCTGATGGCGGAGCTGGGCGAGGAGATTTTGCCGGAGGCGGCGGAATGAGCGGGCTGCCGAAGGGGTGGGTTGAGGCTGAGGTGCGGGAAGTAGTTCAGCCCACGGAAAACTGCGATCCAACTAAGGAGATTGACCTCGCGTTTCGATACGTCGACATCGGCTCGATTAACAACAAGACCTTTTCAATTGAAAACCCTAAGACGACTCTTGGCCGTGACGCGCCGTCTAGGGCAAAGAGGAGAATTCGTAGCGGAGACGTCTTGTTCTCGACCGTTAGGACTTATCTGAAAAACATCGCTTTGGTCCCCGATGAGCTGGACGGCGAAATCACTTCGACCGGCATTGCGGTACTGCGCCCGTCGCACGCAGTTCTGTCGGATTTTCTGTTCCCCCTTGTTCGATCAGAAGGGTTTATACGTCCACTTAGTCTGAAGCAGGACGGGACCCTCTATCCGGCCATTACAGACAGCGATCTACTCAACCACAGGATTCCAATCCCGCCCCTGGCAGAGCAAAAGCGCATCGTGGCCAAGCTGAATGCGCTGAATGCGAAATCCGCTCACGCCCGCACCCAACTCGCCCGCATCGAAACCCTCGTCTCACGCTACAAACAGGCCGTGCTCAGCAAGGCCTTCAGCGGGCAGTTGGGTCGCAAGGAGTTGAATGAACTTGTTGTGCGCATTAAAGCAGGCAAGAACTTGCGTTGCGAAGAAAGACCGCCGCGTTCGGATGAAAAAGGAGTCGTGAAGGTAAGCGCGGTAACCTGGGGTGAATTTCGTCCAGACCAGTCAAAGACGCTTCCGTCGGACTTCGAACCCGAAGAGGACACGCGCATAAGGTCGTGCGATTTTCTGTTTTCCCGTGCGAACACGATCGAATTGGTGGGTGCCGTTGTCATCGTAGGGGATACTCCGGACAACTTATACCTAAGCGATAAAATCCTCAGACTCGAGTTCCGCGAGCCGATAGACAAGTGGCTCCTGTGGTACTTGCGATCACCGATGGGGCGTGAGGCTCTTATGAACATTTCGTCTGGTAATCAGCTATCCATGCGAAACATAGGGCAGAAAAGTCTCCTTTCACTTTTCATCCCATATGCGGACTTTGAATTGCGAGACGAAATTGTCCGCCGCATCGAATCCGCTTTCGCGAAAATCGACCGGCTGGCGAAAGAGGCAAAGCGCGCGCTGGAGTTGGTGGACCGGCTGGACGAGGCAATCTTTGCTAAAGCCTTCCGCGGCGAACTGGTCCCTCAGGACGAAAACGACGAACCCGCCGAACACCTGCTCGCCCGCATCCACGCCAAGCGCGAGGCAGAGCCGAAGGGCAAACGCAGGCGGGGTGCTAAGGCATGAAGGTTTATGAGAGCGCTTTGACTGAGGCCAATCTCAAGTCGGGCCATATCTACATCACATCGTTTCGGGACCAACTCCCGCCGGACGTCTTCGGAGGCTCCACACGGAATTCTCCTCCTGCGAACCGGATTTCACTCGAGTACGAGGATCTTCGGATCGACACATATGTCCCGACAACTGAGGACGGCGCGCCTCGTAATTTTTTTCAGAATCGCTCCTTCGTTCGTACCTTCTTCGAAGATACCGGAGCTAACCTTGGCGATGTGGTGGTTTTCCAGCAGTTGTCGCCATACCAGTTCAGACTGTCGCTCCGCAAAGCTGCAACAGTGGGAGGATCAGCACCCCCACCGGTCGTCGCTAGCGAGCGGAGCCTCGCAACGCGATCCGTTTCTTCGAACTCCATTCATAACACTTCGCGCGTGTTCATCGCCAATTTTGGTCGCGGCAACTGGGCATGGCCATCCTGTCTTGAAAGAGGCGCCGTTGCCACGATGATGAACGTTGAGGCGTTCGAATTCTGGAAAAGCGGAAACCGTGAAGGGTTTATCGAGCACTCTCTTAAAGGGCTAACGGCTGCTGGTGCAACTCCGACAAGGTCTGTTGCATCGCGCTGGTATAATCTCATGTCGGCCATTGCCGAAACAGAGGGTGACATTTGGATCCACCGCGAAAAGGACCAGCTATGGTGGACAAAGTCACTCGCAGAAGCGCCCATCTTTGAACGACAGTTTGAGCCGCTGCCAGACAGACGCGATGTGATCGTCTGCTTCAAGGCATGCGAGCCATGGCGGAATGTTACATTCCAAGGGCATCAACTTTTATGGAGGGGCCTCCACCCGAAGGGGCGTGAGTTTCTCTTCACCGAGGGCACGCTTCAACAGTTGAGCAGTGAAAATGCTGAATATGCGATGGCATTGGTGCAAGATCTGGAGCTAGAGCATTGGCACCAAAAAGCTGCTTGGCGACAGAAAATCGCGGAAAGCAAGTCGCAGGCGGAGCCACTTAGTGCGTTGTCCGCTCTTGATAAATCCGTTTTGTCGATGGTCCAGACGGCGAAGTACACGACGTCAGTCTCTAACGGACAAATGGCCATCAAGTTTGTGAAGAACAAGGATCTTCTGCTTTCAGATGGCGATCTCGAGCGGCTTATTCGAGAACTTATTGAAATGCAGGACCAACTATGCGCGCTTTCCGGGTTGCCACTACAATTTCTCGGTATGGAAACCGACAAACAGATGCTGGCGTCATTGGACCGCATAGACAGCAATGGGCAATACGCGAAGGGCAATTTGCAGGTGGTCTGCCGCTTTATCAACAAGTGGAAAAGTGACATGCCCAACCCCGAGTTTCGGCGACTCATGGACTGTGTCCAAGACGTTGAGCGACTGTGAGGCCATCATGCCAATACCCGATTACCAGACCCTCATGCTTCCTGTCCTCCGTATGGCTGCTGCCGGTGAAACCCGCGTGGCCGACGTTGCAGAGCGCATAGGCGATGAACTTGGCTTGACCCAGGAAGAGCGCGATGAGCTTCTGCCGAGCGGGCGGCAGCGCCTGCTGCACAACCGCATCCACTGGGCAAAGTTCTATATGAGCAAGGCCGGGCTGGTTGCCTCGCCCGCACGCGGTCGTTTTGTTGCAACTGACAAGGGCAAGGCGCTGCTGGCGATGTCTCCGGAACGTATCGATGTGGCTCTGCTGATGCATGAGCCTGAGTTCCGAGAATTCTACAGAAGCGAAGGCGCGGCAGCAGAAGAGGATTGCATTCCTGCCAAGCCCGTCCAAGACATCTCTGCCCGGACGACACCGGAAGAGCAGATCGATGTGGCTTATGCGTCCATGCAGGCTGCCTTGCGCGATGAGTTGCTTCAGCGCATCCTCGCCAACAGTCCTGCCTTCTTTGAGCAGCTTATCGTCGACCTCCTAGTTGCCATGGGCTATGGCGGCAGCCACAAGGATGCCGCAGCGCAGCTCGGCCGCTCCGGTGACGGCGGTGTCGATGGCATAGTGAACGAAGATCGCCTCGGCCTCGACCGCATCTATGTCCAGGCCAAGCGCTACGCCCCCGGCAATGCCGTTGGGCGCCCGGATGTCAACGGCTTCGTCGGAGGCCTCGTCGGCCTCGGTGCCACCAAGGGTGTCTTCGTCACCACCTCCACATTCAGCCAACCAGCTCGGGACTACGTCAGGCATCTGGCCCAGCGCATCATCCTCATCGACGGGCAGGAATTGGCCGACCTGATGATCGAACACGGCGTCGGCGTCCGCAGCTACCGGACTGTCGAATTCAAGCGGCTGGATGAAGATTTCTTCGGCGAAGATTGAGGATCGGCCTCTTTGGCGGAAATAATTTCCGCCTCGTCATCCCTTGAAGACCGTCTCACGGTGGTATTGCAAAAACTGCGAGTGCGGCCGGTCGTCAGGGCGTGATGGGACGAGGAGACGTCGCTCCGGATTGATGAGCCGCGTGATGGTATCAGGAACGCCGCCGCTTGCGATCAACAGGCTGTACTCGTCGTCAACCGAAACCAGGCCGCGATCGAACATCCAGTGTACGGTGCCAGAGAGTGCAAGGCCGTTGCGAACGCTGTCCGGACCGCCATGGGCCACCGGGCGGATGTGGGCGGCTTGCACCTCCGATCGTCCGCCGCCGTCGAAAAGCTTGAGGCCGGTCACAGCGCATGTGTCGTGGTAGGCCGTCTTTATGGCTGCGGAGAATGCTCTGTCCCGGAAGGGGCGCTGCACCACTTGCGACACGATGCGCCGATCGATGCTGTCGATCTCAAAAGGCATCTGCGGGTTATCGCCAAATCCTACACGCGCCTCTTCGACAGGATCCGGCGTTGGGCGCTCTCGATCACGATTTCCGAGGATATGAGCAAAGCCGGCAGCAAGCATCGTGTCGTATTCAGCGTCAGGAATATTCCGTACGGCGCGGCCGAATGCACCTTTGTTAGTTGAGCAGTCCTCTTTGCGAAGGCCGCCTTTGCAGCAAGCTTACGATTTGGGCGCCGCGCTGGAGAACACGTCGGAACTCGTCGAGCCGGGGACGGTCGAAAAATGGGTTTCACAGCGATGCGATATCTCATCGAAGACGGCCCGAAGCTATAGTGCTGTTGCTTGAAACCTCGAGGCTTATCGTCAGCGAGCGGTCGAACTTGCGACCAGCCCGACCGTGCTTTTTCACCTGGCGTCCGCGTCAGAGGAAAAGGTCGAGGCTGCCCTTGCTCATGCCGCAGGGGACGGCGGCATTGGTCAGCAAAGTGAGCGATACTAATGGTTGTCAATCAGGCCTTTAAGATTTGCACCAAGGCCAATCAAGTCAGCGAGGCGGGAAGATGTCTTAGAGATGATCGTGAGCGCCTTCTGCTGCCTAGCGTAGATGGCAATATTCTGATGCAGCCGGCCCCGGAACTCGATTGCGTCCTTGGATCCCTTTTCCTGCTCCTCAACCGCCATCGTGGCGATATGTCTGATCATTTCGGTTCGTTTGTCTTCCGTCTTCTGACCAAGAGCGACGTAGAAATATTCCTTGTCGGGATCGAACTCGAAAACGAGTGCAGGGAGATGGTTCTCTCTAACTTGATACTCCCGCGCAAGTTGCCGGTTCAACTGATAGCCGAATGCATCAGCGTCTATCCAAGAGTCCACTCTGTAGCCCTCACTGCACGGAATGAGCATATGCCATGCATCGGCAACGTGAGCGTCGAAGGCGCGCTTCATACGAAGGACGAGTTCGATGTTTTCTACTGAATATCCATGGTCAACATACACCGATACCAGAGACCGGTCTTCTTTAAGTTCTTCGAGGTCAGCCTTGGATCTTATAACGCGCATTTCTATCCTCCTTGTTTAGCGAGCAAGTATCCGACGGACCTATCACCACCCGCTTAATGGAATCTGTCGGCGGTGATCTCCAATTCACTTGCATTTCAAGGGACCGGCGCGGGAAAACCTTACAGGAGACCCAGAATATAGCTTTTTTACAGGAAGCAGCCGAGCGACGGGCATCACGCCGGAACTGGCGAAACGACATTTGCGCATCGATCACGGCGACGGAGACGCTTTGATCATGCTCTACATCTAAGCAGCCGAACAATATGTCGCGAACTACATTGGCAGAACGCTTGTCGGCCTCCATCGTTTTCCGGCTGAGCTGAAGTTGGCAATCCTTCGCCTCGTATTCTTCTGTTATGAGTGCCGGAACATCGCCACGTTCGTTTTGTCCTGACAGATCACGCCACAAGTGGTTGCCGTGACGCTGGATAACTACCGTGAAAAGTGGTTCTACGATCGCGAATGATGGTCTCGACAAGCTCATGGCGGCAATGGATCGCGTTAAGAACCCGCGCGCAAGAGCATCTACACGGTGCTGGTGTCATCGGCGGGAGGACATGCCTCGATGCAGCAGCACCTTGCGCCCGACGATTCGGCGAACAATGCGTCCGATTTGAAAACTTGGCCGTAACCGGGCTCGGCCAGATGACACCGCCGCCGTATAGCCGGCCAGGCGGTTACCGTGTGGCAGGTGAGAAGGAGGTGATCGTGGCCGCTGGAAATGCAGACGTTCGCTATCCGCATCCTGTCAAATACGGGACAGCAAGACCGAAACGCAGCCGTTTTTCTGGCCGTCCGTTCGGCTTCTCCGCAAACGACTTCAGCAACGCATTGACCATATCGAGCCGTTCAACGCCCGAGCTCTAACCCTTTCCGCAGCGACTGCTCGAGCTGATACGTCCTTCTCTGCTCAGCCGTATGTGCCCGCTCAACCAGCCGCGCGACATTCCTGATGCGATCGACGTTCTGAAGCTGATCCTTGCCCAGCCGCATAACCATCTTCTCCAGCTCTCGCCTGTTGCTCGTCCCGAATCGTTTATCGAGCGCGTTAGCGATCGCGGCTGACTCGGCGAGCGCCTGTCGACCCTCCGGCGTCTCCATCATCCGCTCAAGGAACTGCGGCTTCTGGCCGCTGTCGAGCTGGTCGAACGCTTTCAGCATCTCCTCGCTCTTGGGTGTGAGAGCCGGCACCTCGACGATGTCGCGCTTCTCGCGCTGCCATTCTTCCGACCGGCGCGCTTCGTCCAAACGTCGCTCCCAGGTTTCTGCCGCATACCCGACATGGCTGGAGAGGCCTTGTGCTCTACTCAGTGCCTGCTTGCGCTCTGCATTGTCGCCGAACAGGCCGGTCTTGCCACGCAAGCCCCCAAACTGCTCCGGCCGCTCTCTGACCGCTGTGACCAGTTCGCCTTTGTCTATTTTGTCATCCAGGATGAGGCCCTTGAAGGTGAGAGCAACGGTAAAGGGATCCTGATAGACCGAGCCTGCCATCAATTGCAGATGCGGGATCTCACTCTCCAGATGCGGCATGGCATTGTGCCAGGCGACCTCGTCGATGGTTTGGTCGTAATGCGTGATCGCTGGTGCGAGCGGGGCAGGGGTGTCGTTGTTCTGTGAGAGCGTTTGTTCGAGCGGTTGCGGTTGCTCGACCGCACGTTCCTGCTGAAGGACCTTCGCTCCGATTGTGGCAACCTCAAGCTCGCTCGTCCCGCTTGCTCTCGCCTGCAATCCGCGCCGTTCAGCAAACACCTGCTTATAGTCGAGCGTGGTTTCCTTGACGCCGGAGCGCCCCATGCTGGCGACCATCTCCTTCATGTCCTTCAGCTCATCGCGGCCAGTATACAGCGTCACATCCTTATGATGACGCGTCATGGCGACATAGGTCAGATGCCGGTCCATGGTGGAGGATGCCATGACGAAAGCGCGGTCGACGGTGGCGCCCTGGGCTTTGTGGATGGTGGTGGCATAGCCATGATCAAAGGATTGGTAATCTTTGACGGGTAGAGCGAGATGGCGGACGTTGTTTGGTCCGCCCGAAGATCCGTCGAGCCGCAGATGTAGTGCGTTCGGCTCGACGGCTTCCACTGTTCCCAGCATGCCATTCTTCACATCGAGATCGCGATTGTTTTCCAGAAGGACGATGCGGTCGCCAGGCGCGAAGGCACGCTTGCCGTTGACGGTCTGATAGATGATCTCACGGTTTCCTTGGGCCTCTCCGTATCCTTGTTGACTGCCAGCTTGACCATCGCCTTTCGCCAGCAATCCTTCAGCCTGCAGCGCATCTCGAATGCCGTCATTGATAGCACGAACATCCACCCGGCGATGGGCTAATGCAATGCGGGAGCCTTCCGGGTTCTGCGCCCGATCGGCAAGATAATCCCGGATCAGATCGGCACAGGCCTGCTCTCGATCATTGGCAAAGCGAATGCTGTTTCGCTCCGCATACTGCTGCAATCCGTCCGCCGTGCGATGCGTGGCAAAGGCGACGG